>JAMPGU010000001.1 GCA_023663865.1 Clostridium sp.
ATTCTGATAAAAGAAAAAGCCGTTTACATAAGTGAATAACACAAACAAGCAGAGTGTTTTACTCTACCTGCATAGCGTGTTTATCACTATGTAAACGACTTAAATTTAGTCTATATTGATTGTATGCATGGTGCTATCTGCACCAGCAAAAATATAAACACTTATTCAATTTTGTATTTAAATATTAGCAAATACTTTTACTTCTGTCAATGAATTTGAAGCAATTTTTGATGAATTTATAAATTCAAAATAACTTTACTGCTGTTGCGCCGTCCTGTAAAATATTCGGCAGTGGTATTTTTCCTATCAAGGTATTCTATCCATATATCGCCAAACAACAAAGTCTTGAGTAATTCTGACTTATTAAAAAGCAACAATCTACAATATAAAATTCAACTTATATCCAATATGAATATGATGTTTCGCCGTTATTAATAAACACTTCAAGTGCTTTTTCATCACGGAGTATATGGACACTTTTTACAATTCCGTTGTAGCACAAATCATTAGATTTTTCTGCATCGTGCATTACTATCTTATTCTTTTGAATTTCAACCAATTCATCCTCATTATTGAGCAAATAATATGCTTCAGATACGGGAAACAAATGAATTTTTCCATTATCAATTTTTACCTCTCGAGGAATTGTCAATGCGCCTGCAAATGAAAGATCTGGATCTGGCTCCTTTCCCCAATTATAGAACCATCCGATTAAAATTCTGCGTCCCTTATTATCCTGAAAGGTCTGAGGTGCATAAAACTCCGGTCCGTTTTCAGGTGACTGAAAGGATTTCGGATAAAATTTTTCACCATCAAAATCCCCTATAACAAACTGTGTTTTGTTCATATCGGAGATCATCTTGCTGAACATTAACACATAACTTTCCCCTAATTTAAAGAAATCAGGACATTCAAAAACTTCTCCGAATTCTGCATTTTCATATAGAACGCCTATATAATTCCATTTCAGCAAATCATCAGATTTGTAAAGCAGAACTTTTCCGACTCCGTCTTTTCCCGAACCGACAACCATATAATATTTTCCGTCGATAAAGGTTACTTTAGGATCTCTGAAATCTTTGCTGCCGACACAGGGAGGATTGATAATTACAGGATTACCCTCGTATTTTCTAAAATTTATTCCGTCATCACTCATTGCTACAGACTGGGTTTGACCGTATTTATCCGACACGGATGTATAGAACAAATACATAATTCCATCTTTTTCAACAGCGCTGCCCGAAAAGCAACCGCCGTCATTCTCATAATACATATCCGGCTTAAGTGCAATCGGTAATTCCTGCCAATGAATTAAATCATCACTGACGGCGTGTCCCCAATGCATTGGACCCCATTTAGGTTCATTGGGATTATACTGAAAAAAAGCGTGATATTTACCTTTAAAATAAATCAATCCATTTGGATCGTTTATCCAGCCGTGTTTCGGCTCAAAATGATATTTAAATCGTTTCATATTTCAATCCTTTTTGTAAATACATTAAGCATTTTTCAGAAATAGACAGTTAAATTTTCAGTTCACATTAAACCCTATGTCTATTAATTAAATCAATTAGAATAAAATCACTTGTTTTTCATTTAAAATTCAAAAGGCAATTCGTTTGGATATGGTAAAGACTTTGGCTGGTTATATGCAATATCCTTTATACCTAAATATTTAAATATTTCAGTTAATATTTTGCCATAATGACCAAAGGCAACTGCACCGTGGTGCGGATAACGCTTTGCAATAAGCACATTGCGGTAAAATCTGCCCATTTCAGGAATGGCAAATACACCGATACCACCAAAGGATTTTGTACGCACATCAAGTATTTCGCCCTCTGCAATATAAGAACGCAGTGTACCCTCACTGTCGCACTGCAATCTATAAAATGTAATATCACTCGGTGCAATATCGCCCTCAAGCGTTCCTCTTGAAATATCAGGCTCACTGCCTGCTGGCTCAAGCACTCTGTGCTGGATAAGTTGATATTTAACAGCTCTGTCTGCGCACATTTTACAGCTTGGTGTATTGCCGCAGTGAAAGCCCATAAATGTGTCTGTAAGTGCATAATCGGTTGTTGGTTTTATGTAATTATCGTACATATCCTTAGGTACGGAATTGTTAATATCAAGAATTGTTACGGCATCAAGGCTTGCACACGCACCGATAAATTCACTGAGTGCACCGTAAATATCAACCTCACACGCAACAGGAATACCACGGCTTGCGAGTCTTGAATTTACATAGCAAGGCTCAAAGCCGAACTGACTTGGGAATGCAGGCCAGCACTTATTTGCTAAGGCAACATATTTTTTACTGCCCTTGTGTTGCTCTGCCCAGTCAAGCAATGTAAGCTCATACTGTGCCATTCTTTCGTTAAGGTCGGGATAATATTTGCCCTCTCCCATTTCCTCTGCCATTTCTGCCATAAGAGCAGAGATTCTCGGATCATCCTTATGTTCTTTATAGGATACAAGCAAATCAAGCTCGCTATTCTCCTCAATCTCAACACCGATTTCATACAAGCCCTTGATTGGTGCATTGCAGGCAAAGAAATCCTGAGGACGAGGACCAAATGTAATGATTTTGAGATTTTTAACGCCGATAATGCCTCTTGCAACAGGAATGAAATTTTTAATCATCACTGCAATTTCATCAGCAGTGCCGACAGGATAGTCAGGGATATATGCGTTCAGATGACGCATACCGAGATTGTATGAGCAATTAAGCATACCACAGTAGGCATCACCTCTGCCGTTAATCAAATCGTTTTCGCTCTCCTCGGCTGCTGCAACAAACATACAAGGTCCGTCAAAATTCTTTGCAATGAGTGTTTCGGGCGTTTCAGGACCGAAGTTGCCAAGAAAGACAACAAGTGCGTTACATTTTGCATTCTTTACCTCGTCAACAGCCTTCAGCATATCAAGTTCATTTTCAACAGTGGTTTTACACTCAAAAATATCAATTCCGATTTTTGAGCATTCATTGACTACCACACCTCTTCTTTTTGTACTTAATTCGATTGGAAAGCAGTCACGGGATACGGCAATAATGCCGAGCTTAACCTCAGGAATGTTGTTCATCATAATTAGTCCTCCTTATAAAAATCCTTTAATGCAGGATATAGCTTTTTGAATTTGTTAAATTTTCTGCTGTATATTTCAGCGAGTGTATTATTTGGCTTAACGGAATAAAGAATATCATTTGATATATTCATTTCAATACCATTTGACTTGGCTGCAAGAACTGCACCGCCGAGAGCAGGTCCTTCATTATTGATAATGCTGATTTCAATGTCAAGAACATTTGCAAGTATCTGCATCCACAGTCTGCTTTTCGTACCGCCGCCACATACGGTGGCTTTTTCTATTTTATTCGGTACTAATTCAAGACAATCCTTAATTGCAAATGATACGCCCTCAAACAATGCCATTTGCAAATCGGCTCTTTTTGTATCGTGAGCAAGACCGATAAAAGCACCACGAACATTTGCATCATTGTGCGGACAGCGTTCACCTGCAAGATACGGCATAAAGTAAATTTGATTGTTTGCGTTATCAATATTTAACTCTGTGATATTCTTATCATAATCGTCTGTATCAAACAGTTCCTCAACAAGCCATTTGTTTGCACTTGCGGCAGAAAGAATACAGCCCATTAAATGATATTTGCCATTTGCGTGGCAGAAGGAATGCAAGGCAGGATTGTCTGTTTTAACATAACTATCCGTCGGAATGAATATTGTTCCGCTTGTACCGAGAGAAATATTACATTGTCCGTTCAGAATTGTATTTGTACCGATAGCAGCGGCTGCATTATCTCCTGCACCTGCACAGACTGTAATGTTATCACCAAAGCCAAGCTCTGCTTTTATCTTACCGATTGGAGCATAACTTTCATAAACCGTTGGCAACATATCCTCTGTTACACTACAGATTTCAAGCATTTCAGTTGACCAACATTTATGCTCCACATCAAAAAGCAGCATACCTGATGCATCGCTCACATCTGTTGAAAACACACCTGTTAGCATATAGTTTATGTAATCCTTTGGCAGACAGATTTTTTTACACTTTGCGAAATTTTCAGGCTCATTTTCCTTAACCCAAAGTATTTTAGGTGCAGTAAAGCCTGCAAAGGCAATGTTGCCTGTTAAAGCTTGTAATTTTTCTTTGCCTACCTCATTATTAAGATAGTTGGTTTGCTTGCCTGTTCTTGTATCATTCCATAGAATGGCAGGACGGATAACCTTGTCATTTTCATCAAGCATAACAAGTCCGTGCATCTGACCGCCGACACCTATTCCTGCAAAACTGCTTTTATCAACATCAGCCGTTATTTCATTCAGTCCGTCAAGAACAGCGTTCCACCAATCAAGCGGATTTTGCTCACTCTTTCCATCTGCTGAAAAATCAAGCGGATATCCCTTTGAAATTGATTTTATTATGTTTATTTTTTCATCAGTCAGTATAATTTTTACAGCCGATGTTCCGAGGTCTATGCCTATAAAATATTTCATATCTTTGTTAAATAATTCCTCCGTTAGATTCAATGATTCTTTTGTAATGATATGCCGAATTTTTAAGGGTTCTTGTCTGCGTTTTATAATCAATATGAACAATTCCAAATCTCGGTCCGTAGCCCTCTGCCCATTCAAAATTATCCATAAGTGACCAATACTGATATCCCATTACAGGAATACCCTCACTTACAGCACGCTTTACACTGCCGAGGTAATCATTTATAAACTTAATGCGCTTATTGTCCTTAACCTCACCATTCACAACAACATCATTATCAGCCATTCCGTTTTCAGTAACAAGAACAGACAGAGCATAAAAAGTCCTTTGGAAATTCTGTGTTTGTCATTCTGTTTTCTCCTTGTCAGAATAGTATTATATTTCGCATTCTAATTTATATGTTCCGCTTTCAAGCTGATGTTCTTTGCCATTCGGCATAATAAGCGTGCAAGAGGTATTAACAGGAACAGTAACCTGCATTTTAAAGTTATCACCGCTGTTATTCCATTTGACGGATATTTTGCCGTAAATGGTATCAATATAACCTTCTGCATAATCGAGTAATTTACTTATAACAGGCTTAATAGTAAACTTTTTATAGCCCGCCTCATTTGGCTCAATACCAAGTATTCGGCGATAAAAGAAACTGCCGACTGCACCATATGCGTAATGGTTAAAGGAAACCATATCCGTAATGGACTGTCTGCCCATTTTGCGAATATGTCCGTTTTCGTCAAGTGCATCCCAGCGTTCCCATATTGTAGTTCCGCCCGCTTTGACAGTATAGAGCCAACCGGGGCATTCCGTGTTTAATAAAAGCTTATATGCGTCGTCAACATAACCATTATCTGCAAGAACAAAAGAAGTATACGGTGTTCCGGCAAACCCTGTCATAACACGATGATTGTTTTCACGAACAAGCTCGACTAATCTTTTAATAAGTAAATCCTTTTTATTTTCAGGAACTAAATTAAAATACAAAGCACAAATGTAATTACTCTGGAAATCACCTTTAAGCGTGCCATCCTCTTTTATACATAAATGTGCAAAGGCATTGCAGATTTTACTGTGTAAATCAGAATAATATTTTTTGTCATCTGTTTTTCCAAGTGCTTTTGCTGCTTTTTGCATAATGCTTACACTATTAGCAAAGTATGCAGTTGCAAGATATCTTCCTTTTAATTCCCATTGAAATACACTTTCGTTTGCAGCACACCAGTCGCCATACTGAAAGGCATTAACATTCCACAAATATTTTGATTCACCAAAGCCGACTGCCGCAGCAGCACGTACCTCAGAATCGGTATATTTTTTCATCGAATTATATTGATTTTCAAGAAGATTCTTATCTCCATAGGCATTATATACAGCCCACGGAACCATTGTTGCAGCATCGCCCCATATTGCAATAGGTACTTTTAATGGTGTTGGCTGGTATACTTTAATTTCGGGAACTGTAACAGGCAGTGTGCCGTTACTGCGTTGATCGAGCTGCAAATCATAGAGCCACTTTTTCATAAAGGCAGATATATTGCGATTTTGTGCAGCCTCCTCGGCAAACACGGCAATGTCACCTGTCCAGCCCATTCTTTCATCTCTCTGAGGACAGTCGGTGGGAATATCAATAAAATTCGACCTTTGCCCCCATTCAATATTTTGCTGTAATCTTGTAAGAAGTTTATCCGAGCAGGCAAAGGAGCCTGTTATTTTCGCATCTGATGTGAGTACAACACTTTCCAAATCAATGATTTCAATTGGCTTATCTGCTTTTATTTCAGCATATCTGAAGCCCATAAAGGTAAATTCGGGCATAAATTCCTGAACACCGTCAGTACCGCAAATCAAAGTGAGCTCCTGCTTTGCCTTTCTTAAATTTTTAGTAAATAGTGTGCCGTCCTCGTTTATAATTTCACTGTGTCTTATCTTGATTACTGTGCCTTTGTCGGCACTTACTGTCAGGTGAAGAACACCTGCGTGATTCTGACCAAAATCATATACTGTAGAATCACTTATCTTATTTTTACTGATATATTTTAATCGGCAGTCCTCTGTTACATAAGCACCAAAATGCGAAACAAGCCTTTGATTAACATCATTAAGCCTTGTGCATTTTTCCCACTGCCATTTATCTCTTGCTGATTTTGTATTATCAATTATCTGTCCGTTATAGAAATCTGCATAGCAAAGCGAAGTATCAATCGTACTCTGCCATTCTTCATTTGTTGAAATAATACTTTCTTTGCCGTTTTCATAAAACAAATGAAGCTCTGCAATAAGTCCTCGACTATTGCCGTAAACATTATTTTTATTTCCGATTGTTCCGAGATACCAGCCGTTAGCAACATAGAAGGATAAAACATTATTGCCTGTCTTGATTATATCAGTTACATCATAGCTCTGATACTGAAAATAAGTCTTATAATGCGTATATCCCGGAGCAAAAAATATATTACCTATTTTCTTTTCATTTAATTCGCCTTTGTAAATACCCATAGCCGAAGCGTACAGTACAGCACGCTTCGGTTTCTCTTTTACTTCAAATACCTTCTCAAATAATTCAGGTGGTAAATTATTTTTTCTGTTATTTTTGCGGCTTGAGCCTATCCACTTGGCAGTCCATAGATCGTCAAGCTTGCCTGAATAGAATTCAGACTGAGCCATAGCCTGTTCATTATTTGTATCAGTAACACTCAGATTAACAAAATACATTTTATTTGCATCTAATCTTTTACCATCATACTGAATATAAGCACTGCGCTCACTTTTAATAATACCGCTGTCCCAGAAAAGAATATTATTTTCATCTGTCACCTGTATATGATAGCTTGACTGAAATGTATTATTTTTATCACTTTCAAGCTTCCAACTGAATAGAGGGGTGGCGGAAGAAATACCAAAGGGGTTTTCTCTGCCGTCTATAAGTAATTCAGATATTTTTAACATATTTTTTCCGCCTTTCAAAGCCTTAATGCATATCGACCTTTTGTTAATCTTTTCATTATAAACACATCCTCGTTAAGCATCTGATTAGCCTAATAATAACATATGAACTATGAGTTGAATATAATAAGTTTAAATGATATAATATAACAAAAATTATTGTTAAAGGAAAGCAAATTTATGGAAAACACGATTACCAAATCCAAGACAAAAAAGAAAAGGACCGGACTGAAGGTTCTGCTAATTGCAATAGGAATAATACTTATAATTGCAATTGCAGCTACAATTTTCGTAAATATCATAACAAAGCCCAGAAAAGATCAAGAAGAAAATCTTGCTGCCGTAGGCGGGATGATTTATTCAGACACAATTGAATATAAAAATCAAAGTTCAGGTAAACTTGATAAAAACCTTATCATAAAATATATGCAAATGGCTTGGTACTTCTGTGACAACAGCAATAACACTACGCAATCTCCAACCGAAACTGATGCGATTAAGGATATTCCTTATATTGATGACGGCAATATTTATCATAAACTTGATGTTTTTTACCCTCAAAATACTACTTTAGATACAAAACTTCCTGTAATTATAGATATTCATGGCGGCGGTTGGATGTGCGGTACAAAAGATGCAAACGATCATTACTGCCGTGCACTTGCAGACAGAGGTTTTACTGTTTTCAGCATCAGCTATCGTCTTGTACCAGATGTAACTGTTAATGAGCAGCTTCAAGATTGTATGACCGCACTGAAATGGATAAGTGATAATATGGGCAATTATCCATGTGACGCAACCAACATTATGCTTACAGGTGACTCGGCAGGCGGCCAGCTTTCACTTTACTCAGCAGTGCTTATGCAGAGTGCAGAACTCAGAGAAACCTTTAATGTGGATAATGTAAATCTTGATATTGATGCACTGCTTTTAACCTCTCCTGTTCCTTATATGAAGAGCGGCGGTCCGCTAAGCATTTACACAAAAATCTTATGGGGAGAAAACTACAAAGAGAAAAATACATATAACTTTATGGATATAGATGAAATTATTGATTATGCTCAACTTCCGCCTACATATCTTATTACAAGCAGCGGTGATTTTCTCGCCAACACACAAACTCATAAAACAGCTGAACTTCTTGAAAGTAAGGGAACCAAAACAGTTATAAAAGATTATGATGAAGTAAATGGTAAAAAACTTCCGCATGTTTTCAGTGTGCTTTCCCCATTTGATGATATTAGTATAGAAACACTAGACGAGGCAACAGCTTTTTACAATAAAATAATAGCAGAACAAAAATAATTATAGTATAATAGATATATATTTTAGAAAGTGCTGTAAATAAAAACAACATAATTTATTATCATAAAGAACTATTTCCTGATGAATAATCGTCAGGAAATAGTTCTTTAATTAAAATTGCGAATCTCACCAAAATAACAAATACATATTTTTCTATTAACTTACTCTTCAGAAAAGTTAATTACTTTCCAACGTTAATTTTCTTGCAAGAGCAGCCACTTCCGATGCATTAATCATTAACTGCTCTCTTGTTACTTTACCTGCTTTTAAAGCCGTGTCAATTCTCTTATAATCAAATGGTGAACCGGGCATAAACAGATTTCCGCCAGCCATAACTGCTCCATCTGCATAAGCAATAGGCCAGAGACTACTTTTATCAATTGAATAACTCGCAATTATCCAGTCACTCATAACTATACCTTTATAGCCATTTTCAAGACGAAGATAATCCTCAAGAAGACCTCTATGCTCTGCAGCATGAACACCATTGATAAGATTATAAGAAGTCATAACTGCCATTGGCTGACTTTTACGAACTGCTATAGCAAAGCCTTTTAAATATATTTCACGCAGGGCACGTTCACTTACCTTGCTGTTATTCTGAGTACGATTGAATTCCTGATTATTACAAGCAAAGTGCTTTAATGTAACACCACAGCCGGAATATGCCTGAACACCTTTTGTAATAGCCGCTGCAATTTCTCCGCTAAGCACGGGATCCTCTGAATAATATTCAAAATTTCGTCCGCATCTAATATCTCTCTGAATATTCATAGCAGGTGCAAGCCAGAGATGTACACCGTATTGTTTCATTTCCGTTGCTACAATATCACCGCATTTCTCAGCAAATTCCACAGAAAAACTTTGCGCAACAGCAGTACCGATTGGCATAGCTGTAGTTGGCTGAGAGTGAATAACATCATTTTTCTTAGGGTGATAGCCGAGTTTTTTCATAAACCAAACAACAACACGAGGAATCAGTTCCAACTGAGACTTTGGCAAAGCAACGCCAATAGCGTGTGACATACCCTTTTCATCACGAACAAATTCCTTACTGATACGCAATCCACCCGTACCGTCTGCCACAACAATGGAAGGGATTCCAAGTGAACCGCCATCCATAAAGGTCTGACCGGCCGCTCCCGCAACAGTAAATGCTGCATTGCCGATAATACTTTGAACACCGCCCTTAGGATCAAACGCGCCAAGATTCATTTTAATTAACTGGTCATCTGTCATTTTAGCAACAGCCTCATCAATTTTTTTGCTGTGCGTATGTGGCTTACGAACACAAACTGCATCTGATGACAGATTAAGAACAGGCACATCATTATATTCTTCAACAGTGTTTTTTGCATCAGGAACAAAATCTTTAAATTCCGAATCACCGAACACTTTATCAAATTGCCCGCAGTTTATTTCACTATCAATACAAACAACTCCTGCTGCCGCAGTATGCCTGCTGTCAGTACCGATTCTGTGAATATAATTTCCCTCTTCGAGGATATACGCCTGTCTTTCACAATCATAGGAAGCAATATCCGAAATAGGATAATTTATAGATATACTCTGCGTTTCACCCGGTTTTAACTGCTTTGTTTTAGCGAAAGCAACAAGCATTTGATACGGCTGGTCAAGTCGTTTACTCGGTACGGACACATAAAGTTGAACGACCTGTTTACCGGAATAATTACCTATATTAGTAACATCTGCAGAAACTGTTACATTCTCACCATCCAAAGTAAAGTCAATTAAACCAATGCTAAATTCTGTCCAGGAAAGACCATAACCGAAAGCAAACAACGGTTTAATTCCAAGTGTGTCAAAATATCTGTATCCAACATAAATTCCTTCATTATATTCAACATCATCCTTACCGCCAAATTCACCAATATTCGGATGATTTTTCCAATCGAACCATGTGGCAGTAAGTTTACCCGAGGGATTGCTGTTACCAAGCAGAATATCTGCAAGAATATTTCCTGTTTCACCACCGAGTTGTGACAAAAGAAGAATATTTTTAACATCCTTTACAGGACTTAAATCAACCATACCGCCTGTATTAAGCACAAGCATAAAATTTTTATATTTTTCATTACAGGCAAGAATATCTCTTATTTCTGTGTCTGTAAGCAGAATATCGCCGGGAGCAGGCTCTCTGTCACTGCCTTCACCTGAAATACGTGACAAAACATAAATTGCTGTATCGCCCTCTCCATCAAGAGAAATAGAATATTCCGGCTCAGGCATTGAGCGACCCATTGCAACCTGAACAGCCAATGTAAATTTTTTACGAGCCTCCCGCTTTATTTCTGCCAGAAATTCAGCCCTCGCGTTTTCAACCACTCTATCGTAAGCATTCAGCCAATTAAGAGAAGTAATAATGAAGCCTGCATTTTTCAGTCCTTGCTCAATCGTAACATAAGGCATATTTACTTCGCCTGATCCTGTTCCGCCTTTTATGGTGTTACGAACACCGCTTCCGTAAGCAGCAATTTTTCCGGCAGTATTCAGTGGAAAACGGCCGTCCTTTTTCAGAAGAACAGTACACTCTGCACCATTATCTCTAAAAAAATTTGCATGACTTTTAATCATAAGATTTTTATCCATTTCTGTTCTCCTAATCAAAATTATAAATTCATTTCATAAAAGGGATCTTGTTTTCTTGATATTATAAACTTCACAATACGGTTTCTATTTCAATTTCAACCGGATTTACATTTTTGCTTGTAATTGTAATCTTTGCTGTTCCTGACTGCGTTCCTGCTCTGACTACCGCAAGCAGACGCCCTCTGTAACTATTGAAAGTATCACTGACATAGCGTTCGTTTGTTTTGCACAGAGCACTGCCAAGCCCCTGTAGTTTCGCCGCTCCTTCTACTTTCACTGTAACAGGCTGTTCAATATAAGGAATCAGTTCTCCCTTTTCATCAGTAAATTCAATAGGAATATAGCACAGTGACTGACCGTTTGCATTCAATTTTGCCTTATCAGGTATAGCGGTTAATTTTATATCTTTGCCGCCGGTTGTCAAATTCTGTCTTGATATTTCTTTTCCGTTTGCATCAAGAGAAACTGCAGTCAGTGTACCCGGCTGATAATTGGTTTTGAAAATGGCTTTGTACTTCTTTACAGGCTTAGTTGAAATTTCTTTGCCGTTGAGTTCAAGGCGAACAGAATCAGCATCGGCATACACCTCAACAACTGCCTTTGTTCCATCGTAGCCGTGCCATGTCCAACTGTCAATCGCATTTGTAAACTGCCATGCACCTGTTGAAGGTTTTTCACTCGCATGATTTAAAGGACGTACGCAAATAAAAGTTTTTTTTCTCAATCCCCATACCGTCTGCATAAAATACATTGCTGCCAAAGGCTTACCTGTAATATCAATCATTCCCTGACCTGCAAGAAGCGGCAGACCCTTATATGAATGATATGTCCAGTCACCAATACAAGCCTCGCCGAGATAATCCCAAGCTGACCAGACAAAATCACCAAGTATCTGTGGATATTTTTTAACACGTTCCCAGTTGTATGGCAAATCAGCAGCCATAGTTTCACTGCCTACCATCAACCTATCAGGATAATTCCGTGCATCATCATCATATCGTGATGCCGCATAGTTAAGCCCGAGAACATCGAGACCGTCGGCAGCACCCTTACAAGCCTTATCTCCCTTTTTACCTGCAGCCATATAAAACATCAGACTGCCCAACTTGCCTGCCATCGCATTGAAAAAGGCTGAGCCTGTTTTCTTTTCTTTATAACCGCCCTTCTTCGGAAGCGGTTCAGGCTTATAATCACCCTTATCCTTGTAAACGCCAACGCCAAGCATAGTATAAACATTAAGCAAAACATTAACTCCTGCTGTTACAGGACGAGTATTGTCAAGTTCGTGAATATAATCTGTAAGCATTCTGCAAGTATCTGCACCCTTTTGTGATGCGGTCTCCGAAACCTCATTGCCATGAGAGTACATAATAACACACGGATGATTAAATGCTGATTTAACCATTGCGGCGATATCGTTTTTCCACTCTGTATCAAACCAGCGTGCATAATCGTGATAAGTTTTCGGAACATACCAGCCATCAAAGGTTTCATTCATTACATACATTCCAAGTTTGTCGCAGATATTAAGCGTAGTCTGAGATGCAGGATTATGCGCAATACGAAGTGCGTTAAAGCCGTTCTCCTTTAAGATAGAAATTCGGCGGTATTCTGCGTCATAAAAATCGCAGGCACCAAGCACGCCGTGGTCATGGTGAATACATCCGCCACGCAGCAAAACACGCTTTCCGTTAATACGAAGACCCTTTTTCGCATCCCACTCTAAAAGTCTGATGCCAAATGTGGTGCTGATTTTTTTGTCGTCCTTGCTGATAACGCAGGTATAGAGATTAGGATTATATTCATCCCAAAGTTTAGCGTTTGGAATGGTTATATCGCCTGAAACGCCTGTTGCCACAAGTGCTTCGCCATCAAAAATTTCCACCATATCTGCATCTGCTGTTACCTGAATCACAGCAGGATTATATGATTTTGTAATGATTTTCGGCTCTTCAAGTTCGCCAATCAGCAGACTTACCGGACGGTAGATACCCGAGCCTGAATACCATCGGCAATTTGGTTCTAAGGAGTTATCCACGTCAACACGAAGAAGATTTTTCCCTGCCTTAACGGCGTCCGAAATATTCACATCAAAAGCCGTATATCCATATTTATGTGCACCGCACTGATTGCCGTTGACCGCAACTGTACAGTTTTGATACACGCCTTCAAAATGAATAACTATTTTCTTTCCTAAATTTTCACTGCTGAGTTCAAATGTTTTTTGATAGGTGTATTTTCCTCCCGGGAAGTAGCCGGAATTCACACCGTTCCGGCAACTACCATCCCTTTGCTCCTCCAACATTGCATCGTGTGGAAGATTAACAGGTTTACCATTGCAGGTCCAATTCAGATTTAACTCATACCTCATATCAAAATTCTCCCTGTTTTTTATTTTAAATAAGCACACAGGATGAACTGTGCGCTTATTCTAATTATTCTTAGTTCTCAAATTCGTCGCCGTGAATATTACTCAAATCAACGCCTTTTGTTTCTTTTACTTTCGCACTTAAAATAATTAAACTGATAATCATACCTGGAACTGCGATCAGCAAGCAGATAATACCAATCTTTGCATCACCGAGAACATTGTTTAAAATCATACTTGCAAGCAGTGATACGGAATAAATCACGCCACTGATAATAGGCAGGGCAGAAATTGCTGAGGAACGAAGATTTGTTGGAACGGATTCTGTTTCCATAAGACCAAAAAGGTCACTTGCACTCCAGTATCCTCCAATTGCAGCACCTGAAAGCAAACCAACAATATAAGGATTCCAGCCTAAGTTTGCACCAAGGAAAAACAAACTGAAGCTCACAATTGTAATTACACTCATAACAACAGCTGCTCGTTTTCTGCCTATACCGTCAGCAATAAATCCCTGAAGGATTTGACAAATCGCATTACTGAATGGGAACAAAAGTAATGCCTTGGTAACAAGCATTGAAGCCTCGCCCTTTGCTGCATCAATTGCCATGTCTTCAGCAAGGAATTGCTGAGAAAAGCCGTAAGTCATAACTGTTTCATAGTATGTAGTAATAACCATACCAAACATAAACAATCCCTGTGAAATCGCAATCCACAAAAGCTGCTTATGCGTAAAAGCAAATTTTAAAGCCTTGAAGAAACCACCCTGTGAATCTACATCCTGTTTCTTTTGGCGAGCTTCTTCCTTTTCTTCTTCAGTCATAGTGAGCATATGAATACGATTGTCAACAAACGCATCAGATTCACGAATAAGGAAAATAGCTAATATTGCAATAACTACTGTTGCTGCAGCAGGGATAAAATAAATATATCTCCAATTTGACATATCTGTACCCTTAATGAAAACATTTCGCAGAACAGGAACAAGAAGGATTGCAAGCGTTGCCAAACCCTTTACCGTAGCAGTAAGCTTAGCACGATGCTTTGGCGGTGTGCTTTCAAGAATATATACAAGCTGCATATCATGCGGAACAAAGAAACCAATTACGCATGCACCAATCAGGTACACAGGAATATTAGTTGCCAAGCCGACAAGCACAAGACCAAGTCCCATACCGAAGGTATTAATCACAAGGAATATTTTTCTGCCGAAACGGTCAGCCAAAGGTTTGTAAAATAAAGCGAGTCCTCCTGCAACTGTAGCAAGAAATCCCAAAGCACTCATTCGGGCAACTGCAAATTCTTCACCGACAACAGGTGCAAAAATCTGCGAAGCAAGAATTGACTGCATCTGCGTTCCGATATCTGATGTGATAGTATCGGCACAATAGATAACTGTTATAACCAAAAGGAAATAGATCATAT
This sequence comes from Clostridium sp., assembly GCA_023663865.1. GTDB lineage: Bacteria > Bacillota > Clostridia > Oscillospirales > Acutalibacteraceae > Eubacterium_R. Next base: position 15,173 of record JAMPGU010000001.1, read on the forward strand.
ATCCCGGTGCCTTTGGTTTTGCTTTTTCTGCACGTAATCGAGCAAGTTCGCGTTGAACCTTTTCAGGATCAGTTTTTACTGAACGTTTTTTCATATAAACGATCTCCTCAAACAATATATTTGATTTGGTATCCTATTTTTCAAAATTCAAAGACTACCACTTCATAATGTTATTTTAACTAAAAATAATTCATAAGTATTGCAATATTTAGGCAAATATTACAATATTCTATCTAAAAATAAAAAACATTCCGAATACTTTTAAAATAGTCGGAATGTTAAAATAAATTATTGCTTTTGTTTTCGGTATTGCGACGGTGTCATACCTGTTTTCTTTTTAAAAACATTTTGAAAATAGGATTGGCTGGAAAAACACAGATAAAAACTTATATCCGCCAATGACTTATCACTGTATGCAAGCAGACGCTTTGCAACTTCAATTTTACAATTCGTCATATAATCCACAATAGTTACACGCAGTTCCTTTTTAAACTTACGAATTATATAGGTTTCACTGCGATTTATCTGCTTTGCAACATCGGCTACAGTAATTATATTATTTACATTATTACGGATATATGTCATACACAAATGCATTTCGTCACTTATTCCGTCCGGAATTTTAATTGCAGCCGTACGCTGACAAAAATCCATAATCATACTATACTGCAATTCTTGTATAGAATCCACTGATTTCATTCGCTCCATTTTCTGAATATACAAATCAATAAGATCATAAACCTCCTCAGGGTCCATACCACCGGGAATAGCACCAAGCATTCCTGCCTTTGTAGCAGTGCCGATAAATTGATTTTTCAACTGACGAAGGGGAGTATCTGCAAGAACGCCTGCCTGCAATGTTCCTGCTTTCTGAAGCAGTTCATTCAGTCCGACTATATCACCTTGCTTAATTGTTCTGTATAATTCCTGCTCAAAATAATGCGTATTATGAAACGTAACATTTTCATCATATGAATAAATTTGTTCAGCCTCAGTCTTAGCCATTGTTGTAATACGGCTTTGATGATTAGGATAAAAATGTGCTGCAATCTCAATCTGCTCCTGATTTATTGCAAAATGTAAAAACTCAAGCACTTTCATAAACTGAGCGTTATTCATTAACGGAACACGACGAAAAAAGACTGCCGCATCCTCATACTTATCCTGAGGGATAGCATTTTCCACTAAAAATGTATGAAGAACGTCATTGTTTACAGGAACACTGCAGACAGGACCTGCAATAATACGGAAATCTGTTTCAACTATATAAATACAGCCGTAAAACATGTCACCTTGCGTTACAAGAAAATCAGGATTTCTTAAACTGATTCCGCCGAAAGGCACAACCTTTTGAGCAATGCCCACACTATCTTCAAATGAAGAATAACATATCTTTTCTCCCTGATAAAATGTCAGAGGAATACTATGTGCTGAATAGTAACTCCGGCAAAAGGCCTGCAATTTATTTTTCATAACTGATTCCCCTTTTTGTTCTGTTGATAATATTATACAATATCAGCCTGAATTTTACAATACATTGTATTTCAAATAATGTATACTATAATAGAAAAAGAATAGGAGTGGTAGTATGCATATATGTAATCCAATGAATCTTTCTTATCCATATCAGTTTCACGGTAAATTCTACAAAAATGCCATTTGCCGTGAAGGCGCAGACCCATCAATGGTGCTGTTCAAAGGGCGTTATTATCTGTTTGTTTCAATGTCGGGTGGATTTTGGATATCTGACGATATGGTATCGTGGGAATATCACAGCACACCGAATTTGCCTATACATGATTATGCACCGGATGTGCGTGTAGTCGGTGACTATATGTATTTTTGCGCCTCTAAAAGACTAAGCAAATGCACTTTTTACCGTACAAAAGATCCTCTCTCCGGCAATTTTGAAAAAGTTGCCGCAACTATGACTTTCTGGGATCCGCATTTGTTTTGTGATGATGACGGCAGAATATATTTCTATTGGGGCTGTTCTAACACAAAACCGATTTTCGGTGTTGAGTTAAATCCTGAAACCATGCAGCCAATCGGAAAACCTGTGGGACTGATTAAAGAACACACCGATGCACACGGATTTGAACGCAATGGTGAAAACCACATTATGCCGCCGCCTAAAGATTTTGGAGAAAAAATGTTCCGTATGCTCGCCGGCGGTGAAGCACCATACATAGAAGGCGCCTGGATGAATAAGCATAACGGCAAATACTATTTGCAATACGCTGCAACAGGTGCAGAATATAATGTATATTCTGACGGAGTATATATTGGTGACAGTCCGCTTGGTCCTTTCAAATATGCTGAAAACAATCCTTATTCTTACCGCCCGAGCGGTTTTATGCCGGGTGCAGGTCACGGCAGCACTATGGAGGATAAGCACGGTAATCTATGGCATGCCTCAACAATGCGAATCAGCGTCAATCATAATTTTGAACGCAGAGTAGGCTTATTCCCTGCCGGTTTTGACGAAGACGGAGAATTATTCTGCAACCAACGCTACGGCGATTGGCCAATGCGTATTGAACAGAAAGAAATGGATCCGTGGAAAGAACCTGAATGGATGCTTCTCAGCTGCGGTAAGCCTATGTCTGCATCATCTTGTGATAAAAATCACCCTGCTTCAATGGCTTCAGAGGAATGCGAACAAACCTGGTGGAAGGCATCATCTTCAAAACCTGAACAGTGGCTTGAGATTGATTTGCAAAGACCTATGAGCATTCACGGCATTCAAATCAATTTTATGGATGATGCATTAAAACTGCCATTACCCGAGGGTGCAAAATGGGGCGGTGAATGGCCGATTAAACGTGTTATCGACACACAAAAGCACTATACCCGCTGGCTCCTTGAAGGCTCTTTAGACGGTAAAAAATATTTTACAATCTGCGATAAACGAAATGCCCAAACCGATTTATCGCACGATTTTATATCTTTGGAGGACGACATAAAGGCAAGATTTATCCGCTGTACAATTTTTGAAATTCCGTTCAATCAAACTCCTTCAATTTCCGCACTGCGTGTTTTCGGTCTTGCTGACGGCGAAAAGCCTACTCAAACAACTGATATTAAAACTGTTTTTAACGGCGAACTTGATGTTGACATTTCGTGGTTGGCAGACGACAAGGCAGTTGGTTATACTGTAATGTGGGGACACGAGCCGGATAAACTCTATCACAGCATTATGGTATATGGGAAAAATTCCTGCCATATTGCTGCACTGAATGCAAATCAGGCATGCTATCTGCGTATTGATAGTTTTAATGAATCAGGAATTGTACATGGTAAAACACAAAAAATCAGATGAGACTATACAAAGTAGAGGTGTCTTAATTTATGAGCCACCCCGGCCTCATAATATGGTAACAAACAATAAGAGTTCTGTTTTTCTATAAAAAACTCTATCGAAATATGCAACTTATAACAGCGTATTTTACATTTATAATTCAATAACAGTACTGTAAAATTAAAAAATATAGACATTTAGATTTTATGAAGAGGTAAAATAATGGAATACTATGGTTATGTATACGCTTATTTCAGATGGCGTGGAGTAGCAAGGGATATGCAAAATGTATATCTTGCTTTAAGTAAGGATGGGCTGCATTTTACGCCGCTTAATGGCAATGAGCCGATATTGCTCCCTGACAAAGGAACAAAAGCAGCACGTGACCCGCATCTTATCCGTTCTCAGGTAGACGGAAGGTATTATATCATCGCTACTGATTTAGACGTAAACCGCAATCGCTGGAGAGAATATAAGCTGCGTGGGAGCAAATCAGTACATGTGTGGGAATCAGAGGACCTGGTTCATTGGAGTGAGGATAACCTAAGACAGGTCATTGACGATTCGCTGGGATGTATATGGGCACCAAAGGTTTGTTTTGATGAGGAAAAAAAGAATTATGTAATGGCGTTTTCTGCCGCAGCGGCAGGAGAAATGGATATGAGCGTGTATTATACACGCACAAAGGACTTTAAACATTTCACCAAAGCAGAAATTCTTGTTCCAAAAGAACAGAACCTGAAGAAAGAAAAATGGGCGTGGTTTGTTCCGACGAGAAAATACTGTTCTTTTATTGATTCAACAACAGTAAAAGTAGGTGATACTTACTATCGTTTCACGAAAAATGATACCTTACATACAATTAAGTGCGAAAAAAGTTCTCATATCGTAGAAAAATACTCTTTGGTTGAGAATATTGTCGCAGGAGAACATGGTGTTGAGGGTCCTTGCGTGTATAAACTGAATGACAGTGACAATTATGTCCTCCTGATGGATGGGTATGCAAGCCCAAATGCCGGCGTTGGGTATTTTCCGCTTATTGCTTCTGCAAAAGGGATTGCATCAGCTGATTTTCGAAGATTACAGCCGCAGGAATACTCTCTCCCAGAGGGATGTAAGCATGGTTCTGTACTCCCTGTAACAAAAGAAGAATATGACCATTTAGAACGCGCATTCGGTACACCACACAAAAAGTAAGATACACACAATTTTTAAAATTTTATAAAAAATATGCACCTCGTATAATGCAAGGGAGGAATTCCTTTTAATTATTGCACAGGAAACTCCTTTAATTGAAGGAAAACTCGCTGAAGATCGTTAAGGCAAGCGAAAAATCTTTTGAAGCATACTGATAAGAGCTTAAATAAAATCAGCAATTAACTATGTTTTTCCTCTCAAGCATATTTTCAAAATGTGTTCAAAAAACATTTTGGGATGACCCCTTCAAATTACAGATAAAAAGCGGCTAAATAAATAATATTTAAAATTCAACACCTCTGACGATAATTGAATCATCAGAGGTGTTGTTTTATATTCTACTTATATATTCATAGACATATTCTCTTGCTTGATTAGCAATGTTATTCATCATTTGTACCCATAACATTTGATTATCTGATTTGAGTTGTTCTGTAACACCTTCACTTTCAAAAAGTTGTTTTACAAGCGTATCATACATTTTTGCTGCACTGACATCAATGTCGTGCAAATATGAATTAAGCTTATCGCTGGTGAGCAAATCATAATAAATAACCCTATGATATTCTATCAAATACTCTTTATGCCTTTGCCCCCAAATTCCTATTTCGTAATTTGTATCTGTTGATACTAATGCAGGAATTTTAACATCTCCAACTTCAATATAATTTCCGTTTAACTCTTCATATAATGATTTCATTGTAAATCCTCCGATTTAATTTAATTATTTAACCTACAATCAAATCATCTGGCTATTTACAAAGTTTTAGGACACCCTCTTTATCAAGGGTGTCCTAAATAACAGCCTTTGATTTTATTTTTATCTTATTTTTATAAAAAATCAAGATTATTAGAGGGGGAAATATGAAGGAATATTGCAATCCGATTAATATTGATTATAAATTTCAGCATTACGGTAAAAATGCGCACCGAGAGGCTGCTGATCCTACACTGATTTATTTCAAGAATAAATACTATATTTTCGCATCAATGTCTGCGGGCTTTTATTACTCAGATGATTTAGTAAACTGGAACTGGCACGAGAACAGACAGCTTGATATGTACCGATATGCACCGGATGTAAGGCAGATTGGCGAATATCTGTATTTTTGTGCATCAAGTCTGAGACCTTCAACAATATGGCGAACAAAGGACCCTTTATCTGATGCTTTTGAAAAGGTATCTGAACCATTCGGATTCTGGGATCCTGCACTGTTTTATGATGATGACGGAAGAACCTATATCTATTGGGGATGCGGAAACCGTCCCCTTTTCGGCAGAGAATTAGATACCAAAACAATGCTGCCAAAGGGCAAAAAAGTCAAAATTATGGAAGGCAAACCAACAGAGCACGGATGGGAACGCTTTTTCTGCAAAGGCTTTGAACGCCCTGAGCCTAAAAACTTTTTAATGAAATATTTTGCTCCCATGTCTAACCCAAAAGGAAAACCATATATAGAAGGAGCTTATGTTAATAAAATCAACGGTAGATACTATTTTCAATATGCAGCACCTGCAACAGAATTCCCTGTATACGGAAATGGTGTTTACACATCCGATAAGCCTTTAGGTCCATACAAATTTCAGGAACACAATCCCTTTTCTTTCAAGCCTACGGGCTTCATAAACGGAGCAGGTCACGGCAGCACCATAGAAGATAAATACGGCAATCTGTGGCATATTGCCTCAATGCGTATTTCTGTAAATCAGAATTTTGAAAGACGCCTCGGTCTTTTCCCTGCAGGTATTGATGATGACGGAATTTTGTTCTGTAATCAGAATTTTGGTGATTATCCGATTGTTTTTCCTGATAAAAAATTCAATCCTGAAAAACTGCAGCCACACTATATGCTTTTGTCATACAACAAGTCTGCCACAGCATCAAGCTGTCTTGAGGGACATCCTGCAAGGCTTGCTTTAAACGAGGATATAAGAACCTGGTGGTGTGCACAAGGCAGTGCCGATGAATGGTATCAGGTTGATTTAGGCAAAGAGTATTCCTGCCATTCAATACAAATAAATCTTGCTGAAGAAAGCATTCCTGCACAAAAGCATAACAAATCAGAATGCGCACAGGAATTTGGTGCAAACAAGCGTTACATAGATTCGTCAAAGGATTTAGTAAGCAGATACATCATTGAGGGAAGCACCGATAGAAAAAACTGGTTTGTGCTGTGTGATAAATCAGATACAAAAACCGACCTGTCACACGATTATATAGTATTAAACGAAAATTGCTTTCTTCGATATATCAAAATCACATCAGTTGAACTGCCGTACAATCAAAAATTTGCAATCAGCGGACTGAGAGTATTCGGTCTTGATAATGGTACTAAGCCAACAGCTGCAACGAATGTATATGCTCAGCGTATAAGTCCGTTTGATGCAGCAGTGACATGGGATAAGTGTGATGATGCAATCGGCTACAATGTAAGATACGGAATTGCCCCTGATAAGCTTTACAGCAGTTATCTTATATACGAATCTGATAAGGCTACAATTACAACGCTTAATAAGGGGCAGGATTATTGGTTCTGTGTGGACAGCTTTAATGAAAGTGGAATTACACAGGGAGCAATATACAAAATAAGATAGGAGATGATATTTTTGAAAAATAAAGAAGAAATAAAAAAGCCATTAAGTACACCTGATGTTCTAAAGAATTTTTTGAAAAAGTCTCTGAATAATACAGGTACTGAAAAGATAAGAGGCGAATATCCCATAATTCTTGTTCACGGAATGGGAGCATGGGGTGACGGCTCACCTACTGAAAAAGACAGACCATATTGGGGAGAATCCTTTAATATGATTCCGATATTGAGAGAAATGGGCTACAAGGTTCACAACCCCACTGTAGGCTCTTTCAGCAGTGCGTGGGACAGAGCCTGCGATTTATTTGCAGTTTTAACAGGTACAAAAGCTGATTATGGTGCTGCGCATAGCAAAAAATTTCATCACCAAAGATATGGCAGAGATTATACCGACTGCACTCTGCTTGATAAGCCGTGGGATATGCAGACAAAGCTGCATCTTGTAGGTCACAGCTTTGGTGGTGAAACCATACGCTTATTTACATATCTGCTTGAATACGGAGATGCAGCAGAAAGAGAGTGCTCAAAGGATGATTGCTCGCCTTTATTTCAGGGAGGACACAGTAATTTAATTCATTCAATCACAACGCTTGCCTCCCCTCACAATGGCTCACCAATTGCGAATGTAGCAAGAGCAACCTTTATACCGAATCTGTTTTTTGGTCTTGCTTCAAATATTGTTGGAGTATTAGGCGAAAAAACAATTTATGATTTTGTATTGGATCAATGGAAGCTGTCATCTCCAAGAAGCAGTAATAAACGAGCAAGGTTTTCAACACTGAAGCAGCTGCAGTTTGCACTTTCAAAGGATAACTGCATTTATGATTTAACACTTAAAGGTGCACAGGAGCTGAATAAGAGAATTAAAAAATCCGATAATATTTACTATTTTTCATATACAAACAGAATCACACAGACCACAGAAAAAGGAAGAGAACGTTGTTACTCAGATGATATTTTCAATTTTTTCAAAATGTCATATCCGTTTTTAAACAACTGTGCAAAATTCCGAATTAACGGTAAAAAATTAAGCCGTGACTGGCAGCCGAATGACGGCATTGTTCCTGTAAAAAGCGGTTTATATCCATTTGAAGAAAATCACACAGATTTTTCCGGAAACGAAATTAAGGGTACAGGTATATGGCATATAATGCCTACACTTGAGAGAGCAGATCATTTTGATTTCTGTTCCGTCAAGCAGGACGGCGACAAAGATGCTTTTGTAAGCTTTTATCGTGACCTGTTTGACCTGTTAGCAATAACCGAAAAAATCAACAACAAAACAATCGAATAAGGAGAAAATTATGAAAAAATTTATTTCAATACTTTTAACACTTACTATCTGCCTCTGCCTTGCATCCTGCTCACTTATGTCAGGCAAAACAACAAATTATGAAAAAATCAACAGTGAAAACTTACCTGACGAGCAGGCTGAAATTGTTGCACTATATAATTACTGCCTTGAAAATTCAGATACACTCAAGCGCACCGAATACCAACGAGCTCTTATGTACTGCAATGCAAAACTAATAAACAAAGATATTAATATATGCGAATTCTTCCCTGATATAAATGATGTTGTCGGTATTGACGATACAAATGAAGCTGACAGCTCTCTTGCTTCGCTTGATGAAGCACAGGTGAAATCAGCAGCACTCATTGAAAAAAGCGAGTCAACTGCAACATATAAAATTGAGCTTACTGATGCAGTAAGTGACCAAACTGTGAAATCAGGTCAGGGCGGCTATTGGGATATTCTTGAATTTCAGGAAATCAGTGACCTTATTGTAACATCTACTGCACAAATTGGTGTTGAGGGTGTCGAGGTCGGTGATGAAATGGTAATAAATCTTACCGAAGGTACATTACAGGTTGTTATTGACCTTGATTCCAAAAAATAATATCTGCCGAAGGAAGCTACAAGGAGGGCGGAACCGGCAAAATCAAATACGCAGTAATATCCACAAATGTTGATTTACAGGTAGAACAGAGAATGTCCTTCGCCTCAAAATAACATATAAAAAACTGAAAGAGCCATTATTATGAAAAATAAAATTTTAAAAAAAGAAAGAACCTTACCATTATGGTTTTACCCTGCATGGTGCAGCCGAAATATTGCCGTAGGCACAGTTACTATTTTACTTGGCTACATAACCTTTTATTCAACAAATATTTTAGAGCTTGACCCTAAGATTGTAGGCACATTGCTGATGCTTTCAAAGCTGTTTGACGGTGTAACTGATTTGATTGCAGGCTTTCTGATTGACAGAACAAATACTCGTTTCGGAAGAGCAAGACCGTATGAGTTTGCCGTACTGCTTTTCTGCCTGTTTACATTGCTGTTATTCTCAGCACCCGTTATGAGCAAAAATGCAACAGCAGGCTTTGTTTTTGTTGTCTACACCTTAATTTTCTCAGTATTTAACACACTTTTTGCAACGAGCGAGCCCGTGTATCTTGCAAGAAGTGTAGAACGGGATGACGACCGAATGAAGGTACTGTCAGTTGCAGGAATATTCAGTGGTGTTTTCTCAGGACTTATCGGACTTATAATGCCGTTACTCATCAAACAATGGGGTGACAGTCAGATTGGCTGGCGCAAAATAACACTTGTTCTTGTAGTGCCTTGCCTGATATTCAGTATGCTGCGTTTTATCACTATAAAAGAAAAGGTAAGCAGTGACCTGAGTGCCACACAAAAAATTGATTTCAAGGAAGGAATAGGCTTACTATTCCATAACCGTTACATAATTATCTTTGCACTTGTAATGCTGCTCACAAATGCTGCAAGCAATCTTCAGCAGTCACATGTTTACTACTATACATACATTGTAGGTGATTTAACAAAACAATCATTAGTCGGAATGTCAGGCGCATTTTCAATGCTCTTCCTTGCTATATCACCTATTCTGGCAAAGAAAATCAATCTTACAAATGTAATGCGATTGGGTTTACTTATGGGCGTAATCGGATATTTAATTCCCTTGCTCGGACTTCGTTCTGTTCCTGTATTGATGATAGGTATGGCTCTCTCTATGGCAGCTATCCTGCCGATATATCTGCTTTCTGCATCAATAGTAATTAACTGTATGGACTACGGTGAATGGAAAAGCGGAAAAAGAGGAGAAGGTATTTATTCCTGCGTATCAGGCTTTGGTGCAAAGGTAGGTATCGGCATTGCCTCGGCAATTATCGGATTTACTCTGTCACTTGGCAAATTTGATGCCAAGCTTGATGTGCAGTCTGCTTCATCAGAAAGATCAATTATCCTGCTTTATACCGTAATCCCTGCTGTACTGCTGCTTGTTTCTCTCATTTTATTTATGTTCTATGATTTGGATAAAAAGCTGCCTCAGATACAAAATGATTTAAAGCTCAGAAACGGTAATGCAGACATTGCTGATAAAGAGCTTGAAGCACAGCAGTGATATTCGCATCAATTACAATCAGGAGGATTGAATATGAGTAAAATTCTTTTTAATGACAACTGGACAGTGCAAAAGGATGGGGAGAACAAATCATATTGTGTCACCCTCCCCCATGATGCTATGATTTATGAAAAGCGTGATCCTGATTGCATCAACGGTTGTGACACAGGCTTTTATCCCGGAGGACTTTATACCTACACAAAGGAATGGCTTGTACCTCAGGAATATGAAAACAAAATTATTATTCTTGAATTTGAAGGAATATATAAAAATGCAAGCGTTTATATAAACAATCACCTTGTCGCACAGCGACCTTACGGCTACTCAGGCTTTTCTGTCAACTGTGAGCAATTTTTAAAATACAACTCAAAAAACGAGATAAAAGTAGTTGCAGATAATAGCAAGGTACCTAATTCACGCTGGTATTCGGGAAGTGGAATTTATCGTCCTATTTATCTGCATATTAAGGAAAAAGTGCATATTTTACCTGATGGAGTAAAAATCACCACAAAATCAATTAATCCTTCAGTTATCAATGTCAGCACAGAGCATACAGACGGCAATATAGCTATAGAAATATATGATAATGAAAATTTGATTGCAGCTGCAAACGGAGATAATGTTGACATACTTGTTGAAAATGCAAAGCTGTGGTCTGATGAGAATCCATATCTTTATCAATGCAAAGTCACTTTAAGAGAAGGTACAGAAATAAAAGATGAAGTAACCGTTTCATTCGGAATAAGAACATTATCCTGGAGCACAAAAGGCTTTTTTGTTAACGGCAAAGAAGTAAAATTCAGAGGAGCCTGCATTCACCACGATAACGGTGTTATTGGTGCATGTGCGTTCAAAGATGCTGAGGACAGAAAAATTCGCCTGCTTAAAGAAGCAGGCTTCAATGCTGTTCGCTCTGCACACAATCCCTGCTCAAAATATTTATTAGAGGCTGCTGACAAATATGGCATTTATGTAATGGACGAATTCACTGATATGTGGTATCGCAGAAAAAAGACTTATGATTATGCACTTGATTTTGAAAAATGGTTTGAAAAAGATATTAAATCAATGGTTGAAAAATGCTATAATCATCCAAGTGTTGTTATGTATTCAACAGGAAATGAAATTGTTGAAACATCTGAGAAAAAAGCAGTTGAGCTATCAAAACAGATGCAAAAGCTGTTTCACAGTCTGGACGCAACACGCCCTGTAACCTGTGGTATTAATATGGCATTAAGTGCAATGGGCTCATTTGGAATCGGAGTATTTCAAGATGAAAAGCCTAAAAAGAAAAAGCCCCAAAAAACAAAGAAAAAAGCCTCAGGCAAAAAGCTTGTCAGCAGTGAGCTCTATAACACCCTTGTACAATTCATGGGTAATCAGATGAATATGGTAAGCCGTATGCCAATCAGTGACAAGGCAACAAAGGGTGTATTTGATTATGTTGATATATGCGGATATAACTACGCTGTATCAAGATACGAAAATGAACCAAAGCACCACCCTGACAGAATTATTGTAGGCAGCGAAACCCGTCCGCCAACAATTGTTGAAAACTGGAAATTAGTAAGCAGACTTCCGTATGTTATCGGTGACTTTATGTGGGCTGGCCATGATTATCTTGGTGAAGCAGGAATCGGTGCAGTATCATATTCAAGTCAAGATAGCAGTATTTTATTAAAAAAATATCCATATCTTCTTGCAAATTCAGGTATTATTGATATTTGCGGTCAGTTTCGACCTGAGGTGTGGCTAACTCGTGCTGCTTACGGAATAATAGGAAATAAACCATATATAGGTGTTGAACCGATTACGCATTCAAAAGAAAAGTCCGTACGCTCTATGTGGCGTCAATCCGATGCTGTGCACAGTTGGTCCTGGCAAGGCTGTGAAAATTATCCTGCACAGATAATTGTGTATTCAAATGCATATTCAGTAAAACTGCTTTTAAATGGTGCTGAAATCAATCATAAAAAGGTTAAAGACTGCAAAGCTGTATTCAAAGCGCTTTATAATGCAGGAACACTCACGGCAATTAACTATGATTCAAACGGCAATGAGCTTGGCAGAGATGTTCTGAAAACTGCATCAGCTAAAACAATTATCACATTGGATGCTGAAAAAGATACTCTGACTGCAAACGGTCAGGACTTATGCTATCTGAATATCTATCTTACTGATGAATATGGTGAGATAAAAGCATCTGAGGATACTGCCGTAACTGTAGAGATAACAGGTGAAGGAACCCTGCAAGGCTTAGGATCTGCTAATCCATACACTGAGGAAGGTTTTACAAATTCATACCATAACACCTATTACGGCAGAGCATTGGCAGTAATCCGTTCAAGTCATAATCCGGGGAAAATTGAAATCACCGTAACAGCAAAAGGATTAGAACCTTGCAATAAAACAATTATTGTAGTTGATAAATAAATTCTACATTACACACAATTGAATATTTTACAGATTTAATGTACGATTGGGATAGTCGGGCATTGAGGCTTTACATATTTACATAGCAATTCCTCACACAAGGGAGTAGTCTGTGTAAAAGTATGTATAGGTTTCAGTGCCCGACTTTTTTGCGTTCTGAAATCTATAAAACTTTAGAAAGGAGGTCCAATAATATTAACGGAAATTATTTTTTATTACCCAACTGTATTTTTGATGCGAATATGAAACCGAGAGATTTTGCTGTATACAGTTTTCTTGTCAGCAGAAAAGATAGTGTTAATGAGTGCTGGTATTCAGTTGAGCATATCGCTGAATATTGCAACATCAGTATTAATACTGCTCGCAGAGCGTTGCACTGGCTTGAAAAAAAACGGGTACATTGAAATCAAAAAATCTTTTCTCGGCGGAGTGCAGCAAACAAACTTGTATAAAGTTCATAGAATTGCTGCCTGACATCAATTTTGGTAGACAAACAATACAAAAGCCCTTCACAGCAAAAAATTGAAAGACGACAAACTACTCAAAACAGATACAAAAATCGATTTGTGGGCATTTGTCAAGGTCACAAAGACAAGTGAAACCAACAATGTTTTGTCTGTTTCAAACCAAAGCAAACACGACAGTGGTGCTTTGGTATCTGCGAGTTTCGGCTTTGTATTACGCTCGCCAAATGGCGACGAAACAAAGCCATTGGGCTAAGCCCAAACCCCTATCTTTTTAATACAAAATCACTCAAAATTTCAAGGTCGATTTTCAAGCAGGAGAAAGAGTCGGGGTTGCAATGCTCCCCGACTCCTATCACATCGCACGGCAATGCCGAGTGTTAGGGTGTTTTTTGACTTTTGGTGTTAGGGATTGTTAAAATGGCTTAGGGGTTACACAGAGTGTTTGAACATAAAAAAATCACCTATTTATCGACACAAAACAAGGTGTCATGGTAGGGGTTGTAACAAAAAGGAGGTAATGTATACGAAAAAGACAAAAGCAGAATTAAAATCAATGGCAAATGAAATATCAGCATAATACGGTTGCTTTCTTAATATCACCGAGATAGGTAAAGTGCTTTGCATCAGCAGAGAAACAGAGAGAAAGTTAGTATCAAATTTACCTTGTGCCGAGATTGGTAACACCAATACATACTGCATTTACGATGTGCTTGATTGTTTACAAATAATAAAGGCAGGCTCAAAGCCTGCCAAGTTCATAAGATAATTAAACCATTGTCATACCGTTTTCTTGTCCAGAAATATTTTCTGAAAACAATTTTTTTAAGTAATCAATCACACCGTTAGCCGAGTTAATAGTTGCAATCATTAAATCATCTGAATCAATATCAGAAAAACTAAAATCATATCCATTATGATGAATTAGTTGTTCAATAAATACACGCTGTGTTCTGCCATTACCTTCACGAAAGGGATGCAACATATTTGTAACACGGTAAAAATCAACAATAGCATCAATGAATTCTTCTCTGCCCAAATCTAAAAAGAAATTATTATTCTTCAATCTGCTGAAACAATTTTTTGCTGTAGTTTCCAATTGCTCTGCCGAACAAAACGATGTGCCTTTCTTTGAAATATCAACCTGTCTAAATTCTCCTGCCCAATCATATAAATCTTCAAAAATAAACCTGTGTATAGATTTATAATGCTCCAAATCAAATTCTTCAGATATTGGTGAATTTTCTAAAATTGATATTTTTGCCAAAGTAATCTCAGCCTCAATCTTGGATAGTTGCTTGTCATCATGAATATCAAATTTATTTACAAGGCAAGATGTTCCTTCATAACAACCATCAGAAATAGGATCAATACTATAACCCATTAAACATTTACTCCTGCTCTTTGCTTTACAAGTGCTATATACTGCTCCATAGTAATTTCATTTAACAGTAATTTTCTGCACAACATTTTGCTCTGCTCATCTATTGAAAAGCCTTCCATTTCAATGGATGCAGCAGCATTATTTATTGTTTTTTCAATTTGAACTTCACTCATAAAATCACCTCGACTATTGTTATTATACCATTACTAAAATATATTATCAAGTTAATAAAAATTTTCAATAAACGCTGGATATTTAAAAATCTCTGTGATAGTGTTGTCACTGCCACAGAGCAAAAAATAAGAATATGGAGGTTAAATTTATGTATGAACTATACGATAAGAACGGCAAATTCATTTGCTATCGAATAACAAAACGAATTAAAAATGACTTAGGCGAGTACGATGTGCTGACTGCAAGGTCAAAGAAAAGTGAAAAAGAATGCAGGAAGATTATGGATGATAAGATCCGTGACTACTACATTCAGAATGAAACAGAAAAACACAAGGGTGTATTCCCTGATATGTTATTCAAAGATTTTGCAGACAATTGGTACGAACTGAATGTTAAGAATGCAGACTGTAGTCAGGTAAACAAAGACAATTACAAGAACTATGTTTACACGCATATCATCCCCTACTTCAAATCATACAAACTGTGTGACATACACGAGGATGACTGCCAAAGATTTTTGAATCAGTAGTCGGCAAGAGTAAGGCGATGGTATCTAAACTCAGAATGACACTACGCCGAATATTAAGGAAGGCAAAGAAGCAAAAGTTAATTCCCGATAATCCGGCTGAAGATATCGTACTGCCAAGTGTAACTCAAGGAAGTCGCAGACCGATAACAGATAAAGAACGAGCAATGATACTTGAAACTGCGAAAACTCACTATGCAGGAACTATGGTATTAACAATGCTCTACTGTGGACTCAGACCGATTGAAATTCGCAGAATGGAATGGAGTTGGTTAGACTTTGAAAACTCAATTCTTACAGTCGGCAAATCAAAAACTGAAGCAGGAACAGGCAGAAAAATACCAATTCCCCCACAACTCAAATCAGCACTCATTGAACATAAGCTCAAAGGCTTTAATGATAAATATGTGTTCGTGAGAGTGAAGAACAACAAACTACCGCTTGACGAAAATGCATTTTATCATGCATGGCACAATTTTTGCAGAGAGATGGATATTGCAAATGGTGCGACTGTATACAGAAATCAGATTACTAAAAGCACACTTGCACCAGACCTTGAACCATACTTGTTAAGACATACCTTCTGCACTGATTGTCAGGCTGCAGGAGTACCCCTCAATGTTGCAAAGGAACTTATGGGACACTCAGACATATCCGTAACAGCAAAAATCTATACACACATGGTAGATGAGGTGTTTGAGCAGAATAGAAAACGATTAGCAGAATATGCGAATCAAAAGGAGCAAAAAGCAGTAAACGAGTAAATCATAACCACCAGTCAAACTGGTGGTTATGATTTTAACTAATATTATGTTATTTCATTTTATTAACCTTACCCTCGGTAATTCCATTTTCATTAAAGGAATCAACAGCGTAATAATATTGCTTTGTATCCTTATTCAAAAAAGTGACAATAAACTGCGTATCCTCATAAACAAGTATGCTATTATAAAGCTTATCAGGTGCAATGCCGATACGGATATTATAGCCCTGTGCGTTATCGACTCTATCCCACTTAATCTTACCCTCGGTATCGGACATTCTGTTTGCCTGTGTATTTTTGACCTGCTCAGGCTTATCACCATTGCCAATGCCAAATACTCTGAAGCCTGAAAGAGCAAAGCACTGCTTATATGGAAATTCAACAAATTCAATTTTCAGATACCTATATTTTGTTTCCTTATCAAGCACCACTAAATCGTGGCACAGGGCATCATCTGATTTGCTGTTATCCTTGATTAATTCCCAGTTTTCATTGTCGTTGCTGCCGTAAAGACTCCACCTGTTTTTTATTTTGTCAGATAAGTCAATATATCTTTTAAATGGAAATGTTCCCTTATACTGACTTGCTTTTAGGTTCATTGCCTTTGTTTCCACATCAGCAAAATTCAGCTGAACCGCACCGACTTTCATACCCTCACCAAGGTCAACGCAAAACCATTCACACTTTTGATTTGAGTTTGAACACCAGGCTGTCAGTATACTTTCATCAAGTGCATTTTTAACAGGATAGCCTGTCTTTGTTGATGAGGCTGTTGCAGATTTTTTGTAGGATAACAGCATCCATTTAGGCTGAATGGACAATGGGTCAAACTTACCGTCAGGTATCTCCTTCGGGTAGTCGGCAAAAGACTGATTACAGAATAAAATTCCGTCCTTGTCAACACCTGCACACCATATACCGACTCTGCGCTCATAGCTGTGATTCACACAAACACAGATAGACGAGCTGTGCCACAGATTGCCATATTTATCCGCAATCGTTGAGCCGTGCCCTGCGCCTGTTGTAAAGCCAGACGGCACAATGGAATATGGATTGTGCTGCTGAAATTTATAGCCCTCCATAACCTTGTCAGAGGTATAAACACAGTCACCATAAGTAGGGTATTCCGTACCGGGGCAGGCATACTGCAGATAATACTTATCACCAAGCTTATTCAGATAAGCCCCCTCGATGAACGGAGCAGTGCCAAGGATTGTATTGATAAATTTCTCACCAATATTTTTAGAGTCAATGACATACATATCCTTGCGTTCCGTTCCATGCTCCTCAGGGTTACCGTAAATAAGCTTTTGCTTTTTACCAAACGGCATCATATTTTTATCGAGCTGTCTTACATAAATCGGTGTTCTGTTTGAACAACCCCAGAAAAGATATTGCTTCCCGTCCTCAAAATATATATTCGGGTCCCAGAACGGAAACGGTGAGGAAACAAGCTCAAATTCACCAAAGGGGTCTTCTGTCCTGTATATTTTACTTTTTTTCAATCTTTCAGACGCTGTGAAGTACATATATTTTCCGTCGGTGCTTACATCAGGTGCATAAGAAAAAATCTCGAGCTTTTCATTCTTATGATATTTCCAGTCAAGCATATTATCGGAATAATAAAAACCACCGCACATAGATACAAAAAGATAATATTTGTCTTTGAAATATATCAGCGTTGAATCTGCACCCTCACGAAAAGT
This sequence comes from Clostridium sp., assembly GCA_023663865.1. Classification (GTDB taxonomy): domain Bacteria; phylum Bacillota; class Clostridia; order Oscillospirales; family Acutalibacteraceae; genus Eubacterium_R. Next base: position 33,140 of record JAMPGU010000001.1, read on the forward strand.
ATTTTTACAGCCCATTAAATGCTGATATTTGTATGAAATATTAATCGGATTGCAATATATATTCATATTAGTCCCACTCCGTTCCCGTTATTTTGTCAAGGTCAATTCCCTTTGTATCGTGCACCTTAGTCATCATAGCAATGAGCGACGCTGTCATACCCGGAACGGCAAGGCAAAGGGTAACAACAGTAACAGCCGTATTGCCTAATACAGTTATTAGTGGAAGTCCTATTCCGTATGCAACAACATAGCCTACACCCATAGGTACAAACTGAGCCGACATAATTGAGGAACGCAGGTTAGTCGGTGAGGACTCCGTTATAATTATTCCGCACAAATCGGATATTCCCCAGTATCCGCCCACAGCCGCACCGCAGAGAATACCGACCAAATACGGATTCCACGCAAGCTTTGAGCCGATTGTGAATAATACAAAGGCTGAAATGGTAACAGCAGTCATTGCCACAGCTGATTTTTTTCTGCCTGCCGAGTCTGCAAAAAAGCCTACAAGCAGCTGCGCAAGTGCACTGCCTATCGGGAAAGTGAATATTGCAGCAGTAACAGGACCAATACTTGCAGAGTTGAGTGCCTCCTCAAGCGTTGCAGCAGCACCGCCTGACAATATACTTTCAGCATATCCGTAGGATAAAACCACCTGATAGTGCATTGTTATAATTACGCCGAAATTACAAAGTGCAGTTGCAATAAATATCCAGCGCAGTTGCTTATGCGACATAGCAAATTTCAAGCCTGTAAAAAATCCACCCTGCTTGCCCTCGGCTGACTTGGACTGCTTTTCTGCCTCCAACTCTTCGTCTGTCATTTTTAAAAATTTAAGTCTTGACTCAATAAAGGCATCTGTTTCTCTCGCAAAGAAAAGGGCAATGAATGAGCTTACAAGCCCTATAACTCCGGGGATTAAGTAAACATTTCGCCACTCCCCTGCGCTGTGCATAAAGAGCTTTCTGAACAGCGGCACAAGCATAATGCCGACTGTGGCAACTGCTTTGATTAACGAATACATTTTAGCCCTGTGCTTTGACGGTGCAGACTCCATTATATACACAACCTGCATATCGTGTGGCACAAAGAAAAACATAATGATTGTACCGAGTACATATCCGACAAGTCCGTTTGAAAGTGCAATAATCAGCAAACCGATACCCATTCCCATTGTGTTGACAACGAGAAACAGCTTTCTGCCAAACCTATCGGAAAGCGGTTTATAGAATACAGACAATGCCTGAAACGGAATTGCAACAAAGCCGAGTATATCAAGCATACCCACTGACCTGTCACCAAAGCGTGCCATCAAATCATTTGCGATTTCTGTTTTCATCAGTGTTGAAATCTGGGATGCAATTTCATCCGTTACATAAATCAGACTAATCAGAAAAACAAGATAGACAAGATAATAGCTTTTCTTGGGTCTTGCCTTTTCTCTTTCCCATTTCTGAATTTCTCTTGCCTTCTTTTCAAGCGTCATAGGTTTCATATAATCCCCTCCGATAATTATTATATTATATCATTTATAATAAAACAATGACCTATTATTATCAAAATAATAGGTTGAATATTAGGTGATATGTTGTATAATTATATATCGGAGTTGATATTTTGAATAAAGAACAGATTATTGAAAAACTCAAAGAGATAACAGAGGATGAAAAAAGAGCGCTTGCCTATATTGAAAAACACGGCGAAAAAGCAAAGCACGCAGGACTGCTTGAAATATACAGCATTGATATTTTTGACTATGTTCCTAAATCGCTTTATGAATTATACTTAAAAAGCAAAAGTCATTTTGCAATGCCCGATTATATTACACTCAATGAGGACAAGGCATTTGAAGCCGACGAGGATATTTCGCTCACAAAGGCTGACAGATATATTGAGATGTTCCCCCTCAAGCATAACTTTTACGAGGTGAATTATATTTTCAGCGGCAAATGCGAATATTCACTTGAAAAGCAAAGCTGCACACTGCACAGTGGTGATATATCTATTGTTCCGCCGGGTGTAATCTATCAGGCACTGCCCGAGGATGATTGCATTCTAATCAACTTAAAAATCAGAAAAAGCACCTTTGATAAGCTTTTTGTAAATTTTCTATCGTCAGGCAGTGAACTGAGCAGCTATTTCACCAAAACACTTTATTCAAAAATGTACCGTTCAACAATGATATTTCACTGTGCAGAGGATGAATATGTTTCGGAATTGTTTGTTATGATGTTCGGTCAACAGCTTGAAAAAAAGCAGTACTACGGCTATATGCTGCAGGGCTTGACGATAACCTTGTTTACACATCTTATTCAGTCACACTGCGATGATATTGAATTTTCAAGTAAATCAGTTGTGAATAATGATCAGGTGTCACATATTCTGAATTATATCAACGAAAATTACACAACAGCTACTTTAGAAAATACGGCAAAGCATTTTTATCTCAATTCCTCCTATCTGAGTGTACTAATAAAAAAAGAACTCGGAAAGACCTTTTCCGAGCTGATAAGAGAAATAAAAATGAACGAGGCAGCCACACTGTTGTTGACGACCAATTTAAAAATTGATGAAATCTGTACCGCAGTAGGTTACAAGGACACAACACAGTTTATCAAAACCTTCAAAAAATATTATGGCTTATCTCCAAAAAAATACAAAATCGAAACGAACCCAAATCATATTGCATAAAAGCCACTGCATAATTTACACCACCCCTACCTCATAATATGATGACAAACAATAATAAAGGCTAAAATATTTTATTTTTACTGGACTTTCAAAACAAGGTGTGGTATGTATTGTGTTGCAGAAACGCTTGGCTCTGTTTGTCGCTACACAAATCTTTAAGGTAATGGTGAGGATTAAAGTCCTCGCCTTTATCTCTCGAAAATCTCTCACCAAATTGGCAAGGTTTGGCGAGTTTGTGTGTCTCGGAAAGTCTCACAAAGATCTTCTATGGGAAATTGCAAATAAATATAGAAAGTGAAAAAGCACCTTTTCAGGTGCAAAATTGTGCCAAAAGGCGAAAGAAAATGGACAGTTCGTTACGAACTGTCCAACTTTGGCAGAGGTATAAGGATTCGAACCTTAAATGACGGAGTCAGAGTCCGGAGTGTTACCGTTACACTATACCTCTATTTATTATCAAACAACGTTCTTTGCTCGTTGCTGGATAATATTATCACAAAATTTGTTATATGTCAAGAATTTATACATATTTAAATGAAAAAATTTTTTAACCATTTTTCAAATCTTTTACGGAAAAATGCTTTTCATCATCCTTTTCAACATAATTTATCAATTCATCAGCAGATGCAGTAATGTGATAAATGTTTTTGCAGGCTTGTTTGACAAAACCCTCACTTATTGATTTATCCAACAGTGAATCCATGGAATCATAATAACCATTTATATTATAAATTGCAATTGGCTTATTATGTCTGCCCAGCTGTTTCAGCGTAAGCACTTCAAAAAATTCCTCAAATGTACCGATACCGCCGGGAACAATAATAAAAGCATCGGCTAAATCTTCCATTTTCCCCTTGCGTTCACGCATTGTATCTGTATAAATAAGCTCGTCGCATTCTTCATAAATGGCTTCCACAGCAGCCTCCTTGAAAAATGTAGGGATAACACCAATTATCTTCGCCTCGCCTTTTTTAAAACCGACTGCAGCTGCACCCATTAGTCCCTGTCCGCCTGCACCAAACACAAGGTTATGTCCTCTTTTGGCAAGGGTCAATGCCAAATCCTCAACCTTTTCAATATAGTCCTTACTTATTTCGCTGCTTGCAGCACCAAATACACAAATATTCATATCAAACCTCAAATCTATTTTATAGTCATATTGTACAATACATATGATATAAATTATTTTAACACAGTATTAATATTTATGTCAATTTCTTGTTTTTAATACGAATATATAGTATAATAGCAATAATTTAACATAGAAAATGGTGTAATATTGAAAATTTTAACTATAGGTGATATCGTATCTCAGCAAGGCTGTGATTATTTAAGACTTCAATTACCCAAACTAAAAAAAGAGCTTGGTGCTGATTTGGTCATTGCCAACGGAGAAAACTCTGCTATAGGCAACGGCATACTTCCGCAGAGTGCAAAGTTTATTTTAGACAGCGGCGTTGATGTAATAACACTGGGTAATCACGGACTGAGAAGAAGAGAAATATACGATTATCTTGACGGGAATAACCCTATCATCAGACCTGCCAATCTCCATAAAAGTGCTGCCGGAAAAGGAAGCATTATTATTGATAAAGGCTATTGTCAGATAGGCATAATTAATCTGCAGGGTCATATATTTATTGAGCCTATTGATAACCCGTTCAATATAATAGATGATATTATTAATGAGATGAAAGCGCAGGACGTTAAAATCATTATCGTTGATTATCATGCTGAAACAACCTCGGAAAAAAGAGCTATGGGCTTTTATCTGGATGGAAAGATATCTGCTCTGTTCGGAACCCACACACACGTACAAACCAGCGATAATCAAATACTTCCGAATGGAACAGGATATATTACCGATTTAGGAATGACCGGACCTTATTACAGTGTTTTGGGCGTAAGTCCTGAATGTGCAATTGAAAAATTAAAAACAGGCCTGCCTGTCAGATTTAAAAATGATGATGGTCCTTGTGTTCTTGAAGGCTGCTTGTTTGAAATAGATAACAGCACCGGAAAAACAATAAACACTACATTAATCAGGAGATAAAAATGCTGAAAAAATATATTGCCTTTTTGCTGGCAATAGCTATACTTGTAACCTGTCTTGCCGGATGCAGTGCGCAGTCCGCAGACAATGACAATGAAATAACAACGGAAACTACAACTGCGAAACAGACCGATGATTCTAACTTTAAGCTGAGCTTTACACAGGCAGACAGTCTTGACCCGTTTAAAGCAGAAAGTCAAAACAATCAGGTGCTTGCAAGCTTGGTATTTGAATCTCTGTTTGATATAGATGAAAATTATGAAATAACACCAAACATTGCAACCGGATATGCATACACAGATGCAACAACGATAAGAGTTGATATTAACAATCAATTAAAGTTTTCTGACGGAAGCAGTGTAAGCACAGAGGATGTTATATATTCTTCAAAGGCAGCAATGAAATCAGCCGCTTACGGAAACAGCCTCAGCTGTATCAGTTATGTTGAAGCAAACGGCAATTCCGTAATATTCAAATTAAAATATGCAAATCCATATGCAATTAATCTTCTCACCTTCCCTATTGCATCTACAAAGGATGACGAGGACGGATTCCCTATAGGAAGCGGAAGATATTGCTACAAACTGCAGGATGGTAATACTGTACTTACCGTAAACAGGAATAGTGACTTCGACCCATACATCACAACAATAACACTGCTGAACATTGCATCTGAGGATTCAATAGATAATGCTGTAAACATCGGTAATATCTCATTTGCATTCAGAGATATGAGTCAGGACATTTCCAAGCGCTTTACCTGTGCTAAAAAAACAATATCTATGAACAATCTTGTTTATATCGGAATCAATTCTTCCTCAGGCATTACCTCTAACAGCTATATCAGAAAAGCAATCAATCTTGCTGTTGACAGAGCATCACTGGTTGAAAATGCGTATTCGGGATATGCAACTGCTGCAAATTCTGTTTTCAATCCTGAATTTAAGGCTATAGAGAATATTAACCTTTTCAGTGAAAATGCGGATATATCCTCTGCAAGACAGGCAATTGTTCAAAGTGCTTACAGCAGTAAAAAGCTCAAGCTTTCTATACTTGTAAATAAAAACGAAAACAAGCTGGCTGCCGCAAACTTAATAAAAAGCCAGCTGGAGCTTGCAGGCTTCAAGGTTACCATTGATAAGGAAAGCCAAAAGAATTACACCAACAAAATCAAGAACGGCAATTTCGATATTTATATCGGCGAGGTCAAGCTTGGTGATGATATGAGTTTGTATCCGTTTTTTGATTCAAAGGGCGGTGTCAGATACGGTATTAACAACAAAAAGAATACCTGTGACGATCTTTACACGGACTTCCTTTCAGGCAAGGAAACGCTTGATAAATTTATACTTGCATTTAATGATGAGCTGCCTTATATTCCTTTGCTTTATAAAAAGGGGATGCTTTGCTACTCAAAAGCACTTCACGGTGATATCCAAGGATATTACGGAAATTATTTTTCAAATATTGACAGCTGGAACTTTGAATCTTAAAATAATTTACGGATATAAAGATTTATTCTTTTGAAATAGAATAGTTAACAAATTACAATTTGGAGGGATAACTTATGATTAAAATAGAAAATCCAAACGGATATATTGAAATCACGAACAACTATTTTGCTAACCTGGTTGGCAGAGCGGCGCAAAGCTGTTTTGGCGTAACAGGAATGGTAAATTCAAACACTTATCAAACCATAAAAAATGCAATTAAAACCAAGGTGTCCGGTGACAACTCGGATCAGGGTGTAATTGTAAAAAGTGTTAACGGCGAATTGATGATTGATTTGCACATTTCTGTATCCTATGGCGTAAATATCAGTGCGATTGTTGAAAGCATTGTAAACAAGGTTAGATACACTGTTGAAGAAGCAACAGAACTAAAGGTTTCAAAGGTTAATGTTTACATTGACGCTTTAAGCAAATAGCAAGGAGAAAAATATGATTACTGGATTAATGTTTAGAGATTCTATTATCTCTGCTGCAAACAACATTGCCAACAGCAGGCAGGCTGTTGATGCACTTAATATATTCCCTGTTCCGGATGGTGACACAGGCACAAATATGAGTATGACCATTGGTGCTGCGGCTAAAGAAATGGCAGCACTGCCTGATGATTGTACCATTGAGGAAGCATCTGCAAGATGTGCTTCTGCACTGCTGCGCGGTGCCAGAGGAAACTCGGGTGTTATCCTATCCTTAATTTTCAGAGGCTTTTCAAAGGGCTTTAAGGGTCTTACCGAAGCAGGTGCACAGGACATTGCCAACGCATTTAAAGAGGGTGTTGATGCAGCATATAAGGCTGTTATGAAGCCCACAGAGGGTACGATTCTGACTGTCATCCGAGAGGCAAAGGATGCTGCAGTAGAAATGGCAAAAATACAAAACGATCCGCTGGAGGTTGCCTTTGCGGCACTGCAGGCAGGTAAAGAGGCGCTTGCAAAAACACCTGAGCTACTTCCTGTTTTGAAAAAAGCCGGTGTTGTTGATGCCGGAGGACAAGGTTTAATTCTCGTATTTGAGGGTATGGAGAGCGTATGGCACAATGGAGTAATCGTTCAGCCTATTGACGGCTCCGGAGTTACACCTGTATCTACCCCGTCAAAAAAGACAGTTGCTGACGCATCAGATGATATTGAATTCGGATACTGCTCTGAATTTTTAATTGAGAAATCCCAGTCATCCAAGGAAAAGGATCCATTAAAGCTAAGAGCTTATCTTGAATCCATCGGTGACTGTGTTGTAGTTGTTGATGACAGTGATATAATAAAAGTACATGTTCATTCCAATGAGCCCGGCAATGTTATTCAGGCTGCATTGAAATTCGGTCAGCTTATTAATATTAAAATTGATAATATGAGATATCAGCACGCAAATGCAGATATGGGTGTTAACGATGGCGGAAAGGTGATTAAGCCGACAGTAACAGAACCTAAAAATAATTATGGCTTTGTAGCTGTATGTGCCGGTGACGGACTTGCTGAGCTGTTTAAGGACATCGGTGCTGATGTAGTCGTCAGCGGCGGACAGACTATGAATCCGTCAACAGATGATATACTGAATGCAGTTATGAGCACACCTGCTAAAACTGTATTTGTTTTGCCGAATAACAAAAATATCATTATGGCTGCTGAGCAGGCAATTCCGCTTGCAAAGGGCAGAGAGGTCAGAGTACTGCAGACCAAAACAATTCCTCAGGGTATATCCGCAATGCTGATGTTTGATGATACTGCAGATGCTGATGAAAATCAGATGAATATGATGGAAGCTGCCGGTGCCGTTCAGACTGCTCAGGTTACCTTTGCTGCAAGAGACAGTGAGGTAGATGGAAAGCAGGTTCACGAAGGTGAAATCATGGGACTGTGCAACGGAAAAATCAAGTTTATCGGCAAGGACAAAGTCGATATAGCTATAAAGGCAACAGAAAAATTATTTAAAAAATCAGAGCATTCCTTGGTAACCGTAATTTACGGAGACGGTGTTACTGAGGAGGAAGCTAATCATGTTAGTGATGCCCTCAACAAGGAATTTGGTGATGAGGCTGAAATCAGCGTTGTCAACGGAGGTCAGCCAATTTATTACTTTATTGTTTCAGTGGAGTAAATGATGCTTAATTTAGAAAGTAATATACGCTACATTAAAGGTGTTGGAGAAAAAAGAGCCGAGCTGTTTAACAGTCTCGGCATCTTTGATATTGACTCGCTCCTGCACTTTTTTCCAAGAAAATATGAGGATTGGAGCAGTACCAAAACCGTAAAGGATGCAGAAAACGGAGAAAGCATTTCTGTTAAGGCTGCTATGATTACACCTGTGAAGGAAGCAAAAATACGCCGAGGCTTAACCTTATACAAATGTAAATTCAGTGACGGAGAGAGCATAATTAATGTAACGATATTCAATAACAAATATCAGGCACAGGCGCTTAGAGTTTATGAGGATTATGTGTTGTTCGGAAAGATAGAAAAGAACCTTACCTCTGCTTCTATGTCATCACCCAAAATAGAGAAGTTAGATACAGGAATCAGAATTCATCCTATCTATCCGGCTACAGGAAAGCTGACATCCAACGCCATTGCAAAGGTTGTTAAGTCCGCACTGGAGTCGGTTGATAAAATACCTGAAACCCTTGACAAAAGCATAACCGACAAGTATGGCTTGGTCAGTCTTGATACTGCAATCCGGCAAATTCATTTTCCAAGCAGTGCTGATGATATTGCCTCTGCCAGAAAGCGGCTGATATTTGAAGAGCTGCTCACCCTGCAGCTGGGACTATTTAAATTAAAGGGCAATAAAAAAAGGGAAACCTCACTTAAAATAACTACTGATTACACAGATGAATTCAAACAGCTTTTACCCTTCACAATGACAAAGGCACAGCAGCGTGCCATAGCAGAATGCATCGGTGATATGAAGAATATTTATCCTATGACAAGGCTGCTGCAGGGAGATGTAGGTTCAGGCAAAACAGCTGTCGGCGCCGCCCTTTGCTATACTGTAATTAAAAACGGATATCAATGCGCTCTTATGGCTCCGACAGAAATCCTTGCTGTTCAGCATTATGAAAGCATTTCAAATATGCTGAAGGATACCAATATAACCGTCGCACTTTTAACCGGCTCTACCAAAGCGAAAGATAAAAGAGATATCAAAGAAAGACTGATGGACGGCAAAATTGACTTACTGATTGGCACACACGCCATTATTCAAAATGATGTTGCCTTTTGCAGACTTGGATTAGTTATCACAGATGAACAGCACCGCTTTGGTGTTAAGCAAAGAGCCAGCCTTGCTGAAAAGGGCGAGGGACTCCACACACTTGTAATGAGTGCTACGCCTATACCGAGAACACTTGGACTTATTCTTTATGGTGATCTTGACATAAGCATTCTTGATGAGCTTCCTCCCGGCAGGCAGGAGATACGCACGGATGTGGTAGATTCCCGCTATCATACAAGACTATATAAGTTCATCAAAGATGCGGTTGGAAGAGGCGAGCAGGTGTATATCATATGCCCGATGGTCGAAGAAAGTGATGAAGTATTAAATCTTAAATCAGCAGAGCAATATGCCGATGAGCTGTCAGAGGGTGCGTTTAAAGGCTATAATCTCGGTTTAATTCACGGCAAAATGAAACCAAAGGAAAAGGATAATGTTATGAAAGCCTTTTCCAATGGTGATATTCAGATACTTGTGGCTACTACCGTAGTTGAGGTTGGTGTGGATGTTCCGAATGCCACAATTATGATTATTGAAAATGCCGAACGATTTGGTTTATCTCAGCTTCATCAGCTGCGGGGACGAATAGGCAGAGGCAGTAAAAAAAGCTACTGTGTGCTTGTGTCGGACGCTAAAGGAGAAAATGCACGCAATAGACTTTTAACGATGAAGCAATACAGCGACGGCTTCAAGATTGCAGATGAGGATTTGAAAGCAAGAGGCCCCGGAGACTTTTTCGGCGAACGTCAGCATGGTCTGCCGCAGCTAAAAATTGCCGATATGCTGGAGGATATGGACACACTTCATCTGGCGCAGGAATGTGCAAGAGAAATACTGATTGAAGATAATAATCTTGATATGAAAAAAAATAAACATCTTTGCAGTAATATTACAAAGATGTTTGACGGCATTCATTATTAATATAACAAAAAGGAGGATATCTCATCTGAGACGTCCTCCTTTGTTCATCTATTCATCATCTGTATCCGCATTCTGATTTTCATCGGGATTTTCAGCTTCGGTGGTTTCAGGCTGTGTGGTTGTCACAACCTCGCCATATACCTGCAAAATAATCTCTTCGCCTTTTGCAACGGTTGCCCCTGCCTCAGGCGCCATTCCGTAATTTCGCTTAACGGTATCCTTTTCATATGCACCGTCGTTATATACTTCTACAATGGATACGGTAAAGCCTGCATCCTCAAGCTGCTTCTTCGCGGATTCAAGAGGCAAGCCTCCCACATCGGGAACCTGTGCTGTCTCTACACCCTTGCTGACAGTAAGGATGATCGGTGTTCCCTCCTGAACTGTTGAGCCTGCATCCACACTCTGCTTGAAAATGACACCGGCCTCTGCATCGGTTGAGTATTCTTCCGTAAAGCTAATCTTGAACTGCTGATTCCATGCGCCATTACTTTCAACATCACTCTGCGTGTAACCCATATTTATGAAATTCGGAACTGCATAACTTTGCAGCTCTACAGGTGCAGTTGTGGTCTCACCGTTATTAAACAAGCCTTTATTTTTCAGCACAAAAGCACCGGCAACAGCCGCAGCAATGATAAGTATAACCAATACAATAACTGCAACTTTTTTGCCCTTAGAGCCCTTCGTTTCTGCAGGCTGCTTTTCCTCATACGCACTTCTTCGTATCGGCTCATATTCTGTCTGCGCTTCGACCTGCTGCTCCCTGCTCTGATTCTGTGCTGCAGCAACCATAGACGGTGTAACGCTCAATTGCTCTCTGAACACAGCAATGGACTGGGTTCTCTTTTCAGGATAAATCTGAAGTCCGCCGCCCAGTGCCTTTATCACATAAGTCGGAATATTTTCAGCAATTGAGTTTGGTATCATCAGCTTATCATTTGTTTCTCTGGACTTCGCGTCAGGCGGATTCTGCCCTACAAGTGCGCGGAAGATGCAAGCTGAAAACGCATAAATATCGGTTGCGGGACACATTTTATGATTATTTTCATACTGCTCCAGAGCCGTGTAGCCTTCATTTACATTGAATTCCAAATCACTTGTAATACTGTTTGCTTCCGAAATGCAGAAGCCCTTGAGCCTGATTTTTCCGTCACGGCAAAGCACAAGATTGTCGGGAGATATACCGCCGTGAACAATACCGTTTGCATGCAATGCCTCCAGTGTTGTTAAAACAGGCATAAACATCAGCCTTGCTCTGTCCCACAGAATATTACCCTCAGGATTTCTGATAAGAAATTCCCTGAGACTGATTGACTCCATATACTCAGAAACGGCATACGCTGTACCATTAAGCTCAAACACATCATAGGTTGTAATAACAGCAGACAGCTTATGCATTTTAACAATTGTAGTCCACAAATTAATAAAGGATGCTTTATATTTTTCAAAGCCTGATTTATACCGTTCTCTTACATGGACATCTCGGTTGCCCTCCAGTCGGTTGGCAATACCCTTTGGCAGGAATTCTCTGACTGTAACAACATTATCAAGCTGTGTATCATAGGCCATATAAGTAACAGCATCGCTTTCATGCTCCAAAACAGCACCAACCACATACCTGTCAATAAGCATTGTTTTGGGCTGGAGATACATCATATTCGCCTCAGAATCATTGTCATAACCGCAATGCTCACAAACATTTCCGCTGGTCAGCTCTTCAAAGCATTTTAAACATAAATTATCTATATCTTTCACTGTATACCACTCCAGTTTAGAATGTTACTAATAAAACAATAATACCAATCCCACCCGTCTTTGTCAAGAATATTAGTTGAATAAAATAGGGTTTTGTTATATAATAGTGATAATATAAAATTTGTGAGGAAATGAAAAATGGCATCATTCGCAATGATAAAGGATTTGAAGGAAAAAAAGGATAAAAACGGCAATGGCTTTCTTGATTTAATCATTATCGGCAGTGATAAAAAGGAATATCCTGCTAAAATATGGAGATTTGATAACAACGGTCAGTTTGAGACAAATGATGTAGTTGAAATTGAATACACTATGGATAATTATATGGGCAAGCCCCAGCTGACGATCAGTAAAATTAAAAAAGCACCTGATGAAATGATTAAGGACTTTGTACCATCAAGTGAATATGACGGAAAAGCTGTTTTTGCAAGACTGCTTGATAAGGTCAATCATTTTAATGACAATGAATTAAAGGAAATTGTCAGCAAAATACTGCTCGATAACAGAGAGGCACTGGAGGTTTATCCTGCGGCATACAGACTGCATCATGCAATCGTAGGAGGCTTAATGCTCCATACTGCATCCATCGTAGAGATGGCAGAAAAAATATGCACCATTTACCCAAACATAAACCGTGAGCTTCTTATATCCGGTGCTGTGCTGCACGATGTTGCAAAAACATTTGAAATGTCTACCGGCAAAAGCGGACTTTGCAGCGGTTATACAGTGGGCGGTGAGCTTATAGGACATCTGGTTAAAGGTGCTATGTATATTGATGAAACAGCTAAAAAGCTGAATATTGACAGCGAGAAGGTAACCCTGCTGGAGCATATGATATTATCCCACCACGGAATACCTGAATTCGGCTCTCCTGTCAGACCAATGTTTTTAGAGGCTGAAATTCTGTCTACCCTTGATGAGCTTGATGCAAAAATATTTGAAATCAATACCGCAACAAGCAAAATCAACGCCGGTGAATTTACCGACAGACAGTGGGCGCTTGACAACAGAAAGCTGTTTAACCACGGCTTATCATCAACAGAACACAAAGTAAATCTGGGAGAGTAAAATTGAAAAATATAGTAAACGAAAGCTGGACAGAGATTTCTATAACTGTCGACACAAAGGATATTGATACTGCAGGAAATATCGCAAATATGGTAGTGCCTTACGGCATTTATATTGAGGATTACTCCGACCTTGAGGGAGAGGTTATGGAGATTGCGCATATCGACCTGATTGAAGAAAATCTGCTTAAAGCAGACAGGACAAAGGGAATTATTCACGTTTATGTAAATCCCCACGAAAATCCTCTTGAAGCTGTCAGCTTTATCAAGGAGCGCTTAGACAGCCAGTCCATCAGCTATGATATTAAAATTGCAGACTGTGCTACTGAGGATTGGGTAAATAACTGGAAGCAATATTTTCATCCCATGCCGATTGGCGAGAAGCTGCTTATTCGTCCTACCTGGGAGGAGGAATATGATGCCGGAGGAAGAAAGGTGCTGCACATCGAGCCGGGACTTGCCTTTGGCACAGGAAGCCATCCCACCACAAAGCTTTGCCTTGAAACTCTGGAAAAATACATTGATAATAATTCTACCGTGCTTGACATTGGCTGCGGCAGCGGAATACTTTCTATTGCCGGCCTGCTGCTGGGTGCAAAAAAAGCATTTGGTGTAGACATTGACACATTGGCAGTAAAAACCGCTATGGCAAATGCCAAGGAAAATGGTTTTGACACAGACAGATTTGAAGCAGTAAAGGGCAACCTTTCTGATAAGGTAAGCGGGAAATACAATGTGGTTGTTGCAAACATTGTTGCAGATATCATCATGGAATTTAACAAGGATGTTGGAAAATTTCTTGATGATGACGGTGTATATATCACCGGCGGAATTATTGAAACCCGAGAGGATGAGGTACTCTATTCCTTCAGTCAAAATAACTTTAAAGTGATAGAACGCTTTGAAGAAAAGGGCTGGTTGGTATTCGTTTTGAAAAAAGCATAACAACATAAAAAAGCTCACTGCTATAAAAAATAAACCTTAGCTGAGGTATTATAACGAAGTATTAATTACTCACTGAAAGGGCAACTACCCGCCACATATTCAATTATACTTTCCAAAGGTATGATGAAACCCACTATGATGTCTTTCAATTATGAAAGCAATCATAGTGGGTTTCTTTATTACAAGCATCAACCGTATGCGATACGAAAACATCACGAAAAGGTTAAATACACTAGTTGCAGTAATCATTATTTGCTATTTAGAAAAATACTGCTTATTTTCAATAACATAATTTCTAACAAACAAATCAAATATTGAACCTACAACACCAATAATTGCACCAAAGAATATATTTAGTATCATAATTATAATTATCTGTGCCAGTTGATTTTCAAAATTATTTATTACGTCTTTCGGCTTTTTAAGTAATTCATTACCATATTTTAATCTGGAACAAGCGGCGATTATATTCCAAATTCCACATATTGCACCAACAAGAGTGCATATTTGAATGATACCAATAACAAGCCAGATAATACCAGATGTTTTTTCATAATCAGACAATTTTTTGAAATATAAATCACTTTCAATAAACATACTGTTTTGTGCTTGTTGGGAATTATTAACAGAGCACCCACACTTAACACAAATTACAGCATCGCTTAATAATGAATTTCCACAGAGTGAACAATATTTCTTACCTTCACCAACAGGAACACCACAATTTAAACAAACTGCCTGTTCACTATTTATAGGCATACCACAAGTCTTACAAAAATGTCTTATTTCACTTTCTGTATTTGATAATGTTTCTATCTTATTTCCACAAACTGTACAGAAGCAACTACCTTCTGCAACATTTACACCACATTTCATGCAAATCATGTCACACCTCATTTCTTAATTTATTTCACAAGAATAATGGCTTCATTGTACTAATGAAGCCATTATTGTTTTTATTGAATTTCAAAAACAGATATTCCACCCGTAAAACGATCCCAACTCAGCGACAATTTGAGATTTCTGTTTAAAGCAACATTTACAGTTTTAGACCTAAAGGAATAATGAAAGTACAAGGTATGCTGACCAGCCGGAAGCGTTATTTTCAGTGTTTCTCCATTATCAATAATGTATGAATCCCTGTTATCAACTTCAAGCTTATAATTCATTTTACCAATATAGAATTGAGAATCCCTTTCAATTGTTATTGTATAACTTGGAATTAATGGTTCTTTACAAAAAGGACACATTATAGCCTCGTCCTCAATTTTGTTGCCACAGTATTTACAAAATTTCATAAGCTTTATGCACTAAACATTATTACTGCAGTTATAATCCAAACAACAATTGAAATAGGAATTGCTGCAATGCATTTCTTTTTTAATTCGGATGTTTGATATTTAATAACACCCACTATGCCAAGAATCAAACCCACGATTGGCATTAAGATAGCAAAGACAAGAGCACAAGAAGCAAGTGTCTTCTTTTCTTCATTTTTAATCATAGGTGCATCTGTTAACGGCATAGATTGATTGTCATTTCCTGTTGAACATCCACAGTTAGGACATACAACAGCTTGATCGTTTATTTCGTTTCCACATTTTGAACAAAACATTTTATTATCTCCTCTTTAAATTGTTAAAATAATTCAGCACTATGTATCCCAAAACAATACCTAGTGCTTTGGTTGATATGTAAACCTCCTTTGTTAGTTTATATAGTCTACATTGTGACTATAATGATTATAGTCTATATTTCGACCATTGTCAAGAATTTAACTATAAATTACCATAGTATTGGTGATATATATGATTGATTATGCTCCTTTTTGGGAAACTCTAAAAAATAGCAATGAAAGTACCTATACCTTGATTAATAATTACAACATTTCAAGTTCAACCATAAACAGGTTACGGAAAGGACAAGGTATATCTACGAACACTATCGATGATTTATGTCGAGCATTAAAATGTCGAGTAGAGAATATTATTGAATACAAAGAATAAACGCCACAAGTATTTAATAACTTGCAGCGCTATTTTTTAGTAAAACCTCGTCGTAATACCAAAACATCGTGACAACTTTAATGTTTTAAATTTTGCATTTGTTTCATTATTAATATTCGGAATATTTTAAGGGGCACTCTCTTTGTCGAAAGTGCCCCTTTTAATTTTTTATTTTATCTGTATGTTATTTATTCTTTTTCTGCATTAGCCTGCTCTGTTTTAGCTTCTGTCTGAAAGGCTGTTTCAGGATTGAAATCCTTGCCCGGGAAAATCACATTCAAAACAATACCTGCAATTGAAGCACAAGCAAGAGCTGTTAATGTAATTGTGCTTGAGCCTACATTAAAGGTAATACCGTTTGTCAAACCAAGTGCAACAACAAGAATGACAGCAGCAATAATTGTATTACGAGCCTTTGAGAAATCAACCTTAGCTTCTACTACATTTCTGACACCAATTGCAGAAATCATACCGTAAAGCACGAATGATATACCGCCTACTACAGAGCCCGGAATCAGATTGATAAGAGCCGCAAACTTTGGTGATAATGAGAACACAATTGCAAAATATGCAGCAATACGTACTACTCTTGGGTCAAACACCTTTGAAAGTGCAAGCACACCGGTATTCTCACCGTAGGTTGTATTTGCAGGAGCACCGAAAAGAGAAGCAATAGATGTTGCCAAGCCGTCACCGAGAAGTGTTCTGTTCAAACCAGGATCATTAATATAATTCTTACCGCAGGTTGCAGAAATAGCTGAAATATCACCGATATGCTCCATCATAGTAGCAATGGCAATCGGCATAATCGCAATAATTGCAGAGGCAGCCTTTGAACTGTCGTGAACACCGCCGAATACAGTTGATGACCATTCAATCGGATTACCAATCCACGCAGCATCCTTCAGAGCCTGAATTTTGCTTGTCTGGAAAATCAGCATATTTTCACTGCCGTTAATTGCAATGTACTCTACACCATTTGCATCCACTACGGTTTCACCAAGGGTAACAGCCAAGATAACTGCAATAACAACTGAGCCGATAACACCGAGAAGAATCGGAATAATTTTTGACATACCCTTGCCGAATATGTTAAAGATGATAACTAACGCAAGTGCAACAACTGCAAGCCACCAGTTTGATGAACAATTGCTTACAGCTGACGGAGCAAGACCCAAACCAATTGCAATTATAATCGGACCTGTTACTACAGGAGGGAAAAGCTTCATTACCTTGTTTACACCAACAATCTTAATCAGTGCAGCAACAATGAGATAAATCAATCCTGCACAGGCAACACCGAGGCAGGCATAGGGCAGCATTTCCTTATTACCGCTTCCGTCTGCATTAAGCGGAGCAACGGAAAGATAGCCGCCAAGAAATGCGAAGGATGAGCCCAGGAATGCAGGTACCTTACCCTTTGTTAAAAGGTGAAACAAAAGTGTACCTAAGCCGGCGAATAAAAGTGTTGTTGAAATACTCAGACCTGTGAGCAACGGAACTGTTACTGTGGCACCGAACATAGCAAACATATGCTGGAAGCCGAGAACAATCATTTTTGGTGCACCAAGCTGACGAGCATCATAAATACCGTCCTGGCCGACCTTGATTTTTTCTTTAGCCATAGTTAAAATCTCCTCTATATTAATTTTTTATTTTGTACCAAAAATTCTGTCACCTGCGTCGCCGAGACCGGGAATGATATAGCAGTCCTCATTCAGCTTTTCATCAAGTGCCGCACAATAGATATCTACATCCGGATGCGCACTCTTCAAAGCCTCAAGACCCTCGGGAGCAGCAATAATGCACATAAATACAATCTTTCTTGGATTTCTCAGCTTAATCTGGCTGATAGCATCTATTGCAGAGCCGCCTGTAGCCAGCATCGGATCTACAACATATACATCTCTTTCCTCAATATCCTTAGGCAGCTTGCAGTAATACTCAACAGGAGTATGTGTCTCCTCATCTCTGTAAAGTCCAATATGACCTATTCTTGCTGACGGTACTAACTGAACACAGCCATCAACCATACCCAAACCGGCTCTGAGAATCGGAACGAAAGCAAGCTTTCTGCCTGCAATATGATTGCATTTTGCGATACCGCAAGGTGTTTCTACATCAATCTGCTCTGTAGGCAAATCTCTGGTAGCCTCAAATGTCATAAGCATAGCAATCTCATTTACCAGCTGACGAAAGTCCTTTGTGCTTGTCTTGGTAGAACGAAGAATACTTAGCTTGTGCTGAATCAAAGGATGATCAAAAACAATAACTTTTCTATCCATAGTCCTATTCCTCCATATTATTTTCTCTTAAATCATATCATAACAGACAATATTAGACAATATAAGTTACAAAGCTGTAATTAAATTTTCAACTTCATACAGGCTATGTATCTCATAATCGGGAGCAATACTGCCTGTACAGGATAAATGATCCGGGTTAAACCAAACCGTTTTTATTCCTGCATTATGTCCACCCTTGATATCACTTGTAAGGCTGTCCCCTATAATAATCGTATTGTTTTTATTAAAATTAATCATTTTCTTGAAGCAAAAATCAAAAAATTTTTCACTTGGTTTCTCAAAACCAATCACTTCCGAAATGAAGATATTTTCAAAATAATGGGATATTCCTGCACTGGCAAGGCGTCCCTCCTGCACAGCTTTTGTTCCGTTTGATACCAAATGCAAAGCATAGCTTTTTGACAGGCTGTGCAGCATCTGCTCCGCTCCGTCAATAAAATAATGACCCACTGCTAAATTCTTCTCATAGATTGAGGTGGCAAGTTTTGCCGATACATCCACACCAATGTCATCAAAGAGAAGCTTATAACGATTAATCTTAACTTCATCCCTGCTGATTTCGCCAAGCTCAAGACGCTTCCACTGAGATATATTATACTTGCTGTACTGGCTTATTATATACTCTGTGGGCTCAATATCCAGCTCAATCAGCGTTTTGGACAGAGCAACACGCTCGCTCATTTTGAAATCCAATATCGTATCATCCAAATCAAATAAAATGTTTTTTATCATTTCATAATCTCCCCTACCGAACAAAAAAATATCCGCTGATATTTAGATTATACCAAACATCAACGGATATTTCTATATTACTTTATATTTTATTGACTGTGACTGCAGCCGCCGTGGCATTTACTGCAGTCTCCGCCGCAAGCAGATTTGCCTGCTTTTTTGTCCTTTATCATTTTTACGCTGACAGCAATAACAACGGCTGCAACGATAAGCAGTACGATAATAGTACCTATATTTTTTGCTAAAAAGGTTATCATCAAATCACCTTATTTCTTCTTTGCCTTAACCTTAACTGCACTTGTGTTCAGTGTTGTTGCTTCCTTATAAGGACGAACAAGTGCATAAATCAGTACAGCAAGTACTACGATAGATACGATTACACCGATAACATTACCGCTGCCTGTAAACAGCATACCAAACTGGTATACGATAAGTGCAACTGCATAAGCAAATCCACACTGATAACCGACAGCAAACAATGTCCACTTAGGGCTGTTCATCTCTCTCTTGATAGCACCGATAGCTGCAAAGCAAGGTGCACACAGAAGGTTAAAGATAAGGAAGGAATAGCCTGCAAGAGGAGTAAGACCTTCAAAGTCAAGAACACCAAATACACCTACAACCTCTTCCTTAGCAACAAGACCCATTATTGTAGCGATAGTTGCCTTGATATTACCAAAGCCGAGAGGTGAGAATATCCATTTAATTGCACCTGAAATAGCGCCCAGGATTGATGCCTCAAGCTCCATATCAGGATCAAATCCGAATCCACCTGCTGAAAGGGTACCGATATGTGAGGTAGCCCAAATAAAGATGGATGAGATAAGAATGATTGTGCCGGCCTTCTTAATGAAGGAAGATGCACGCTCCCACATTGAACGAAGCACGTTGCCTACAGTTGGCCAGTGGTATGCAGGAAGCTCCATTACAAATGGTGCAGGATCGCCTGCAAACATCTTTGTCTTTTTAAGCATAATACCTGAAATAATGATTGCAGCAACACCTATAAAATAAGCACTGGGAGCTACCCACCAAGCACCGTGGAACAATGCACCTGCGATTAATGCAATGATTGGAAGCTTAGCACCGCAAGGAATAAAGGTTGTTGTCATAATCGTCATACGTCTGTCACGTTCATTTTCAATGGTACGTGAAGCCATAACACCGGGAACACCGCAGCCTGTACCGATAAGCATAGGAATAAATGACTTACCTGACAAACCGAACTTACGGAAAATTCTATCCATAATGAAAGCTACACGAGCCATATAACCGCAGCTCTCAAGGAATGCAAGGAAGATAAATAAAACAAGCATCTGTGGTACGAAACCAAGAACTGCACCAACACCGCCAACAATACCGTCAAGCACTAAGCCTGAAAGCCAATCTGCACAATTGATTTTGTTAAGCAGATTTTCTATAAGAACAGGAATACCCGGAACCCATCCCTTATAAGATGCCGGATCAGGTATATCTTCGCTTTCCATAGCATCATCAACAAAGGAAATATCAAATCCCTCTTCTGCCAGAGATTCACCATATGAGCCATATGCTTCTTCAAATGCACCGTAATCAGCATCCTTAATCGCATCCTGAATATCACCGGCACCGATTACATCAGCCTCTGCAGCAGCATCAACGATTGCGCCAAGCTCAGCGGTGAAAATATTTTCTTCTGCATAAGCATCTAAATCATCGCTGTATGCAGATTCTCCGTATACAAACCATCCGTCACCGAATACACCGTCGTTTGCCCAGTCTGTAGCCCAGGTACCAACTGTTGTAATGGATACGAAGTATACAAGGAACATAACAACAGCAAAAATAGGAAGTGCCAAAAATCTATTTGTTACAACCTTATCAATTTTATCTGAGGTTGACAGCTTACCTGCGTCACGCTTTTTGTAAGCACCCTTGATGATAGATGCAATATAAACATATCTTTCATTGGTGATAATGCTTTCTGCATCATCGTCCATCTCGTCCTCAGCAGCCTTAATATCTTTTTCAATATGATCTAAAGTTGCTTTATCAAGATTTAACTTATCAAGCACCTTGTCATCACGTTCAAAAATCTTGATAGCATACCAGCGCTGCTGCTCAGCAGGCATATTATGTACAGCTGCTTCCTCAATATGTGCAAGAGCATGCTCTACAACACCTGAGAAGCTGTGCTGCGGAACGGTTGCTTCACCCTTCGCTGCATCAATAGCAGCCTGTGCAGCATCCATAATACCTGTGCCCTTCAGTGCAGATATTTCTACAACCTTACAGCCAAGCTGACGTGACAGCTCATCAATACGGATTTTGTCGCCGTTCTTCTTTACTATATCCATCATATTAACAGCAACGACTACCGGAATACCCAGCTCTACAAGCTGTGTTGTAAGATACAGGTTTCTTTCCAGATTCGTACCATCAATAATATTAAGAATCGCATTTGGTCTTTCTTCAATCAAATAGTTACGAGCTACTACCTCCTCCAAGGTGTATGGAGAAAGAGAGTAAATACCGGGCAAATCAGTGATAACCACATCATCGTGCTTTTTAAGCTTGCCCTCTTTTTTTTCTACTGTAACACCCGGCCAGTTACCAACAAACTGGTTAGAACCTGTCAGGGCATTAAATAAAGTAGTTTTGCCGCAGTTTGGATTACCGGCAAGAGCAATTATTGTTCCCATTACATAATTTCCTTTCTGTTATTCGAATTAGCAACAACTAACCCGTTATCTAAAAAATAAGCAAAAATCCAATCCATAAGCTGCTTGGATTATTGCTCAAGGGAAATACCCCTTTAATTTATAAATTATTCAGTCTCAATCATCTCAGCATCAGCCTTACGAAGTGAAAGCTCGTAACCACGAACAGTAACCTCAATCGGGTCGCCGAGAGGAGCAACCTTGCGCACCTTGATTTCTACACCCTTTGTGATACCCATATCCATAATTCTGCGCTTAACAGCACCCTCACCATGGAGCTTAACAACCTTAACAGTATCACCGGTTTTTGCCTGTCTTAAAGTGTTCATACCCTAACCTCCGTTTATTTAAACCATTATTTTGCCGGCCATTTCCTTGCTGATAGCAACTCTGGCCTCTTTTACATTGACAATAAGATTACCGCTGATAGAGGATATAACCTTAACATTACCTCCAACAACAAAACCGAGATTTTCCAAATGCGCTCTAACCTCTGGATTTCCGCCAATCTTTTTAATAATCAGATTCACGCCCATATCGGCAAATGTAAGCGGTAACATAATATCCCTCCTTATCATCAATTGTATATAATATAGGAATAGTTAGCATTTTCTAACTGCATATATGTTAGCACCAACTAACTAATTTGTCAATACCCAAAATAAATAATTTTATACATTTTATAAGCAGGTAATTTTCTGCTTATCGCCTAATAATAGCTATGATACGAATGACTTGAAAATTACAATGCACTATGCTATAATATCTATATTATTGTGATTGCTGATTACTATACGATTTTTGATTCAGTCAGCAGTTATTCAAGGGGTTAAATTATGAAAATTCACGAATCTGCAGAAAACTATCTTGAAACCATATTAATGTTGAAGAACAGCAAGGGATTTGTACGTTCTATAGATATTGCCAATGAGCTGGACTTCTCAAAGCCCAGTGTAAGTGTGGCAATGAAGAACCTCAGAGAAAACGGATATATCGATGTGGATTCAAACGGATATATCAGCTTGATGGACAAGGGACGTGAAATTGCTGAAAAAATGTATGAACGCCACACAACATTATCAAAATGGCTGATTAGTCTCGGTGTTCCGGAGAATATCGCCGTTGAGGATGCCTGCAGAATAGAGCATATCATCAGTGTGGAATCTTTTGAAGCAATCAAAAAATTAGCAAAGTAAAATATAATACGCAAATGCGGTAACAAAATCTTAGACGGCACAGTCAAAAAACTGTGCCGTCTTTGTGCGTTTAAGCAGATTGTTAAATCTTTCTGCCATCAGCTGCAGCTGCTTTTTTATTGCAGCTAATGCTATACACTTTTTCAATCCTTCCACATTTCAGTTCTAACGATTTTGCCGTAACCGTTCATCAATGATTTGTCTGCGTTGCAGTAATTTAATACTGTATCTTCCTTTATGTATAGCGGCATTGTTTTTAAATCAACTGTTTTTTCTATCCACATGCCATTTGATACGATTTTTTCTTTCGTAAAAAAGTCAAACCACAAACCTTTAGGAAGATATACATTTCTGATATTTGTTTTTGAAAGTGGTGTAAGAACGGGGGCAACAAGAATACTGTCACCAAACATATACTCATCATCAATGTGATAAACATTTCTGTCAGTTGGGTATTCAAGATATAATGCTCTCATCATAGGCAGACCTGTTTTTGTGCACTGTTCTGCCTGCTCATAAATATAGGGCATAAGGGAATATCTCAGCTTGTCATAATATCTGAATATTTCACAGGCTTCATCTGAAAATGCCCAAGGTTCACGGTGGGTTGTATCTCCTGCACCGTGGCATCTTGCGTGAGATGAGAATAACCCAAGCTGTGCCCAGCGAATATACAGCTCATCATCGGGCAAGCCTAAAAATCCCCCAATATCGTGTGAAAAGAAAGGTATACCGCTGATACCGATTGAAAGTGCTCCCCTGAGTGTGCAGGCAAGAGCCTCAAAGCTGCACTGACTGTCACCGCCCCAGTGAATCGGATAACGCTGACTGCCTGCTGTACCACTCCTTGCCCAAACGAGATTTTCGCCGCTTGCCTTTTTTGATGCGTTGAAAACAGTGTTGTTATAGACAAGAGAATATAAATTGTGAAAATGATTTCCGTTAATATGCTGATAGATTGCATCCTCAGGGATACCCTCGCCGAAATCCGTTTTGATTGCTCCTGCACCCATTTTGATGAGTGAGTAGATTTTATTACCATACCATTTTCTTGCATCAGGGTTCGAAAAATCAATAATAACATCCTTTGTCCAGCTGCCTTTGCATTCCTCAGGCAGCTGATAAGGCTTTCCACTCTCATTTTTTGCAAGGTAGCCATTGGCAACAGCTTCTTGGTAGTGCGTGTTATCTGCATTTGGTGGAATAAAATTATATTGCCACAGGGTTGTGTGAAAGCCCATTTCTCTTAGCTTAGCCATATTTTCAGTCGGATTCGGGAAACGCTCTTCTGAGAATTTTAAATCACAGTCCCAGTCAGTTTTAAACCATGCAGTATCAAGATGTATCACATCACAGGGAATGTCATATTTACGGATTTTATCGGCAACATCAAAGGCAACATCCCAGGAGATATAGCTGTTTCTGCTCATCCACAGACCAAAGCTCCAGAGTGGCGGTAATGGTGCAAAGCCTGTTAGGGTGCAGTACGATTTTATAATATCCTTTGGCGTGCTTCCCTGAATAACAAAGTATTCCATTTGATTATCATATACCGAAAACTGCAGGCTTGCAGCATCGTCCGTTGCAATATCCCAATTTGTTTTTGCTCCTGAATTAAGGAACAGACCGTAGCCCTTGGTCGAAATGCAAAAAGGTATATTTACATAAGTCCTTTTACTTGTTGTTCCCACTGCATCCTTATTATGGAAGTCAACTGTTCTTCCGTTCCTTACAAGGCTGTCAAAACGCTCACCAAGTCCGTAAATCAGTTCGTCAGGCAAGAGTTCTAAAGCCTCAAAGGTCTGATATTCATTATCAAGTGTGCCGACTGCAAGGTCACAGGTGTCCGGTGTTCTGAAATTATTTTTTCGCTGTGCAAAGTATTCCTTGCCGTTGCTGTCAAAGGCGGAAATTTTGATTTGAGTTTTATCAATATGAATTTCAATTTTTGCTGTTTTTATGATTATCTGCTCATCGTTTTCGTCAATTTCAAAATTCACCTTTTCAGGCTCGGCAATCAGCATTCTTGCATCCTTTGGAATATTGGCAAACGAATTTTCAGGATGCTTTTTGCTTGATAGCATAACCTTGAAAATGGTATCACTCCAAAGCTCAATGTGCAGATAAAGTCTGTCGATTGTTACATCACAGGTTTTGAGCAGATGCAGTGCCGTTTCGTGCGTATAGGAAAGATTTGCTTTCTTGGCTGTTGCAGACAACGTCAGTATAAGTCCCGATTTTGTTCTTTCCACATCAAGAATTTCATCAGGCCGATTGTGCACAACTGTGTATTTGTTTACTGAATTATTCTGTAGATTTACGCTTTCAGCGATTTTGAATTGTGGGAATTCCTTGTCATTCGGAATAGTCATTTGTATCACCTCATAGCATTATTTTAACATTATCACTTGCATTAACAAGCAATATATTATAGAATAATGGCAAAAAGTTAAGGTGATACTATGCTTTTTGAAATCAAGCACAGTAATGATAATCATTACTCGGCTATCAGCATTGACAGTATAAACTGTGTTCCTCATTGCCATACAAGCTACGAAATGCTTTTTGTAATGTATGGGGAAATCAAAGCAATTGTTGGCGGAATTGAGTATACAATTTCAGAACAGGAATGCATAATGATTCAGCCTATGCAGGTTCATTCCTACTCGACTAGTAAAGAAAATCAGGTTAAAATATCCATATTTTCCGATGATTATATATATGATTTTCATAATGAAATGAGGGGTTGTGCATTGTCAAAGCCTGTTATTTCTTTTGATTTTGATGATGTCAAATTACTGCAAAGCTCTAAGGATAGATATGAAATTAAATCCGTATTATATAAATATTGTTCAAAGCTGATTAAAAACGGTGTGAATGTATCAAGTCAGAACAGCAACGAACTGCTTGTAAAAATTGTAAATTATATTCAGAACAATTTTAAAAGCAAGCTTTCTTTAAGGCAGACAGCGTTTGAGCTTGGCTACAGCTATAATTATTTATCCTCATTTTTCAAAACAAATTTTGGCTGTGGCTTTTCGGAATATGTAAATAAGTTCAGACATACAGAGGCTGTTCGGCTTTTGAGGCAAACTGATATGCCGATTACTGAAATTGCATTTGAATCGGGCTTTGCAAGCATAAGAAATTTCAATGATGCATTTAAAAGGGAATATGGCATATCCTCTGCTGCATTCAGAAAAACAAATTAATATATTTTGCGTTATAAAATACAAAAGGCCGTAACGATTGCTTTCATTAAATTTCAAAACCTTCGTTACGGCATTAATCATATACCTTTATTTTATATACTGTCTATTTTTATGATTTCCTTTTTCCAGGTAGGCTGGGGATGATTGCAGGTGAAATTACGGATAGAGATATTTTCTGTGTGTCTCATCCAAATGGCGTATGCCGGCAGATTTCTGAACCGCCAGCCTTCAGGATACTCCTTAACATATTCCGGAATAAAAGCACGCTTATCCACAGTCTCCGGGATGTCAGCATAGGTTAAATCTATATGATTTAACGAGATGTTCTTAACTCGCTTAACCTTACCCTTTTGCTTATATCCGGAAATAATTATCGGCAGTTCAACACCGGTCGCCTTGACATTGGAAATTCTGACATCTCTAATCTCGCTTAACCCATTAAACAAATTCTTTGCAGTCACACCGCCCTTTTCTGCCTTGGCACCAAACTCAACTGCATTTGCGCTCTGTGCATTGACAACACTGGCGCGATTACGATTTCCAACACGGATGAATACAGGGCAGGTGCATCTATCCATTTCAATATTCTCTATATTCACGTTTGACAGCACAGTTCCGTCACAGGCCTCCAGCGATATACCCGAAACACTTCCGGGATATAAATCAGTCATAAACAATTTGCAGTCGCTTATATGAATATTGCTGATATCATATGTTGTTTCCGTACCAACCTTAATGGCATTGGTACGGCTGATTATTTCGCAGTCACTGACATTAATATCAGTCATACCGCCTGTATTACCAAGCCAAACAGCATTCTTTATAACAATACCATCATCCGCCGTGGAAATGAAACAATGCTGAATATTGATATTGCTTGAGCCTGCTATATCTATACCATCTGCATTTGCTACATTACGGTTATTGTTTATCACAAAATCAGATATGTTAACCCCGTTACAGTTTGACAGCTTAAAGGTCCAATACGCACTATTTTCTATAATAATATTATTTACATTTATATTGGTGCAATTTTTCAAAGAAACCGGTCCGCCGTACTTGCTTTCGTGGGCAAAGCGCAGCTGAGAACGGTAATCAATTCGCATATCAATAACATCTATATAATCAGCCGGACGGGTATTATTCTTTTCTGCTACAGGACGTCTGCCAAAACAGTTACCGTTACCGCAGATTTTACCTCCGCCGGTTATAGTAATATCATCTGCATTCTCTGCATAAATGATTGCTTTGTGCGGTTCGTATCCCCTGCCCGACTTATTGGATGATACAGAGGAATCTTTTGCAATAAACAAAGTAACACCGCTTTTCAAAACGATTGTTGTGGTTATGTAATCACCGCCGGATACAAGCACTGTACCGCCGCATTCACTTGCTTTATGAACCGCTTCATTAATGTACGCAGCATTATCATCATTCTTTGTATCTGCACCGAAATCACGTATATCAAACACATTCGTCTGAGGAACACTCTGGGGCTTTATATATTTGTCCTCAGGATAATAGGAAGAAAAATCGAAGGCTCTTACCTCTGTATAAGGCTCCCCCTCCGTTACACGCAAATCTTTACCGAAAAACAAAGTATTCAGCTTGTCAATAACATTTCTTCTTTTCTTTGTCATAGTATTACCTCACAACAAAATTTGACCTAAATATTATATCAAAATATTTAGGCAAAGTAAATACTGTTTATTATACAGGAATTGGTGTATAATTATGTTACAGGGAAACCTGAATTTATCCAGCAGGAGGCTGATTATATGATTAATATTACTGCACGCGGTTTTGAACTAAAGCAAGGAACAAAAGACGGAATTGACAAGGAGCTGAAAAGGATAGAGAAAATGCTCCCTGACTCTGCAGAATTTGATGTTACGCTTACCAAGAAAAAGAATGGCTACAAATGCGATATCACTGTACTGAATGTGGGCTCCTTTATTCGCGGCGAAGCAAGAGCAGACAGAATAGAGCCTGTTATTGATATGACTGTGGATGACCTAAAAAGGAAAATCCGAAAGCTGAAAACTTATTTGGTTGACAAAAAGAGAAAAGCAGGAATTGATGAAATAGCAGATGCGATTGTTGTCCAAGAGGAAGATATATCTATGGAAAACTTCGATCAATTCGATTCCTCATCCGTAGAAATCAGACGAAAGAAAGCCATTTCTCCTCAGATGATGACCGACGATGAAGCGATTGTTCAGATGGAGATGCTTGGTCACAGCTTTTTCGTTTATCTGGGTGTTGACGGTGAAACGAAAATTGTCTACAAGCGTGGCAAGGGCTATGGTCTGCTGATTTGTGAATAAGGCATATTGCCAGTAAATAATAGATAATATAGGGCTGTGAGCATTTGTTCACAGCCTTTTCTATGACTATCCATATCACAGCATAGGTATATTTTTTGTACTATACCATAATTATTATTGTTTTAAAAATACATATGTGTTAAAATAGGGATACGTAAAGGAGAAGATAAAATGGATAATACTTTGATATACATACTTATTGGCTTGTGCGTTATTATAATTGTTTTACTCATTGTACTGCTTACAAAAAAGCCTCAAAAGGACAACACAGGTGAGCTGTTGAGCCAAAAGCTGGATGACAATGCAAGCCGCAGCTTTGAGCAAATGAACTATTTGTCAAAGCAAATGCAGGGCCTTACTGATAAAAATTATGAACAGCAGATTAAGCTGATTGAAACACTGAATGAAAATGCGGATAAGCAGACGAAAATTACGGGCGAAGCGATTGTCTCTATGCAAAAGAGCAACGAGGAAAAGCTGGAGCTGATGCGAAAAACAGTTGACGAAAAGCTGACAGAAACATTGAACACCCGACTGAATGCCAGCTTCAAAACAGTCAGTGAACAGCTTTCAAATGTATACAAAAGTCTCGGCGAAATGAAGGAACTGTCTGCAGGCGTTACCACATCTGTAACAGGACTTAACAAGGTTTTGTCAAATGTCAAGAGCCGCGGCACCTGGGCGGAGGTACAGCTTGGAAACATACTCGACCAAACTATACCCAATATGTATGAAACCAATGTACAGACAAATCCAAAATATAACGGAAGAGTTGAATTCGCTGTAAAAATACCGAATCAGGAGGATGGCGATTATACATATCTTCCTATCGACTCCAAATTCCCTATGGAGGACTATGTAAGGCTTACAAATGCTGCTGAGCAGGCAGATATTGAGGCAATGGAAAAGGCACGAAAGGCACTTGAAACAAGAGTCAAAGACGAGGCTAAGCTAATCAAGCAGTATATAAGCTCTCCCGAAACCACGCCATTTGCAATTATGTATCTTGCTACAGAGGGACTCTATGCAGAAATCACTGCCGCTAAGTCAGGCATCGCAGAGAAGCTGCAGACAGACGGCATTATGATTGCCGGCCCATCTACAATTACCGCCCTGCTCAATTCACTGGCTATGGGCTTTCGAACAATGGCAATTAACAAAAAGGCAAACGAGGTATGGAAGGTGCTGGGTGCCGCCAAAACCCAATATGATAAATTCGGAGACCTGCTTGCAAAGGCAAGAAAAAAAGTTGATGAAGCAGGCAAGGTACTGGATGAGGCTGACCACAGAAACAGCATTATTCAAAAAAATCTGAGAAAGGTTGAAACACTGGATTCCGCCGACGCCAATGAGGTTTTGGGGATAGAATAAAAACGCATAACAACGAATATCCTTATCTTGAATCACTTTTTCACACTACCGGAATTACGTCACTGTAATTCCGGTTTTTTATTTTCTCCATTCTTGACATATAAAAAAATATCTGTTATCATCTATGTATAGAACATCTATGCATAGATGACATTTTTATTTACGGAGGAAGCAGCTATGAAAATAAGTAAAGAACTTTCAACAGGTACAATTCCCATTATGGTCTTATCTATATTAAAAAACGAGGATATGTATGGGTATAAAATAATAAAAACCCTTGAAAAAAGAAGCGATAATGTTTTTTCGCTAAAGGAAGGTACGCTTTATCCCATTCTTCACTCTATGGAAAAAGAAAAAATACTTGAAAGCTACTGGGATAATTCAACGGGAAGAAAGAAAAAGTATTATCATATTACCAAAAAAGGCATAAAGCTGCTTGACAGTAAAGTAGAAGAATTTGAAGAATTCACTGTTACCGTTAAAAAGGTTTTGCAGTTTGCTTAAATAATTATTGTACACGAGGAGAAATTATGAGTAAACAAGATTATTTAAAAGCAGTTACAGCAAAAGTTTTTAGCACAGCAGAAAAGAAAATCATTAAAACAGAGCTTGAAACACATATTGACGAAAAAGCAGATTTTTTCAAAGACATTGGCTATGATGAGCAGATTTCCGAAGAAAAAGCCGTTGATACAATGGGCGAAACAGACTTACTTTCCGTTCAGTTTGGAGAGCTGCACAATAATTTTTACAATCCGATTTTTGACATTATCTTATTTATAATTTGGCTGGGTTTTCTCGGAGGTGCATATTATCTTCTTAAAGAATATGTATTTTGCGATCCGGGTATGTCCTCTTTAATTATTGCCGGCTCTTGTCTTTCGTTTGCTTTAATGTCAGGGGTTTCTGCATTATCCCTTTTCAGGAATAAGCTGCTGCCTATCATTCTTTCATTTTTCGGTATATGCACCACAGGAATATTCAATTATTTCACCCTGATTGAATTGGACAGAAAAATGAACAGCAGTTTTTCCGAATTTATAAACTTCGTTACAAAAACAACGATACCGATTTCCACCGTCCATCCAAATGAAGAAAAGGTTATTGCCATTGTCATCGCCTTGCTGATCATTGCAGTTGTTGTATTCCTCTTCTCATTATCGTATAACATTAAAATAAAATGTCTCAAAAACAAAAAGTATGATAATACACTAATGCATTTGTTTATAAAAATTTCTTGCTTCCTTGCTGTATTAGGACTTTCTTTTTGTATATTCTTTTCATTCAAATGCTACTTTGATTTGAACACTATAAAAAGTGAATATTACGACGCATATAATTATGTTATCGCTCTCTCTGAAAATTGTGATACAAAAGAGGAAATAATAGATTTTGTAAATAGCGGAGAATACAAATTCACAGAAAGAAAAGATACACTTGGCAATCTCTCAGGGTATTACTATACAAGAAATTTGGTAAACATTGATATAGCCTTTTCCGATGTAAAAAGTAAAGCCGAGATATATAAAAAAGATAAAAAAGAAATTGATGAAGCAATAAAAAAATTGAATGAATCTGCCGAAGAACATTTTGGTAATAATACAGCTTTGAAGGCTACGATTGACACATATAAAAACGAGTGGAAAAAAACGCTCGACAATCAAGCTGAAGGAGAATATTATGAGCAGAGTTTCTGCGAAATTATTTTCAGACCTGTTATTTCGTCCTTTAATAACAGCTATGATTTGACCTCTACCTCATTTTTAGAAATTAAAAACGATGATGAAATACCATTTCGTTTACCTGAAAATAACAATATCGCCCATCTGGAAAAATACGATTTCTATAAAAAGACCGGTATACCCTCCAAGCTTGATATAACATACATCTTATCGGATATAGATACCTGCGAATATGTATTTGAATATATTTTCGGTGAAGGTAAATATAAACACACAGAAGATTTTTCAGGATTCAAGTCAAATGAAGCAACCAAAGCATTTTATGACAACATAAATAAAACGATTGATATTATAAAATCTGACAGAAGTATGAGTGAAAAAGAGGTTGCTAAACGTACAGGAGCTGCACTTGAACTGCCTGAAGTATCAAAAGAAGAGTATGAAGAGTCATTAAATGTATTAGGAAGCTTTTTTGACTCCGCAAAAGGATATGTGCTGGATGCTTATGATATGAAAACAAAATATATTCTTGATGACTATTATTTTGTTTTACAGGGAAAGCCCTATAATCAAATATATTTATATAATAAATATCATCACCTCGTCCATGCTGAATTTTTGGGTGACAGTCCAAACACTGTAAATTATACTGATATTGATGGGGTTCAAAAAAAGGTATGTATCAATGGGCTGTTTTATGACAAATTAGGCTATTGCTATTCCTCCCCTGATTATGTACCATATTATACTTCCGACGGTAAAAAATATTATTATTACTGTCAAATTATAAAGGACGACACCCACACAGTAGGTGACACAAAAGAATACTATATCACTGACAGAAATAATAAATTTTATCAAGCAGACAACTGCTTCATTGATAAAAATGGCTATCTTTGCATAAACACCGGTAATATTAAATATGATGCAGATGATAAGAAGTACAAATCATCAAATCAAAATGAATATACCAAAGCATTTGAAACAAGCTGGAACGAAAATGGTAAGCCCATATTACAAAGCGATAAAAATAAAACAACATCTTCAAACTATTAAAGCCAAAACAACATAATACAAAAACTGCTTACAGATAAAAATTATCTGTAAGCAGTTTTTAGACTGTCGATAAAGCACCCATAATCACGCACGATATGTTTAATTTAACCAATTTTGCCTCCCTTGTGTAAATGGAGATGGCAATGTGTTTGTGTTGACGGAGAGATTATAAAAACCGCCTGAACATCGAATTCAGGCGGTTTTTGTGCGATTTATTTTTTCTCAAGTCTTGCGAAGTTTGCCATCATTTTTTTAGTACCGGCTTTATCAAATGCAACCTCCATAAGAACATCATTGCCCATGGGCTGGAGGGAGAGGATTGTACCTGTACCAAAGGATTTATGCACAACTGTATCTCCGATTTTATAGTCTGCAGAAGGCTTTGATGCAGCATTGCCTGCCTGCCCGAATTTATGTGCACTTGAGCTGGAAGCAGTACGCTGGGTAACCTTTGAAGCTGCAGGTGCTTTATAGGAGCGGGTTGAAACATCCTCTGTAACGGACATCGGAATTTCACGAAGGAAACGGGAAGCCATATTGCGTGAGGTAGTACCATACAGCATACGCTGCTGTGCATTGATAAGGTACAGCTTTTCCTTAGCACGGGTAATGCCTACATAAGCCAGACGACGCTCCTCCTCCAGCTCTTCATCACTAAACATAGACTGGGCACCGGGGAAGATACCTTCCTCCATACCCGGAATAAATACAACTGGAAATTCCAATCCCTTTGCAGAATGCAGAGTCATAAGCACCACTGCATCCTCGTCCTCATTATATGAGTCGATATCACTGATAAGTGCCACATCCTCCAGAAAATCAGACAAATCAGGCTCTTCGCTTTCCTCCTGGTACTTGATAAACATAGAAGAAAGCTCCTTGATGTTATTCACTCTATCCTCATAGGTTTCAGGGTCTTCGTTAAGATAATCGAGATATTTTGTAACCTCAAGCACCTCCTGCAGTAAATCAGGAAGCGTCATTTTATCGTCAAGACACTTTTGAAAATGCTTAATCATATTTGCAAAGCCGATAAGCTTTGATGCACTGCGTGATGTCTTTTGAAATTCATCGGCACGCTCACAAACCTCAAAGGCTGAGATACCAAGGCCTGTTGCAATTTCCATAACATTGGCGAACATCGTATCTCCGATTTGTCTTTTCGGCACATTTATAATTCTCTGAAGTCTGACATTATCGGAGGTATTATTAATAACCGCCATATAGGATATAATGTCCTTGATTTCCTTTCGGTCAAAGAAACGATGACCGCCGATAATTCTATGAGAAATACCGCTTTTTGTCAGCATAATTTCAAGATTTCTTGACTGGGCATTCATACGATAAAGAATCGCATGGTCGCTCAGCTTTCTGCCATTTTTTACGTTTTTCAGTATTTCTTCAATGATGAAATTCGACTCGTCACTTTCGTTCATTGCTGTATTTAAAACAATTTTATCCCCCTCGCCTGAACGAGTAAAAAGGGTCTTGCCCTTACGGTTTTTGTTGTTAGCAATTACAGCATTTGCGCCATCAAGAATATTCTGCGTAGAACGATAATTTTCTTCCAGTCGGATTACCTCAGCACCTCGATAATGCTGTTCAAAGGATAAAATATTTTCAATTGTCGCACCGCGGAAACGATAAATACTCTGATCGTCATCACCAACAACACAAATATTCTTATATTTATCAGCAAGAAGAGAGGTCAGTACATACTGGGCATGGTTCGTATCCTGATACTCATCGACCATAACATATTTAAACTGGTTTTGATAATATTCTCTGACCTCTTCATTTTCCTGCAGCAGCTTAACAGTGTTAAAAATGATATCGTCAAAGTCCATAGCATCACTCTTTTTCAGCTCACTTTGATAAAGCTCATAACACTGTGCAATCTTAGACTTTCTAAAGTCATTAACCGTGGATGCCTTATATTCATCCGGGTCAATCAGGCTGTCCTTTGCTCTGCTGATTTCACCCAAAATAGATTTGTGGTTCAGGAACTTATCCTCGATACCAAGATGCTTCTGACACTGCTTCATAACACGCTTTTGGTCATCTGTATCGTAAATGGTAAAATGGCTTGTATAGCCTATGTATTCGCCGTATCTGCGAAGTATTCTGGCACAGCAGCTATGAAAGGTATATGCCCAAATACTGTTTGCTTCTTCACCAATTGCTTTAACCAGTCTTTCTCTGAGCTCACCGGCAGCCTTATTTGTAAAGGTAATCGCAAGAACCTGCCAAGGCAGTGCAAGACCTGATTCAATAATATGCTGAACACGGTTAACAAGAACTGTTGTTTTGCCTGAGCCTGCACCTGCAAGTATTAAAAGCGGACCCTCTGTGGTGTCAACAGCTCTCTGCTGCATTTCATTTAATGGCATAATTTTATCTCCTTGAACAAATCAGGGTGACATATTTGCCACCCTGTAATTGAATAAATATTATCTTAAAAGTGTTAACAAGATACCTGCTGCAACGGCTGAACCGATAACGCCGGATACGTTTGGACCCATTGCGTGCATAAGCAGGAAGTTTGACGGATTTTCCTTCTGACCCTCTTTCTGCGCAACACGAGCAGCCATAGGAACAGCAGATACACCTGCCGCACCGATAAGCGGATTAACCTTGCCCTTTGTAAAGACATACATTAACTTACCGAACAGTACACCGGAAGCTGTACCTAAGCAGAAAGCAATCAAGCCTAATGCAACAATCTTTATTGTGCTCCAATTCAGGAAACTTTCCGCAGATGTAGTTGCACCAACTGAAATACCAAGCATAATGGTAATTATATTCATAAGCTCGTTCTGCGCAGCCTTTGCAATACGCTCTGTTCGTCCGCTTTCCTTCAGCAGGTTACCAAGCATAAGCATACCTACAAGGGATGCAGCATCAGGCAAAAGCAGAGATACAACAACAGTTACCATTATCGGGAACAATATCTTCTCCATTTTTGATACAGGACGAAGATTGCCCATTACAACAGAACGTTCCTTTTTGGTAGTCAGTAGCTTCATGATCGGAGGCTGAATAACCGGAACGAGTGCCATATAGGAATATGCCGCCACGGCGATTGTACCTAACAAGCCCGGCGCCAGCATAGACGTAACAAATATCGCCGTAGGTCCGTCAGCACCACCGATAATAGCGATTGAACCTGCCTCGTTTGGTGCAAAGCCCAAAAGAATAGCACCAACATAGGTAAAGAAAATACCGAACTGTGCAGCTGCACCAAGGATAAAGCTCTTCGGATTTGCAATAAGCGGTGTAAAGTCTGTCATAGCACCGATACCCAAGAAGATGAGCGGCGGATAAATACCGGCCTTAACACCAAAGTATAAGAAGTCCATAAGACCGGGTGTAGCACCCACAAACTCTCCTCTGCCTGCAAGCAAATCCCTAAAGCCGTCTAAATCGTGATACTGAACAGCGAGGTTCGCCTCAGGTATATTCGCCAGCAGCATACCAAATGCAATTGGTATCATAAGAAGCGGTTCAAAGCCTTTCTTAATTCCCAGCCACAGGAAGAAAAAGGCTACAACCATCATAACTAAATTCTTCCATCCGTCTCCCTGAAAGAAGAATGCATATCCTGAATTTGAGAAGATGCTAACGATTACTTCCCAAACGCCTTGAAGTATTTCCATTATTTGTCTCCTCCTTTAAAATGGTCTTGTATTGTCAATGTTGGCAGCCTGTGCCCAAGGATTTCTGCCGCTGACTTTTTTCTTTTTGATAGAACGAACAGTAACGCCCGTACCCTCACTTGCAACGATAGCTGCTGTAATGGCAGCAACCACCTCACCGCTGATACCCTGCTCAACAACCGGTGCAGGTGACGGACTTGGTGTCGATACCGCTTTTGCTGATACCCCGTTATCTGCAGCATCAGCTTTTTCATTCTTTTTCATTGCCAGCTTAGCTGCCTTTTTAGCGGCTTTCTTGGCTGCACGTTTTTCCTCTCTGGCTTTTGTACTTTTCTCAATTTTCGGAGCAATAATGCCAAAAATCTGAAAGACTAAAATAAGTAGCAAAAGAACGCCTACAACAATAGTTATTCCTGCAATAACAACAGTAGCTGTAAATGTGACACTTGTGTCAGCAATTAACATTAAAATTGGACTCACCACAAACTCCCCCATTTTAATTAACATTATTGGTATTATAAAACATATTCATTTAGATTTCAATGCTATTTTTCAATTTTTTAATTTCCGTCAAATTGTATAAAATTACTTGATTTATTTTAAAAATAGTATATAATATTATTAGCAAACGGACGGAGGTAATACTATGACTGAAAAAACATTAATCATCGCAATATTGGTTGCACTCATCTTATTATGGTTTGCCGAAACTCTTGGAATGCATAAGACAAGCAAGGTGCTTGGCGGAGCTATTGATTTAGGCTTTGCAATCCTGCGCTAGCAAAAAAATTATTGCCTCATATTTTATATGAGGCATTTTTTATATGAGGCATTTTTTATACAAAAATAAAATTACGGCGGTCTGCACATCAGCTATGCAAACCGCCGTTTATATTGCTGTATTATTATGATTTATATAATCCTTTTAACAATGCTATTTCCTTAGCGTAGCCGTCTAGCTCATTCGGCGTTTCAAGATAAAACGGAAGATGCTTTAGTGACGGATGATTGATGATTCTGTCAAAAGCCTCTAAACCAATATAGCCTTCACCGATTTTTTCGTGCCTGTCCTTATGCGCACCCAAAGGATTTTTTGAATCGTTGAGATGAACTGCTCTAAGTCTGTCAAGACCGATAATCTTATCAAACGCTTCAAGCACGCCGTCCAAATCGTTGACGATATCATATCCGCCGTCATGAATATGGCAGGTATCGAGACACACACCCAGCTTATCACTAAGCTCCACTCTGTCCATAATCGCTCTCAGCTCCTGAAAGGTTTTTCCGATTTCAGAGCCTTTACCCGCCATTGTTTCCAACAGAACAGTGGTTGTCATTTCAGGAAACATCACTTTATTAAGCGCATCGGATATCATATCAATTCCTATCTGCTCACCCTGACCTACGTGTGATCCCGGATGAAAATTATACAGCTGATTCGGTGTATATTCCATACGCTTTAAATCATCGGAAAATGTATTAATTGCAAATTCCACTGTTTCGGGCTTTGCACTGCAGCAATTTAAAGTATACGGAGCATGGGCAAGAATGACAGGAAAGTTCTCGGACTTCATCAAATCCATAAACAAAGCAACATCCTGCACATCAATTGCCTTGGCACTGCCGCCTCTGGGATTGCGTGTAAAAAACTGGAAGGTATTTGCACCAATCTCCTGTGCTTGCCTGAGCATAGCAGTGTATCCCTTGGATGAGCTTAAATGAGCACCGATAGTCAGCATATATTCTCCACCTTTCAAATTTACACTTTAGGCAATGCTTCCCTTGCAATGGCTTCCTCCGCCTGACCTGACATAATATATTCAAGCAAATCGGCAACACAGCCTTTGTTACAATGGCAAGCCTCAAACTTGCATATTTTATGAATTGAGCTGGGAGCCTGACCTGCACAGGCAGGAAGACCAACTGTTTTCAGCATATCCCAGTCATTATAATAGTCACCGATAGCTGCAACATGGCTTTTCTCTATGCCAAGCATATCAGCAAGCCTCATAATGCCTACACCCTTATGGGTATCCTTTTGCAGCATTTCCAGTGAAAAAAGAGACGACGCCATAAAGTTTGCATCCGGATTTTCCATGCTT
The DNA here is from genome assembly GCA_023663865.1 of Clostridium sp. Classification (GTDB taxonomy): domain Bacteria; phylum Bacillota; class Clostridia; order Oscillospirales; family Acutalibacteraceae; genus Eubacterium_R. The sequence continues at coordinate 71,635 of JAMPGU010000001.1, forward strand.
TCAATCAGCTTTTGCAGCTTATTAATAACAACAGGATTTGACCAGAAAATAACCTTCATCCAACCTTCTTCAGGCACATCATCAATTGACCTTACATATTCATGCTTTGCCTTGTCAAAATACATGGTACCCCTTGCAAACAGACCGCTTTTTACAATGTAAACATAATCCGCAAAATAAATTCCAATGTCAACGCTCTTGAACAAATCGTCAAATTCTTTACAGATATATCTGACAAAATCTCTGCCCTTAGGACCGATTGTATTCTGCCACAGCATTTCTTTTTTATTATAATCATATATACCTGCACCATTCAGAATAACTGCAGGCTGATTTGGTGTAATTCTGTTATAATTACGCTCTAAGCTTGACTGAAGTCTTCCGGAGGCCAAGGTAAAATTACCGCCAAGGTCAGTGAATTTTTTGATTGCATCATAATTCCTTTTGGGCAGTTTTCTTAACTTATTGTTAAGTGTACCGTCTATATCAGATACAACAAGCCAGTTTTCAAAAGTTTTTTCCATAGCTTCCTCCTCAGCTTCTGTTTTCAAGTTTGTTTAAAAAGCTTACAAAATAATCCGGTAATTCAGATTTAAATTCCATATAATTCTTCGTTCGGGGATGAACAAAGCCCAGCTCCCCTGCGTGGAGACATTGACCGCCCAGCGACGTTATCACTTTTTTAGGACCATAAACACTGTCCCCTGCCAAAGGATGACCGATATAGGACATATGCACACGAATTTGATGAGTTCTTCCGGTTTCAAGCACACATCGAAGATGCGTAAAATCACCGTATCTTTTTACCACTTCATAATGCGTGACTGCGTCCTTTGCATTTTTATCAAGAACCGCCATCTTTTTTCTGTCCTTAGGACTTCTGCCAATGGGCTGATGAACCGTGCCCTTATCCTCTTTAAAATTGCCATAGGCAACAGCCTGATACGCTCTGTGAAAGGAATGCTCCTTTATCTGCTTGGCTAAATCAAGATGCGCCATATCATTCTTTGCTACAATTAACAGCCCTGATGTGTCCTTATCTATCCTATGAACAATGCCCGGACGGATAACACCATTGATTCCGCTGAGGCTGTCCTTACAATGATAAAGCAATGCATTTACCAGTGTGCCTGTATAATTTCCCACAGCCGGATGAACAACCATTCCCTTAGGCTTATTTACAACCAGCAAATCCCCATCCTCATACACGATATCAAGAGGGATATTTTCCGCCTCAGCCTCCAGTGAAACAGCATCAGGCACAAATACCTGAATAAAATCCTTCGCCCTTAGCTTATAATTTTTTGAAACAACTTTATCATTAACAGTAACATTGCCGTCCTGAATCATTTTGGAAAGAGAAGAGCGGGTAAAATCATTTAATCTTTCAGCAAGAAATTTATCAATACGCTCGCCAATATGATTATCCGTCAATGTTAACTCAAGATTTTGGCTCATTCCTGTTCTCCTTTTTAAACAAATCAACAACAAGATAAGCGACCAAGCTGATTGTACCAAGTGTCACAGCACAGTCAGCAATATTAAATACAGCAAAATTTACAAATGTCGGATTTATAAAATCAATAACGTATCCAAGATAAACTCTGTCAATCAGATTACCTATACCGCCGGAAATCAAAACACCCAATGTCCAGTAAAGCCACAAATTTTTTTGCGCCTTGGTATACATATAAACGGTTACACAAATTAACACAACCGTTGTCAGCACAATGAAAAACCATCTTCCGCCGCTGAGCATTGAGAATGCGACACCTGTATTTTCTGCATATCTGAATTCAATAAATCCATTGATAAAATTTTTAACACCATCGGGATAGAGATATAATTTTGCAAAATATTTTGTCAGCTGATCAATGGCAATGATAATTATAATCATTACGACGGACCAGATATTTTTATTCCTAAATTTCACAAAATCCACATCCCTAAAACAGTATTGTAGGCACATCACAAAAATTATGATGTGCCTTATTATTTAGTTAATCAATCTGAGCCATAACCTCTGCACAATGTGCGCACAAGGTAGGATGCTCGGAATTTTCGCCAACAGTATCTGAATACTTCCAGCAGCGCTCGCACTTCTCGCCGTCTGCCTTATTAACTGTAACGGAAAGACCCTCTACATCACCCTGAACTGCACCTTCTCCATTTTCTACACAAACAGCAGATGTGATGAAAATTTCAGGTAACTGTGCTTCAACAGACTTGAGGAAGTCATACAATTCACCCTCTGCATAAAGTGTTACCTTCGCTTCAAGAGGCTTACCTATAATCTTTTCATTTCTGGCAAGCTCAAGTGCCTTCTGAACGTCGGTTCTTACCTGATGAATTCTGTCCCACTTTGCAATAAATGCTTCATCAGCCTCAATAAAATCAGCATCAGGAATATCATTGAACAATGGTGACTCTGCATTTTTATTGGATTCGTGAGGCATTGCAAGCCATATTTCATCCGCTGTATAGGCAAGGATTGGTGTTAACAAAAGGGTTAACGCATCCAAAACCTTATACAAAACAGTCTGTGCAGCACGTCTTGTTGCACTGTTTGGAGCAGATGTATAAAGTCTATCCTTTAATACATCAAAATAGAAATTACTCATATCAACAACGCAGAAGTTATGAAGTGCATAAGCGGTTGTATGATAGTCATATTCTTCATAGCCCTGGCGTGCAGTCTCAATCGCTTCATCCAGCTTCATAAGTGCATACTTATCAAGCTCTTCAAGCTGATCATTATCAACCATATCGGTATCAGGATTAAAGTCATAAAGGTTGCCGATACAGTATCTTGCAGTATTTCTCAGCTTACGGTAGTTATCTGAAATCTGCTTAAGGATTTCCTTGCTGATACGAATATCTGCATGATAATCCGCACTTGCTACCCACAGACGAAGAATATCTGCACCATACTGCTTCACGATATCCTGCGGGTCAATACCATTGCCCAGTGACTTAGACATCTTTTTGCCCTCGCCGTCAACAGTCCAGCCGTGGGTGATAATCTGCTCATAAGGTGCTTTCTTTTCACCGCCGGCAATCGCTGTAAGAAGGGATGACTGGAACCAGCCGCGATACTGGTCTGCACCCTCCATATAAACATCTGCAGGACGCTTTAAGTATGGTCTGTTCTTGCAGACTGCTGCGTGGGATGAGCCTGAATCGAACCATACATCCATTATATCCTTTTCCTTATCAAAGCCTTTATCACTGCCGCAGTGCGGACATTTAAAGCCATCCGGAAGGAAGTATTCAGCATCGTGTGCAAACCATGCGTCTGAGCCCTCCTTGCCGAAAATGTCGGAGACTTTCATCATAACATCGTTATCAATGATTTCCTTACCGCAATCCTGGCAATATACAACAGGGATAGGAACACCCCATTTTCTCTGACGGGAAATACACCAGTCTGCTCTTTCCTGAACCATGGACTGCAGTCTGTCCTTACCCCACTCAGGATACCACTTAACATCCTCGGCAGCCTTTACTGCATCCTCTTTGAAATCATCCACAGAGCAGAACCACTGGCTTGTTGCGCGGAAGATAATAGGTTTATGACATCTCCAGCAATGCGGATACTGGTGTTCAATCTTCTTGAGTGCAAACAGAGCACCGATTTCGTCCAGATGCACAGCGATTGGCTTATTTGCCTCGTCAGTTGTAAGACCTGCAAACTGTCCTGCCTCTTCTGTTAATCTGCCCTTGGCATCTACAGGAACAATAATCGGAATTTCCGGATACTTCTTACATACATTAAAGTCATCAACACCGTGACCCGGAGCTGTATGAACACAGCCGGTACCGCTTTCAAGTGTAACGTGGTCGCCGACAATAACAAGAGATGTTCTGTCGATAAACGGGTGCTGTGTTTTCATATATTCAAGCTCGCTGCCGCGAATAATACCAACAGTTTCATAATCGGTAACGCCCTTTGCTTCCATAGCTGCAGGTGCCAAATCTGTTGCCATAACATAAAACTCATCATCCGCTTTGATGAGAGAATATTCATAGTTCGGGCCAACACAGATAGCAACATTCGCAGGCAAGGTCCATGTAGTTGTTGTCCAAATAACAAAGTAGGTCTTTGAAAGATCTGCACCCATAGCAGTGAGCTTACCCATATCATCCGTTACATTGAACTTAACATAGATTGAATGGCAAGGGTCCTCTGCATATTCAATTTCAGCCTCAGCAAGCGCTGTGTTACAGTCAGGGCACCAGTAAACAGGTTTAAGGCCCTTATAGATATAGCCTTTTGATGCCATGGAAGCAAACACCTTAATCTGCTCCTGCTCAAACTCCTTTTGAAGAGTAATATACGGGTTATCCCACTCTGCAATAATACCAAGTCTCTTGAATGACTCACGCTGTAAATTCACATAATTCATAGCAGTATCGTGGCAGATTTTACGAAGCTCCAAATCAGAAATATTGCTTTCTGCACTGATGCCTGCTTTCTTTCTTGCTGCAAGCTCTGTAGGCAGACCGTGGGTATCCCAGCCGGGTACGAACGGTGACTGGAAGCCTGTCATATTCTTGTATCTGACAATAAAATCCTTAATGGTCTTATTGAGTGCGTGACCGATATGAATATCACCATTGGCATAAGGAGGTCCATCGTGAAGCACGAATAACGGCTTACCCTCGTTATGCTTGATTAACTGTGCATATTGGTCGTTTGCTTCCCAGCGTGCAAGGAATTCAGGCTCTCTTGCAGGAAGTCCCGCTCTCATAGGGAATTCTGTCTTTGGTAAATTTAAAGTTTGATTATAATCCATTATATAAAATCGCTCCTTGGGAATTATTTTTTCTTTTTGAAAAAGCCTCTAAATTTGGATGAACCTTCGTCATCATCTTCTTCATCAGGTGCTGTAAGAGAAATTGTCTCATTGGTTTTCGGGTCGGTTTTGTCAACATTGAAATAATTTTCAAACGGCATTGACACACTCTCAAATTCAGGCTCTTCCTCAATTTCAGGAATGGATGCTGAATTATCTGCTACCGGCGTGATTTCATCCTGTGTGAAGGCATCAAGCGCACTTGCAACCTCCTGCTCAGTAGGAAGCTCTTTTTCCTCTGGCTCTTCATCAGGAATATCCATTAAATTAATCTGGTCAATGATTTCATCAACCTCGTCTTCTTTATCGTCAACTGAGGAAATTGTAAATTCTTCTTCGCTTTCTTCAGCTTCCTCAATTTCTTCTATTTCTTCAATCTCTTCAGCTTCGTCAGCCTCTGCTTCATCAGGCTGAATAACTTCAAAAGCTGCCTGCTCCTCTGCCTCCTCGGCTGGTGCAGAATCCGTGCTTTCTTCAATAGCTGTATCCATATCTGCAATTATATTATCAAGCTCACTCTCCACCTCTTCTACAGAAACATTACTGCTGCTATCTGTACCTGCGGCAATATCCTTCAGATGTGTAAGCTGTGTTTCGTACAAGCTGATAAGTGTAGATTTAAAGTTCTTGGACTCTGTTTTCAGCTTATCAATAACATCCTTATGATGATTGGCTTCATTTTTTGCTTTTATAACCAGATCATCTGTAATTTCCTTTGCCTTTGCAATGGCATCATTCGCCTTCTTCTGGGCATCGGAAATAATTTCATCAGCAGCCTGCGCCTTTTCCTTTGTCAAATTAGCAACATACTCTCTTGCCTCGCCGATAATTTTATCTGCCTTCTCTTTCGCATCCTGCACGGTCTGCTGTGCAGAAGCAGCACTTTCGGAAATGGTTTTCTCTGCCTTTTCCTTAGCATCTGCTGTTACCTGATGTGCAATTTTTTGTGCAGAAATAATTGCTGTCTTTATAGAATCCTCGTCCTCTCTGTACTCTTCAATACGATTTGCAAGAATTTCCATCTTTCTGTACAGCTCTTTATTTTCCTCACATACTGCCTCGTATGATTCAATAATGTCAACTAAAAGCGCATTCACTTCATTTCTGTCATAGCCGTCTGTGCTGACAGTAGAAATCTTCTTTTCACGAATTTGACTTGGTGTAATCATAATATATTCTCCTCCATATTGAATTACATAAACATTCCGTTATTTTCAAGCTCATCAATAAGGTCACCCATAACATCTACATTATATGGTGTAATAATATATGTACTGTTGGCAACTCTTTTAATCTGTCCATTGCTTGCATATGCAACACCGCTCAAAAAATCAAGAAGCCGTCTTGCGATATCACGGTTCGTGCTTTCAAGATTCAGTACTACTGTTCTCTTTTCATTCAGATTGTCACCGATTGCAGCTGCTTCCTCAAATCTTTCAGGCTTAACAAGTACCACCTGTAGCTGCGTTGTTGTATGAATGTTAACAACCTTATCACTGTCATGACGCCTTGACCTTGAAATACGCTCACCGTATCGCTCCTCCTTCTCTGCCTTTGGAGCCTTATCTCTCATAAAGCTGTTTCTTTCCTTAGGAGGTTCTAAGCCGATTGAGCTGCTGCCTTCATCATCATAGAAATCATCAAAATCGTCTTCGTCACTGTCTGTAACTATTTCCTTAATTTTATCTAAAAAACTCATATTCGCCTCTCCTATTCTAAAAATATTTTCTTGCTCCAAAGATGGCAGAGCCAACTCTGACTATATTTGAACCATTGGCAACCGCAGCTTCAAAATCACCGCTCATTCCCATTGATAAAATATCCATATTTACATTATCTAATTTTTTGTCCTTAATGTCAATAAAGGATTGATGCATTGCTGCAAAATATTGTGAAACCTCTGTCTCTGTCTCGCAAATAGGAGGAATGGTCATCAAGCCATTTATCTTAATATTCGGCATCTGCGCAATTTCCAGCAAAAGCTCCTCCAGCCCTTCAAGATAAATACCGCTTTTTGAATCCTCTTTGCCCACATTGACCTCAACAAGAATATTGGTTACAATACCCTTATTTTGGGATACTCTGCTTATTTCCTTGGCAAGCTTGACCGAATCAACTGATTCTATCATATCAACCTCGCCTACAATCTGCTTAACCTTATTGGTTTGAAGATGTCCTATAAGATGCTTCTCAACATGATCAAGGTGAAGCTCATCCTTTTTGCCAAGGTATTCCTGAACTCGGTTTTCGCCAATTAAATCAGCACCCAAATCCAAGGCTCTGTTAATATACACGCTTTCAACGGTTTTGGTTACTGCCATCAATCGTACATCCTTCGAATCTCTTCCCGCCTTGACTGCAGACTCTTCTATCCTTGCCTTGATTGCCTTGTAATTATCTTCCACAGACTGTAATCTTGCTTCATCAAGTATAAACTTTTCCATCGTGCAAATCCTTTCCTTTAGTAATTATCTGATCGTAATAACGAATAGAATCCTTATTATCAGCGTCATATGCCATCACAACAAAATCCTTTGATGAATATATAATCTCGCCGTAACGCTTAGAAACCTGATTGGCAACAAGTGCATATACACATTTTTTTCCGTCCTCATCAATATGAACCGCTGAGGCAGGAACCTTAAAGCCCGTATATTCGTTGTGCCTTATTTCTATATCCTCAAGACGCATAGATGTAATTTCACCATCCATCTGTGAGCTTGACAAAATAAGAACCGTTTCCTCAGCACCCAAATCTGTATCCGCACCGGAAACAACTTTGCATCTGATAACCTCTTCACTATCCTTAATTGCAACCTCCAGCGTATCACCATTGCTGATACCCTTCACTGTATCACAGGATACGACTGTGCAGAAATACCACTCATAGGAGGTAATCAGCTTGCCAAAGGAGGCCTGCGCCTTATCATTATTTGACGCCATCTCAATATATTTATTTAAAGTATCAATATCAATACTTGTAATATCAGAATAATTAAATGCTGTTTCAAGACCATCTGTGTAAGAGGAGAATACACCTGACTCTTCGGCTGTAACCGTACCAATGGGCTTACAGCTGTCCGCATTAATGGAATTAATCTGATTTTGCAAATCACTTTTTACAGATGAAAAATCTATGCTCTGACCGATAATCATCTGACGTCTGGTCAGCTTATCATTAAGATCATCGGTATAGGCAGACAGCTTATCCGCCGTGCTGTTATTCGCTGTTCTTATATAATTATTTACATCATTCATTATGTCTTTGTCAATAGATTCCACATCTGTAGCAATTCCTGCTGACTTGCTTTCAAGCTCATTATAATAATCAAGCTCGCTATGTAAATCCTGCAACAATGAATAATTTCTTGCACTTTCAACACTTGAAAACTCCATAGCAATATTGCCGTTAAGCTTGACCTTTTCGCCATTATCAGCGCAAGCAACCGTTACACTGTTTCCTGCAGGAATTGTATGTTCATCCCGAACAACCAATGCCTTAGCCTCCACACTGTCATATACGGTAGAGGTTACAGCTGTAATGGTTTCCACATCAACATGCATTGCACCATAGCATTCTACAAAAATATATATTGCTATAATAACCAATACAAATATGATTGCGGCAACATCCTTCCTGATAGTATCGGGATTTTTATTCACTTTTTCCTTTTTGGAATTTGCCATTTATAAAATCCTCACACAATCTGATTGCATATTTATATGCCTCGTCCTGACCCAAGACGTCAGGCTTTATAACCACAGCGTCCTTACGTCTTTTAAACCAGGTAATCTGACGCTTGGCGTAGTGACGTGTCTCCTGCTTGAGCTTATCTGCACATTCCGACAGCGAACAGTTTCCGTTCAAATAGGGTATCAGCTCCTTATGTCCGATAGCCTGTGCGGCTGTACCTCTTTGGCTGCTGATACATTTTTTTGCTTCCTCTGCCAAGCCGGACTCCAGCATCAAGTCAACACGTTTATTTATTCTGTCATACAGCACCTGCCTGTCCTCGTAATTCAAAAATAAATAGAGAACATCGTAGGGTGACTCCTGCTTTTTTGAGTTGATATTCTGTTCTGTTTTTGAGACACCGGAATAATAAAGTTCCAATGCTCTTACAACACGTTTTTTATTATTTTTATGTATCTGCAGGGCAGCATCACTGTCCACGCGCATAAGCTCTTCATAAAGGGCATCTGCACTTTTTGACATCAGGGACTGCCTCAGCTCATTGTTAACCTCTATATCCTCAAAAAGAATATGATCTGCCAGACTGTCAATAAAAAGTCCTGTACCTCCGACAACAATCGGAATATGACCTCTGTCTGTTATCTCGTCAATTTTGACCCTTGCCATATCGCACCAGGCAGCTACAGAAAAGCTTTCCTCTGCCGGAAGAAATTCTGTCAAATGATGCGGTACCTGTGCTGTTTCCTCCTTCGTGGGAGCCGCTGTTGCAATGGGCATACCTTTATACACCTGCATAGAATCCGCTGAAATAATCTCTCCGCCAATGCTTTTCGCTATTTCGATACCCAGCGAGGTTTTCCCCGAAGCAGTAGGACCTGCTACAATAATAATCTTCTTTTTCATACTACACTCTGCCAAACTGTTTTTCTATATCATAGCGCGATATTTTGATAAACACAGGTCTGCCGTGAGGACAAAACCTGATTTCAGGCATTGAAAGAAGCTTGGCTACAAATAACTCCTGCTCCTGTGCAGAGGTATTATCCCCTGCCTTAACAGCACCGCGGCAGGAAGCGGAATGGTATATCCAGTCAATCTTGTCAGGCGTAATGTCTGTTTTATGCTCCAAAAGTTTTTCAGCTATTTCTGTTATCAAATCCTTAACATCACTGTCTCCCACAAGTGCAGGAACGCCACGGACAATAACGGCTCTGTCTCCAAAGCTTTCAACCTCAAATCCGCATTGTGCCAGTAAATCAAAATTTTCACACAGGGCATTATACTCGTCCTTGGCAAGATTGACAACAATCGGAGCAAGCAGGAGCTGCACCTCAACGGTTTCCTGCGACTTGAATTTTTCGTAATTCATACGCTCGTGCGCAGCGTGCTTGTCGATAAAATAAAGCTCCTTATCTATCTCGGCAATTATGTAGGTCTTAAACGCTTCACCAATTAATTTAAAGCTGACGGTTGTATTGTCATCCTCGTCACAAACTGTATTTTCGGCAGTATGAACTGCACACTCCTTTTCAGCTGCAGGGATATCCACAGCTGTCTTTATCACTTCATCAGCCTTTGCCGTCTCCGCATCATCATAATCCAGTCTCTTTGCATTAAGAGAAGCCTGATTATCCTGATGTATTGCAGTCTCAATTGGAGAAATTCTGAAGGTTTGCTGAACCGGAGCCTCTTCTTTCTTTTTGAAAAAATCTATTTTCGATGAGTAGGTTTTATTTATTTTATTCGGAGCATCATAAATCTGCTCTATCCTTGGTGAGAAATCAGCCTCTTTAACCGTTCTGTCCGCCTCGACAGCTGTTTTAACACCATAATATATCAAATCAAATATTGGCTTTTCATTTGCAAAGCGCACCTCAATTTTAGCCGGATGCACATTCACATCCACAAGTGCAGGATTCAGTGCAATATTGAGTATACACATCGGGAAACGGCCAACCATAATAGAATTTTTATATGCCTGCTCCAATGCAGCCATGGCTGTTGCAGATTTTACCAAACGGCTGTTAATAAAGAAAAACTGCATGGCTCTGCTTTTTCTGGAGCTGGTAGGCTTAGATACAAAGCCTGTTACCCTCATATTGTCATAGGAATAGTCAACAGGTATCAAGCCCTCGCTGACCTCTCTGCCGAACACGGAATATATAGCCGACTTTAAATCCCCATTGCCTGAGGTAATCAAGGTTTGCTTGCCGTCACGAATAAATCTAAAGGATATCTCGGGATGCGATATTGCCATTCTGTCTACAATACCTGCAACTGCATTGCCCTCCGTAACATCCTTTTTAAGAAATTTCATTCTTGCAGGTGTATTAAAAAATATATCTCTGACAACAATGGTCGTACCATTCGGACAGCCTGCATCATCCAGTGCCAGCTCTTCCCCGCCGGCAATTTCATATCTGGTACCGATATCCGCATTCTCTGCCTTAGTCAGAAGCTCCACCTTGGCAACAGCTGATATAGATGCCATTGCCTCGCCTCTAAAGCCGAGTGTGCCAATTGCGTTCAAGTCATCCTTTTCGGATATTTTGCTGGTGGCGTGAGAAATAAATACCTTTTTTATCTGCTCACGCTCAACACCGCAGCCATCATCCGTAATTCGTATATAAGTAGAACCGCCATGCTTTATTTCAACAGTAATATTTTTTGCATTGGCATCTACAGAATTTTCTATCATTTCCTTAACGATAGACGAAGGACGCTCAACCACCTCACCGGCTGCGATAAGCTGATATATTTCTTTTGGCAATATATGAATCTGCGGCATTGAGTATCCCTCCTTTTTCATTCATTATAACTATGCAAGCTCCTCTGCTTTCTTCTTTAAATCATAAAGCGTCTGCATAGCTTCAATAGGTGTTAATGTATTAACATCAACAGTTTTAAGTATTTCTAAAATTTCCTGCTTTCCGTTCGCAGTAAAATTATACTGAATATCGTTTTCTTCTTCCTCAATAATGCTGTCTTCTGCTTTGAACTCTATTTTAACAGCATTTGACTCCAGCTCTTTGAGTATTACCTTGGCACGCTTGACAACTGCATCCGGCACACCTGCCAGCTTTGCAACCTCTATACCAAAGCTCTGATCCGCACCACCGCGTACGATACGGCGCAGGAAGGTTATATCATCACCGCGTTTTTTTACAGCAATTGAATAATTCTTAACACCGTCAATCATACCCTCCATAGCTGTAAGCTCATGGTAATGGGTAGCAAAAAGTGCCTTTGCACCAAGACTCTTTTTCTTGCACACAAATTCTAAAACGGCTCTTGCAATACTCATACCATCGAAGGTGGAGGTACCTCTACCAATTTCGTCAAGAATAATCAGGGAAGAGGAGGTAGCATTTTTTAAAATTGCAGAAACCTCATTCATCTCTACCATAAAGGTGGATTGACCGGTTGCCAAATCATCACTGGCACCAACACGGGTAAATATAGCATCAACTATACCTATTTTTGCACTTTTCGCAGGCACAAATGAGCCTATCTGCGCCAGCAGCGTAATCAGTGCAATCTGCCTCATATATGTAGACTTACCTGCCATATTCGGACCGGTAATAATGGAACAGCGTTCCTCATCCATATCCAGCTTTGTGTCATTTGGCACAAAGGGTGCACCATCCAGCAAAGCCTCAACCACAGGATGTCTGCCGTCTTTTATATCAATAACTCCATCGTTGGAAATTACGGGACAAGCGTAATTATTATTTACAGCAACCTCGGCAAGTGATGCAAGCACATCAAGCACTGCCAAACTTTTCGCCGTTGACTGCAGTCTTTCAACCTCAGCAGAAATCATATTTCTTACAGCCGAAAATACTTCGTATTCAAGCGCAACCGAACGATCCTTTGCGCCGATAATTCTGCCCTCTAAATCTTTAAGCTCCTGGGTTATATATCTTTCACAATTTGTAAGGGTTTGCTTTCTTATGTAAGTTTCAGGCACCAAATCCTTATAGGAATTTGTAACCTCAATATAATAGCCGAAAACCTTATTGTAGCCAACCTTCAGCTTGGGTATGCCCGTCAGCTCTCGCTGTTCATTTTCAATGGAAGCAATAATACCTGCCCCATCATTCATAATCGCTTTCAGCTCATCTATCTCGCTGTTGTAGCCTTCCTTTATCATTCCGCCCTCTCGAACAGAAAAGGGAGGCTCGTCCACAATCGCCCTGTCAATCAAAGCTCTGACATCATCAAGCAAGTCAATATTCTTATAAATACTGCCCAGCAGAGCTGTTGAACAGCCGGATAAGTTATCCCTTACTGCAGGAAGTCTTTCAATAGTGTATTGAAGAGATTTAAGCTCCTTGGCATTTGCTGTACCATAAACGATACGGGTCATAAGGCGTTCAATATCATTTACACCTGTCAGTGCCTCACGCACAGCATCACGTATCATAGGATTATCTACCAGCTCGCCTACTGCATTCTGCCTTTTTACAATTTTGGGAATAGACATCAACGGACGCTCAAGCCAGGATTTTATCATTCGCTTACCCATAGCCGTCTTTGTTTTATCTATAACCCACAGGAGCGAATGCTTTTTGTCTCCCGTCATCATTGAGCGTGTCAATTCCAGATTGCGTCTGGCACTGATATCAAGGCTCATATACTGATCATCGTCATAAAAGTCTATTTCTGACGGTGCTTCAATTTCGTCCTTTTTCTGTGTTTCTTTAAGGTAGCTGATAACTGCACCCAGCACACATACTCCAATTTTGCTGTGACCGATACCCAATGATGAAATTTCTTCTTTTTTCAGGGTTTCCAAAATCAATGCACTTGCATTATCAAAATTAAAGCAATCGTCATCCAGCACCTCAACATTCGCATTGATGCGCTTTGCAAAGCTTTCAACACCTGAAAGGTTCAAGGCCTCTGCATTAATAATAAGCTCCTTCGGTGCGTATGTAGAAAGCTGATTGATGAGCTTATTTTCCATATCCTCACCGTCCAGTGATGTTATATGGAACTCACCGGTGGATACATCTGCAAAGCATACGCCCAGCTGCTTATTGCTGAGGCATATAGAGCAAAGATAATTATTTGCTCCGTCTTCAAGCATATTTCCTTCAATAACCGTACCCGGAGTAATGATTCTTATGACATCTCTTTTAACCAAGCCCTTGGCAGAGGCAGGATCCTCCATCTGCTCACAGATAGCAACCTTATAACCGCGGGAAACCAGCTTGGCAATATAATTGTCCGCACTGTGGAAGGGAACACCGCACATCGGAGCACGCTCCTCCTGTCCGCAGTCTCTGCCGGTAAGCACCAGGTCAAGCTCCTTTGAAGCAATCTTGGCATCATCAAAAAACATCTCATAAAAATCACCAAGACGGAAGAATAAAATAGTGTCGAAATATTGACTTTTAATTTGTAAATACTGCGCCATCATAGGCGAGATTTTGCCCTCATTCTTTGCCATTTTATTCCTCCTCTTCCGGTAATTCGTTAAAATTTTTAATGGCTGGTGTATTGTATTAAGCAATCAAATACCTGAATGCGTTTTATACACGAACATTAATCTTAGTGGCAGCCTCCGCAGGTACAGCAGTCATGTGTGCACTCGTCAGCCTTTGGCAGTTCGCAGGTTTCTGCATCCTGTCCGTCAAAGAACAGACCAATCATACCGCTGATATACTGTGCCATCTGCTCCATCTCAGCAGCTGCAGCAGAATACTTCTGCATATTCTCGCCCTGCATAATCTCGCCATACAGCTTCTGATACTCCTCCTGAAGCTCTGCAATTCTTTCCTGAGAAGCCTCTTCGCCTTTTTCAGCCTCCTGCTGATATTTGAGTGACAGGAGCTGCATTTCCTGCATCTGCTGCTGCAGCTTTTCGTCACCGTCATTTGCCTTGGCTGCTGCCTGAAGAGCAACAAAACGCTCATCCTTCTGAATTTCTTTGCCTAATTCTCTAAGTGCTGATTCAATACTCATATTTATTTCTCCTTTACTAATTCTCCCCTCATAACAAATGTCAGAGGTTCAACTACTTTTATTTTCTGGAAGGTGCCGATAAGGCTTTCGTCACCCTCAAACTCTATAATCAAATTGCCGTCATTACGAGCAGCAATATAATTATCACCTAATTTACCCTTGCCGTAAACATAGCATTTATACACCTTGTCCTTATGAAGTGCCATTTGAGAAGCACTAATCTTCTCCTGCAAATCCGTCAGCTCCTTGAACCATTTGGACTTTTCCTCAGCAGGAACAGGGTCAGGCATTTCTGCCGCCGGAGTACCCTTGCGGGCAGAATAGATAAATGTAAACAATGAGGTTGCTTTAACCTCTTCCACAAGAGACAGCGTTTCCTTGAATTCCTCATAGGTTTCACCGGGGAAGCCCACGATAATATCACTGGTTATTGAAAGCTCATCCCCCATAAGCTCCTTGGCGTATTTTATCAGTTCAATATACTGCTCACGGGTATAGTGGCGGTTCATCGCTTTTAACACACGATTGCTTCCGCTCTGGAAAGGAAGATGCAAATGCTGTGCAACCTTGTCACAGGAGGCCATCGTTTCAATAAGCTCCTTGGTGCAGTCCTTAGGATGACTGGTCATAAACCGAATTCTGAAATCACCGTCAAGACCATTCAGCTCACGCAAAAGCTGTGCAAAGCTGACCCGAGGTTCAAGGTCCTTACCGTAAGAATTAACATTCTGACCGAGAAGCGTAATCTCTTTATACCCTTGTGAAACAAGCTCCTTAAATTCATTTACAATGTCAGCCTTCGCTCTGCTGCGCTCTCGTCCGCGGACATAAGGCACAATACAATATGTACAAAAATTATTACAGCCATACATAATCGGCAGCCAGGCTTTCGCATCGTTATCACGCTTAACAGGAATACCCTCAGCAATAGCACCATCCATATCAGGTATTTCAAACACACGCTTTCTTCCTGTTAACGCTCTGTACAAAAGCTCCGGCAGACAATGTATAACATGTGTGCCAAACACCAAATCCACAAAAGGATAGGACTGCTTTATTTTATCCGCAATATGCTTTTGCTGCATCATACAGCCGCACAAAGCAATGACAACATTCGGATTGTCACGCTTATAGCTTTTCAGTGAGCCTACATTTCCAAACACTCTGTCCTCCGCATGCTCTCTTACTGCGCAGGTGTTAAATATAATAAGCTGTGCATCTAAACGATTATCGGTAAAGCCATACCCCATAAGCTCCAGCATACCTTTAATTCGCTCACTGTCTGCTACATTCTGCTGACAGCCATAGGTAATCACACAAGCCTTCGGCTTTTCACGATAAGCGGCAGTCAAAGCAGAGCTAACCTTTACTGAAAATTCTTTTTGCTTATTAAGCTCCTCGTCACTGACAACAGCTGTTTTACTTGCATTTTGGCTCATATTCTCACCTCTATATACAACTACTTATTATAATACAGCTAACATTATATCAAATATGCTTTCTATAATCAACATAATATTTATAAATAATATAATAATTTTAATTATATAAGCCATGAACATATCCTACAAGGAAAGATTGATTTTTACTGTTAAAAATGATAGAATATCGTTATTATATACAAAAATAAGGTGATTTATATGTTGAAGAAAAGAGGAGCAGGTGTACTGCTTCACATCAGCTCAATGCCCTCACCCTATGGTGTTGGTGTATTTGACAGCAATGTAAAGGAATTTATAAATCAAATAGCAGATATGGGCTTCAGCTACTGGCAGGTGCTTCCCTTCAATCCGCTGGATGATGCCAACTCGCCATACTGCTCCCCCTCTGCCTTTGCCGGCAACTATCTGTTTATTGACCCGCAGGGCTTAAAGGATATGGGGCTGATTAGCGAGGAGGATGTTAAAAGCAATATTTATGACGGCAGTCCCTACACAGCGGATTACGAATTTGCTGCCGAGAAGCGTCTCTCCGTGCTGAAAAAAGCTTTTCTCAATATTGACAACAATCTTGCTGCAAAGATAAAGGAATTTGAGCTAGATAACCCATGGCTTACCGATTACAGCGTATTTATGACTGTAAAGGAAGCAGAAAATATGAAGCCATGGTGGGCATGGAGCAAACAGCATGCGCACTATTTTGACTGCATCAAAAGCATTTATGATTATGAGGAAAAGGCAGCCTTTTGGAAATTTGTGCAGTACATTTTTTATAAGCAATGGTATGAGCTGAAGCAGTATGCCAATGACAAAGGCATCGCCATTATCGGAGACATGCCCATCTATGTTGCTATGGACAGTGTGGATGTATGGTCAAACCTCAATATGTTTTTGATTGACCAAAAAACACTTACTGCCAAGAAGGTAGCCGGTGTTCCTCCGGATTACTTCAGCGAGGACGGACAGCTTTGGGGCAATCCGATATACAACTGGAAGGAAATGGAAAAGGATGATTTCAGCTGGTGGATTTCCCGTCTGGGACACGCTTTAAAGACATACGATACAGTCAGAATTGACCATTTCAGAGCATTCGCATCTTATTGGGAAATTCCTGCCGACTCTCCTACCGCCAAGGTGGGAGAATGGGTTGACGGACCGAAAATGAAGCTTTTCGACAAGGTGTTTGAAGCATATCCTGACACACCGATTATTGCCGAGGATTTAGGTGTATTCGGTGAAGATGTTGTACAGCTTCTTGAAGATACCGGATTCCCCGGAATGAAGGTTGTACAGTTCGGCTTTGATCCAAACAGCGACTCCTCACATATGCCGCATAATGCAGTGCAAAACAGTATCAACTACGTTGGCACCCACGACAACAACACCATTCTCGGCTGGCTGTGGGAGGCAAGTGAGCAGGAGCGCGCTTTCGCACTTGCGTATGCCGGCTTTACAGGTGATAACTGGGGCGAGGGCGGCTACTATAGTCAGTCCTGCCGAAAGATTATTGAGACTGTATGGAAAAGCTCCTCCAATGTTGCTATGATTGCCCTGCAGGATATGTGCGGTTTCGGCAGTGATGCAAGAATGAACATACCGGGCGTACCTGAAAAAAACTGGCGTTTCAGAACAACAATGGAAACCATTAAAAACATAGATACAGATTATTTTAAAAAAATAAATTCACTATACAGAAGAATGTATCCTGTATTTGAAAAATAGCAAAAACGAGTTGAACAGCTTAGGCACTCAGCAATACATTATTGTTAATCCCAATATTTTTTAATATAAATATACAATAAACCCACTATGACCTTTCATTTTGAAAATGTCATAGTGGGTTTTGCTGTATAAAACTATAATGAAATTAATACGCTTTTATAATGGATTCCAGAATGCTTTTATTATTACCATATACTTGTAAGTCTCTCAGGCTTTCCTTATCAGCATGAACTATATTCGAATCAAAAAGCTCTAAAAATGCTGCAATTTTTGAATAGTCATTGCCAAAATCATATGCGTCAGCCTCGAATTGCTTTTCATCTGTATTTAAAACAACAATGCATTGATATTTACCAACCGAATGGACTCGTGGTGTATGAACACCGATATGATATTCTGCCTTTATCTCTACTGACGTAACATCATCATAGTTTATATATTCTTGGCTATCCTTGAATAAACTGTATGAAACAATTGCATGATCTTCAGCAACATATTTTGATTGACTGCCCAAGCAAAAAAACAGTGTGCAAAGTAAAATAATAACTGCTGTTTGAACAGTAATTTTTTTAACCTGCTTTTTTGCTTTCGTATTTTTTAATTTAAAATAGTCCTTGAATTTAAGCTCCAGCTTCTTTGCGCTGTCAACAAATATACCTATAACTATCATTAGAATAAATAACAGTACAAAAAACATAATTAAAAAGAAGGCTGCTTTTGGCTGACACAAAAAATAATCTTTTTTTGAAAATGCTTTTGCACACAAATAACCTACTTGCTCACAATTTAAATATATTAATAATATAAGTACATACGGAACTATAATTAAGTTATTAAATTTTCTCTGTTCATAATGCAGAATTTTATCCTTTTGCTGTTTCTTCTTTTTCTTTTGCTTTGCCATATAATCGTCCTATAAATCTCAATGTAATCATCTAATTATAACATAATTGCGAATATATAACAAGAGCACCCTCTTGCCGAGGGTGCCTAAAATGGTTATTTTCTTTACTGCGCATTGCAGTCATTATTTTGCTGACAGCAGGAGCAGCCGCTTTCTCTTTCGGCAGGGAAAAACTCATCAACCGGAAAATCAATGTTCTGGAAGGTTTCACAAGGATTAGAGGTATTGCAGTTACACTCTCTGTCAGGAACGCAATAGTCATATGCCGGAATCAAAATCTGAGCATCTCGTTCCATCTGAACGATAGAGAATAATCCCAGTGTAACAAGAACTGCTCTGTTTGAGGTGCCGGTAGACATTGTATCCTCAACGGAATTCAAAATAGACTGCGGGAATGATGTGCATATTCCTACATTGCAGTCACAGCAGTTGCAGATATCCGTCGCCAAAATCACAGGGTCAACTGCCTGTACCTTTGCTGCCGGATTCGTGTACTGAGGCGCTACAGGGCAATCGAGAAGCTCGCTGCAGGGATTTGATACAAATACCTTAACATCTCCGTCACTGCCATAAAGAATACACTTTTTATTAAACTGTGCAAAGCCGATGGCTATCTGCGGTGTGGTGCAAGGTGCAGCATAGCAATCAAAGCTGAGCTTAAAGTAGAATGTGATATCCACACTATAGAATCCTCTGTTAAACGGTACCTCTTCTACATCAATACTAACCTCTTCAATCGTACAGTCCCTTGTTTTGATAGTAACAGCCTCATCAATCAGTCTTTGGCTTCTTGAGAAAAATGTAACTCTTAAATCTTCCAGGCAATCCTTACTGACACAGCTGTCATAAATTCGCTTTGTATCAATACAAACTGCTTCGTTTATTCTTCTTTCACCTGTTTCTGCAATTGGATTATCAGGCATAAAAAAACTCCTTCTCTAAGTATTGAAGTAAACTTCAATAACATACTATGAAGGAGTTTTTTAAATGTTCTTATATTATGAATTTTTATTTACTAAGCTGCAAAAATACGGCAAATCAGCTTTAATATACTGAAATTTCATTGACCGAAGCAGAGCTTATATAAGGAATATATGTATCCTTATTATCAAATTTACGATTACCGCTGTTTGTCAATGAGATAGTATTTTCGCCCTGATTCAGCTCAATATAGCAGGTAACGGTTTTGTATGTATCCCAGCTGTATGTATTTCTGCAATACACATCCTGAGACTTGCCATTGGCTGTTACAGTAACATATCGCTCAATCAAATCAACATTATAATCGTGCTTACCGCCCTCATCATTATTTGCGTAAAGCAGATTCAAAGCATATGTTCCGGCTTCCTCAACATTTACACTGAAATCCGCTTTGCCGGATTCGTTTGAAATATTATCAATATAGCTTATATTAAGCTCCTCATTATGCTTTACAGCAGCATCATCTGAAAGCTTAGCATCATCTGCACTAAGATGAATGACACTGCCTCCAAGCTCGGAATAACGGATAGTCAGCTCATATCGGCTGTCACATTTTACGTCAATATAATTCAAGCCGCGCATTAGATAAACAGTGTTAGCAGAATCAGCAGATGCATCGGAAGCTGTGTCCGCAAGTACAAACTTCTGCCCATTCACATAGGCATCAAAAGCACCGCTGCTGTTATTCATACTGATATCATAATAGCCGTCCATAGGTGCAACTGCAAGATAGGACTGATTTGTGTCCGTTGTTCTGTCGATATCATCAAGAACAGTCACATCCTGACTCTCCGCAACCGATGAAACAAGCATAGAATCAAGCACGATTGTACCTTTATCATGCTTAAATGTAATTGTATGCTCACCCTTTGTCAGCTCGTAGGAAACGGTTATATAATCCGTATATTCACTCTTGATTGTATTATCAAAGGTCATCACCATTTCATTGTCATCAATGCTCATAAGCGATGTTGCACTTTTACGGTCATTCGGATTCTGCTTGCCATTCTCATCATACGCACCATCATTCGAATTGCCATAAATGATATCAAGATTATAGGTAGCATCCTCAGGCACAGAAAACTTTAATGACACACCGTCACCATCATTTTCCATACCGCCGACCATACCTTCCTTTTCACCGGTGGTTGCATAGGCACTGTCATAGGTATATGACTGACCTAAAAGATTACCCTCTTCAAACTCAAAGCGGGCAATATAGTCATTAAGTGCATACGCATCCTCCTCCGTATCAACAGGAACAATGGTAATATGATATGCACTGGATTCATCCATATCATTCATATCAATTGTCAGTGTTTTGGAATCAACATCCGTATAATAAACCTGATTTAAAACAGGAGAATTTACTACACCTGAAATACCCTTATACAGAACCTCTTCAACTGTAACACATACCTTTTTGCCGTAGAGTCCGGTTTGATCCATATTTTTCAGCTTAATAATGGCTGAGCCCGGACGGCCGCCGCATATAGCCTCAATTTTATCATCGTCATCTGTTACAGTAACAAGACCCATAAAGCCCTGTGAGGAAAATTCAGCCTCGCCCTTTAACGCCTTACCAAAATTTGATTTAAATAAATCCTGATATTTTGAGGCAACAGTCTGTCCCTGCATATCTGTATACCATCTGAATAACCACCAGTTCGAATTCGGACTGTTATCATCGGCAGCAACATCACACAGATTATTTGCCAGCCTCCAATATGCATTTTCCGCATAAACCTTGCTGGTTTCAATCTGCGTAATATACTGGAGCATTTTGCCCGGCAAGCCGTTATCACACATTCTGCCGTATTCTGTAACAATAATCGGAAGTCTGTTTACACCCAGCCCATCCTCAATCGCTCTGTAATCCTTTACATGATTCTGCCAATGATAAACGGAGCTGTCGTTAAGCTCATGATAAATCATAATATCAGGAACACAGTTATTCTCGGTGCAATAGGTCATAAAATTCTTTATTTCCCTGCTGTCATAGTCACAAAAGCCCGGTCCGCCTATAAGTGCATTTGGATTTATATTTCTGACAAAATCATATGTCATCTTCCATGCTTCAAAAAAATTAGCCTCGCCTACAGAATTATAATCTCCATAGACGCCATGTGCAGCATCGGCACTTTCCTTTGTTTCGCCAAACCAAACACCATTGTCGCACTCATTATAAAGACAGTATACAACCTTGTCACTATAAGGTGCTGCAGACAATTTTTCCACAGAGGTCTTGACTTTAGGAAGATAATCATTTTCTACAAAGCTTTTCCAGTCATATGTTCCGTCAGCACGCTGCTGTTCAATTGCGTCATGCTCATAATACCAGGTAGAATAAATATCCTGTAAATACACTACATCATAATCTGTATTTTCCAGCTGCGTATATACATGAGATATATCGCCGATAGGATGCTGAAGTCCATCTGTTACCTTAGCTGAAACGGTTGATATATCCACGCTTTCCGTCATATTTTTTGACGGAACACCCTCTTCTGCAATACCGTAAAGATAGCCGGATGCTCCATTTGTAACCGCACCGGTTCTGTCACTCATATCCGCAGTGAGGCTGGGTGTATAAAACAATACAAACGCACCTGCTGCAATTCCAATCACAACAACCAGACATAAAACAGTGATCAACAAACCCTTAATAACTTTTTTCATAATATTATTCCTTTATGTAACATAACTTTAACGCCTTAGGCTCAACCTTGAAATTGACCTCATTATAATCAAAGTTTTCACCATCACAATTACCAAGAAGAGCCTTTCCGTCTGTAGACCAGATTCTTCCCGATTTGATATAACCCATATGAACCGCGTCACTGCTGTCCTCAGTCAATGTACCGCTTGCATATTTTGGTATAAGAGGCAGAGCCTTTACAAGAGGCATACCATCCACCAGTGCGAAATCAAGAATTCCGTCATCCAGCACAGAATTCGGTGCAGGGCAAAATCCGCCGCCATAGTAGCTGGCGTTGCATATTGCAAACAATGCATAATCCTTATCGTCACACTGCATCTGATATTCCTCACCGGTCTCCTTATCAACACAGACAATGTCATAGGCTATGCTGTAATGTATCGGTTTAAAAAGAACAGGTACAATTGCTATGTTATAAGCCTGATGCCCTAAAAATCCCGCCTTGGCTGCAATTTTTCTGCCAATGGTTTCCACCTTGGTATCAAGCCCATAACTCATAACATTAATGCACTTTTCACCATTATAATCAATAAGGTCAATCGGCTTTACATCATATTTTATTTTTCCGTTGTAAAAGCCAAATGCTTTGATTACATTCTCAACATTAATCTTTTTTGTGCCATAAATCTTTTTCGCAAAATCGTTGCCTGTACCCAGCGGTAAAACCATCATAGGTGTATCACTGCCGGCTAAGCCGTTTGCAATTTCATGCACAGTACCATCACCGCCGCAGGACACAACGACACACTGACTGCCGTATTCTGCAGAATATCTTTTGGCTATATTCTTTGCATCCCCTGCGCAACCGGTTTCTTCAATAATCATCTCGTCATCAAGCTGACGAAATGTAGATTTAATTCTGCTAAATAACTTTTTCTTATCGTCATTACCGGCGATAGGATTAACAACAAATATGTACTTCATTTAATCCTCTTGACCTCACATCTTTTATCATTAAATAACTCTTGCTCCGCCAACCGGACGAATAATCAATACATGGCAGGAACCCTCGCCAAATACTGCATCCATTGTGGATTTAAATTCATCAAGCATATCATTTTTTACAAATGCCTGTATTGTGCCTGCAAATCCGCCTCCGTGAACTCTGTAGCCCTTAGGCAGTAATTCATCGGCAATACACAATGCCAATGACAGCTTCTGCTCAGTAGGATTAGCAGGCGTAAACACATTCTGATTGTACATAAAGGAGGACATACCTGACTCTGTAATCTGATTTAAGAAGCAATCAAAATCCCCACTCTCAAGTGCATTTACAGCTGTATCCACTCTGTTATTTTCATTATAAAAATGCATTGCACGAAGCAGCGCTCTGTCATTCACCTGATTTGTCAGCTGAGGAATTGCCTTCTTAAAATCATCAAATTCTATTTCTCTGAGAACGGATTTGCCCATTGCCTTGGCAACCGCCTCCATCTCTCCCCTTACAGCGGCGTAATCATCGGTCAAATCACTGTGATTACCATGGGTATCAACGATACAAAGGCTGTAGCCGGAGCTTGCAAAATCAAAATCAATTTTTCTTATAACAGGACTGTCTGTATTTTCAAAATCAATATTTACAAAGGTACCTACAGAAGATGCCATTTGATCCAGTAAACCTGATGGCTTGCCGAAGAAAACATTTTCGCTGTACTGAGCAGCCTTTGCAATCTCTACTGCATCAATAGCACCGTCATTATATAAATGAGATATAATATTACCAATAAGAACCTCAAATGCAGCTGAGGAGGAAAGTCCTGAGCCTCCCATAACATCACTGGTGGTGCAGGCATCAAATCCGCCGATGCTGTATCCCAGCTCATCCAGTCTGGCAATTACACCCTTAATCATAGCAGAGGATTTGCCAAAGCACTCTGTGTCCGGCAAAAGATTGCTGATGTCAACCTTATTTATAGAATGACCCTCTGATTTTTCATTTACGACCTTGCTGTCGTTTTTAGCAGCAATAGCAATTGCGTCCAGATTTATGGATGCTGCCAGCACCTTGCCGTTATTATGGTCTGTATGGTTACCGCAAATTTCTGTTCTGCCCGGAGCACTAAGCACCATAACCTCTCTGTCATCACCAAAAAGCTCAATAAACTTTTCTGCAGTTTTTATGTATCGCGGCTTCTGCTGCTGGACAGCCGAATCATGAACATAAACCGCTTTCAGCTTATCATCAAGCTCACCGCTTTTTAATTTTAAAATCAATTCACTAGCCTTCATAATTTATATCTCCTTTTCAGAACAATTTACAATACAATTTTATATTTTTCTTTTTCAGAATAAATCAGCAGAGTTTGATTCATCTGCTTTGACTTTATACCGTAAAAAATATTAAAGGTAATTACAGATATGCCTGTAAATGCAACAATAATCATTAACAGCACAATAAACTGTACTGAGAATGGGTTATAAATTGCTGAACCGATTTTTGTATAGATATACAATCTGGGTGCAAAGCCTAACAGGCTGAGACAGGTGTAATAGACAAAATCATATCTCATTGAGCCATAATACTTTGAAACCATACCAAGCGGAATACTCGGTACAAGCCTTGACACAAACAGCACATAGGGATTGCCGTTACCCTTGAACTGTATCCAGTCACGGACGAAATGAAGCTGTTTAATACCCAGTATCATTCCGGTCCAGCCGCCGCCTATAAATTCGCCCTCAACATATTTGACTATGAAGAAAAAGGCACAAAATACAAGATTAATAATAACTGCCTGCGTAATCGGAAATACAATTCCCGATATGACACAAAGAAATCCCATAGGTATAGGCAGCTGACATTTTGCAATATATAATGCAAAAATGCATATTAAAATTTCAACATTCGAATCCAGTCTGACTATCGCATCATCAATTTGTTCAAGCCAGCTGATAAGCGTATCAAATCTGATTTCCAGTCTGGAATGATTGTAAAGCACAATGGACAAAAACACCAGCAGTCCGGCTGTAATCAACAAAACGATAGTACATATTAAATTTGTCTGATGGCGTTTTTGCTGTTTCACAAATTCATCTCCGTAAACGTATTAGTTACCCTCATAAAAATTGCCCAAGAATTCAAATTCAGGCAATTCATCTGACAGTGCACACATTAAATCAAGCGTAGATTTATCACGTACATTACCCTGAATGTCCGTGTAAAAATGATAGGTAAAGGAGCCATCCTCAACCGGTCTTGACTCCAGCTTTGTAAGGTTTAACCCAGCCATAGAAAACCGTCCAAGCACTCTGTAAAGAGAGCCGGTTTTATGTGCGGTTCTGAAAATTAAAGAAATCTTATTTGCATCATTGCTGATAATCAATTCTTTGGATATAACAATAAATCTTGTTCTGTTGTTATTATTATTCTGAATATTTTTCTTAATAATCTTCAAGCCATATTTTTTTGCAGCACGCTCTGAACAAATAACCGCTATATCATTTTTTTCGCTTTCAGCTACATACTTAGCAGCAGCTGCAGTATTTGTATAGTTAACACCGGTAAAATTAAAATTCTTTAAAAAATTATTGCACTGTGACAACGCCTGCGGATGAGAATATACATCTGTAATATCCTCATACCTTGTTCCCTCTTTCGCACACAGGCAATGGTCTATCTTTAAATCATATGCACCAACTACATAAAATCTGTATTTCATAATCAAATCATATGACTCGTGAACAGAGCCTGCAGTTGAATTTTCGACAGGAATAACACCGAACTTTGCTTCGCCCTTGTTTACCGCCTCAAATACATCCTCAAACTGCTTATAAAAGTTTACCGGCGAATCCGGGAACAAAACATTTGCAGTCTCTCCGCTGTATGCACCCTCAACGCCCTGACAGGCAATAGGCTTGCCGTCAGCAGATAACTTACAGGCTGTCATAGCTGACGTAACCTCGTTACGAAGCTTTTGCCCGCCACCGATAATTTTATGCTGAAGCGCTCTTGATGCATCCATTGTGGCAGAAAAAACAGTTTTAATCGTCTCACCCTGCTCACCGCATTTGTCAGCAACATTATTAAGTATTTCCTGCTCACGCTCCTCATTGAGCACAGGAATTCCACGTGCAACCTTATACTCAGCCACCTTTTGAGAAATACTCATTCTTTTAAGCAGCAAGGGTATAAGCTGATTATCTATTTCATCAATTTCTTTTCTAAGTCCCAGTAAATCCATTAAAACGTTCCTCTTACATCATTAAATCAAGCAGACCAAGTGCAACAGCAGCCTCAACCACAGGCACAGCTCTTGGTACAATACACGGGTCATGACGACCTTTTATTACAAGTGTCTCCTCTGTCATTGTCTGCAGATTTACACTGTTTTGCGGTTTTGATATGGATGGTGTAGGCTTAACAGCAACACTGACAATAATCGGTGCACCGCTTGTCATTCCGCCGAGAACGCCGCCATTATTATTGCTCTCAAGTGCAACCTTCCCATCCTTTACACAATAAGGGTCGTTTGCCTCTGAGCCAAGCATAGAGCCGAAGCCAAAACCCGCACCGAACTGAACACCCTTAACAGCAGGAATACCAAATAAAATTTGAGACAGCTGACTTTCTACTGTAGAAAACATATTACCGCCAATACCTACAGGCATACCCACAGCAGCACATTCAATGATGCCGCCTATGCTGTCCTGCTTCATTCTGGCATCCTCTACCTCAGCTCTCATTTGTTCCTCAGCATCATCACGGATAACTGAAAAAGACAGTGAGCTGAGCTTCTCCAGCAAAGCTGTATCAACATTATTTTTATCAAACATATCATCTTTTGCATTACCAATCTGTGCAATATGCGCACCGATGGTTACACCCTTTTGGGCAAGAATCTGCTTAGCAACCGCACCGGCAAATACCAGCGGAGCAGTAAGTCTGCCGCTGAAGTGACCGCCGCCGCGAATATCATTGCTGCCATTGTATTTAACATAGGCAGGATAATCACTGTGAGATGGTCTTGGCACGGTCAGAAGATTTGCGTAATCTCCGCTTTTTGTATTCGTATTTTCTATCACCATAGCCAGCGGTGCGCCGGTGGTTACATTGTCAAGCACACCGGACAGTATATGAGGAATATCCTTTTCCAGTCTGGGTGTGGCGGTTTTATCCTTACCCGGAGCGCGTCTGGACATATCCATATATATTTTGTCCATATCCAGCTTTATTCCTGCCGGAAGCCCGTCAAGCACACAGCCGATTGCCTCGCCGTGACTTTCGCCAAATACAGACAGCTTTATTCTATTTCCGATATTAGAGGACATTTGCCTTACCTCCAAGTCTGTTGTAATCCTCAAAAAAAGTAGGATAGGTTTTGTTAATACTTTGGGCATCGGTTATGGTTGTATCGCCCTTTGCGTTTAATGCCGCTACACTGAATGCCATAGGTATTCTGTGGTCATTAAAGCCCTCCAGCACTGCGCCGGTCACATTTCCTCCGGTAATAACCATACCATCAGGCTTTTCCTCAACCACAACGCCCAGACGCTTTAAATTTGATACAACACTCTCTATCCTGTCAGATTCCTTTAATCTCAATCGTTCGCCGCCCTTGATAACTGTTGTGCCATTTGCAAATGCTGCAGCAACAGCCAGCGCAGGAACCGTATCCGGAATATCCGATACATCTATTTCTATACCATTCAGGCTTGATTTTTTTGCTCTTATATAATTCTCACCGATTTCGATATCAGCACCAAAGGCTTTTAAGATATCAACAATTGCCTTATCTCCCTGCGCCGAGTTCAAGTCAAGTCCCTTTAAAGTTACATCTCCGTTAACCGCCCCTGCAACCAAAAAGAACGCTGCCTGAGACCAATCGGATTCAACGGTATAATCTCTCTTTTGATAGCTCTGACCACCCTTTATAAAGTAGCCATATTCACATTCTTCAACAGAAACACCAAAATCTGCCATAACCTTAATTGTCATATCTACATAGGGCTTTGATTCAAGCTTGGTGGTTAAAACAATTTTGCTGTCACCGTCAAGTATCGGAAGTGCAAGAAGCAAGCCGGTTATATACTGGGAGCTGATATTGCCTGCTATCTCGTAAACACCGCTTGTGAGCTGTCCCTCAATTCTAAGAGGCAGCTTGCCGTCAGAGGTACACTGAACACCATGCTGGGGCAGCAGTCTGAGATAATCACCGATAGGTCTGTCAGGCAGTCTTCCCGAGCCGGTAAAGGTTACGGTTTTGCCAAGTGCAGCAGCAACCGGAATCATAAATCTAAGTGTGTTGCCGGACTCAATGCAGTCAGCCGTGTCCTTATCACTGCCCAGTGCGCTTATAACCTGCTCCATAGCCTTCATATCGTTCGATGCAATGATAGGTGATACGGTTCCGCCTCCTGCAAGAAAGGAGCAAACCATAGCCCTGTGCGCCGCTGATTTTGAGGGAGGAATAAGCACCTCACCAGTCAGTATTGAATTTTTTATTTCAACAACACTCATGAAACTATACTCCAAAAATTTTTGCTATATCTTCTGAGGCAACAGGATAAATAAAGCTGTCGCCGATTTCTTTAAGCATTGCAAACTTGATACCGGCACTCGTTCTTTTTTTGTCAGCACGCATTGCGTCTACAATTTCTGCAGTAGAGTGGGTGTCTGCAATTTTCATATTATTCTTTTCAAGCACACGGATAATTCTGTCGCAAGTACCCTTGGCAGTGATTCCAAGCTCCTCACCAACCTTGGATATCATAGCCATACCGATTCCGACTGCTTCTCCGTGAGAAACAGTTTCGAAATTCCACAGCTTTTCAATAGCATGACCGCAGGTGTGACCGAAATTCAAAAGTGCTCTCTCGCCATGCTCCTTTTCATCATTTTCGACAACCTGACGCTTAATATCCACGCACGCAAAAATGATATCCTCAATAATATCCTTGGCGTTTTCGTTCTCAAGTCTTTCAAACAAAGTCTTCGACTTAATACAGCCTGCCTTAATCACTTCACCCATACCATCGGCGAAGAAGTGGTCTGTAAGGGTATTCAAAACATTCGGGTCAATAATAACCATACTCGGCTGATGAAATGCACCGCAAAGATTCTTGCCCTGGGGCAAATCAACTGCTGTCTTACCGCCAACAGAGGAATCCACCTGCGCCAGCAGAGAGGTAGGAACCTGTACAAACTTAATACCTCTGAGGTAGATTGCCGCAGCAAAGCCTGCCATATCACCGCACACACCGCCGCCTAAGGCAACGACGCCGTCCTGACGTGTCAGCTCCTTATCCGCCATAAACTCTACCATATCTACAACTGTAGAAGTTTTTTTAGATGCCTCACCTGCAGGGAAAATATAGGTGAAAACCTCGTAATTCTGTGCTTCCAAGGCAGCCTTAACAGTCTCACCATAAATCGCATAAACGTTGGTATCGCTGATTAAAGTAATCTTTTTGCAGTCAAGAACAGTTCTGACTAATTCACCGACTTTATTGATTAAACCTTTTTCTATTAAAATGTCATAGGCATCATTTACATTGACAGTTAATTTCCTCATTATCCAATTTCCTCTTTAATCTTATTGCCTTTTTCCATTAAATCGTGAAGTGCCTTTTCGTCTCCGTTCACAATGTTGTACTTAAACTTCATCAGGTTTGAAACCAAATCATCAATTTCGCTTACAAGCGCATTCTTGTTATCAATAAACAGCTCTGTCCACATATCTGCATTGATTCGTGCAACACGGCTGACATCTCTGTAAGAGCCTGCCGAATAACCGGAATGATAGGGCGCAAGAGGAGACAGCACATAGGAGCATGCAAGCACGTGGGCAATCTGGGATGTAAATGCAATCATTTCATCGTGATGCTCCGGTGTTGTAACAACTGTACGAGCAAAGCCAATTTCGTCAGCAAGACCCACAAGTGCATCGGTTATATATCTTGGTGTATCTTCATAGGGGGTGCAAATAAAGGAGGCATTGTCAAACAAGGTTGCAAGGGAATTATCGTATCCGCTTACCTCGCGGCCAGCCATTGGGTGCGCACCCACATAATAAAAATCAAAATCTTCTTTTTCAAGCTCACGGCAAATTTTTGTCTTGATACCGCAGGAGTCTGTCACAATACTTCTCTTTTTAAATTCGTTTCTATGCTCCAGAATAAAAGGAACAATTGCCTTGGGATAGAAATTAATGATCGTCACATCTGCCTTGGGAATCAATGTTTCCAGCTCGCCGATTTCATCCACAACACCATCATTCAGCGCACGCTGGGCAATGGTGGATGTTCTGTTCCAGCCCATTACATAGTGGGCAGTATTTTTCTTTATCGCTTTTGCAAGGCTTGCGCCAATCAGACCCAAGCCGACAATTAATATGTTCATAGTCCACTTCCACAGAATTATAGTTATATTTATAATAATATATAGATTATAATAAGTCAAATAACAAATTTATTAAAAATGTACAATATTTCAATTATTAAGAAATACAGCACTGAAAACAGTAGAATATGGTGCAAAAGAATTAACCATTATATCTAAAAACAGCAAAAGGGCCATGCCTTTCGGCATAGCCCTTTAAAATTATTTGTTAATTATTTGATTAATTATTCAAAATAATTTACAGCGTTTGGATCATACTCGTAATCAGTACCACCGCCAAGGTCTCCGCCTTCGCCGGAAGTGGTAATAACTCCGTTTGGAGGAAGTACGTAATTACGAACTGTCATCTCGGGTTCTTCATAAAGCTTCTTCATAATTGACATCCTCCTTGTTAAAATTGGTTATTACCCTCTGCTAATGATGAGTAAATATAATCTGTTGTGCCATCTGCATTCTCAATGATTGCATATGCAACATAATTGAAGTTCATAACACCCTTGCTTCCAACATTAACAACAAACTGTGTTGCCTCTGATGTTAAGCCAGGAGACTTCATACGAGCAATGCCCTTCTGACCAACATTTTCAACTGTCATATCAGCAAGAGTAACATCCTTTGTTGTGAACAGGAAGCCTGTTTCCTTAACCTTAACACCCTCTGTAGCAGCGATAGAACCAATAAGTGTGAACTTGGTAACTTCGCCGTTAGATGTTATAGGAGCAATTGCAGAAGTAGAAACAGTTGAAACCGGAGTAGTATACTCATAACCTGACCAGTAGTCACCTGTAGCTAAAATCTGATTACCGTTTGCATCACAGATAATATCATAGATGTAGTCATAATAATCCGGATTCTCATAGTCTGCATTATCAGGCTGAGTGAGCATATTGTACTCGTCCTCAGTAAGAGCTACGAGACCTACCATATCAGTATCATAGTCATAGGATCTGCAAGCATAGAAGCTGTAATCCTCGCCATATGAAAGAACATAGAAGGTTCTCACGCCTGTATCCATATCCTCTACCATTTCAACATATGCATATGCACCAGGTACGGAATACTGAACCAAATCATTGTACTGGTATGCATCTGTATAGTAATCCCAGTCACGTACTGCAGTATATGATTCATAGAAGCTGATCATATAACCCTCTGTCTGAGGCTCATAATTAGCAGTAACTACAGTGTTCTTATCAATTGTAACAACGTCACCTGCGCTGTAGCTTACGCCGTCAATTGTGTAATCTACGAAATCGTAGAATGCACGAGCAGGAGCCTCAGGCAATGTGTAATTTCCATCTGTTACATCAATCATAATTGTCTTCTGGCTTTCATTCTTGAATGTAACAATGTAAGATGAATCAGATGAAGTATCTGAAGTTGTGATATAAGCATTACCTCTTACAACGAAGCCGAAGGACTTAGCAGCGAACATATACTTATCAGCTGACTTTGAAGTCTTAGCCTCATAGTGATATGTCCAACCTGTCCACAGGCTGCCATCGTAAGCATCTGTATCAATATCGTCAACATTCTTGTAAACAGTACCGTCACTGCTGATGATTACACCGCTGCCATAAGCTGCAGTATCAACAGCCTCGCCGTTTACATAAATTGT
Source organism: Clostridium sp. (assembly GCA_023663865.1). Classification (GTDB taxonomy): domain Bacteria; phylum Bacillota; class Clostridia; order Oscillospirales; family Acutalibacteraceae; genus Eubacterium_R. The sequence goes on from JAMPGU010000001.1 coordinate 103,876, forward strand.
GTACTCAATTGGCTTGAGTGCATTTACAGTTTCAGAAATTGCTGCGTCGAGTGAAGCCTGATCCTTGTAGAGAAGACCAATAACTTCCTGACCTGCAACGTCTACGGATTCCTGATATACAAAGCCGATATCATCTGCATACATATCAGGGTCGCTCTTCTTAGCTTCCTTAATCTGATCATCAACTGCCTTAGCAACTGACATATCATAAGTGATTACTTCTAAGCTGTTTAAGATTGCACCAAGTGTTGCTGTTTCAGCATCAATTTCTGCCTGCTTGTCAGCATAAACATTGTTGTGAGATGCATCCTCAAAGTAAGTTAATTCAGCAACAGCTGCATTTGCTGCGGCAAGGGATTCTGCAGTATAAGTGTTATCCTTGAGAGCACTTAACAAAGCATTTCTTGCTGCATTGTATGCATTGAAATCTGCTGCGTTAATAGCACTGTCATACTGTGCTGTGTAAGAACCATTTCTTACGATTGGAGCCTCAGGATCAAGAGCAGGGCTCCACTGCTGTGTCCATGTATAAGTGTAGTTACCTGATACATAAGAAGGAATGCTGTTTGCAATTGCAGTATACTCTGCTGAATGTGTGTTGAGAGTATCGCCATAATTTGCAGTGATGGTTGCAGAAGTATCTGCACCGCTTGCATTCTTATAGTTAAAGGTTAATGTGAAGGTTACAGGAACAAGAGCCTCATAAGCTGCCCACAAGTTGTTATATCTTGTTACGCATCTTGTGAGAAGTGTGTTTGCACCATTGTTTGCTGCAGCAATTGTTGTATAATCTAAGGTTGCCTGTGCATTTGTAAGCTGCTCTACGAAGTTGCTCCAAGAAGAATCTGTATACATATTAGCAGCGTTCTCAGTATTTGCAATCTTGTTACACATATCAACAAGGTCAACAAGGTTTGAAATATCAACAACAGATACCTGAGAAATAATTTCCTCACTGGTTGATTCTGATGTCATCCAGCGATAATAAACCTGGTTAGTCAAGTTCTGACAGTTGTGAATTGTAACTGCACCGAAGTTACCAATCATTGTATCGGTTGTCATGGTAGGTCTTGTAGTAGCTGTAAGCTGTGCCGGAGCAGATGTACCCTGAACAGTGTAGGTCATATCACCGGTCAGATATGTGTAAGCAGCCTCAGAGTTCGTTGTTCTTGCGAACACACCGCCCTGACCCGGATTTGAAGAAGCACCATTGGTTGTACCAATGATATCGGTCAAATCCATCTGTGAAAGCTGAATACCATCATAAATCTGTGTACCATCAGCAAGTGTAGCCAATCTTACAGGGCTGTTGTTTGTTGACTTTGACAGATATCTGATATTTGTCAAAGCGAAGTTACCGTTTGTAAGGCAGCCTGCGTAGGTTGCTTTCTGATCATCAGTAAGAGCTGTAGGAGTAGAACCGGTTACGTTACTGTTGATTTTATTATTACCGCCCTGACCATTAATCTGGGAAGCAGTTGCATTGATAGAAATACTATCAAGCATATTGTTTTCCTTATCCTTGATACCTGTACCAAATGTAATATCTGCAGGACCGTAGGTTACGGTAATCGGATTACGATTTGTTTTAATAATAACAGCAGTTGATGTGTAATCAAAAGCAATTGACTGTGAACCATTGTCGGCACTGGTTAATGGTGTCATCTGTGTCATAACACCTGCATTCGCAATTGTACCATCAGGAATCTTTGTGAAGGAATAGGTAAGTCCCTCATAAGCAGCAACTACCTTTTCAATGATAGCCTTGTAAGCTGCAAGCTGTGAAGGATAATCAGTTAAATCAACATCTAATGATGTTGCGATGTACTCATTTGCCTCTGCAAGAGCAGTTGTAAATGTAGCATAGTTACCGTAATCTGTTGGGTCACCAACCTGATTCTGAAGAGCCATAGCAGCAGTCAGTGAATATCTGCCCTCACTTGTAACAGTAACGCCGTCAGGACTGATGCGAAGTGCCTTAACAGCATTTTCGACAGCAGCAAGCGCATTTGCATAAATTACTTGGTTTTCAGCAGTATCATCAAGTGTGTAGATTGTTGCAGGATAGTTATCTACAGAACCCCAAACAGCAATCTTTGCATTCTCAACTGCAGCATAAGCAGCATCCATAGACTCTGTTGTGAATACGTTTTCGTATTCCATAAAGGTATTGATTGCTGCCTCAAGAGCAGTTGTATCCATCTTTTCTACCTGAGGAACAAGTACAAGACCGTTAAGAGCATCAGCAGCAGCCTGTGCGGCAGCAGCATCGTTGTAGCTTGTTGTTGGAAGTGAAGCCATAATTGACTTCGCATTGTTGTACGCAGTTACAAATGTGTTCCAAGACTCAGTTGTAAAGCCTGCGTTTACACCGCCGTTATAGTCAAGCTGCTTCGCATTCATAGCCTTACGAAGGTTTTCATAACCTGCAGCATCTGTCTGAGATGTGTCAGCATTATTCATTGTTCTTACAACAGCCTGCATATCGTTGATACAGCCATCATAATCATCAGTGCTTGTGAAGTAAGTGTTTGGATCAAAGTTAGCAGCTGCGTCCATAGCTGCGATGTATGATGCCAAGCCGCCCTCGCTGTAGTTTGACAGAGAGATAGACTTCATCTTGCTGCCGTTTGTGCTGAGTGCATCAAGGAGAGTCTTGTAGTTAACTACGCGGAGTGCTGCACCTGTATCGTTTGTAGTATCGTTGTTGTTGTCAGCACCGGAGGTTACAAACCAATTGAGGTTGTAGCTCTGACCGTAGTTACCGGGAGTACCCTTGAACTGAAGTGCATTCGCAGCATAGTAAGCCGGTGATGAATAATCATATTTAGGGCTAAAGAATGAACCAACATTGGTTCTGGAACAGCGTGAAAGCTTTGGAGAACGATAATTGGTAGAGTAAATACCCTTTACACCGGTTGCATTATTATAGCCTAATTTGTAATAGCCCTGGTTCTCTGTATTCTGTGCTGAACCTTTCCACCAGTGCCAATCCCAGTCAGCACTATCTGACTGATCACCGGCATTCCAGTAACCAGCTAAGCCCCAGTTCGGGTCATCGCCGGGAACAGTGTTATCAGATGCACTTGGGTCAGCAGGATAAGCAGACCATACATATCTTGTTTTGTTAGCACTGTAAGCACTGGCGCTTCTCTCTGCATAATAGCCAAGCATAATAGGCAGAATCGGTGTGTTGATGCCGTCATACATTAATACAGCATTTGCACCGTAATGAATCTCACGTGTAACATAAGAAGCTGTAGCCTGTGTCTGCATGGAAGCCATAGGTGAATACAGAACATTCTGATAACCTGTACCTTTCCACTGTGACCACTTCTCTGTAGGAGTATTCGGGAATGAAGGCTGTGCATTACCTGTTACAGGAACAAAGTTCTCGATAGCAGCAGTAGCTGATGTGAGAGCTGATGTTGCATTTGTTAAAATAGATGCAGACAGCTCACCATACTGGTAGCCGTCAAGTGCTTCCTGACAGTCAACATATGCATTATAAGCATTTGTAACATTTTTGAAAGAAGCATTAGGGGTAGCCAGCTTATCTTCGAAAGCAGTCATTGCAGCCTTAGCAGCAGTAACTGTAGCATCTTCCTTAGCAGCAAATGCGGTAATAGACATAACAGGAATAGATGTAATTACCATCAAAACTGCAAGAAAAGCGGACAAAAGCTTTTTAGAAAGTTTTGTTTTCATATAAATTTCCTCCTAAATTATTTGCTCTTTATAACGAATTTCTGCCTCACCTTGATAGTTAAGTCCCTGACCTGACCGCCGTATCGAGAGGCTGAAAACCATAAAGAACAGGCGGGATTTGGGTGCAAAACGCCCAATAATCCCTATTAATATACAATAGCAGTATACTACTTATTTACGGCAAAGTCAACGGATTTTAAAAAATATTTTTTACAAAATGTTAACATTTTCAAATGTAGACAAAATAGTCAATATTGTCTATTATCAGCATATTTCGTATACCTATTATATATAGGGGCATATACATTTTAAGTTGTCAATGTAAATCTGTTCTGTATGCATCTGACTAAATATAACGAGAGGATTTCGTATATCATTGTGCAATAATATACAAAATTTATGAATATTAATGTATATTTTTGAATATTTATACAAACTTTATAAAAAGGGTTGAAAATGACATTGAGTATATATATAATAGGATAAGATTAATGAGCATAATATATATGCAATAAATACAAATACTTAAATAAGGAGTTACATAAAATGGCTAAGGAAATTAAAAAGGTTGTTCTCGCCTATTCCGGCGGACTTGACACTTCCATCATCATTCCATGGTTAAAGGAAAACTACAACAACTGTGAGGTTATTGCAGTATCCGGTGACGTTGGACAAGGCACAGAGCTGGATGGCCTTGAGGAAAAGGCAATTGCAACAGGTGCATCAAAGCTGTATGTACTTGATTTAAAGGATGAATATGTTGAGGATTACATCTTCCCTTGCTTAAAGGCAGGTGCTGATTATGAAACCTATCTGCTGGGCACATCTCACGCTCGTCCATGCATTGCCAAGGGACTTGCAGAAATCGCTATCAAAGAGGGCGCAGACGCAATTTGCCACGGCTGCACAGGTAAGGGTAACGACCAGGTAAGATTTGAGCTTACACTCAAGGCATTTGCACCTGAGATGGAAATTATTGCTCCATGGCGCACCTGGGACATCAAGTCACGTGAAGAGGAAATTGATTATGCAGAGGCACACAACATTCCTCTTAAAATAAACAGAGAAACCAATTACTCAAAGGACAAGAACGTTTGGCATCTTTCTCACGAGGGTCTTGATTTGGAGGATCCTGCAAACGAGCCAATGTATTCTAAGGAGGGCTTCCTTGAATTAGGTGTTGCTCCTGAGCAGGCTCCTGACAAGGCAACTTATGTTACAATCCACTTTGAGCAGGGTGTTCCTACCGCAATTGACGGCGAGGAAATGAAGGCACTTGCAATTGTTGAGAAGCTCAACGAAATCGGCGGTGCAAACGGCATTGGTCTGCTTGACATTGTTGAAAACAGACTTGTTGGTATGAAGAGCCGCGGTGTTTATGAAACTCCGGGCGGTGCAATTCTTTACAAGGCACACGAGTTCCTTGAAATGATTACCCTTGACCGTGAAACCTCTCACTACAAGAAGCTGGTTGCGCAGAAGTTCGGTGAGCTGGTATATAACGGATTATGGTTCACTCCACTTCGCGAAGCACTTTCCGCTTTTGTTGACAAGACACAGGAGACCGTTACAGGTGATGTTAAGCTCAAGCTCTACAAGGGCAACATTATTAATGCCGGCATCACATCTCCATACAGTCTTTATGATGAAAACATCGCATCCTTCGGCGAGGACGGCGGTGCATACAATCAGGCTGATTCAGCAGGATTCATCAATCTCTTTGGTTTATCAATCAAGGTTAAGGCTCTGCTTGACAAGCAAAGAGGAGAATAATAAAATAATTATGTATGCGGGGCGGATCATATCCGCCCTTACGTATATACTCGCATTATTGCTTATACAAGGGGAAATTTATGGCACAATTATGGAAAGGCAGATTTAAAAAAGAGCTTGCCAAGGAAACAAATGATTTTAACTCCTCCATCAAATTTGACTGCAGAATGTTTGAAGAGGATATCAAGGGCAGTATTGCACACGCTACAATGCTGGGTGCTGCCGGAATTATAGACAAGAGCGAAAGCGAAAAAATCGTTCAGGGATTAAGCGAAATTTACAACGACATAAAGTGCAAAAAGCTGGCAATTGATATGGAGGCTGAGGATATTCACACCTTTATCGAGGGTGAGCTGACCTCCAGACTGGGACAAACAGGCAAGAGACTGCACACTGCCAGGTCAAGAAACGACCAGGTTGCGCTTGATATCAGGCTGGTGCTGAAAAAGGAAATTGACGAAATAAGTGCAAAGGTGAAAGAGCTGATTACTGTACTTTGCACCAAGGCAGAGACGCACAAAAATGCGATTATGCCCGGCTACACACATTTGCAAAGAGCGCAGCCAATTACCTTTGGACATCATCTTATGGCTTATGCAGCAATGCTTTGCAGAGATTTAGACAGGCTCAAGGATGTAAAGAGACGTATGAACGTACTGCCATTGGGTAGCGGTGCTTTAGCCGGCACAACCTACCCGCTTGACAGAACTATGGTTGCCGAGCTGCTGGGCTTTGACGACATATCCGCAAACAGCTTGGATGGTGTATCTGACAGAGATTTCTGCATAGAGCTTGCAAGCGCACTGTCCCTTATTATGGTTCACCTGTCACGCTTCAGCGAGGAAATCATTATGTGGTGCAGCTGGGAGTTCAAATTTGTTGAGCTTGACGATGCATTCTCTACCGGTTCAAGCATTATGCCTCAAAAGAAAAATCCTGATATTGCAGAGCTTGTACGCGGAAAGAGCGGCCGTGTATTCGGTGATTTAACAACGCTTCTGACCGTTATGAAGGGTATTGCACTTGCATACAACAAGGATATGCAGGAGGACAAGGAGGCTATTTTTGATGCGGTTGACACAGTTAAAATGTGCCTGAACGCCTTTACACCTATGATTGACACAATGACAGTCCTTGAAGATAATATGAGAAATGCTGCTGCCAAGGGCTTTATCAATGCTACCGACTGCGCAGATTATCTCGTAGGCAAGGGACTGCCGTTTCGTGATGCATACAAAGCCACCGGCGAGCTGGTTGCAATTTGCATCGACAAGGATTTGACCCTTGAAACACTGCCGATTGAGGAATACAAAAACATCTGCAGCTTATTTGACAAGGATGTTTACGACGCAATCAATCTTGAAAAGTGCGTAAATGACAGACTTGTTGCCGGTGGACCAAGCGCCTCCAGCATTGATGCACAAATCAAAAAGGCTTTGGATTTTGTTAAATAAAATTATATGCAGCTGATTGTAAGTATCAGCTGCATTTTTTATTGACTATAATATTAAAAGAGAGTATAATAGTATCATCTATAAATTGAATGATTCGGCGATTGGTCAATTGTTTAATAATATTGAAAGGTAAGTGCCCAATGAGTTATAAAATCGTTGTTGACAGCTGCTGCGAATTAACCGCAGATATGAAAAAGTGGAGCAATCTCGAAGTCGTTCCCCTTACCCTCCAAATCGGTGATTATGTTATTCCCGATGATAAAAACTTTGACCAGGATGATTTCGTAAAAAGAATGCTGGAAAGTGATGTTCTTGCGCAATCAGCTTGTCCGTCACCACAGGCCTTTGCAGATGCCTGCTGCGGTGAATATGATGACGTATATATCATTACCATAACCAGCAAGCTCAGCGGCTGCTACAACAGTGCCGTTCAGGGTGTTGCACTTTACAAGGATGAAAATGATGAAAATGATGACAATAAAAACATTCACGTTTTCAATTCTCTTGCAACATCGGGTGTTGAAACCATTATTGCTTTAGAAATCAAAAAGCTGGCTGATGCGGGCAAGAGCTTCAGCGAGATTGTAGAGGCTGTTGAATACCTTATTGAAAATAAAAGCGGACTCTACTTCTGCCTTGAAAATTTTGATATACTGAAAGGTAACGGCAGACTGTTTAACCTTGCGGCAAATGTAATTGAGGCTCTTCGGGTTAAGCTGATTGGTCACGCAGAAAACGGAAACATAGCAATTGCAGGTAAGGATTTGAATACGAAGCGCACACTGATTAAGCTGTCTCATCTGATTGCCAAGGACACAGAGGGTGCTGATTTAAGCAATAAGCTTTTCATTATCACCCATGTATGCTGTGAGGACAAAGCAAACACAATCAAGGAATTGATTATGCGCAACACAAATTTTAAAGAAAGCAACATTATTATTATGAGAACAAGCGGCCTTAACACACTCTATGCTGCTAATCAGGGAATCATTGTTTCTTTCAACTATTAATATACAAATTCATTACAAAAGAGGTAATATAAAATGGAAATCAAGTATGAACTAACAAAGACACCAAAGGCTAAGCCGGAAGGCAAGCTGGGCTTCGGTAACATCTTTACCGACCATATGTTTATTATGGATTACACCACCGGCAAGGGCTGGCATGATGCAAGAATTGTACCTTATCAGCCACTTAGTCTTGACCCTTCTGCTCTTGTATTCCACTATGCACAGGAATGCTTCGAGGGCTTAAAGGCTTACAGAACACCTGACGGAAATGTACAATTATTCAGACCTGACAAGAATGCAGAAAGAATGCAGTCAACACATAACAGGCTTTGTATTCCTGAAATTCCTGTTGAGGATTTTGTAGAGGCTGTAAAGGCACTTGTAAGTGTTGAAAAGGACTGGGTTCCAAGCGAGCCTGATACAAGCCTTTACATCCGTCCTTTCACCATTGCTACCGAGGCTGTACTTGGCGTTAAGGCAGCAGATGAATACAAGTTCATCATTATCTGCTCTCCATCAGGTGCTTACTACGAAGAGGGTATGAACCCGGTTAAAATTTATGTTGAGGACGAGTATGTACGTGCTACTCCGGGCGGTACAGGCTATATTAAATGCGGAGGTAACTATGCTGCATCTATTATCGCATCGGAAAAGGGTCACAAGCTTGGCTTCTCACAAGTGCTTTGGCTTGACGGTGTTGAGAAAAAGTATGTTGAAGAGGTTGGCTCAATGAACATTATGTTCAAGGTTGACGGTGAAATCTACACTGCACCTACAGTAGGTACAGTTCTTCCGGGTATCACAAGAATGAGCTGTATAGAGCTTCTGAAGAATTGGGGCTATACTGTTCACGAGGAAAGATTTACAATTGATTTCATTATGGAGGCTGCGAAATCAGGAAAGCTGGAGGAAGTATTCGGCACAGGTACTGCTGCTGTTATCAGTCCTGTCGGCGGTTTAACCTATGAAAACGAATCTGTAGAAATAAACAATTTTCAGACAGGTGCGCTTACACAGAGACTTTATGACACACTCACAGGTATGCAGTTCGGCAAGCTTGATGACACAATGGGCTGGATTGTAAAGGTTGACTAATTATATACATATCAGCAGTCCTTGAGATTTATTTCCGAGGACTGCTTTTTTTAATTATGAGAATTATTGAATTTGAAATTACAGGGACGGACAGCGGCAGACAGATACGTGATTTTCTACGAGATTTCGGTGTATCCTCTGCTCTGCTGACCAAGCTGAAAAATACGGAAAACGGAATAACAAAAAACGGTGAATTTGCCAAAACGATTGACAAAATCCACACCGGTGACAGACTTAAAATATCTATTGAAAACAAAGGCAAAATGCCTGTCCCCTTTATAAACAAGGATGTAACTGTTGCATATAATGATGAGGATATATTAGTGCTGAACAAACCTGCTTTTATGCCTGTGCACGAAAGCAGAAATCATCAGGGCGACACGCTGGCAAACGTTGCCGCACGCTATATGGATAACGACACTGCCTTCAGGGCTGTCTATCGACTGGACAGAGACACGAGCGGTCTTGTGTTGATTGCAAAGAATGAGCTGGCAGCAAGCAAGCTGGCAGGTAAAGTGAAAAAGGATTATTACGCCGTTTGCAATGGTATTCTTGACGGCAGCGGCACAATAGATTTGCCAATCCGCCGTGTTCGTGAAAGCATTATTGAACGAGGGGTATTTGATGACGGCGAACGAGCCGTTACCCACTGGGAAGCAATCAGTACTAAAAACGGCAATACCCTGCTGAAAATCAATCTTGAAACCGGCAGAACACATCAGATACGCGTGCATTTTTCCCATATCGGACACAGTTTAACAGGTGATACGCTTTACGGCGGTGACAGTGATTTGATTCATCGTCAGGCACTCCACTGCAAAACCATTTATTTCACCCATCCGATAACGAATACATTTATAACTGTTGACTGCGACTTCCCGGATGATATTAAGATATTGATTTAAAGGACTGATTCTATGCCTGCATATTCCACCCACTGTATTTTTGCTAAGGAAATGATGCCCTTTTTAAGGCAAACTGCAGATTTTGAAATAGAGGAAGATGCTGTTCTCTTCGGCACACAAGGCCCGGATATATTCTTTTTTCACCGGGTATTTCCTTGGATGATAGGAAAACCACTGAGAAAAATCGGCTCGCAGCTGCATCGTACAAAGCCAAGCGTAATACTGGAAAATATGAGAATGTACTGCGCCCATATTTCACAGAATAAAATCATAGCAAAATCTTATGTATATGGATTTATTTTGCACTATGTGCTTGACAGACGATGTCATCCGTATGTGTACAGTGCGCAATACAAAATGACAGATGACAATCCTTTTCTCAATCCGCACGCAGCACATAATATTGTCGAATTGTCTATGGATTCCTATTTATTGAACAAACGCTTTGGGGTAGCTGACCCTATTGTATTTGACACTGCCTGTACAATAAGCGAAAACGAAGATATTATAGCAGAAATAGGAAAAATGTATGATTACATCATTCCGCGTATTTTAGGCATCCATATCCCAAAAATGGCTGCAGCTGCAGCGCTTAGAGATATGAAAACTGTCCAGCATGCAACACTTGATGCAACCGGCAGCAAACGAATGGCGCTGGGAATTGTTGAAAACATTATTGCCCCATTTACAAGAAATTATAAATTTACCGCAATGATGCGCCCAAGAGACTTGGAAAAAGCAAAAAAATATGGTAATATAGATAACAAATTATGGAAATCCCCTTTTGATAACAGTCAGCACAACGAGAGCTTTGAGGATTTGTTTGAGATAGCAAAAGCAGAAGCAAAGCAAATGATAACAGAATATCAGGCAGGCTGTGATACAAAAGAGATTACAAAGGACTTATCATTTTTAACAGGAGTTGAAGTAAAATGAAAACTATACCAAGCTTTCAGATAGACCATAACATTTTGAAGAAGGGTATCTACATCAGCAGAATTGATGATGATATAACCACCTATGACATACGTATGCGCGAGCCAAACAGAGAGACTGTTATGACAAATGCCGCTATGCACACCATTGAGCATCTTTTTGCCACATACGTAAGAAATACCGAATTCGGAGATAACATAATTTACTTCGGACCAATGGGCTGCCGAACAGGCTTTTACTTTTTAACAAGAAGCCTGAGTGACGGCTACAGCATTAATCTGATTAAAGAGGCTTTTCAGTTTATTGCTGATTATTGGGGTGTCGTTCCGGGTGCATCACCAAAGGAATGCGGCAACTGTCTTGATCACAATTTGGCACAGGCAAAGGAAGAGGCAAAGGCATTTTTGAAGGTCATTGAAAACTGGACAAAGGCTGACCTCAAATATCCCGTTGCACCAACCGAGGAAGAATAATATTATTATAACGACTATAACAGCAAAAGAAAAAATGCGACAATTGATGTCGCATTTTTTCTTTTATATTAACTATTTTTCACAATTATGATTTAGCCGTTTCTTTATAAATATTATTGGCATTGGCAAACACCTTTCCCTGCTCGATAAAAAGCTGCTGGTGCTCTGCATTCATTGAACGAAACACTCTAAGCAATTCATCCTCGGCAGAACTGTTGCAATTACTTGATTGAATATTCAAAAGATAATCAGCTGACACATTAAAATATTTTGCTAATCTTTTCAATATTTCAAAATCAGGCTCACTGCTTCCCTGTACATATCCTCCCATGGTTGACGGTGCAATATTCAAGTCATTTGCAACTTGCTTTTGTGTCAGATTTCGTTCCTCAATCAATCCTCGTAATTTATCACTAAAATTCAAACCTATCACCTCTTTGTCATTCTAAACGATGAAACGAATAAATAGTTGCAATAACGAGAATATAGTTGACAAAACGAGTTTTCAGTTGTATGATTGAATTGAAACGAGGATGCATATGATACAAATAATTTTAAAAAGCACTGCATTTAAAAGAGGAATTTCCGCTGCCTTGGCAGTTGTGATTATAATAGTAAGTGCTTCATTGGCAATAAAAGCAGTTAATAAAAATAATAACAAAAACAAGCACATTGAAAATACGGCAGCTGATCAGGTCACAAGCACCACAAAACCCGCAATAGACAAAAACCAATGGAACTTAATTTTGGTTAATAAATGGAATTACCTGCCTGAGAATTATGCACCTGAAATTAAATATCTTGACAATGGGCAGGCAATTGACAAAAGGGCTTATGCAGATTTGCAGGATATGATGAATGCTTGCCGTGGTGAAGGCTTAGAGCCGTTAATCTGTTCGTCATATCGTACTATGGAAAAGCAGGAAATGCTGTTTAATAACAAAATCAACGAGTACCTCGGATACGGATATTCCCAACAGGAAGCAGAGCAAAAGGCAGACGAGCTGGTGGCAATCCCCGGTACGAGCGAGCATCAGTTAGCTCTGGCACTTGACATTGTTGACATCTCCTACCAAATTCTGGATGAAAAGCAGGAAAACACACCTGTTCAAAAATGGCTGATACAAAACAGCTGGAAATATGGCTTTATACTCCGTTACCCTACTGACAAAAGCAATGTAACAGGAATCAGCTATGAGCCATGGCATTATCGCTATGTAGGTAAGGAGGCGGCAAAGGAAATATTTGATGCACAAATCTGCCTTGAAGAATATTTAAACAGTTAGGCAATGAATAGAACCCCATAACCTAAAACACAATTATTTTACGGAGGTCGTATTTATGAAAAAAACATTATCCGCTTTATTATCAATTCTAATGATGCTCAGCATTTTGGCAGGACTGTGTGTTCCTGCTTATGCAGAGGCGTCATCCGTTTACCAAGCGGGCTCCTATCAATACAGCGTTATGGAGGACGGCACTGCAATGATAACCCGATATGACGGTAACGAAAAGAACATATATATTCCCGACGTCCTAGGCAGCTATAAAGTAACAAAGATAGGACCACAGGCATTCGGCTACAACAATAATAATAATAAATACATACAGACTGTAACCATACCGGGATGTATAACCGAAATAGGCGAATATGCATTTTATAATTGTGATAATTTGAGAAAGGTAGAAATGTTATATGGTGTAAAAACCATAGGCTTCAGAGCATTTCAATCCTGCAATTATCTGAAAGAGGTAACAATACCTGACAGTGTAACAAGCCTAGGTGCTCAGGTATTCGATGAATGCACAAGCTTAACGAATATAGTCATACCCGACAGTGTAACTCAAATCGGTGAAAGCGTATTCCGAGGATGCAGCGATTTAAAAAATGTAAAATTATCCAACAGCTTGATAAGCATAAGCAGCGGTATGTTTAGTTCCTGCGAAAAGCTTACAAGCGTGACAGGCTTCAAGAATGTTAAGCATATTGGTGTTCAGGCGTTTTACAACTGCAAAATTCTAAAGAATGTATTTTTACCTGCAGGCATAACAAATATTGATTATAATACCTTCTTTCTGTGCAATAATTTAACGGACGTATATTTTTGCGGAGATCAAAACAGCTGGAGCAATGTACTGATTGAAGCAGGCAATGAAAAACTTGCAGAAGCTGCCGTTCATTTTCATAAATGGAACAACAGTAAAATAACCAAGGCGCCCACCTGCCTTGAGAAGGGTATCAAAACCTATACCTGTGATATTTGCAAGGAAACAAAAACAGAGGCAATTCCTGTTACAGAGCATAATTACACCGAAAAGGCAGTTGCACCAACCTGCAAAAACGAGGGTTATATTCTTCACACCTGCTCAATCTGTAAGTCATATTACAAAACCGATTATGTTCCCACTGTAAATCACAGCTACAAAACCACCACCAAAACCACAAAGGCAACCAAAAGTGCCAATGGCAAGGTAGTAACAACATATGCCTGCAAGACCTGCGGTTACACCTATTCCAAAACAACCAAAACAATCTATAAGCCTACAACCTATACACTGTCCACAAGCACCTATACCTATAACGGCAGTGCAAAGAAGCCAAGTGTAACGGTTAAGGACAGCAAGGGTAATAAATTAAAGAGCGGAACAGATTATACTGTAAGCTATCCAAGCGGCAGAAAGAATGTAGGCAAGTACACAATCAAAATAACCTTCAAGGGTAACTACAGCGGTACAGCTACGAAGAGCTTTACAATTAAGCCAAAGAACACAAGTCTGTCAAGCGTAAGCGCAGGCTCAAAGAAGTTTACAGTAAAGTGGAAGAAGTATACAACCCAGACCACAGGTTATCAGATTCAGTACAGCACAGACAAGAACTTTAAGAAAAACAATAAGACTGTAACAGTATCAAGCAGCAAGACCACAAGCAAGACTATATCAAAGCTCAGCGGTAAGAAGAAGTATTATGTAAGAATTCGTACCTACAAGACCGTAAACGGTACAAAGTATTACAGCTCTTGGAGCAGTGCAAAATCAGTAGTTACATTAAAATAACATAAAATACCAAAGCCACGGACACTTCAAACATCAGTGTCCGTGGCTTTTTCTGCCTTTATTTAATTGCATTTTCTAATTTCAGCAGATACGCTTTTTTGTCGATACCGCCTGCATAGCCTGTAAGACTTCCATCTGCTCCAATCACTCTGTGACACGGAACAATAATACTTATCGGATTATGACCTACAGCACCGCCTACTGCCTGTGCTGAAATTCGTTCAACTCCCCTGCTTTGGGCAATACGCTTGGCAATCTCGCCATAGGTTACAACACTGCCATAAGGTATTTCCAGCAGAATATTCCAAACCTGCTTTCTGAAATCCGTTGAAGCAAGTTTGATTGCAGGCGTAAAATTCGGTTTTTCGTTACTGAAATAAATATCAAGCCATTCTTTTGTTTTGCTGAACACAGGCAATTCCTGTTTTTTATAGCTTTTCATAAGTTCCAAATCAAAATACTTTTGATCCGAAAACCATAGACCGGTCAGATAATCGCCGTCACTCGCCAATATTATATCGCCGAGGGGTGATTTATAGGTTGATACAAATTGCATTAGTCTTCAAACTTTCCTTTAAAGTCAGGCTCGATGAATGGCAGTCCTAATTTTTCAACAGCGTCTTTCAAAACACTTTCCGTGATTTCACCCTTTATCGGATGGCCTGTAAAGGTCATATTGTAAATTGCCAAATCCTGAAATCTCGGTGTCATTTCGTTAATAATTTTAACAGTATCATCATCCCTGAATTCAAAGGTAAACTGTCTTACATGTGCTGTTTCAATCGGTCTTATCCACAGTTTAAGCGTACCGTCCTCCTGCCATGCTGCCTTTGAATATGTATGATAATGAAGGTCACCGAGCGTAATCTCCGATATACCATATTCGCCGTTAAGACCAACATCTATTGTATTTTCATACTCCTTCTCTCTCCAATAAAACCTCAGCTTATCCTCCTCAAAGGTCAGCTTCATTTCATTGATTTCACCCGGCTTGTTATACAGCATCTGCGTAATTGAAATTGTAATTACGGAAACAAATTCAGAGGTTTTGCACTTGATAAGACGACCGGAGATTTTTTCTTCCATTTCCTTATTTCTTTCCCCTGCCGGCAGCTCCACTACAGCGCAGGCATTAATTGTTGCCATCATTTCATCATAAGCCTCTTTATTTTCAGGCAAAGCCTCATAGCCAAAGCATTGCGGAAAATATTTCCAGAACACTTTCATAACATTATAATCCTCTGCCTCACCGCAGTTGAGCACCACCAGTGCATCATAATCCGGGAACAGGAAGCAGCGCTGACCAAACAAGCCGTCGGCTCTGGCACTGTTGGCAATGGGATTTTTCCAGAACTGGTAGCCGTATCCCATCATATTATCAATAAAGCCATCTCTGACAGAATCAACCTGCTTTTTGGTAGCTTCCTTAACCCAAATTTCAGGAATAATCTGCGTGCCGTCAATCCATTTTCCGCCATGAATGTATGGCAGGAAGAACTTTGCAAGGTCCTCGCTCTTCATATAAAGACCCCATCCGCCGGCATTATTACCCACACCGTCAGTCTCCCAAAATGGCTTTTCTATTCCAAGCGGTTCAAAAACTCTCGGATACAGATAATCCAGCATACTCATACCTGTAACCTTGGATATAATTGCTGAAAGCATAAATGTGTTTTCAGAAATATAATTGAATTTCGTATTTGGGGGCAGGAGAAAGGTAGCACCAAGAAAGTTTGAAATCCAATCCGTTTTTCCCTTTTCCTCCAGCACAGTAATGAGCTTATCACTGCGCATAGTAAGCAACATACGAATTGTCAGCATTCTGTTAAACGGACGTTTACTCATTACATATTCAGGGAAATAATCTACTACCTTGTCATCAAGATTAATCAATCCCTCACTGATTGCAAAGCCAATGGCTGTAGATGTAACAGACTTACTCATAGAATAAAGCACGTGGGGCATATCTGCACTGTACGGTGCAAAGAAGCCCTGTGCGCAAACCTTATCATGACGTACAACAGTAAAGCTTTGAAGACCCAAGCCCTTTTCATTAATCTCATTTAAGAAAGCTGTTATCACTTTACTGTTCACACCAACCTCTTCCGGTGTAACATGCTCCAGCTGCCAATTCTTCAATCTTTCCATAATCACTGAATCCTCTCAAAAATAATAAACAAGTGTACATTTATATTTTACAATATCGAGCATTGGTTTTCAACAACAAAAATCTAAATAATATATAAACCATTACATAATATACATTTAACTCTAAAATAGTATATATTAATAGAATTGACTTTTTTATAAATACCTGTATAATTATAGTTAGGTAATTGTAACTATAATGAGGTATAATACATATGACCAAAACAAAAAGAGCGGCATCCCTATTTCTTGCTGCAATTATTTTAATAAGTGCCTTAATCCCTGTATCTGCATTCGCTGCAAGTGAAAGTCAAATCAGAGATAAAATCGTATCTGTTGCTGACGGCGAAGTGGGATATACGGACTCTTCAACCCATTCAAAATACGGAAAATGGTACGGCTACCAAGGCTCCTGGTGTACCTACTTTGTTTTCTGGTGCTATAATCAGGCAGGAGACAAGCTGGGTGTTACACTCTACGGCAATGGTGTTACCCCATCCGGCGGTAACTGCAACAGTATGATAAGCTGGTACAAAAACAAAAACAGATACCACACCAGGTCAAGCGGATATACACCAAAAACCGGTGATATGGTCTTTTTTGACTGGAGCGGAAACGGCTCCTCCCAGCATGTCGGAATTGTTGATTATGTTTCGGGAAGCACTGTACATACCATAGAGGGCAATTGCTCAGGCTCGGTTAAGAAGAGAGAATATACCACGAAGGGCTCTAAGCCATATAATAATGTCAGTGCAATTATGGGATATGCAAGTCCTGACTTCTCCTCTGCTGCAAATGGAAAGAGCGAAACAAAAAAAGAAAAAACCACCAAGAAAAAAACGACAACAAAAAAGGCAGCTGCCACCAAAAAGGTAACCACTACAAAAAAGCAAGAAAATAAAACAACAAAAAAGAAAACCACAACGACTGCCACACAAACAACGAAAAAGGAAACAACCAAAACAACAGTATCCACCACGCAGACAGAAAAAATTGAAAAGCTGTCCCTGCAGGCTTCTACCTATGATTTAAAAATCGGTGACACTGTCAAGCTGGATTATTCCATTTCTCCCGGCAGTGCCAAGGCTGTTGTCGGCTATTTCTGCGATGAGGAGGATATAATCCAAATTGATGCCGGCGGTGATATTACTGCAATTGGTAACGGAACTGCCACGGTTGTTGTATGTGCGAATGATGAGGTTTACAGCCAATGTGATTTTACGGTAACGGATGCCGTAGCAGAGGTTACAACATTAAGCGATAAGCCTGCAAGAAAAGTTGTCGGAACAGTTCAAAACCAGGTCGAGGGCGAAGAGGATATGCAAGCTGTTTTGGGGAGAATAGGCGTTAATATTGATGCATTGACGCAAAACAAACAGCTGTATATTATACCTTTAGCCATAGCCGGCGCAACAATGTTAATCTGCATTATAATCTGCATAAGAAAAAAGGCAAAAAAGAATTGAATTGATTTTAATGCAATCCTGTATTATAATGTTTTGAAATCAGATGCCAAACAAATATTACAGCATATAAAATCAGCGTATTCGGTTTATTATGATATTAAAGTATTAATAGGGAGTGTAAAATGAATATAAAAAGAACTGCCGCGGAAGGAAAATTAAAAAAATGGTTTCTTGCATTCATTGATATAGCATTGTTTGCTCTTTCAAATGCTGCAATTTGTTACATAGTAAGTGACGGCAACATAGGCTCTGCTCCATACAGCGACGTTTTGTTTAATGCTTACCACATTATCATTCTCAGCGTAATTGTCGTACTGATAAATTATCTGTTTAGATTATACAAAAGTGTGTGGACCTTTGCCGGACCACAGGAGATTATTGCCTGCGGCAAGGCATCTGTAGTTGATGCAATTGTATTATACCTTGTGGATAAAATCCTGTTTGATATGATTCTGGGCAACACAATTTTACCAATTTATGCTTATGTCGTAAATGTTGTGTTTATTCTGCTATGCACGTGTATGCCTAGAATCGGATATAGAATTTTAAGAAGTGAAATCAGAAGCCGTACACTTCTCTCTAAAACAGAAAACCGACACAATAAAAGAGTTATGATTGTCGGTGCAGGATATATGGGTAATATGATTATCAATGATCTTGCAAATAAAAGCTCTTTATATACCCCTGTCGTTGCAGTAGATGATAATCCTGCAAAGAAAGGCAAAAGAATAAGTGGTATAAAAATTGCCGGAAACATTGATGAAATACCGGAGGTTGCGGAAAAATATGACGTTGATGAAATCATCATTTGTATTCCGTCAACAACAAAAACAAGACTGAATGAAATTATAAAAATCGCTACCTCTACAGATAAAATCGTAAAAATATCCTCTTCCATTGAGGATATACTGAATGACCCGAACTCAGCCAATAAAATACGAAAGGTAGAAATTTCGGACCTGCTTGCACGAGATGAGGTTAAGCTGGATATTGCTGTATGCAAATATTTGATAGGCACTACCATTCTTGTAACAGGCGGCGGCGGATCTATCGGTGCTGAGCTATGCACACAGTGTGCCAGATATAACCCAAAGGCAATTGTAATTTTTGATATTTATGAAAATTGCGCCTTTGAGCTTGCAAATGAGCTTAAAGCAAAATACGGCAATAAGATAGATATTCAAATTCGAATTGGTTCAATATGTGATATGGACCGACTAAATGAGGTATTTGAAGAATTTCATCCGGATGTTGTCTTTCATGCAGCTGCACACAAGCATGTACCGCTTATGGAGGATTCTCCCTGTGAGGCTGTAAACAACAATGTATTCGGAACATATAATGTTGCCGTTGCTGCAGATAAATATAAGGTTCCGAAAATGGTAATACTTTCAACTGATAAGGCGGTTAACCCGACAAATGTTATGGGTACCACCAAACGAATTACCGAAATTATCGTTCAGTATATGAATGAAACCAGCGAGCATACCCAGTATGCAGCTGTTCGTTTTGGTAATGTACTGGGCTCTCACGGCTCTGTTATTCCAATCTTCAAGAAGCAAATTGCCCAGGGCGGTCCTGTATGTGTTACCCACCCTGATATAACAAGATATTTTATGACAATACCTGAGGCTGCTCAGCTGGTCTGCCAGGCAGGCGGTCTTGCTAAGGGCGGAGAAGTATTCGTACTGGATATGGGTGAGCCTGTTAAGATTATGGATTTGGCTGAAAATCTGATTCGGCTTTCCGGCTTCACGGTTGAAGAGATAGGTATTAAAATAACAGGATTGAGACCCGGCGAAAAGCTTTACGAAGAATTATCTATGGACACCGAAATGGAAACCAGACAGCGTACTGCAAACGAAAAGATTTTCGTGAATCAGCCTATGGTTATTGACCATGATAAGTTCAGAGAAATGCTTGAAAGCCTGCGTGACATTAATGAGGATAACGTGCGTGAAAAGCTTATGGAAATCGTGCCGAATTATCATCCTGCAAACAATTAGCTCAAAGCAGATAAAACTTATATTCACTTCTGTTTTGTTTTGAAAAATAACTGGAGCAAAAATTGGACAAATTAAACACCAACAAAAAGAAACGAATCAAAAATAAAAACTATTATTCCTCATATCCAAAGCTGGTTGCACTCAGCTTTATTGCTTTAATTCTTATCGGAACCTTCTTATTAATGCTTCCGATATCCGTAAAAAATGGTGACGTTTCCTTTTTAGATGCATTATTTACAGCTACCTCTGCCAGCTGCGTAACAGGACTGGTGGTATTTGATACCTTCAGCAAATGGACTTTGTTTGGTCAGCTTGTTATTCTGTGTATGATACAAATCGGCGGACTGGGCTTTATAACCATTATGACAATGCTTGCAAGCTTTGTGAAAAAGCGTGTCAGCCTCAGGGAAAAGCTGCTGCTGAAGGAAAGTGTAGGTACAATCTATAAGGGTGAAATGAAAGCTCTTGTAAAGGTTGTTCTTTACGGTACAATTATTTTTGAGGTATTAGGGGCAATCCTGCTTTCCTCCCAGTTTATTCCGCAGATGGGATTTAAAAACGGATTATACACCTCTGTATTTTTATCTGTATCAGCCTTCTGCAATGCAGGATTTGATGTTATGGGACGGGTTGCACCGGGTTCATCACTTATAAGTGTAAACGACAACCCTGTTGTGCTATTGACGATTTCACTGCTTATCATCTTGGGCGGACTGGGATTTATTGTATGGGATGACATCTACAGACGTAAAACCAAATTTAAAAGATACAGTGTCCATACAAAAATTACACTTGTCACAACATTGATTTTGCTGGCTGCAGGCACAATATCCTTTTTTATTTTTGAGTGGAATAACACCCTTGCAGATATGCCGTTATGGCAAAAGGGACTCAATGCATTTTTTT
The DNA here is from genome assembly GCA_023663865.1 of Clostridium sp. GTDB lineage: Bacteria > Bacillota > Clostridia > Oscillospirales > Acutalibacteraceae > Eubacterium_R. Next base: position 124,810 of record JAMPGU010000001.1, read on the forward strand.
GCAGTGTAACACCAAGAACTGCCGGCTTCAACAGCGTACCCAACAGTGATTTGACCGGTATATCAAAAATGGTAACCTATGCACTTATGTTTGTGGGCGGATCCTCCGGTTCGACTGCAGGCGGTATCAAAACGGTCACACTGGCAGTTTTGATTTTGTGTGCCGTTTCCAGCATAAGAAACAAAAGAGATATTGAGCTGTTTGGCAGACGTATCACATTTGATGCAGTAAGAAAAGCCGCATCCATTGCTTCCATAAACATCTCTGCAATATTCGTATCCTCTGCCATTATAACCTTCTGCCAGCCGGAACTCGGCTATTCCAATATATTGTTTGAATGTATTTCTGCCATAGGCACAGTTGGTATGACAACAGGCATTACCGCCTCCCTTCATACTGTTCCGAAAATTATAATTGCACTTATGATGTATATAGGCAGAATTACATCTCTTATATTTGCATTTTCTATTATATTCTCAAACAGAAAAACCACCACCAGAAAACCATCAGGCAATTTGCTGATTGGATAAATCAAACTACTTTTTCATTGCCTACACACTAAGGAGAAAAAATCATAATATGAAATCAGTTTTAGTTATCGGTGCCGGAAAATTCGGTCACCACATTGCAGAATATCTTTGTGATATGGGCAATGATGTAATGCTTGTTGATGAAAATGAAGCATTAATTGAAGCCTATGCCGATAAGGTTACAAATGCAGAAATCGGCGATTTTACAATTAAAGACAATCTGTCAGCCCTTGTTGTAAAGGACTATGACTATATATTTGTTTGCGTCGGTGATTTTCAGGACAGCTTAGTGATAACAAGCTATCTTAAAGAGCTTGGAGCAGATTATGTTATCGGCAAAGCATCCTCCCTTATCCACGAAAAATTCCTGCTGCAAAATGGTGCAGACAGAGTAATTTATCCTGAAAGAGATATTGCATATCGAATGGCTGTGGAGTATAATAATTCTTCGATATTTGATTATTTTCAGCTTAGTGAGGACACGGGTATTTATGAAATCTCCGCACCGAACAGCTGGGTAGGCAAATCACTGATAAATATCAACGTTCGTAAAATTCATAACATTACGGTTATTGCTTATAAAAACGGCGAAAAAATTGTTCCAATCAGCAGTCCTGATTACGTTTTTTCAAAGGAGGAGCATATCATTGTTATGGGTGAAAAATCCGATATTAAAAAAATTGCGAAGTAGAGGTAAGACAAATGTTATTTAAACCGGAGTATGATGAAAACGGAAAAAAGGTTTTATGCGAAATGAATGGCGTAAACCCTGAAATGCTTATGGACATTTATGTAAAAAAGCTGACTAAGGGCGAAAAGCTTGAAATTATGGAAAGCAACAATGAATGTGCTGTTCTGTTGCTTTCAGGAAAGGTTAATTTTACTGTTGGTGAAAGCATAAACGAGGATTGCCAGCGTGCAAATCCTTTTGAAAAAACACCTTATGCAGTTCATTTTTCCAAAAATACAAAGGCTTGCATTACTGCACTTGAGAATAGTGAAGTGCTTGTTCAGATGACGGATAATGAAAAAACCTGGGAGCCTGTATTCTATAATCCTGACAACTGCTTGTATCAGGAATTCGGAAAGGGTCAATGGAACGGCACAGGTCACAGAATTGTATCCACTATGTTTGACCTTGACAATGCTCCATATTCAAATATGGTTATGGGCGAGGTGTTCAATCAGCCGGGACGCTGGTCAAGCTACCCGCCTCACCACCATCCACAGCCTGAGCTTTATTACTATCAGTTTGACCATCCTGAGGGATTTGGTGCAGGCTTTGAGGGTGATACACCATACAAAACAGAAAACGGCAGCTGTCTGTGCATACGCGGCGGAAATGCACATCAGCAGGTTACCGCACCGGGCTACGAAATGTATTATGTATGGCTCATTCGTCATATTGACGGCGACCCATGGGATAAAACCAGAATTTATGTTCCTGAATACGAATGGCTGGCAAATGCAGATTAATGCAGAAGCGGTCTTATATTTAATAGATGAGCATCGGATTGAGAAATTCGATGCTTTTTTGTTATGTCGATTTATATCAAAAACATACCGAACAGAATAATTTTTTGCCTGAAAAGTGTAAGGTTTTTGCCTGCCAAACGTACTAATATATGGTAGCAAATATTCAGGAGGTATCCTATGAAAAAAATCATATCTATTATTCTATCTGTAGTATTGGCTTTGGCCGTATTCACACCGCTTTATACAGCAATTCACGATGAGGCTGAACGCGAGAGTGTTGAACATTTTTGCAGTGCTGTAACGCAATTGAGTAAAAAATATGACAAAAATATCTCTTGCACAGCATACAGCGAAGAGGACCATACAGCGATTGACACGGCTTTAAATCGTCTTATTGTAAAAACCAATGATAAAATTAATGACACAGATGCCATTGACAGTGTATATGGTCTTGACTATTCCATATTGCAGTATAAAAACCAAGGTGATATGCAGAAAGCCTATAAAAAGCTCAAAAGCCTTGGGTATACTGTTGCCGAGGATAACATTATAAGTGTATGGGATAATGAAATTGAAAGCCCGCAGTTATCACAAAAGAATAATACTTTTGCATTTGCAGGAAATTCGGAGAGCGCTTATTCCTATTGTCAGGCAAATTATGCTATGCAAAAATATAAGGATTGTAAAGAGGAAATCGTAGTCGGCATTATGGATACAGGCATTGACTATAATCATAATGAATTTCAGGGAAGATATGTGCATAATCCTGTTAATTTCGGAACTTCAGGTGAACCGGATGACCCTATGGATGATCAGATGCATGGTACTGCCTGTGCCAGCATAGTGACCCAAAGCACACCTGATAACGTTAAGGTGAAACCCTATAAAATTTTAAATAAGAACGGAAGTGCTACAGAGCTTAATGTGATTGCAGCCTGCGAATATATCCTTGCAGAGAAGGACAAGCCTGATATTGTTAATATGAGCTTTGGCGGATATGATAAGAGCGACGGCTTTTCACTCATTGTTGATTTGATTGACAGACTGGTTGAAAACGGAATTACCGTGAGTGCTGCGGCAGGCAACGAGGCATTGCCGTCTGATTACGCCTACCCTGCCGGCTGTGACAGTGTCATTACAGTTACATCGGGATATCTTGAAGGAACCTCCTCCTTTTCAAACTATGGTGATAAAGTTGATATTACAGCACCCGGTGAGAATGTGACGGCAGCCAAGCTGAACGGCGGATACACGTCTGAGTATTCAGGCACTTCCTTCTCCGCACCGCTTGCAAGTGCCGCATGTGCATATGTGCTTATGCAAAATCCCAATGCAACACCTGATGAGGTTAAAGAAAAACTAAAGTCATCTGCTGTTGATATGGGAGAGGAAGACCGATTTTATTACGGTGCAGGACTGCTGAGCTTTGCCAATCTAACTCTTGAGGATGGATTGGAAGCACCTGTACCAAATGTTGTCAGCGGTCTCTACCACGAAGCACAGACAATTGAATTCAGCAATATACCCGAAGGCACAAATTTAGTTTATACAGTTTATACTTTAAGCAATGGTGTTATTGATAATCAATACAACCAAGTATATACCGAGCCGATTACCATTGACTGCGACGCAAAATTAATCTATGCCCTGATGTCAGACAATGACTATGTAAGCCCCTTTACTTCGCAGAATTATACAATTCAATATTATGCTCCCAGCAGTGATTTCACCATTGTTGCAGGAACGATTATGAAATACAAGGGCGACAAAACAAATATTATTGTTCCTGATAAAATCGCTGCATTGAAGCCTACCGCTCTATACAAAGAGCTGTTTAAGGACAGCAAGCTTACATCTATTGTTCTGCCTGACACGGTTACTACCTTAGGTACCGGATGCTTTCAGGGGGCGTCAAAGCTCAGACATATTGTTGCCAAGGGTGTTACAAAGCTTAATGGGGACAGTGTATTTTCAGACTGTTCAGATTTAAGAGATGAGGCAATGCCGAAGCTCAAAACCGTAACAGCATCTGCATTTAAGAACTGCAAAAGACTGCACGAAATTGATTTCAGCGAAAATCTGACTGAGCTCAAGAATGAGCTGTTTTCAGGTGCAGGACTTATGCACGGCAACTTCCCGAATGCAAAGAATACTGCGGTCAGCAATGTATTTAAAAGTTGTCCCTTATTCACCTGCAATATTCCTAAATTTACTGCGCTTTATACAGAATTCTTTTATGGCTGCCGATTACTTTATGAGCTCCATATCAGTCCGGTGACAAAAATATTTGCTTCTGCACTGCACAGTTGTGAACTCTTAAAGGAGCTTGATACATCACAGCTTGTTACACTGGAATCAGGGGCACTTTCCGGGTGTTACATTGATACTTTCTACGCACCAAAATGCACTGTTTTACCGGCAAAATTCGGCAAATACTGCCATATTCGTGTAATTGACCTGCCTAACGCAAAGGGAGAAATCGGTACGGAACTGTTCAACTGTGCAACAACCGAGGAGCTTTATCTTGACAGTGTAACCTCCGTATCAAAGTCCGCTTTCAGAAATACCATCAACCTGAATATACTTTATCTTCCAAACACCCTGCAGTATTATGAGCCGTATACCAATGTCACGATGATTGATTCCCTTCTATCCGGTGATCACTGGGCAGAAAAGCCGCCCCTTGAAATTGTATGGATACCAAAGGCAGAGCTGCCTTCAAGCATTAACTGCTATGGTACAAAGCTGCTTTATGCACCCGCTGCAACTTCCCTTACGCTGAATGTAAACAGTGCTGAGGCTATACCGAATATTGTGGTGTCTGACAAAATAGCACAAGGCGGTATCAACGTTACAAATACAGAGGGCAGTGCAGTTATCATTGCACCAAGCAATACTTATGCACAGCAGTATGCAAAGGATGAAAACTGCAATTATACCTTTGTAAGTACGCAAGAGGTATGCTACAGTCATCTTGATGATAGAAATTACTTTACCTACGAAACAGGCGGCAGTGATTTTTCCGTACCATACAGATTTATTGCATCCTATTGGCAGAATGATGTTATCAACAAAAACAGGAATGCATTTTTCTATGGCTTTTTGCTCGATTTTGAGGGCGATAATATCCTGAATGCAAAGGATTACAGCGTACTTGCAAAATATTAATTTTATGTATAAATATACATAAATAATTTGAATTTATATTGACTTTAATTATTATATATGCTAAATTTATTATAAGGACAGGAATATGAACCTCCTGTCCTTATTTGTTATAAGTACATAATTTTAGGAGGAAATAAAAATGAAAATGGCAAAGAAAATTTTAGCTGTTGTTCTTGCTGTTCTTACTGCAGCAGCAATATTTGCAGGCTGTTCAAAGGATGCAAACACTGCAAAGGTAAAGGTTATTGACATTGACCTTTCAGACGAAGTTTATGCTTTGGGTGTTAACAAGGACAACAACGATCTGCTCACACAGACAAATGAGTTCATCAGCAAAATTATGAGCGACGGAACCTTCGATGAAATCTGCAATCACTTCTTCGGTGACGGCGAGCCTGTAGGTGTAACATCTGCTGCTGAAGATACATCAAAGGATCAGCTTGTCGTTGCAACAAATGCAGAATTTGAGCCTTTTGAGTATAAAAAGGGCGACCAGTTCTACGGTATTGATATGGAAATCGTTAAGGCACTTGCTGATTCACTTGGCAAAGAGCTTGTTATTAAGGATATGAAGTTTGATGCTGTTGTTCTTTCTGTTCAGCAGGGCAAGGCAGATATCGCTGCTGCAGGTCTTACTGTAACAGAGGACAGATCTGCTCAGGTAAACTTTACAAAATCTTACTATTCAGCATCACAGAGAATTGTTGTTAAGGGTGATGACACTACATTCGACAATTGCCAGACAAAGGCAGATGTAGATGCAATCCTCAACCAGCTTGATGCTTCTACAAAAATCGGTGGTCAGAACGGCACAACCGGTCAGTATTATGTTCAGGGTTCAGCAGACTTTGGTTTTGATAAGCTCCCTGCAGAGTTTGTAGGATATGATAATGGCTCACTTGCAGTTCAGGATTTAATTAACGGCAACGTTAAGTATGTTATCATTGACGCAGCACCTGCAGCTGCTATCACAACTGCAATTAACGCAGTAGCTTAATAAGCAAAAATGTAATACCTCACCTGTTTAGGTGAGGTATTTTTTATAAAGGAAACAGTTATGAATTTTGGTAAAAAATTAGAAGTATTTTATGATTTCTTCATCAATCACGGTGGATATAATACTGTACTGACCGGTTTGAAAAATACCTGTATTATTGCAATTTTAGGTTTGATAATCGGTATATTGATAGGTACAATCATCGCAACTGTAAGAGTACTTCCAAAGAACAATGCAGTCATTAAGATTTTAGACAAATTGTCCGGCTTATATGTAAGCCTGTTTCGAGGTACTCCGATTGTAGTGCAGCTGCTTGTATTTTACTATGTATTAATGCCGCTGATGTCACTGCATATGAATTCCGTTGCGGTTGCCGTTGTAGTATTCGGCATGAATTCCGGTGCGTACATATCCGAAATTATGAGAGCCGGTATACTTTCCGTCGACCCGGGACAAATGGAGGGCGGACGCTCAGTAGGTTTAAGCTATGGAACAACTATGATAAAAATCATTATCCCGCAGGCTGTAAAGAATATTCTTCCTACACTTGGCAATGAATTCATCTCACTGATTAAAGAAACCTCTGTAGTCAGCTTTGTAGGCGCTACAGACCTTTATGTTGCATTTAACAGAATCGGTTCAAACAGCTATGAATTTATGGTGCCATATATTGTAATGGCTCTTATCTATATTGTGCTTGTAGTAATCATTTCGTTACTGATTAAGATTATGGAAAGGAGCTTGAGAAAAAGTGATAAAGGTATGTAATTTACAAAAAAGCTTTGGTGATAATCACGTATTAAAGGGTATAGATTACGAGATTAAGCCGGGTGAAAAAATTGTTGTTATCGGTCCGTCAGGCTCCGGAAAAAGTACATTTTTAAGATGCCTGAACCTGCTTGAAACACCTACCGGAGGAGAGGTATATTTTGACGGAGAATGCATCACAGACAAAAAGTGTGATATCAACAAGGTCCGTCAGCATATGGGCATGGTTTTTCAGCATTTTAATCTTTTTAACAATAAAACCATTCTTGATAATATTACTTTAGCTCCGATTAACCTCAAAATTATGAGCAAGGAACAGGCAAAAGAAAATGCACTTAATCTGTTAAAAAGAGTTGGTCTGGAGGATAAAGCAAACGCTTATCCAAGCCAGTTATCAGGCGGTCAGAAGCAACGTGCTGCTATCGTGCGTTCCTTGGCAATGAATCCTAAGGTAATGCTGTTTGACGAGCCCACATCCGCACTTGACCCGGAAATGGTTGGTGAGGTTCTTCAGGTAATGAAGGACTTGGCAGATGAGGGTATGACAATGGTGGTTGTTACCCACGAAATGGGCTTTGCCCGCGAGGTTGCCGACAAGGTACTGTTTATGGACGGAGGCTATATCGTTGAGGAAGCTCCGCCAAAGGATTTGTTCGGAAACCCACAGGACCCAAGACTGAAACAATTCTTAAACGCTGTATTATAATTCAAACAATAGCGTTTAAGCAAAAAACAGCGTTGGAGAACTCACTCCAACGCTGTTTTTATTCGTTATTTATTTGTCATTTTTTTAATTTCATCAATAGTCCAAACAGGATTTTTAAAAATGTCAGTATTATCTATTTTCTTTCTGAAAATTCTGTATGGTGTTTCTGTTGAGTTATCCCATATATTCAACGAATCGCATACATCTATTAATTCAGGAATCAGTGATAATGCTTTTTTATATCTGGAACGGATTTTTTCTTCAGGCACTCCATGCCCTCCATCCTCTACTCTTGAATTCACCCTCTGAACATTTACTGAAGCATTGGCAGTCAAAAAATAAAAACATCTAATGAAATACCCTTGCTCCTTCGCCCTTATCAAAAGGTCCAAATTTCTTCTGGTTGAAAGTACCGTTTCAAAAGCAAAATTTCTTTTCTCCTGCAAGGCAGTCTCTCTTTTTTCTTCTGCTAAAATTGCTGCATCTAACGGATCACAATTTGTAGACTGCTGAATATTATCTGCATTGATGTATTCAAAGGACTCGTCAGCAAATTGATTCGGACCTACAATAAATTCTGTATATGTGCTCTTACCACTGCCATTCGGACCGGCGATTACGACAATTTCAGGCTTTTGCATAAACAATCCTTCCGTCCGGATACTCTAAATAAGCTCTTTTGGTTTTTATATCATATCTCGAAACAGGAACACCTTTTAACTTCTTTTTCTGTATAACTAAATCCGCTGCTTTAGCAAACACTATATCAAGTTCGTCTTCTTTTATAGCTTTTCTTTCACACATATAAAAAGTACTCCTTTCAAATTACTATATTATTATAATACCACAAAGGGTTAACATATACAAGATTTCTTTTTATTTAATGCTCAGAATGAATGGAAATTAAGAATAGAAATGCCGCTGCTGAGTATTACCTCAGCAGCGGCGTTTTCTTTTTAAGTATTATTATTTATAGTTTTATAGTCAACATATTGCTGACCCGGCTTTGGTGCCTCGCCATTCTTTACAGTCAGCATTTCGCTTACGGTTACAATCTGATAGCCCTCTTTAATAAGTGCAGGTACAATTTTCTTTACTGCCTCTGCAGTAGAGGGATAAATATCATGCATCAGAATAATGGAGCCATCATATACCCCATTCATAGCCTTCTTGTAAACATCCTCTGCATCTCTTGACTTCCAGTCCTCAGTATCCACTGACCAGTATGCAATAGGCATACCCTCTTTTTTACATTCCTTACTGATTGTGGATGTCAGCATACCGCCTGTACATCTGAATATTGACGGTGCTTTGCCGCACTTTTTCTTAATTACATCAGAATTCTTGCTGATATCCTTTGCAGTAACATTTTTGCCATAATGCTCATGATCATAGGTGTGATTGCCAATCTCACAGCCAAGCTCAATTTCGCGTTTCAGACAATTAACATTTGACTTTTCAATTCTTTTTCCACACATAAAGAAGGTTGCTCTCGCACCATATTCCTCAAGGACATCGAGTATTTCCTTCGTGGGATTTTCCTGGTCTCCGTAAGGAAATCCCGGACCGTCATCAAATGACAAAGCAACAATCGGTTTATCAGGGTCAATATCTGCACCCATAACCAGCTTTTCTGCAATTTCAACCTCTGCGACTTCGCTCCATTCTCCGTAGATTTTTTCGCCGTCAACGGAAATAAAACTTCTCATTCTTGCATAATATACATCCTTTGGTGTCAAATCCTTTATCTTAAATTCCTTCAAGGATGCATCCTCAATAACCTCTTTATTGCTATCATCAAATGCTTTATCTTTGGAATACTCCAACTCATAGCCGACAATGTTTTTCTGTGCCTTCCACGCAATATCCAACAGTCCCTCATCAGGAGAAGCAGCTGTCTGCTCCGGCTTTGCAGGCAAGGTATATACCGTTAAATCTGCAGCATTTTCGCTTTCATAAACCTTGTCCCTGAAGATTTTGTATGCAGTTACTCTCAAGTCTATTATTTTTGCGCTTTCAAGCTTTTCAATATTATAGGATACAGTATCCTCATCCACTTCCTTGTAAAGCTGATATTTATCATCCTCGTCCTTAACATAAATGCGGTAGCCATCCGCTTTATTTATCTTCTTCCAGTTAATTTCTACCGACTCCGAGGTACTGCTTACCATCTTCAGCTTTTCCACATCGCTTATGCGGGAATTGTTTACAACAAACAGCGCACATCCGCTTGCAAATACAATTAAAACAATTAACAAAACTGTAACTATTTTTATTCTTTTCACCATAGTTTTCATCTCACATTAATACTCAATAGTCGTTACGCCTAGATTATAATACTTTAAATATTAAATTTCAATAACAAACATTAAAAAAATGTAACAAATTTTCACGCGTATAAACTGTCTAAAAAATATTCTAAAATTTCTTAATTTTTACATTGACCTAAATGAAAGTTAGTGCTATTATTATACTGATTTTTCTATATATTAAAAACATATTTATTTTAAAGAAACACATATGTTCAAGGAGGTTTGATTAAATGGAAATTTTAATCATTGTAATGATTTGCCTGCCGTTTTTAAGTGCACTGCTTCTCAGTATATTTAAAAATAACACAATCAGACAAATCGTAACCTATGTAAGCGCAGCAGGCATCATAGGTTTAGCTGTTGCTTTTGCAGTTCAGTATTTCACTGCAGGAAGCTCTCAGCTTTACTTCTTTACTGAAACGCATGCCATTGATTATGGCATGATTGGGGTAGAGACGTTCCTGGTCGTATTGATTACTGTACTCAGCATAAAGTATAAGCAATACTATGCGGCACTTTTATCTATCGCTCAGACAGTATTAATGTTCTGGTATGAGCTGGGAGGAAAAGAGCCAAAACAGGAAATTCATAAAATGTATGTTGACCAGCTGACAGTTATTATGGTATTAATCGTAGCTGTTGTTGGTACGCTTATCACGGTTTACGCTTGTGGTTATATGAATGACTATCATAATCACCATAAGGAATTCAAGGACAGAAGAAGATATTTCTTCTCTCTTTTGTATGTTTTCCTTGGTGCAATGTTCGGTCTCGTATTGTCAAACAGTTTGATTTGGTTATATTTCTTCTGGGAAATCACAAGTGTCGTATCCTTCCTGCTTATCGGATATACCCGCACAGAGGAAGCCATTCACAATTGCTTCAGAGCTTTATGGATGAATTTACTGGGCGGATGCGGCTTTGCTGCCGGCATCGTTTGGGCAGGTATGAAGTTTAGCGTAACGGATATGCAGAGCCTTATCCTCTGCGACGGCAAGCTTGTAGTGGTTCCTGTTATTCTGCTTTCATTTGCCGCATTGACCAAAAGTGCACAAATGCCTTTCTCCAAATGGCTGCTGGGTGCAATGGTTGCCCCTACCCCATCCTCTGCACTTTTGCATAGTGCCACAATGGTTAAAGCAGGTGTATATCTGCTTCTGAGACTTTCTCCGGTTCTTGCAGATACATATGCAGGAACAATGGTATCCCTTGTAGGCGGATTTACATTCCTTATAATGTCTATGCTTGCAATCACCGTCAGCGACGGAAAGAAGGTACTCGCTTATTCAACCATATCCAACCTTGGATTAATCACAGCCTGCGCAGGTGTAGGTGCAAAGGAAACCTTGTGGGCAGGTATGTTCCTGCTTATCTTCCACGCTATCTCTAAATCTCTTCTGTTCCAGACTGTCGGTGCTATCGAAAATGCAACCGGTTCAAGAGATATAGAGACCATGCACGGCTTAGTTCGCCGTCATCCGCATCTTGCATGGACACTTGTAATTGGTATTGCAGGTATGTTCCTTGCTCCTTTCGGTATGCTGATTTCCAAGTGGGCTGCGCTGAAAGCATTTATCGACAGCGGCTCTGTAGTTCTTATACTGTTTGTATGCTTCGGAAGTGCTACAACCTTGTTCTATTGGACAAAATGGATTGCAACCGTACTTGCTTCCAAGAATAATGATAGTAAAGCAAAGAATACAACATCTGCAAATCAGTGGACATCTATTCTTCTGCACTCAGCCTTTATGATTGTGCTCTGCTTTACATTCCCATTCCTTTCAATATATGTAATTGAACCTTACATTAAAACAGTGTTTAATAACGCAACAGCCGTTATCAGCTCTGATAATATAATCATTATGATGATTATGCTTGTTGCTATATTCCTTGTTCCCGGTGCTGCATGGCTTACCGCAAAGGAAACAAGATATAAAAAAGCTGCACGATATATCAATGGTGTAAATGCCGGTGACCAGATGAACTATATTGACTCTATGGGTGAGAAAAAACGTTTCTTCCTGGCAAACTGGTATATGGAGGATATCTTTGGTGAGAAAAAGCTTTGGAACCCATCAATTGTAATATCCATACTTATGATTATTGCATTAATGGTAATTTCTATAGGAGGTGCATTCTAAATGAGCGAAACATTAAAAATTGTTATCAGTATCATTGCTTACATTATTCTTGCACCTATTGCCGGCGGAATTATGTCCGGTGTTGACCGTAAGATTACAGCCCGTATGCAGGGCAGACAGGGTCCTCCTATTTTACAGCCCTTCTATGATGTTATTAAGCTTTTGAAAAAAGAAACTGTAGTTGTTAACCACGTACAGATATTTTATTTAATCACCTTCCTTGTTTTTGTTATATTTACAGGATGTCTATTCTTTGGCGGATTCGATTTGCTGCTGGTGTTCTTTGCACTGACAACAGCAAATTTGTTCTTAATTCTTGCTGCAACCAGCAGCCACTCCCCTTATGCAAATATGGGTGCAAACAGAGAAATGATACAGATGCTGTCCTATGAACCTATGGTTCTTTTAACAGCAGTAGGCTTTTATCTTGCAACAGGTACATTCAAGGTTAAGGAAATGGTAATGAGTGACTCTATTCCTCCTATTATCCTTCTCCCCGGTGTATTTGTAGGCTTTGTATTTATTTTAACAATTAAATTGAGAAAGCATCCCTATGATCTGGCAACCAGCCATCATGCACATCAGGAGATGGTAAAGGGTATTACAACAGAATTCTCCGGTGAAATGTTTGCTATCGTCGAAATATCCCATTGGTATGAAAATATATTCTTGATGGGCGTTGTTGCTTTATTCTTCCTAAATGCAAGCTGGTGGACCGTACTGATTGCACTTGCAGGAATATCCATAACATACTTTGTTCTTATTCTTGTTGATAACACAAATGCAAGAATGAAATGGCAGAAAATGTTTAAGAATTCATGGCTAACAACCATTATCATCGGCGCACTTAATGTATTTATTCTTGAAGTATTTGTAAAGGGGGTACAATAATATGGCAGACGTAACAAAGTCACCTTGGATTATGCACTACGACGGATCAAGCTGTAACGGATGTGATATTGAAGTACTCGCCTGCTTAACTCCGATTTATGATGTTGAGCGTTTTGGTGTAATCAATACAGGTAATCCAAAGCATGCTGATATTCTGCTTATAACAGGCTCTGTAAATGAGCAGAATAAGGATGTTGTAAAGCAGATTTATGAGCAAATGAGCGAACCGAAGGTTGTATGTGCAATCGGTATCTGTGCATGTAACGGTGGTGTGTTTAAGGATTGTTATAATATTCTCGGCGGTATTGACAAGGTCATTCCTGTTGATATCTACGTTCCCGGATGTGCCGCAAGACCTGAGGCTATTATTGACGGTGTGGTTAAATCGCTGGCACTGTTAAAAGAAAAAAGCAATAAGTTAAAGGAGGGCAAATAAATGAGAGAAGAATATATTCTTGAAACAGTAGATATTCAGACCCTTTATAAAACGATGCTTGAAAAGCAAAGAGCAGGCTATCGTCTGGCACAGATTTGTGCCACAGCCTTTGATGGCTATAATGAGATAATCTACTCCGTTGTCCTCGATTACAGCTTTGAAAATTACAAGGTTATTATCCCTATTGATGAGGAAATCAATACAATCTCTGATTTTTATCCGTCAGCTATGCTCTTTGAAAATGAAATGAAAGAGCTTTTTGGTGTAAAGATAAAATCTATTAATCCTGATTTTCAGGATAAGTTTTACCGCATCGCTGTAAAGACACCTTTTAAAAAGGAAGTTAAAGAGGCTGTGAAGGTTGTTAAAACCGAAGCACCTGCCGACAGCAAACCACTTGACAGCGGTAAGATTGTAAATGATATGACAAAATGTATTCTCTGCGGACTTTGTGCAAGAAAATGTCCACAGGAGTGCATTACAGTAGACAGAAAGGTTGAGAAAACCTGGTCAATTAACCGTGATGATTGTATTCAGTGCGGTGCATGTATTGATGCCTGTCTTAAATTCAAGGCATTATCCTATGCTGAGGATGATGGAGAAAAGGGCATTGTGACTTTACATAAAGAGGAGGTAAATGACTGATGGGTGAAAGATCTATAGTTCCATTCGGACCGCAGCATCCTGTACTGCCTGAGCCAATCCACCTCGATTTGGTACTTGAGGACGAAAAGGTTGTTGAAGCCATTCCGTCAATCGGATTTGTTCACAGAGGACTTGAAAACCTTGCAGATAAAAGAGACTTCAATGATTATCAGTATGTTATTGAAAGAATTTGCGGTATATGCTCCTTTAAGCATGGTATGGCATATTGTGAAACACTTGAAAGAATTTTTGACGCTGAAGTACCTGAAAGAGCACAGTACCTTCGTACCATATGGGGTGAAATGAGCCGTATTCACTCTCACCTGCTTTGGCTGGGTCTCCTTGCTGATGCATTCGGCTTTGACGCACTGTTTATGCAGTGCTGGAAAATGAGAGAAAAGGTGCTTGATATGTTTGAAGCATCTACCGGCGGCAGAGTTATCTTTTCCGTGAACAAGGTTGGCGGTGTTCTTCGTGATATGGATTCCGCTATGCTGAAGAGCTTTGTTGATATATTCAATGGTATGGAAAAGGATTTGAAAAAGCTTACAAAAACCTTCCTTAACGACTACACCGTTTTATCACGTCTTCAAGGCGTTGGTATTTTGACCAAAGAGGACGCTGTCCGTCTGGGTGCTGTTGGTCCGATGGCAAGAGCATCTGGCATTGAAATTGATATTCGTAAAACCGGTTATGAGGCATATGGCAAGGTTGATTTTGATATCATCACATCAAACGAGTGTGACGGATACGCAAGATGCGCCGTACGTATTGGTGAGCTGTTCCAGTCCATCAATATAATCAAACAGCTGGTTGACAAAATTCCTGACGGACCTGTTGCAAATCAGATTAAGGGTAATCCGGATGGTGAGGCCTTTGTCAGAGTTGAACAGCCTCGAGGAGAAGCTATATTCTACTGTAAAGCGAATGGTACAAAATTCCTTGAAAGATTCAGAATTCGTACTCCCACCTTTACAAACATTGAATCATTAATTCACATTTTACCCGGGTCAGAGCTTGCTGATGTTCCGCTTCAGATTTTAACAATAGACCCTTGTATCAGCTGTACAGAAAGATAGGAGGTAATAAGCTATGTCAATAATGGATTTTTCATTCACCGCTTTAAAGAACCTATTTTCAAAGCCAGCTACATCACAGTACCCTGCGGTACCAAAGGTTTATCCTGAAAAGAGCAGAGGTCACGTTGAAATAAACATTGACGATTGTATTATGTGCGGTATCTGCTCACGCAAGTGTATGTCAAGTGCAATCACCGTTGACAGAAATGCAAAGACCTGGTCAATCGAAAGAATGGGCTGTGTTCAGTGTCAGGCATGCGTAAATGCCTGTCCGAAAAAGTGTTTAACCATGGCACAGGGATATACAGAGCCAAGCACGGAAAAAACAGTAGATACATATCAGCAGCCTATTCCTGAGCCTGCAGAAGAGGCAGCACCTGCTGCAACAGGAAAAATCACAAACGATATGACAAAATGTATTCTCTGCGGACTTTGTGCCAGAAAATGTCCACAGGAATGTATCACTGTAGATCGAACAGGTGAAAAAACCTGGTCAATTAACAGAGATACCTGTGTACAATGCGGTGCATGTGTTGACGCTTGTATGAAATTCAAGGCACTGTCATTTACAAAGGACGACGGAGAAAAGGGCATAGTAACTATGCATAAAGAGTAATAGGAGCTTCCCTGATGACACAACGATTAACCTTTTCAGGCATTGTGCAGGGCATAGGGTTTAGACCTACTGCCATGCGTATTGCTATGGACCTTGGAATAAAAGGTCAGGTTAAAAATTTAGGTGGTAATGTTGAAATCATTATCACAGCGGATATTCAGGCGTTGGACGAATTTGTCCAGCGCCTTATTGACTTGTTTGAAATCAATAAATACAATAGAGAAAATATAGCACATCAAAATTTTGAAGAATTTAAAATTATTCATTCCGATAACGACAATGACACCCCTTTTATCACTGCGGACTTAGCAACCTGCAGTGACTGTGAAAAAGAACTTAAAGACAAAAATAACCGCAGATTTATGCATCCTTTTATAAGCTGTATAAACTGCGGACCAAGATATACAATTATAAATACTCTGCCCTATGACAGAGAAAATATAACGATGTCACCCTTTGCCCTGTGCGATGACTGCCAATATGAATACACGGATGCCTATGACAGAAGATGTCACGCCCAGACGATTGCTTGCCGGCAGTGCGGTCCGACAACCAACGTCCCTGTTGATACTATAATAGAAAAGCTCAGGCAGAATGAAATTGCTGCTATCAAGGATATCGGGGGATATCATCTTGCCTGCAGTGTTCATTCAGCTGCAGCAGTACACAAACTGAGAGAATTAAAAGGACGTGAAACAAAGCCCTTTGCTGTTATGTTTCGCACAGTTGATGAAATCAAAACATATTGCAGGGTAAGCGCACTTGAGGAGGCGCTTTTAGCCTCCTCTGCCAGACCGATTGTTCTTCTGGAAAAAATCAAGGATTTTGATAAATCTGTTTGCGGTGACAGTGATTATATCGGTGCATTTCTCCCCTGCAATCCCATTCAAATTATGATACTGGACAAAATTTCACCCCTGGTTATGACAAGTGCAAATATAAGCGGTGAGCCGATTATCACAGATGATAATGAAATAAAAAAATTCAACGTCCCTACCCTATCCCACAACCGTCAAATTCTGACACCGCTTGATGATAGTGTGGTGGCTGTGAATACCGGCAGAGTGCAGTTTATCAGACGCGCCCGAGGATATGTACCTTTGGCAATTGATATCGGAAGAAAGGCAAAAGCAGATACCCTGCTTATGGGCGGAGATTTAAAAGCTGCTTTCGCCTTTCACAGAGATAACTATGTATTCTTGAGTCAATACTTTGGTGATTTGGAGGATACTGCTGTTTTAGAGGCATACAAAAATAACATTAACCGATTTGCATCCCTTCACAGCTTCAAAAGAAATAAGGTTGTATGCGACCTGCACCCTGCCTATTACTCCTCTAAAATATATAAGCCTGATCTGCAGATACAGCATCACAAGGCACATATTGCATCCGTCATAGCTGAGCATAAGCTGGACGGCAAGGTGCTTGGATTTGCATTTGACGGCACAGGCTATGGCGAGGATGGTGCAATTTGGGGAAGTGAAGTATTCCTATTTGATGCGGGTCGTTTTGAACGTGCTGAGCATTTGGAATATACAAAAATGGTGGCCTCAGACGAAATCGCAAAAAATGCAGATTTAGCACTTGCCTGCTATATCGGCGGAAACAATATTATTGATAAAGCCATTGAAAACAATATAAATACTGTGTTATCATCTAGTATGGGCAGATTGTTTGACGCTGTCTGCGCACTTCTTGACATAAAGCATTACAACAGCTTTGAGGGAGAATGCGCCCAGGCATTGGAAGCAGAAGCGAAAAAGGCAGATAAGGCATACAAGCTGACAACCAGTCTGAACCCAAAAGAAATATTAACTGAAATCAAAAATGCACTGCCCCACTGTTCGACATCAGAGCTTGCCTTAGGCTTTCACCTGATGCTGTCTTCACTGATTGTGGATATTGCAAAAAAGCATAATATAAAGCAAATTGCACTGAGTGGCGGTGTATTTCATAACAGAATCATTTTAACGAACGCAATAAAAGGTCTTGAGGAAAATGGATTTTGTGTTTACACAAATGAAAAGGTTCCTTGCGGTGATGGCGGTATCGCCCTTGGACAAGCCTATATTGCCAGCTTGGAGGAATAAATATGTGTGTTGCAGCACCGGGCAAGGTGATAGAAATTGACGGCGACAAGGTTGTGCTGGACTATGACGGCAACAAAGTAAATGCGAATAAGGGTATTGTTGATGTTCAGCTTGGAGACTATGCTTTAGTTCACGCCGGACTTATCATTCAGGTACTGCCTGAGGATGAAGCAAAATTTATGCTGGAACTATTTAACGAAATCGGAGAGCTTTAATCATGGAGTTGAAGGATATAATCAAATATCTTAAAGAATATGATGGCGAGCCATTAACCTTTATGGAGGTTTGCGGCACGCATACTGCTGCAGTCAGTGAAAACGGCATACCCTCCCTGTTAAGCGATAACATAAAGCTAATCAGCGGTCCGGGCTGCCCCGTATGCGTTACACCATCAAGCTACATTGACAGACTTTGCGAGCTTTCATTGAGGCAAAACACCTGCGTTGTAACCTTCGGAGATTTAATTCGTGTTCCGTCAGCTACCACAAGTCTGCAGGAAACACGCTCAGCAGGCGGAAATATTCAAATGGTATATTCGCCCTTTGAAATCATAGACCTTGCTGAAAAGAACAAAAATATAACCTACATTTTTGCAGCAGTCGGATTTGAAACCACCACACCGATTTATGCTGTACTGCTTGATAAAATTGTAAATAATCATATTGAAAATATAAAATTTTTAACTGCACTTAAAACGATGCCAAGGGCTATTGAAACCCTGTGTGAAATGGGAAATAAGCTGGATGGATTTATTGCTCCCGGTCACGTGAGTGTCATTACCGGTGCTGACGAATTCACCCCCCTGGCAGAAAAATATCAGCTGCCCTTTGTTGTGTCCGGCTTTAAGGGGGAAGAGCTGCTGGCAACAATATATGCCCTGACAAAATTAAAAGGACAGGGAAAGGTATTAAACCTATATAAAAGTGTAGTGACAAATACGGGCAACCAAAAGGCTAAAGCACTTGTTAATAAATACTTTGCACCCTGCAGTGCCGGCTGGCGTGGTATAGGTATTATTGATAATTCGGGTATGGCAATCCGGCAGGAATATCGGCAGTACGATGCGGGAAGTCTTGACTTAACGGATGACACCCTGCGCAACAAGGCTTGCCGCTGCGGTGAGGTTATAACCGGCTTCACCTCTCCCTGCAGCTGCCCCTTATATAAAAAGGTATGCACACCCGAAAATCCACAGGGTGCCTGTATGGTATCAAGCGAAGGCTCTTGCTTTCATTATTACATTAACAATCGAGGTTAAATATGAAAATTACACTTGCTCATGGTAGCGGAGGTAAATCCACTACAGAATTAATTGACAAAGTATTTGCCAAGCATTTTTCAAATCCGATATTAAATATGATGGAGGACAGTGCTGTTGTTGACGGAAGTGCAAAAATCGCTGTCACTACAGATTCCTTTGTTGTTACACCGTTGATTTTTAAAGGCGGAAATATCGGCAGGCTGTCTGTATGCGGAACGGTAAATGATTTGCTTATGCGCGGTGCTGTGCCAAAATATATCACATCTGCTTTTATCATTGAAGAGGGTACTGATACTGATACGCTGGAGACGATTGTAAAGTCAATGGCAGATACTGCGAAGGAAGCCGGTGTAATTATTATTTGCGGTGATACAAAGGTCATAGAGGGCAACGGCGGCATTTATATCAATACAACCGGCGTCGGCTTTGTTAAAGAAAGCACCGACATTGTTTCCACCAATCTCAGATATGGTGATGCTGTTGTCATCAGCGGAACTACAGGTGATCATCATGCCGCCATTCTTTCAGAAAGAATGAACATAGAAAACGGCATAGAAAGTGACAATGCCCCCCTTGTTGAAATGGTGCAGAAAATGCTTAAAAGCGGAATTGAGCTGCACTGTATGCGTGATGTCACCAGAGGCGGACTCGGCACTGTGCTGAATGAGCTTGCAAATGCATCAAAGGTGAATATTGAACTGACAGAGGAAAAGATACCGATTCATCCTGAGGTTAAGTCCTTTTCTAAAATACTCGGACTTGATATTATGCACATGGGCAACGAAGGCAAGCTTGTGGCAATTATGCCTATGGCGCAGGCTGAAAAGGCTGTTGAAATCATAAAAAGCTGTAAATACGGAGAAAATGCCGCAGTCATTGGCGAAGTAAAAAAAGGAAGCGGTGTTACGCTGATTACTCCTATCGGCGGAAAGCGTCAGGTAAATGTGCTTTACGGCGAAGGACTTCCCAGAATATGCTGATATATAAGAAAGGCTTACAGAAGCATTCGCTGTCTGCAAGCCTTTTTTTCTGCTTTATTACTTTTCTATTTGATCTTCAATCTGTATTACAATATCGCTCATTTTAACATTAAGCGCATTAGATATTTTATATAACGTTTCTAAAGTTGGCTTGCGCTCTCCCCTCTCAATCGCTGACAAATGTGTGCGTCCGATATCAGCAAGACCGCTCAGCACCTCCTGAGATATTCCCTTTTGGTTTCTATTCTCAGCAATAACTTTTCCCACCAGTTGTGCATCAAGTGTTGGTATAAACATAGAACCACCCCGATAATAGTTTATTCTATGTTTAAACAATATTTGAACACATATGTTGACAAGCCAAACGCTTATATATTGTATAATCGACATATAGAAAAAGAGGAGGTTTTCAATATGGAAGACAATAATTATCAGCAAAACGAACAACAGCAATACTATCAGCAGCCTTACCAGCCGATGAACAATATGCCGCCTCAGGAAAAAAAGGCGAATGTAGGACTGGCTATATTATCATTCCTTATTCCCCTGGCAGGCTTAATTATTTTTCTTACACAAAAGGACAAGAAGCCAAAGACTGCGAAAGCAAGCGGTATTTGTGCATTGGTATCCTTTATTCTTTACATTGTATTCTGTATTATAATGACGGTTGCAGGCGGCTTTTTAGTAGGCAGTGCTGTAGACGAAGCTCTTTCTGATGACAGCTTTTTGGATTCAGCATTATCTGACTCTGTTCAGGGTGAGGGAAATATTATACCCGGCGACGTTATCGGTGACTACAAATGCGTTGTAACAGGCGCTAAAATCTGCAAGGACTGGGAAGGCAAGGATGCTGTGTTAATCACATACGACTTCACAAATAATTCAGATGAAGCAACCAGCTTTGATGTTGCGCTTGAAGCAAATGCATACCAGGATGGTATCGGTCTTGAAACTGCAATTCTTGAGGATGAAGATACAGATTATCTGGATGTAAATATCAAGCCCGGTGTAACAAAGGCTGTGAACAAGGCTTACCTGTTAAGAGATACTTCTACAGCTGTAGAAATAGAAATTAATGAGTGGTTATCCTTAAATGATGATAAAATTGCCACAACCGTTGAGCTTACAAAATAAATCTCGGTAAAATAAAATGAATATGTCGAAAGTCTCACAGGATACAAAGCTGAGATACCATAGTGCAGTGTTGCTTAAAATCATCATCTTTTCAGCTATAATTTCGTTAAAAAACACCA
>JAMPGU010000020.1 GCA_023663865.1 Clostridium sp.
TTGACGACAATGGAATTACCATTTTCGGAACAAGTGCGCAGTCCATAGATGTTGCTGAGGACAGAGAAAAATTTGATGCTCTTTTGGAGCGCTTTGGTATATTCAGACCAAAGGGTGAAAGTGTTATGACACTGGAGCAGGCATTAGTCTCTGCCAACAGACTTGGCTATCCGGTACTTCTTCGTCCTTCCTATGTAATCGGCGGACAAAATATGACCATTGCCTACACCGATGATGATGTAGAGCAGTATATGGATATCATTCTGGCGCAGGGTATTGAAAACCCTGTACTTGTTGACAAATATATGATGGGAACTGAGCTTGAGGTTGACTGCATCAGTGACGGCACAGATGTACTGATTCCCGGAATTATGGAGCATATTGAAAGAGCGGGCGTACATTCAGGCGACTCCATTGCGGTTTATCCGCCCTACAATCTGAATGATATGATGCTGGAAAAGATATGCGATATTTCAGAAAAGCTGGCTCTTTCCCTCGGCACTAAGGGTTTGGTAAATATCCAGTATTTGATTTATCAAAATGAGCTTTACGTTATTGAGGTAAATCCAAGAGCATCAAGAACAATTCCTTATATAAGCAAGGTTACCGGTGTACCAATGGTAGAGCTGGCAACAAAAATTATGGTTGGTTCAAGCTTGAAAGAGCTTGGTTTTGGCACGGGACTTTACCGTACCCCACCGTATTATGCTGTTAAGGTTCCTGTATTCAGCTTTGAAAAGCTCAACGATGTTAACTCCAAGCTTGGCCCTGAAATGAAGTCCACCGGTGAAGTACTGGGTGTCGGAAAGAATCTGAATGAGGCATTATTTAAAGGACTTGTATCCGCCGGATTTAAAACAGATTTTCACAGGAAAGACAATCACGGCGTTCTCATTACAGTCACAAAGCAGGATAGATTTGAAATTGTAAATCTTGCGAAAAAGCTGGATGATTTGGGTGCGAAAATCTGGGCTACACCGGAAACAGCAAAAGCAATTGAAAGTCTCGGCATTGAGGTATCGGTTGTAAACAAGCTGCGTGAGGATAATTCCATTATGGATTTGGTAGAAAGCGGTCAGCTGGATTATATTGTATACACCGGCAAGAGTGATAAAAAATCCATTGCCGATTATATAAAGCTTCACAACCGTGCGAACCAGCTTGGCATCGCCACGATAACCTCCCTTGATACAGCAAACGCAATTGCCGATATCATTGCTTCACGCTACAAGGAAACGAACACAGAGCTTGTTGATATAAACAATATGAGAGACAGCAAGGGTATCCTGAAATTTTCTAAAATGGAGGGTACAGGTGACGATTACATTTTCTTCAACAATCAGTGCGGTATCATCACCTGCCCTGAAAGCTTTGCTATAGAATTCAGTGACAGACATACCGGCATTGGCGGAGACGGAATTGTTTTGATAGAGGAAAGTCAAATTGCAGATGCGAAGATGCGTATATTCAATATTGACGGCTCCGAAGGCAGAATGGCAGGAAATTCCATAAGATGCGTGGGTAAATATCTATACGATAATGATATCGTGAAAAAGAATGAAATGGATATCGAAACTGCCTCCGGCGTCAGACACCTGTCCCTGTTCACCAGAAACAGCAAGGTATCCTCAGTCACAGTCAATATGGGCAAGGCTGAGCTCAAGCCCGAAAATATTCCTGTACTTGCACAGGGTGACAAGGTGATTGACTATCCTGCAGTAATCGGCAAAAAGGAAACAAATATCAACTGCTGTGCTATTGGTAATCCACACTGTGTTGTATTTGTGGATAATGTTGATAAGGTAAATGCTGCAGAAATCGGACCACAGTTTGAAAATGCAGATATCTTCCCGGAAAGAATTAACACTGAATTTGTAAGAGTTGTTAATTCCACTACACTTAAAATGCGGGTATGGGAGCGAGGCAACGGAGAAACGCCTGCCTGCGGAACAGGTGCCTGCGCCGCTGTTATATGCGCTGTAGAAAATGGCTACTGCAGCAAGGGTGAAAATATTACCGTTAAGGTAAAGGGCGGAGATTTGATTGTGAATTATACAGATGAAGGTGTTACACTGACCGGTGACTGTAATCTTGTATATAAAGGTGAAATAGAATATTAATAGTATTGTATTCGCCTATTCAGTCAAAGCTATGACAAATAAATAAAAGCATTATAAAAGGCTTGCAGTTATCAGTTTAACTGCAAGCCTTTCGCTTTATATTATATATAATGTAATAAATCGTGTATCTTAATTATTTCTTGAACTGTACGCTATCCAAAAACCATCCGTCAAGAGTAAGGCATTTTGATGGCTTCTTCTCATTAAATACAAGGCAGAAATCATATCCTGCGCCCTCCTGCACCTGAGTCAGCTCAATTTCATTATCGGCAAGCGCCTTATACACTGCGTCATACTGCTTTTGAATATCCTCATTTTCTGAAACAAAGGTAGCATAAATACCATCTGTTGAACAGTTCGCTATATTCGGAGATCCGCCCTTGAAATCAGCAAGGCAGTCCTTAATTGCTTCACCGTAATTCTTAACGATAGTGGTATAAGCATCCTTATTATTTTCTCCGGCAGAAATTACGTTTTGATTATAATCGTAATTCCATTTCGCTGTGTATGCAGACTGTGACATTTCACTGCCGCCGTTGAAAATTGTGTTTACACCCTGATTGTACATTGCTTCACATACAGAAGCAAATCTGTCTACCATTTCAAAGCTTGTATTCCAGTAGAATTCATTTTCCATAGCAATACCGGTACCGAGACCATAGCTGTCCTCATTTGACCAATGAGAGAACATATATCCCTCAGCAGGAAGTGCTGCTGCAAGCTCTACCTTATCTCCGGCTACATAGGAGCCTGAGCCAGTGGAGTCACCGGTGCCGCCCTCGCCTGTTACTACAGTAACATTAAAGGTTGGATTTTCAGACGCAGCATATACAGGAACAAGCGTGATATCCGCATCCTTAACAGCAACCCAGATTTCCTTAGAGGTTAAATCTGTATCACCCAAATCTGCAGTTGTATCCCAATGGTCAAACACCATACCTCTTTCAGCTACAGGTGCTGTAACAGATACACCGCCGTCAACAGCAACGCCGTACTGTGCAAATGGTGTTTTGCCATCCTCACACATAACAGTTACATTCTTATAATCGCCTTCAATGTCCTTGTATACAGCAGTAATTGTAGCATCGCACTTTTCAACAACAAGATTCATAGAGGACTCTTTCTCTGAGGAAATATTAACCTTCTTATCCTTAACGCCCTCAGTATCACTCTTAACCTCCCAGTGATCAAACACCTGACCAACAGGAGCAGAATCGGCAGTGATTGTAACATTGCTGCCCTCTGTGTATGTACCTGAGCCTATACCATTCTCAACCTTAATAACATAAGTTGTTTCATCTGACTCAGAAACAGGCTTGTAGCAAGCAGTAATGGTAAAGTCATAGTCATAATCAATAAGTGCTGAATTGTAATCTGCCCACTGTACTGTAGTAGGAACACCAAGTGTATCGGCAGCATATGCAGCACCCTGAACAAAGCCTGCACCATATGCAGCAGACTCCTTAGATTTTACATCGCCGAAATAACCAAGCTGTGTATTTCCGTTGATTACAGAAATATAACCTGCAAGGAAACCGCTCTGCAGACAATCAAAGGATACGCACATTACATTGCCGAGATAGCTGTCAATATCACTGTCAGCAGAATGTGGGATTGCATCAACCAAAATAAACTTTAAATCCGGATAAGAATTTGCAATCTCATATGCAGGAACAGCAAATTCATTTCCCGGCAGCACTATGAACTGTGCACCGTTCTTTGCTGACAATTCTACATATTTCTCAACATTTTCGGTGGTAATTTTATCATTATCAAGCACTGGCTGATAATAACGGCAGGTCAGACCATTCTCATCAGCATAGGAAGATATACCCTCCCAGGCACTTTGATTATAGCCGCCGTCTTTAATTGTTCCGCCATTGGTAATAAGAACAATATCACTTTTTAGCTCGTCCTGCTTCGCACAGCCTACAAAAACGCCGCATACTAAAACAAGACACAACAATACCGAAATAATCTTTTTCATAGCTTTCCTCCAAAAAGATATTATCACTAGATTATAATATCAAAAAACAATAAATATTGCAATAGCAATTTATTGATTTATATAATAAAAACAATTATAATAAGGATTGAGGTGAGGCAAATGTTAGAAAAAGAGCTGGAATACATAAGAGCAAAAACGGATTTCACACCTGAAATTGCGCTTGTTTTAGGCAGCGGACTTGGAGATATTGCTGATGAAATGGAACAGGAGCTTGTTATTCCATATGAAGACATACCTGATTTTCCGGTTTCAACTGCACCCGGTCATAAAGGCAGATTTATATTCGGAACACTAAACGGCAAAAAGGTTGCGGCAATGCAGGGACGCGTTCATTTGTATGAGGGATATTCTCCTACTGAAATTGTAAAGCCAATAAGACTGCTTAAACAACTCGGAGCAAAAACATTATTTCTTACCAATGCTGCCGGCGGAATAAACAGCAGCTTCCATGTCGGTGATTTTATGGTACTGAAGGATCATATATCCTCCTTTGTACCATCCGCACTGACAGGAAAAAACGATGACAGTATCGGTGTTCGCTTTCCTGATATGAGCGAGGTTTACTCCGATTCACTGAATAGAATTATTTTTAAGACAGCAGAAGAATGCGCAATTGAAGTCAAAAGCGGTGTTTATCTTCAATTCAGAGGTCCTAACTTTGAAACCCCTGCTGAAATACAAATGGCAAAAATCATCGGTGCTGATGCGGTTGGTATGAGTACGGCTATTGAAGCCCAGGCAGCAAAGCACTGCGGATTTGAGGTATGTGCCATCAGCTTGATATCAAACCTCGCCTGCGGTATAAGCAAAACACCGATAACCAGCGAAGAGGTTGAGGAAACTGCCGCAAGAGTTGCACCGCAGTTCAGAAAATTAATTAAGGAAGCAATTGGTAACTTTTAATGGAAAATCTAAAATTCACCGGCACAAAGCTGATTATACTTGATCAAACACTTTTACCAAACGAGGAAAAGTGGGTAGAAATAGAAAATAAGGAGCAGGCTTATTATGCCATAAAAACACTTATGGTCCGGGGCGCTCCTGCTATCGGAATTTTTGCAGGATATGCTATGGCACTTTTCGCAAAGGACAATGATATATATGAATTAAAAAAGTATTTAGACGCTTCACGCCCCACGGCTGTAAATTTAAGCTGGGCTACCGAAAGAATTGTCAAGGCATATGAGGACGGAAAAAATCTCATTGATGAGGCTGTTTCCATACATACGGAAGATATAGAAATGTGCCGAAAAATAAGCGAATACGGTCTTTCACTTTTAAAGGACGGAGACGGAATACTGACCCACTGCAATGCAGGTGAGCTGGCTGCCAGCAGATACGGCACAGGTCTTGGTCCGTTGATTCTCGGAAAGGAAAAGGGCTACAATTTCAAGGTATTCAGTGATGAAACAAGACCTCTGCTGCAGGGAGCCAGATTAACCAGCTACGAGCTTGAAAAAGCAGGGATAGACGTAACCTTGATATGTGACAATATGGCAAGCCTTGTTATGAAAAAGGGGCTGATTCAGGCAGTACTTGTCGGCTGTGACAGAGTGGCAGCAAATGGTGACACCGCTAATAAAATCGGAACCTCTTGTGTTGCGATACTTGCAAAGCATTATGGAATTCCGTTTTATGTTCTTGGCCCCTACTCCACCATCGACTTTGCTTGTGAAACAGGAGAGGACATAGAAATTGAGCTTAGAGACAGCGAGGAAATCAAAGAAAAATTCTTTGCAAAGCCTACCGCTTTGGCTGAGACGAAATGCTTCAATCCTGCATTTGATGTGACGGATCATTCACTGATTACAGCCATTATTACAGACAAGGGCATCGCCCGCCCTCCATTTAACAAAAGCCTGAAGGAGATGCTGAAATGATTAGATTTTTTAACGGCCGAGTATTAAAGCTTGGCGGAGACTTTCAAATAACCAACGAAGAGGTTTGGGTTGAGGGAAGCAAAATAATATATGTGGGCAATGAAAAAAACACAGACGATATTTCCTTTGAAAGAGAAATTAATCTGAACGGCAATTTGCTTATGCCCAGCTTTAAAAATGCCCACACCCATTCAGCTATGACCTTTGGCAGAAGCTTCAGCGATGATATGCCCTTGCAGGAATGGCTATATGATAAAATCTTTCCGCTTGAGGACAAGCTGACAGCGGAGGATGTATATAAGCTGTCAAAGATTGCTTTTTTGGAATATCTGAGCAGTGGTACATCCGCCTGCTTTGATATGTACTATTTCCCGCAGGCAATGGCAAAAGCCAGTGTTGAAATGGGCTTTCGCACTGTTATGTGCGGAGCTGTAAATAATTTTAAGGAATCTGTTGCACTGCTTGAAGAATATTATAATACCTATAATAATTATCACGAGCTTATCAGCTATCAGCTGGGATTTCATGCAGAATACACAACAGATAAAGCGATTATGAAAGGCATTGCAAAGCTGGCTGAAAAATATAAAGCACCTGTTTTTATGCACTCCAGCGAAACCATGAGCGAAACCCAAAACTGCATTAATGCGTACAATAAAACACCGACAGAGCTTTTTGATAAACTCGGACTGTTTAACTACGGCGGCGGTGCTTTTCATAGCGTATGGGTAGATGACAGAGATCTCGACATTTATAAAAAGCGAGGCGTATACGCTGTTATCAATTCAGGATCCAACTGCAAGCTGGCATCCGGAGTAGCACCTGTTGCAAAAATGATAGATAAAGGAATTCACCTTGCAATCGGTACTGACGGACCCAGCTCAAACAATGCACTTGATATGTTCAGAGAAATGTATCTGACCTGTGTTTTGCAGAAAATAAAAAATCAGGACGCAGCCTCCGCCGATGCCAACAAGGTGCTGGAGATGGCAACAACAGGCTCTGCAAGGTGTATGGGACTGGGTCACTGCGACTGTATCGCAGAGGGCAAAACCGCAGATTTGATTGTAATTGATTTGAACAAACCGAATATGCAGCCTATACATAATATTAGCAAAAATCTTGTTTACAGCGGTTCTAAGGATAATGTTAAGCTGACGATGGTCAACGGAAAAATACGATATGAAAACGGAGAATTCCCGGGACAGGATATAGAAAAAATTTACAGCGAAGCAAACGAAGTTGTAAAACGAATAACAGAGTAAATTAAACGCTAAAAACACCCTGTTGTTGTGAATAATTAATCACAACAACAGGGTGTTTTATTATTCTTTATGAACATACACCTGTATTACTACAAGAAATTGTAATCAACTTATTTACTGTTTTTACCGGTATTCCTAAACTATATCTTTTTACTGTAAAATCACCATTTGCCTTGTTACCTTTTTTTGAGGAAACCGCAGAGGTTACTTTCCATCGGTCATTGTATATATTATATGATGTTACCGATTTAGTACAATTAGCAGAACTACCTGTATAATTAAAAGTTCCAGTGACAACAATCCGCCACTCTTTATTATCATTAGAATCATAATAAATTAAAGATTTTGACTTAGTCGTTGTTTTTGTTGCCATTGTTGATATAACATTAGATGTGATTTCTGTAACAATATAACTACCATCTTCAAAATATTCAACATCAGTTTCCGTAACAATTCTATCATTTCCTAAGGCTGTAGTCGGAAACATTGCTAAAATCATTATAATTGTTAAAAGTAAAATAAATAATCTTTTCATTCTGTATCATTTCCTACACTTTCAGCTATTATTCCTTCTGCCGGAAAACCATCCTCAATTTCTTCAACCATATATCCCGTATTGGAAATATGTCCATCAATGATACTAATAGTAACTCCAACTGCCCAAATTAACAATGCACAGATAATACCAATAATAAGTATTCTGCTTATATTCATTTTTCTTTTAATCTCTTTTATATCTGCGTCCTCAAAAAACGCTTTAGCTATATCTCGCGGCGTTCCAAAGTGCTTGTACACATCTTCTATATTGT
Source organism: Clostridium sp. (assembly GCA_023663865.1). Taxonomy (GTDB): domain Bacteria; phylum Bacillota; class Clostridia; order Oscillospirales; family Acutalibacteraceae; genus Eubacterium_R. Next base: position 8,083 of record JAMPGU010000020.1, read on the forward strand.
TAACAGAATTATTTTCCATATAGTCAAAAATATCATTTTTTAAATCATGAATAAACTTTCGTCTGGTTTTCCAGTCGCAAATAATAAATGATTTTACAGTCTTTAAATAATTATTTATCTCTTTATTGAGATTTTTATCTATCATGTATTATTATCCTCCGTTTTTCTATCAAGAATTTTACTAATACTGTTTATAATCGCATCATAATCAGACAATATTTCATTATAATATTTCTTACCTTTTTCCTCAAGGTGATAGTATCTTCTTGTGCGACGTTTTCCAACTTGTATTGTATAATCACTGATAAAACCTGATTCTGTCAAACGATATAGTATAGGATATAACGACCCTTCCAGCATTGTATAAACGCCATTACTTTTTTTAGAAAAAGCCTGCGTTATTTGGTATCCATATAAATCTTCTTTGCTTAGCAAGTACAAAACAAGCATTTCTGCCGTACCGCGTTTAAAATTATCTTGATTTTGTCCCATAATTTCACCATTATATAATTTAGATATATTATATCATCAATTATATTTTCTGTAAATACTTTTTCTGCAAATATATTGTTGACAAAAATCAAACTGTGTGCTATTGTTAGATTAGCAAATTTGCATTTTTAGACAAAAAATAAGATGATAATAAAATTGATTAAAACCTAATTACATTCGACATCAGAGAAAATTCAATATAAAAAGGAGAATATAAAATTATGAAAGAAAAATTTTTCAACATTTTGACGGTATTAATTTTAGCGTTAACTTTTTCTATACCATATTGTGCTTTTGCATCTGAAAAAAATAATGAAAATGTTGCTATTACTACCCAAATATCAAATTGTGAAAATGAAAATATATCTAATCTATTGACACAATACACTTTAAATAAATATAATTCACTTGCAACATTAGAGTATAATATAGAATTTGAAAGCTATATTACTAACAATTGTAAAGAGGATGAAATCATCAAACTCATCATTGAACACAGAAAGATGCAAATTACAGATTTGAAATTTAACAATCATCCAATAACAATTCATATTGATATTGACAGTGTCACTACTGATGAAAATTCAAACACGAAAATTGTTCAATATACAGAACATAGCAAATATATGTATAATTGTGAATTAAACAATACTTTTTCAGAAGAATTAACTGAACACTTCATATATATAGATAAAGATTATAAAATTGTTAAAGATGACTATTATGATGATTTCAAAGAACAATATGAAAATCTAATTTTACAAGGTAATAGTTACGAATTATCTAAAGAAATTATTCTTAATAACAGTCGTCAGCGTGTAAATCAATCATTAAAAACATTATTTTCAACACCTATGACTGAAAAAATAGAAGCAGTCGAAAACAATGATAATACGATTATTCCTTATGCATCATCATATACTAAACACAGTTACAATCGTGATAAAGCTGAAAGTTATGCATTAACATATGCATTATCACCAAATTCTAAATATATGAATATAGAGAGTAATGGCGGAAATTGTACTAATTTCACATCTCAATGCATTTATGCAGGTGGAATAAAACATGATAAAACAGGAAACTATCAATGGTACTATGATAGTTCAACAAGCAGAGCACCTGCATGGTCAGATGCCGATTTATTTAGAAAATATTACAAAAACAATGTAGGTTCATCTTCTGTAAAAGGTTTAAAAGCAAGTAAATGCACTTTCGCAAGTACAAGAAAGGGAGATTTAGTTCAAAAAGTTGTAAATGGCAAAGCAGTACACACTATGATAATTGATGCTCCAATTTGTGATTCATGGGGTTTTGATGATACTTGGAAAAACAAGTATGATGTATATATTTGTCAAAATTCAACAGGAAAAAGCAGCAGGCAAAAGCATGTTCCCCTCAGTTCTAAAAATATTCCTGCCAGCAATCTGGAATATGTCCATATTGACTCTTGTTATTATTAAGGAGGTTATTTTGAAAAAAGCATTTAACATTGGTATCTGTTTGATACTTATAGCCAGCTGCCTGATTGGATGCAGCAGAGACAAAGAAACAATTATAGAAAACACATTAACCGAATTCTTTTCATATTACGAAAAAGGTGATTATGAGGGGATGAAAAAGTATTGCAGCGAAGAATTTATTGAAAATTATTTTCATGATGATGATGTATTCGGCAACACCACTGCCAAGCTCCTGAAAATCACGAATATAATCTATGATGAAGAAACAGCGCAATATCTTGTCAGCATTGAAATGGAAATTACTCCGACAATAAATTCAGCGCATTATGACATAGAAAATCCTATTGCGGCAACATTTATAGATATCATTATTACCGAACAGAATAATAATATGATAATTGACGGATTAACAACCGGATAATAATGACAAATCTTCAACACAGCAAAAGACGGACACTCATTCATAGATAAGTGTCCGTCTTCGTTATTATAGTTTTCTGTATTTTATATTACTCTACGGTTACTACCTTTGCAAGATTTCGAGGCTTATCTACATCCAGACCCTTATCTGCTGACACATAATAAGCCAAAAGCTGAAGTGCCGTTACAGAAGGAATCAGCATAAAATCATCCTCTAAATCCGGGAGTGCAAAAAAATCTGCAAGCTCTTCGGTAATAAATGATTTTTGCACAAAGGCAATGACATTTGCACCTCTCGACTCTACCTCTCTGATATTAGAAATCTGCTTTGACACCAGCTCTCGCTGTGTCATCAGTGCTATAACAGGCGTTCCCTTGGTAACAAGTGCGATAGTGCCGTGTTTAAGCTCACCTGAAGCAAATGCCTCGCTGTGAATATAGGATATTTCTTTCAGCTTGAGTGATGCCTCCAGCAGTGCCGGATAATCCAGTCCCCTGCCTATCATAAATGCATGCTCAGCGGTTAAGATAGATTTTGACAAATGATGAATTTCATTGCGTCTGTCAAGAACATTTCTGACTGCATCAGGAACCTTGCGAAGCTCGCTGATAAAATTATCCATTCCCTCTGCATTCAGACAGCCGCGCAGATGAGCTATCTTCGCCGTAATCAGATAGAAAACCGCTACCTGTGTTGTATAGGCTTTGGTAGAAGCAACTGCAATTTCAGGGCCAGCCTCCGTATAAATAACATTGTCACTTTCCCTTGCAATAGAAGAACCCTTTACATTGACAATAGACAAGGTTTTTGCACCATTACGCTTTGCATATTTCAGCGCCTCCAGTGTATCAATCGTCTCTCCGCTTTGAGAAACACAGATAACCAATGTATCCTCATTCACAATCGGCTCATTGTACATATATTCACTTGCCATATACACGGACACCGGAATTTTGCAAGTACGCTCTATCATATATTTTCCAATCAGACCAGCATGCATAGCAGTACCGCAGGCGATAACAGAAATACTTTTACAGCTTTCAAAAATACCATCATCTACTTTATCGCCGGAAAAGTCAGGAATATTTCCATTCAGTCTTGTCATTACGGTTTTCTCTATCACATCAGGCTGTTCCATAATTTCCTTTTCCATATAAAACGGATAGCCGCCCTTGCCGCTGTTTCGGATATCCCAGTCAAGCTTCAGCATATCAGGCTGAACAGGCTCACCTGCAAAGCCGGAAATCTCAAAGCCCTGCTTTGTTATTTTTGCCACGGTTAATTCAGGCAGAACAAAATATGCATCACTGTATTCACCGATTGCCATAATATCAGAAGCAATATAACAGCCATCGTCATTTTGACAGCAGACAATCGGACTGACATTACGAACACAATAAATTGTATCGGGAATATCGTCAAACATAACAGCCAAGGCATAGGTTCCCCTAAGCTTTTTAACGGCGTTGATAACAGCTTCATTGGGATTTCCGTCATAGCATCTGTCAATCAGTGCTGCGGCAACCTCGCTGTCTGTCTGTGATTTCAGCTTATTGGATACGCCCAGCGTATTTTTCAGCGTTTCATAATTTTCGATAATTCCGTTATGAACGACGGTAACACCGCCGAACTTATGAGGATGAGAATTATTGTCGCTGACTTCGCCATGGGTAGCCCATCTGGTATGACCTATTCCTGTATTTCCTTTTACATCTGCTGTCTTTTTCTCAAGCTCTGTGACTCTGCCCTTGCACTTGGTGACAAGACATTCCTTAAAATCAGGATGATAAACCGATACACCGGCACTGTCATAGCCGCGGTACTCCAAGGATTTTAAACCCTTTAACAAAATTCCACGCGCTTCACTGTATCCTGTATAGCCAATAATTCCGCACATAAAAAGTCTCCATTCAAATAGTTATTAATATTGTATATTTATTTTTCTATTTTATTATTCAAAGTAATATACTCTTGTTTCATAGGGGCGCAGCTTAAAGCCATTTCCCTGAATGGTAGGATTCGGATAATTGCAAAGCATTGGCTGACCCTTGGTTAAGTCAAAGCCCTTCGGCGCTTCGAAGGCAACCGGCTCATCACTGAAGGAATTGATAACCAGCATACGCTTTCCATTATAATTACGCTCATATACATACAGCGTATCGGAAGTTTTGTTATGCTCTTTATAATCGCCCCAAATGGCAACCTCATTTTCCTTTTTAAACTTAATGAGCTTCTTGTAATGATTTAAGATTGAATTCGGATCTTCCTGCTCTTTCTTTGCATTAATCTCCTTATAATTCTCATTTACCGGGAACCAAGGTGCACCTGTAGTGAAGCCTGCATTTTCACTGTCGTCCCACTGAACAGGTGTACGTGCATTGTCACGTGTAGATTTCACAGCCCACTCCCAAGCCTTTGATTCTTTTAGATGCACTTTATTTCTGGCAACATTATAGTTGTTTTTCATAAACACATCAACATATTCATCAAGTCTGTCAAGCTTTGTATTGAGCATACCGATTTCCTGACCCTGATAAATAAACGGTGTTCCCTGCTGCAGCATATACATATTTGCCAGCATTTTACCGGACTCTACCCTATATTTTTCGCTGCCGTAGCGTGAAATAATACGAGGATGATCGTGATTTTCAATATAAAGCGTATTCCATGCTCTGCCATTGATTTTTTCCTGCCAGGAGGAAAAAGCACGTTTCATCTTCTTTAAATTAAATTTCTTTTGAATATAATCCACCATAAAGCAGTCGGCCTCGATATGCTGAAAATGGAACATCAGGTCAAGCTCCTTATGGCTTTCATCAATATATTTCAAAGCATTCCCCGGGGTCATCATAGGTGCCTCACCTACAGTAAAGCAGTCATACTGATCTGTTACCTCACGGTACTCCTTTAGATATTTATGTATGTTCGGACCATCCATATAATTCTCTATACCGCAGGCTGCAGGAATAGGAAATCCATTAGGCAGTCCCTCTTTTTTGGATATAAAGGTAATAACATCCTCACGGAAGCCGTCAACACCCATATCGAGCCAAAATTTCATTATATCCTTTACTTCCTGACGAACCTTAGGATTATCATGATTCAGGTCAGGCTGCTTTTTAGCAAACACATGGAGATAATATTCCTTTGATTTTCCATCCTGTTCCCATGCTCCGCCCTCAAAGCAGGAAAGCCAGTTGTTGGGAGGACGCTTGCCCCTGCCCTTTCTCCAGATATAATAATCATGATAGGGGGAAGCAGGATCTTTAGATTTTACAAACCAATCATGCTCATCGCTTGTATGATTTACGACCAAATCCATAATGATTTTGATATCTCTTTTATGTGCCTCATCCAGCACTTTTTTGAACAATTCCAGATTACCGTAATCCTTATGAATATTTCTGTAATCGGCAATATCATAGCCGAAGTCAGCATTTGGTGACGGATAAAGCGGACTGAACCAAATGGCATTACAGCCTAAGTCCTTGATATAATCCAGCTTGGAAAGCACACCCTCCAAATCACCTATACCATCGCCATTGCCGTCACAAAATGATCTGGGCCAAATCTGATAAACGACAAGCTCCTTATACCAATCCTTTTTCATAAAATTCTCCCCCATTATAAAATAATATTATTACATTTGAAAATTTGAGATATAACTATCTATACACGACTGAATAATTTTTTCGGCAGCGGCTCTGGGTCTGACCTCTGTTACAGATGTATTTTTGTCGTGCTCAAGGGTTTTATACACCTCAAAGAAATGCCTTATTTCATCAAATCTATGACTGGGCAGCTGGTCAATATCGTTATAGCAATTATAGTTTGGGTCATTCACCGGAACAGCTATAATCTTTTCATCTCTTGCACCGCCGTCCTCCATAATAAGTACACCAATCGGAAAGCACTCCACAATCGTCATAGGCTGAATTTGCTCACTGCAAAGAACAAGCACATCAAGGGGATCATCGTCACTGGCGTAGGTTCTGGGGATAAAGCCATAGTTTGCCGGATAATGCGTTGATGTAAAAAGAACTCTGTCGAGCTTGAGCATACCTGTATCCTTATCAAGCTCATACTTGTTTTTGCCGCCCTTGGAAATTTCAATAACAGCATAAAACCTGTCACGTCTTATTCTTTTCGGCGATATATCATGCCAAATATTCATATAAGCACTCCTTTATATATTGTATCTAGTTCCTACTATATCATAAAAAATATAAAAAATAAATTACAATTTCGCATTATTACATATTTTTTATTGATTATATTATAAAAAATTGTATAATAAAGTCAGATTGTTTTTTTGGAGGAAATATGGATATTACAATTATCGGTGCAGGCAGTTTGGGAATAAAGCTTGCTACCAGTCTCAGCGGTGAAGATCACAATGTGACAGTTATTGACACAGATACAAAAAAGCTTGAAAGCCTTGTAAATAATTTGGACGTACAGGGTATATGCGGCAGCGGTACACATATTGAGGACCTTAAAGAGGCCAACACCAAAAGCAGTGATTTGGTTATTGCGGTTACACATTCTGACGAAAATAATATTCTTGTCTCGCTGATGGCAAAAAAACTTGGTGCAAAAAACACAATAGCAAGAGTAAGAAATCCGGAATACAACACGCAGTTTGAGTTTATGAGAAATGAGCTGGGTATATCCTTTATGGTAAATCCGGACTTTTCTGCTGCACTGGAAATTTCAAGAATTCTTCAGCTGCCCGACTCAATCAATGTAGAGAGCTTTGCCAATGGATTTATAGATATGGCAGAATTCAAAATCAGTGAAAGCTCCAGCCTTTGTGACAACAGCATCAGCAACATATCCTCTAAATTTACAAACAATATGATTATTTGTGCGGTTAACAGAAACGGCGAGGTTTTCATCCCCAACGGAGACTTTGTCTTGAAAGCAAAGGACCGAATCTATGTTACAGGTGCGCATAAAAAGCTGGCGAAAATAGCAAAGAATTTTGTTAAATCAAAGAAGCATTACATTAAGGATGTTATGATTATCGGCGGCTCTCCACTTGGTATTTATCTTGCAGATATGCTGGAGGCGCTCGGTAAAAATGTTATCATCATCGACAAAAACAAGGATAAATGCAAGGCTATTTATAATCTTGTTCCCAACGCAACAGTCATTCACGGTGATGCCAATGACCACGATTTTCTGACAGAGGAGGGCTTGGGCGACATGGATGCCGTTATTTCCCTTACCGAAAATGATGAAACCAACTTCCTTTTATCCCTCTATGCACAGAAAAACGGTGTGGAAAAAACCATTACAAAAATTAAGGACAGCCGACTCAACAAGCTCCTTGATGAAATCGGTCTTGACACAATCATCAATGTTGCAGACATTACTGTTTCAACCATTACACAGTTTATAAGAGCAAAGGAAAATATAAGCTCTTCCTATATGAGAACACTTTATAAGCTGCTGGACGGTGAAATTGAAGCAGCAGAATTTTTGGCAGGCGACTATGTATCCTTTATAGGAAAGCCACTGTCAAGCCTTAAACTGAAAAAGAATTTGCTTATTGCTGCAATCAACCGAAAGAATACCACCATATTCCCCGGCGGCAGTGACAGCATTGAGGTCGGTGATCTGGTTGTTGTGGTCACAAAGGATAAAAAAATTAAAAGTCTAAATGATATTCTTCAGTAGGAAAACGATATGAACTTCAGAGCAGTATTATACTTTCTTGGAAAGATATTTTTAATTTTGGCAGCGCTAATGCTGCTGCCGTTATGGGTATGCATTTATTACAATCTGCATGGCTTCAGCGAAGCAGGCTACAGTTCCTTTATTATTCCGATAATTATCTTAGCTGTTCTCGGTCTGCTTCTTACAATAAAAAAACCGAAAAGCTTTAATTTCTATGCAAAAGAGGGCTTTGCAATATGCGGACTTGCTTGGATTACAATGTCACTTTTAGGCGCACTGCCTTTCGTTATCAGCGGATGCATACCAAGCTATATTGATGCATTTTTTGAATCTGCCTCAGGCTTTTCTACCACCGGTGCAACCATTTTGACAGAAATACACAGCCTGCCCAAATCCATTCTGTTTTGGCGCAGCTTTACGCACTGGATTGGCGGTATGGGAATACTGAGCTTTATGATAGCAATTATTCCTAAAGCAAAGGGCAACCAGATGTTTATTATGCGTGCGGAGGTTCCCGGACCTACTACAAGCAAGGTTGTGTCAAAAATTTCCTCCAGCGCAAGAATTCTGTACGTTATATATTTTGTTATGACCATTCTTGAAATCATTGTCTTATTCTTTGGCAACAGAATTACAGGAGACAATATACGATTTTACGACTGTGTTGTAACTGCTTTTGCTACTGCCGGAACAGGCGGATTTTCCGTACTGAACAATTCCATACTCGGATACGCCAGCAGCTTTACCGAATGGGTACTTATTATATTTATGTTCCTGTTTGGCATAAATTTCAATTTATACTACTTTATGATAACCAAAAGATTTGGCGATGCTTTCAGAGATGAGGAGCTGAGAGGTTATCTGATTATCAACATAACAGGTGCAGCACTGATTACGTTAAACATATATCATATGTACAGTAGCATCGGTGATGCAGTCAGAGACAGTCTTTTCGCAGTGAATACCGTTATGAGCACCACCGGCTATTCTACAGCCGATTTTAACCAGTGGCCAACCTTTTCGAAAACGATACTCGTTATCCTGATGTGCGTAGGCTGTTCAGCAGGTTCAACAGGCGGCGGACTGAAAATAGTCAGAATAGAATTGCTCTTCAAGCAAATGATTTGTGATTTCAAGCAGATGCTTCGCCCCAACTCCGTTGTCAGTGTAAGAATGAACGGACGACCGGTTAATCAGAATATCATTAAGGGTGTAAATTCCTATTTCAATATTTATATTATTACAATGGCATTTTCCGTATTCCTGCTGTCACTGGATAATATGGACACCACCAGCACCTTTACTGCTGTTATCGCCTGCTATAATAATATAGGTCCCGGTCTCGGTGCTGTAGGACCAACAGGAAATTTTGCTGATTTCTCTGTATTTTCCAAGCTTGTTCTGATATTTGATATGCTGGCAGGCAGACTGGAGCTGTTTCCAATGCTTCTGCTGTTCAGTCCGAACACTTGGAGAAAATCGAAATAATATATCATTTCTAAAAAGGAGTGACGAAATACTATGTACGAATTAAACCAAGTCGCAAAAAACACATATTATATCAACTGCCCTGCCAAAATCGGAATTTACAAAACCGATAGCTCTGAGGTTTATCTTATTGACAGCGGAAATGACAAGGACGCAGGAAGAAGAGTCAGAAAAATTCTTGATGAAAACGGCTGGAAGCTAAAATACATTATCAATACACACTCTAATGCAGACCATATAGGCGGTAATCGTTATCTGCAGCAACAAACAGACTGCAAAATATTTGCAAATGGTATTGAGGCTGCTTTTACCAACTATCCTATTTTAGAGCCATCCTTTTTATACGGAGGGTATCCCTGCAAGGACTTGAGGCATAAATTTTTACTGGCAGATAAGAGCAGTACGGAGGACATTACGAGTCCGAACTTCCCTGATGAGCTTGAGGTTATACCTTTAAAGGGTCACTTTTTTGATATGATTGGAATACGCACGCCTGATAACATTGTATTTTTAGCAGATTGCATCAGCAGTGAAAACACACTTAATAAATACCAAATTTCATTTATTTACGATATCGCAGAATATTTGAAAACACTTGATAAAGTGGAAGCAACGGAAGCTGATATGTTCGTGCCTGCCCATGCAGAAGCAACCGAAAACATTACAAGTTTAGTACAGCTAAATCGAAAAAAGATATATGAAATTGCAGATAAAATAATAGATGTTCTTAAAACACCTATGTGCTTTGAAACATTATTAAAGCACATATTTACAGACTATGGTCTTACTATGAATTTTGAGCAATATGTGCTGGTAGGAAGCACAGTACGCTCCTATCTTTCATGGCTAAAGGACAATGACAAAATCACTGCTGAATTCATTGATAACACTCTGATTTGGAGACGTTTGTAATATATAATTATATTTTTTAGCAAGCAACAAACAATGCTTACATATTTTATTCGTATTTTTTATATTTATGGGTTTACTCTTTAAATGACATTTGTTATAATATCAACGCAAACTAAATAAGTGAGGTATTATTTATGGGAGGATTTTTTGCTGCTGCATCTAAAGAAGACTGCGTTTTTGATTTGTTCTATGGCGTTGACTACCATTCTCACCTCGGTACAAGACGTGCTGGTATGGCTGTTTACGATGAGAAGCTTGGATTTGACAAGGCAATTCATAACATTGAAAATGCACCTTTCAGAACAAAATTCAAAAAAGAATCAAACGAGATGAAGGGCAGCCTTGGCATCGGATGCATATCCGATTTCGAAGCACAGCCAATTCTTGTTCGTTCTCATCACGGAACTTTTGCAATAACAACCGTCGGCAAAATCAATAATGCGGATGAAATTGTTGACGAAATTATTAAATCAAACACACATTTCTTTGAAATGCAAAACGGAGACATCAACCCAACTGAGCTGGTTGCGGCAATCATCAATCAAAAAGAGAATTTTATTGATGGTATCAGATATGCGCAGGAAATCGTGGATGGCTCACTGAGTATGATGATTCTTACACCGAAAGGCATTTACTGTGCCAGAGACAAAGTAGGAAGAACACCTATTGTTATCGGTAAAAAAGACAACGGCTTTTGCGCAAGCTTTGAAAGCTTTGCATATCTTAACTTAGGCTATACAGAATACAAGGAGCTCGGACCCGGTGAGATTATTGTTATGACCCCGGAGGAGATTAAAACACTTGTTCCTGCCGGCGATAAAATGAAGATATGCACATTTTTATGGATTTATTACGGATATCCATCCTCCTCATATGAGGGCATCAGCGTTGAGAAAATGAGGTATAACTGCGGACAAGCCTTAGCAAAACGTGATGATGCAAAGCCGGATATCGTTGCAGGTGTACCTGATTCAGGCATAGCCCATGCTGTTGGATATTCAAATGAATCTAAAATTCCATTTTCAAGACCGTTTGTTAAATATACACCGACATGGCCCAGATCCTTTATGCCGACACATCAGAGCAAGCGTAATCTTATTGCAAAGATGAAACTGATTCCAATTCATGATTTAATTGAAGGAAAAAGTCTGCTGCTGATTGACGACTCCATTGTTCGCGGAACACAGCTTAGAGAGACAACTGAATTTTTATATGCCAGCGGTGCAAAGGAAGTACATATCAGACCTGCCTGCCCGCCTCTTGTATACGGATGTAAATATTTAAATTTCTCTCGTTCTACCAGCGAAATGGAATTGATTACAAGACGTGTTATCAAGGTGCTTGAGGGTGACAATGTTGATGATGCAACCTTGAAGGAATACACAGACCCTGATAGTGAAAAGTATAAGAAGATGGTGGATATGATTTGCGAAAAGTTACACTTCACCTCTTTGCGTTATCACAGACTTGACGATATGATTGAGTCCGTTGGTATCGGAGCAGACAAGCTTTGCACTTATTGCTGGAATGGTGAAGAATAATTAAATAAAACGAAACTGAGAGCTGTATATAATTACAGCTCTTTTTTGCATTGACTTAATTTACAAATATGATAAAATATCTTTATGGATACAAAAATTTATATTGCTGATACAAGTGTGCTTGAAGATGATATTCTTTTTAATGAAAAGTACAGCACCATATCAGAGCAAAGAAAAGAAAAAATAAATAAGCTGCGCTTTCCAGCCGACAAAAGGCTTTGTCTTGGTGCAACACTTTTGCTGGATTATGCGCTGAAAAAGCATAACCTTAATGAAGCGGATATGCAGTACAGCTTTAATAAATACGGCAAGCCTTATTTTTCGGATAAGAAAGATTTGCACTTTAGTATTTCTCACGCAGGACATTATGCTTTATGTGCCGTTTCCGACAAGGAAATCGGGTGTGACATTGAACAAATCGGAAGAGTAAGTCTGAATATTGCCAAACGTTTTTTTTCAGATGATGAATACAGTAAGGTACAGGAAGCTGACGAAAAGGACAAAAGTATTATACTGACAAAATTATGGACCTTGAAGGAAAGCTATATAAAGGCTATGGGCAAGGGCTTGTCAGAACCGCTGAACAGCTTTAGTGTGACAAATATTGACAATTTTCACACCGCCAGCTTTGACAGCCTGAACGGCTATATCATATCTGTCTGCAGTAAATACAAGGACTTAAAATTATATATAATAGATAATTTATAATGAATGCGGAGAAAGTACACGGAATTAAGTCTTTGGCAATTCGTTGCTGTACGCTGGTATTGCAGAGTTGCCAAAGGCTTAAAACGCACAAAAGCCACCTGAACTCAATGTTCAGGTGGCTTTTACATTCCCTCCCGTCAGCACTAAAACGTCCCACTACTCTCTATATACAAGGGAGACAAAATTGGTGAATTAATTCTTTGTGCGTGGTTATGGGTGCTTTATCGACAGTCTAAGGTAATGCATCATAGTATTGATTCATTACCTTTTTCATTATTTATAAAATTCACTTGGTAATTTTAAATGTAACCTTCTTTGTTTCATTCTCTTTAAACTCGAGGGTTTGACTTTCATTCTGACAGGACACAGAAATGGTCTGATTGATTTGTGAAGTGATTTCTGCCTCTGCCTCACCGGTTGACATATCCCATTTGAGACTGTTTACAGTTGCTCTTGTTCGGGCATTAATTCCTGTAATTTCGCCCTTATTAAAGCCTGAATCAGGCAATGCAGGCAGCAGCTCAATTTCGCCGTCATTTGAGTAAACAAGCGCTTCGTTGATAATACCAAGATAGCCAATTGCAAAATCAGTGCAATAGCAGCTTCCCTGATCATAATCGTGATTGGTCATTAAAGAATCATATCGTATTTTGTGATTCATCAGCTTAACAAGCGCATCGGAAAGACTGGCGCTGTCCTTTAATCTGGCAGCAATAAGAGAACGATGAACCAAGGCATGAGATGCTTCATTCTCACTTTCACGATTATCAATTGCCTGAATGCACGCCTTTTTCAGCTCTTCATTATTTTGCGTTTCAAACAAAGGCCATACACAATACAAATGGCTCAAATGTCTATGCTCATTATTCTCATCAAACAGTGTTGTTGCCCATTCCTTTAAAGCACCTGTATCGTCATAAAGATATGCCGGCAGCTTATCTCTCAAATCCGTCCATACTTTAGTATCTGCCTCGGGAGCAACATCGCTCATTACTTTTAACAGCATATCTATGTTATCTCTGCAGGCTGATATATCAATGGCACAATTGGCATCTGACGGGCTCGGATAATTTGACGGATTATTTTCCGGAGAATAGCTTGGAAGAATGCAATATGACTCTCCGGCATTCAGCTCGGTTTTGCCCTTTTCATAATGAATACCGCCCTTTGCATCGGTATAGTATTCAGGTGTTAAAAGCTGTGCCCAATAGTTTGCTGATTTTGTCAGAAGCGGCAGCAGCAAATCCTCTTCAAGGCGCAAATATCCCCTGTCATTAATGCTTTTTATATCCTTGTCATCAATGGATAATACAGACTTCAGATTATTCAAATCAAACTCATCACTTAACGGAATATTGATATTTCCATAAGTCTGCAGGGTTTCATAAAGGGGCTGGAGCATCCAGGAGGTACCTGCATTCCAATATCTGAAAGGATATGGATAACAGGTTTCCGTAATCACAGCCTTGTCACCATCTGAATTAACAGGAGCCTGAATGGCATCCTTGAAGCCGTGGGTTGCATACGCATTCTCCTCCCAGTCGGGAAGCTGTCTTAAAATAAAATATGCATACCCAATAGGGCTTGAACTTATATTTCCGGTGTTCATAGAAGAGGTTTGTAAATTAACATTCGCATCCATTGTATATTTACTGCCCCATCCGGTATTAAACTCACCGGTCCACATACCATATAATCTGCTGGTAGAATAGCCTGAACAGCACAAATATGCATACCTGCCAGCATAATATGTACGCTGCGCCAAAGCAGAATTTATTTTATTCTTGCCTTTTTGCTTCTTTAAAAGCTGTTCGTTTGAAAGCGTCTTGTCGTCACCATTCTCCAGTGAAATGGTAACGGCATCAAACTGTGGCTGATAAATGGCAAGATGTGCTGCAAGGGCTTTGTCATAGTCAAAATCAGCAGTGCTTCCATATTTATCTGCAACGGCTTTTGCTCTGCTGTTCAATGTATCAAGAAGCGGAAAATCTGCCTGACTGTCAAAAGCATCATATTTGCCGATATTATAATCTCTGTCTGAAATTGTAATAAGATATACATTGTCGGCATCTGTAATTCTGACACCCTCATTCTTACTGCCTATAAACTGACTTTCGTCCATATTTTTTTCGATTTCGACCTTATCCTTTTTTCCGTCAGTGATAATATAAGTCAGCGTTGCATAGCCGCCGTCAATCAGTTCACTGTTCTGGTAATTTGGATAATGCACAATGACAGAAAGATAATCAGCATTATCATCAACAGGCTTCATATATTTAACATTGGCTTCATCACTGTCACCAAAGTTTGCCATACTTGCCAAATCGTCAAAGGACAAAGTCATATTAAGCTTTGTGTCCGCAGATGATTTGGTGAATTTTGTAATAATCGCATTGTCTGCCATGGAGGTAAAGGATACCCTGTTCCATATACCGTCAGCATTTTCAAAGCGAACACCGGACTGGGATGTTTCGTAATCCGTATATCTGACATAATTATTTTCACCCTCACCCTTCAAATCAACACGCAGCTGACCGCCGGGATGAAAACGATAAACATCATCGTAAGATGCATCATCGGTAATGTCCTCACCCTTTACAATATTTTGCTTAACATCTTCCAGCTCATCAAAGGTCTGCGGGCAATAACGAACATTTTCATTTGGCATAATAAAATGCATATTTTGAAATATAAAGGTATCGCTGTAGGGAGAACCGCTTTCAACAAAGCCCTGAATACCATTTCCGGATACCATGCCCTGACGCCAGTATTCCGTTTTATTTCTCTTGTCAGCCATCAGCTCCGTATAGTCTGTGCTGTAGGAAATTTTTGTTTCATCCGAAAACAAATCAGTAACATCCGTATGACTGCTTTTACCGCAGGCAGAAAGCCCAAAGACAGTCAATACGCATAATAGCACTGAAAAAATCTTTTTAATAACTAGTTTCATAGTATCACCTCACTTCAAATTATATCATATTATGCAGATTGAAACACGACATTTACAATTCAAATAAGTCGTGTTATAATAAAATACGGTGATGATATGATAAACATTGTGTGGAATGGAATCCATTTTTCAATAACAGATATAGGCGGAGGAAAGCTGGGGGAAGATATTCCCAGACATGCGCATGCCAAGGGCAGCTATGAGCTGCATTTTATAACCGATGGTCAGGGAGAGCTGGTTACGGATGACAGAACCTATAAACTTACTAAGGGTAACTTTTTTATAACAGGTGAAAATATTTATCACAAGCAAACATCGGATAAAAGCAATCCGGTCGAAGACGTATTTTTGATGCTGCAGGCAAACAGCATTAACAAAGCAAATGCCATAGGTTCTGTTTTTTTGAGCAACATATTTTGCTTTATTGAGAATTTTGACAATACCATTGCCAAGGAAATACTGTACGAATACAGAGCAAAAATGCCTGATTACAACACTGCCATTGAAGGGCTGACAACCAAGCTGCTGACAGATATCACACGTGCAGTTTTGCCCCAAGGCTTTATAGAAAAAATTAAAAATGAAAATCTTAATGACAGAAGATTTGTTTTAATTGAGCAAGCCTTTTTATACACGCCAAATCTTACGCTCAGTCAGCTTGCAAGCACGATTGGCCTGTGTGAACGCCAGACACAAAGGCTGTTGAAAAAGTATTACGGCAAAAGCTTTCGTGAGAAAAAGCTAGAGCTGAAGCAGTAACATCTGTATATGAAAGCAAGATACCCCCTCCGACGCAAGCCGGAAGGGGTATTATATATACATATATATTTTATTTTCTTTCATAGCAAATATGAGAAAATGCAGTACCGTTTACATTATAATCGGCAATTGTTTTTTTTACATAATCCGCCTTATTAAAGGAAGGGAAATACGTATCTGCATCCTTGCACTCTGCATCAATTTCTGTCAGATAAAGCTTATCTGCCAACCGAAGAAATTCGCTGTAAATCTTCCCTCCTCCAATGATAAACACGTTATCCTTTTCAGCCTTTTCAAGTGCTTCGTCAATACTATTAACAACGACAGCACCCTCTGCAGAATAGGCTTTGTTATTTGTGATTACGATATTCTGTCTGCCGGGAAGAGCCTTTGGCAAGGATTCAAAGGTTTTTCGACCCATAATGACAGTGTTCCCCATAGTGGTTTCTTTAAAAAATTTCATATCATCCTTAAAGTGCCAAATGAGGTCATTACCCTTTCCAAGCTCTAAATTTTTTCCAACAGCAGCAATAATTGAAATCGACATACTTCTGCTCCCTTACTGAGAAATTTTAAATGAAATCTTGCCAAGGTGCTTATAATCTATAAGCTTGACATCCTTACAGTCCCTTGAAGAATCAAACTTGAAGAAATCATCCACATCAGGATTTAACCACAGCTTAGGTGCCGGCAAATCACCCTGTTCATCCATTCGTCTGATTTGTTCCTTGATGCCGTCCACTTGATTAACATAAATATGTGCATCCTTAATACTCCAGTCAATCGTACCTGCTTCAAGCCCTGTTACCTGTGCCAGCATAGAAAGAAGCACAGCATACTGCGTAACGTTAAACGGTAGTCCGAGTGGAACATCGCAGGAGCGCTGATGCACCCAGCAATTCAGCTTTCCGTCAGTCACATCCCACTCACTAGACCAAACACAGCTCGGCAGCACTGCAGTATCAAGATAATCATTCTGCCAAAGGGTCATCAGCATACGTCTGTCCTTAGGATTATTTTTAAGCGTGTTAATAAGGTTTTGTGTCATCTGGAATTTTTTTACAATATAGCCATATGCCGTACCAATGGTGTGGGCATACGCCTTGCCGAAATTTTTATGAATTTCCTGCTTAACCAAATTTCCGTTCTCGTCAGGAAGCATCTGGGTAGCAGTCCAAATTCCATCCTCATCAATTTCCCACTCATTCCAGATATTCACATCACGCTCCTGAAGCCAGCGAACATCATTGGACTGTGCCTGATATATCCAAAGCATTTCAAGAACAGCCTGTCTGATAAACAGCTGCTTCGTAGTTAAAATCGGAAATTCCTTTGATAAATCAAAATGAAAATGGTGTGACGGAACTTTAATTGTATTTGTGCCTGTTCGGTTTTCCACCTCAACACCATCATTCAATATTCTTTTGCATAAATCAATATAATCCTTATCCCATTGCGACATAACGTTCTCATTGCCTTTCAGCCCACTGTATAAAAAACATGCACCTATCGTGGGCAGATAAGGCATATTTTATTGTTTTAAAAAATATTTATATACGTACATACCCAAACAGCCGGGTACGCCGAATATATAATGAAGTAAAATAATTTTATCACAAATAAACCTATAAAGCAATCAAAAAATGTAACTGCTTTGTCAGCTGTCAAATAATAGTATGGATATAATTGTCTGTTCTTAAACGATGCATATATATAATCTCTAATAACTCGTCTATTCCTTGACACAAAACTAAATTAATTATAGAATGACATTAGACAATCAAATATAAGGAAAAGGTGTGTACTATGCAAAAAGAAATCACGACAAAACAGCCGCTGCTTGATGCAGACGGAAACCTTGCCAATCCCGGCTGGTGCCGAAGAAATCTGTTTATTTATAACAGAGAAAACATTAAGGCTGACAAATTTAGATTAAAGGAATGGGACTTTTATCAGGTATCAAACGGGCATCAGATGGTGCAGATTAATTTCTTCAACATATCCTATGCAAGCTGTGCCACCTTTGGTTTTGTGGATTTGGATACAGGCAAAAAATTTGACACAATGTTTTTAAAGCCGCTGACACCAAACAGTCACAGGCTGAATCACAATGGGGATAATGATAACTACATTAAATTCACAAACAAAAACAAGGCACTGATTTTTCGTGTTAAGGATGGTGTATATCACCTGTATTACAAGTCAAAAATCAATGGCAGGGATTTGATTGCTGACTTTGAATGTCACAAGCTGAAGCATCATGAAAGCATTACAATTGCTACCCCATTTAAAGAGGCGCATCACTTTTTTTATACGAACAAAATAAACTGTCTTCAAACAGAAGGCAGCGTGATTTACGGTGAAGAGAAATTTGAATTTTCAAAAGAGAATACATATACTGTTCTTGACTGGGGACGCGGTGTATGGCCCCATAAAAATATGTGGTACTGGGCAAATGGCTCTGCAAAAATAGACGGGAAGATATTTGGCTTTGAGCTGACCTGGGGCTTCGGTGATACATCAAATGCCGAGGAAACGGCCCTATTTTATGATGGAGTTTGCCATAAGCTGGGCAGTGTTCATTTGGAGACTGATCCTGAAATGAATGACAACTGGATGAAGCCCTGGCATTTTATCAGCGACGACGGCAGACTTGATTTGACAATGACGCCTTTTTATGACAATTACAGCAATATGATGCCGTTTAATTTGTTAGGAATGAAGTCTCATCAGGTACACGGACTGTTTAACGGATATGCTGTGCTGGATGACGGAACTCGTATTGAAATAAAGGATATGTATGCCTTTTGCGAAAAGGTTTATAATAAATGGTAATATAAAAAGACAAGACTTGATTTTGATTATAATATGTTTATATATTGTTTTTTATGTAAAGTTTTGGTAAAATACCATTATATTAATAACGGAGGATGATGCGAATGCTATCAAAAAGAAATAAAAACATTCTTATTATTTTTTCAGTACTATTTTACATAGTCACCGGCGGACTTATGATCTATGGTACATTTAACGACCTGCAAGTCGATATGACTGTGTTCAACCCGGAAAACAAGCTGAGCATAATTTTTGAATGCTTTGGTGAGGCTGTAGCCTGGGTTGTATGGGGTCCAATGTTTACAATATTATTTGTAACCCGTCACAACCTGAATGAAAGTTTGGATATAATCGGAAGAATTTTTCCGTTTATTCACCCGGTAAGCAACACAAATACAAAGGCATATAAGGTGTTCAATACAATTCTGAAGATAATTACAACTCTCGGCTTCTTTGTACTGAGTGTTATCGGATACAAAAAAGTTGTTGAAAATGTAGCTAAAAAATTCATTGATATCAGCCAGCTGTTATACTTTGTAATATGCGCTGTTATTGCAGTTATCGCTATTGTAATTGTCAAAAGGATTGACAAGGATAAGCTGAACAGGCTTGAGTCTGTCACACTTGCGTGCTTCCTTTTGTCGGTTTTGATACGCATATGTATGCATCTTAAACCAATAACAAACCGTGTCAGATTTCGTGAAATGGTAGCAGGTTCAAACGGTATATTTAATGATGAGGGGCTTACCCACGGTTCACTTGACCAATTAACACCCCGTACGAACAGAAATATGCTTGATGGTGTTGATTTCTCTGCCTATACACCTTGGTACAAAAAAGGTGATGATATGGGTATATTTAATCATCCTGACTCTTTCCCGTCCGGTCACACAATGTCTGCAGCCTGTACTTTTTTCAATGCACTGGTTTGCTCCGCATATAAAAGGCTTGAAAAGCTTCTGCCGTTTGCGTTAATTCTTTCTATGGCATATACATATGTTATGGGCTTCACCAGAATGGTAGAGGGCGCGCACTATCTGACAGATGTTGCATCAGGTGCACTGATTGGTTACTCATTATTCCTTATCGTTTGGAAGCTGTATTCAACCTTCAATAAAAAGGGCATCCTGCCAACAAGAAAAATCAAATAAATTTATTGGATATAAAAAATATAAGAACATCCGTAATGCGTACTATGCACATTATGGATGTTCTTTTTTGTTATAAAACGATTCCATTTATTTACAGCCATTGAATAAATGCTGTCTTGTCATTATGGTTATATCCGGCACGCTCATAAAAACGCAGCGTGCTTTCCTCTCTAGAGCCTGTTAAAAGCATCATTTTATAGCAGTTATTCTTAATTGCAATATCTCTGGCATAGTGCAGACACGAAGTCGCCATTCCCTGCCCTCTGTATTCTTCAGCGGTCACCACATTTTCAACAAAAGCATAAGGACGGATATTTCTTGTTAAATTCGGAATAATCACGCAAACACAGGAAGAAATTATTTTTCCGTTTTCCTCTGCAACAACAATATGATGATTTTCATCCTTCATAATTTTTTCCCATGTGCGAATTAAGTTTTCATCCGTTTTAGGCACTGCACTTTCATGCAAATGCAAATACAATTCCAGCAGCTGAGATAAATCACTTTGTACAGCTTCTCTAACCATAGCTATCCTCCTAAAAATTTTGATTTATATAGTCAATTAGTGGCTTTCTTCTAATTAACTCTCTGTTGTTTTTGTACCATTCATATGATTCACACAATCCGTCAAAAAGCGGTATTGTGTTTTGCATTAGTTCATTTTGTTTTGTAACATCTAAAATATAAGAATAGTCAAGAAAAGGAAAATAGCTCCGCTGCGGAACACTGCTGTCAATGTACTTGATTTCAGGCTTTTTATTCAAAACCTTATAGCATAATTCTACCCATTTATTGATGTCAATAATTTCAGTATTGCCAACATTATAAATTTTCTGTAGAGGTTGCTTATCAAGTAAAATTTCAATAAATCTGCACATATCCTTTATATGAAAAAATTGCAAAGGCATTTTTCCATCTTTAGGAATACAAAATGGCAAATCATTTTCTGCACACTCAAAGACAAATGCTTCACGATAAAGGTTATTCATTGGTCCATACAGATAAGGAGGTCTGATTATATAAGCATTTTTAATATTTTCAGTGACATATTGTTCGGCAGCAAGTTTATCTTTTCCATAATCACCCCAGTAACAATTTTCACCACACTGCTGTTGCTCATTAAAAGGTTGTTTTAATGTTTCGGAATATACTGCGCTTGAACTTACTAAAACATAGTTATCAAAAGTACCCAGACCCTCTATTAATAATTTTACATCATCGTAGTTATATGCGGTTATATCTAAAACTGCATCAAAGTGATATTTTTTCAAAATATCACCAAGATTATGGCGGTCGCCTTTTATATGAATTACATTAGGAGATTGAATATTGTTTCCGCGATTAAGCACATATACATTGTTTTTCTTATTTATAAAATATTCTGCGGTAAATCTGCTTGCGAATACTGTTCCACCTGTTACCAAAATATTCATTTGTTATCCCCCTCCGATTCAATTTCCATTTGAAAATAGTATAGCATAAAAGTCCGATTTAATCAACTGACCTGATACACTTGAAATTACGAAAAAGTAAACCACGTTAATTTCTTGTGATGCAATAAGCAAAGCATTTGGCAAAAAGAAAGACAACCGACTTTGTATCAAAATCGGTTGTCTTATTTGTTTGCGGGGGCAGGACCGAGGAGGAGGCAGTTGCTGCGAAACAGTCCACCGGACTGTTTCTCCCAAATTTTCGCCTTTGGCTCAAATTTGGAGCCACCTGTCGCAGGTTCGAGTTTATTGTAATTTTACAAAAAGAAAAAAGGTATCGTTATTCGATACCTTTTCAGTGGTTGCGGGGGCAGGACCGAGGGGGAGGCAGTTGCTGCGAAACAGTCCACCGGACTGTTTCTCCCAAATTTTCGCCTTTGGCTCAAATTTGGAGCCACCTGTCGCAGGTTCGAGTTTATTGTAATTTTACAAAAAGAAAAAAGGTATCGTTATTCGATACCTTTTCAGTGGTTGCGGGGGCAGGACTCGAACCTGCGACCTCCGGGTTATGAGCCCGACGAGCTTCCAACTGCTCTACCCCGCGTTATCTCTTGTGCTATATATTATAGCATATTTTTTTTACTTGTCAATAGTTTAATGAAAAAAGTGAATAATATTTGTGGTGAGACTATGAATGATGCAGAAATTTTTTCTTTATCCTTAGATATCGGCAAGGAAATCATTGCAAGCGGCGGTGAAATCCATCGTGCAAAAGACACTATCAAACGCATAAACAATGCCTACGGCAACAGCTGTCAGGTATTTGCTTTGCCGTCCGTTATTATTGCACAAAGCAACAACAATCTTCAAATGCGAAGAATTCATAAAGAGGACACAGATTTGGCAGAGCTGTCAAGATTAAATTCCCTATCCCGCAGACTTTGCCATGACACAAACGAAGAAATACACATCACCAAAAAAGCAGTTTATTCTGCTAACACAAATTTGGCTGCAAGCTGTATCGCCACCGGCTCCTTTGCCGTATTCTTCGGCGGTACTATTATGGACGCCATACTTGCTGCCATAATCGGCGGACTGATTACGTATCTTAATCTGCAAAATATCAGCATTCCCCTTTTTACCGATAATCTTATATGCGCCTTTTTATCCGCCATTGCAGCATACATTCCATATAAGCTTGGATTGGCTGTTAATCCTGATATGGTAATCATCGGCACAATTATGCTGCTGGTACCCGGACTGACCGTTGTAAACTCTATCCGTGATATGATGAACGGAGATTTAATTGCAGGTACATTTGAGTTATTCAACGCCATTATGTCTGCACTGGCAATTGCCTTTGGTGTAGCCGGAGGAATAGTGATTATGAATTGGATTTGATTATACAAATTACTACCTGTGTTTTAGGCACGATTGCCTTTGCAATAACAATGAACGCACCAAAAAAAGCTCTTCTTTTTATATCCGTCGGCGGAATTATATCTGCAAGCATTGAAAGAATATTATCATTATATACAAATGATTTTTCAGCCTGCTTTACAGCGATGCTGGCACTTTGCTTTTACTGTGAAATCACAGCACGAATCATAAAGGAACCCACCACTATAACCCTTATGCCGTCAACAATTCCTCTGCTGCCGGGAAGCTCCATATATTATACTATGCTCAGTGCGATAAACGGTGATATGAATTTGGTGATTCAATACGGCAAGTCAACGCTCCTTGCAGGACTTGGAATTGCTTTAGGTGCTGTAATAAGCTCCACGGTAATAAAAATAATTTACGCATTAAAGAAAATCGGAAAATAATATGACATTTGAATATATGCATCAAATATGTTAAAATATGGATATGAGAATTTTAATTGATGCAGATGGCTGTCCCGTTACAGGATTGGCAATTCAGATTGCAAAGGAATATGGTATTAACACAATACTATTTTGTGATACAAGTCATACATTCAGCTATAATGATGTAAAAATAATTACAGTTGATAAAGGGTGCGACAGTGCAGACTTTGCTTTGGTAAATGAAGTAAAGAAAAAGGATATTGTTATCACCCAGGACTACGGTCTGTCGGCTATGGCTCTGTCGAAGCAAGGTATTGTAATAAATCAAAACGGACTTATTATTAACAGCAATAACATTGATACCTTGCTGACAACAAGACATATTTCAAAAAAGGTCAGACGAAGCGGCAAGCACCTTAAAGGTCCTGCAAAAAGAACTGCCGAGCAAGACAAAAGCTTTGAAAAAGCATTAAGGAGAATTATCCATGAAAATACTGATTGTACCGGATAGCTACAAGGGAACACTCACCTCGGCTGAGGTCTGTGCGTGTATAAAAAAAGGCATACGCAGTACTGATAAAAATGCGGAAATAATATGTATGCCCTTCGCTGACGGCGGAGAAGGATTTGGTGAATGTCTAAGCAATATATGTAATGGTAATATACTTTACAGCTGGTGCAGTGATATATATGGTAAAAGGATAAAAAAGCCAATATACACATATGGTGATACAGCCATTATTGAATGTGCCGCAGCCAGTGGATTACAAAAGAAAAAGGATGTAATGAATGCTACATCATATGGTACGGGAGAGCTGATAAAATCAGCTGCTGACAATGGTTTTAAGCATATTATTCTGGGTCTTGGCGGAAGCGGATGCTGTGACGGCGGTGCAGGTGCAATTGCTGCACTGGGCGGAAAATTTATGGATATTTACGGGGATGAAATTGAATATCCCTGCGGTAAGGATTTAGAAAATATTTACGGGATTAAATTAAGAAACATTGTAAAGGATATAAACTTTACATTCGCCTGTGATGTTACAAATGAATTTTACGGAAAAAACGGAGCTGCTTATGTTTTTGCAAAGCAGAAGGGTGCAAGCAATGAAGATATAATTCACCTTGATAACGGACTTAAAATGATTCATGCTTTTTTGCCGAATGATGTGAGCAAGGTTAAAGGCGCCGGTGCTGCCGGCGGCATATGCGGCGGACTGTACGCAATCTACGGTGGCGAAATAAAAAGCGGTTTTGATATTCTTGCTGACGCATATAACCTTGAACACCAAATTAAGGAAGCTGACCTAATCATTACCGGTGAGGGAAAAACAGATCAGCAGACCCTGATGGGAAAGCTGCCCTGCAAAATTTGCAGTCTGGCAAAAAAATATAACAAGAAGTGTGTTGTTATCAGCGGCAGTATTGAGGGCGTAAAGCTCGGAGATAAACAAATCAGTCTGGTTGACAGCAATACAACTTTAGAGCAGGCAATGGCAAATCCAAACAAAACACTGGAAGATAAATCAAAATATATATTGCAATAATATGGTTTTAAATATATAATAAGAACAGTATATAAAAATAGGAGATTAACATTATGAAAGTAAGAATTCCAAAACACAGAGAATTTTTAATTAAATTTGCTGACAATTACGAGAAAGAAAATGAGGCTTGGGAAGCACTTAACCAAATCGTTAAGGATTATTCTGTTGACGGTAAAAGTGTTTATACCGAAACCTTTATTGAGGACAATGAGGATAAGGTTAAGGCACTTCAGGAGAAGTACGAATTCACCTACGAAATTATCGAAAAATAAGGTGTTAATAATTATTAATTAGGATTTCTAGTCTGAAAGGCTATGGTGATATTATGGATAAGAAAAAGGCTTATGTAGTTGCTACAGCTCATCTTGATACTGTATGGAGATGGGATATTTCTAAAACAATTGAATCTTACATACCGGATACAATAGGCAAAAACTTTGATTTAATCGAAAGATACCCGAATTATAAATTTAATTTTGAGGGTGCATACAGATATGAATTAATTGAAAAGTTCTATCCTTTTGCATTTGAGGATATCTGCGAATATGTGGCAGATGACAGATGGTGTGTATCCGGAACAGCATATGAAAACGGAGACGTTAACATCCCTTCACCCGAGGCTATTATCCGCAACATAATGCTTGGAAACAACTATTTTCAGGAAAAATTCAGAAAAAGCTCCAGTGATTTATTTTTACCCGACTGCTTTGGATTTGGATGGGCGCTTCCGTCTATTGCAAATCACTGCGGCTTAAAGGGAATGACCACACAGAAGCTCTCTTGGGGATCAGCCTACGGACTTCCCTTTGACCTGGGAAGATGGGTTGGGCCTGATGGTAAAGAGATATTTGTCAGCCTGAATGCAAAATCATACAGATACAAATTCAGCGGAGACATCCGAGCTGATTTGAGCATCATTGACCGCATAGCAGATAACGCTAAGAACGCCTCCCTGCCTTGGGCAAATCATTTATATGGTACAGGTGACTGGGGCGGAGCACCCACAGAGGAAAGTGTAAAGGCTGTTGAAGCAAGTATTGCAAAAAACAGTGACAGTGATTTTGAAGTAATATCTGCACACAGTGATCAGGTATTTGAAAATTTAGAAAAATTATCCGATAATGAAAAAAAGGCTTTACCTGTTTGGAACACAGAACTGCTTATGACCAGTCACGGTGCAGGTGCTTACACATCAAGATGTATGAGCAAGCGACTCAATCGCCAGTGCGAGCAGCTTGCAATTAACACAGAGAAAGCGTGTGCCTTTGCATACAGCTTGGGCTCAATGCACTATCCAAAAAGAATGCTTAACGAGGCATGGAAGCGTGTTATCAAGCACCAATTCCATGATGATATTACCGGCACCTCTACAATGGAGGTTTATAATGACAGCTGGAACGACTACTACTTATCATTATCTCAGTTTAAAAATGAGCTTTTTGGTGCAAGCAAGGCTATCATTGATGAGCTTGATACAGCTTGGGTACCTGAAAAAAGTACAGCTGTTATGCTCAGCAACCCAACACAGTTTGACAGAAAAAGTGCAGTTGAGGTTATAATCCGAACCACTGTGAACTGCAAAAATGTTGAGGTGGTGGATAAAGAAGGAAAAAGCTATCCATGCCAGGTAACATCAAAATCCGGTAAAATGCTTACAGTTGTCTTTCA
Organism: Clostridium sp.; assembly: GCA_023663865.1. GTDB lineage: Bacteria > Bacillota > Clostridia > Oscillospirales > Acutalibacteraceae > Eubacterium_R. The sequence continues at coordinate 34,941 of JAMPGU010000020.1, forward strand.
GGCTGAACTGGCACCATTCTCTTATACGATTTACGAAATCAAACCGGCTGACGAGCCATGTCAAATCAAGACGGATTTAAAGGCAACAAACCATTCCCTTGAAAACAGCAAGTATAAGCTTATTTTTAATAAGAATGGTGATATTGCTTATTTATACGATAAGCGTTTAGGCAAGCAAATTATTGAAAAGCCTATAAAGATGGCACTGCTTCATGACACAGGCTCCCTCGCTTATCCAAGCTGGGAAATCAGGAAAGAGGATTTAGACAAGGAACCTTACTGCTATGCAAACACCCCAGAATTTGCTGTAGTAGAAAACGGTCCTGCCAGAATAGCAATCAAGGTTACCCGTGAGGCTGAATACTCAACAATTTCACAAATCGTGTCCCTTGAGGCTGATGGTGAGTACATCAACGTTACAAACTACGTTGACTGGAAAACAAGAAGAACCCTGCTTAAAGCTGTATTCCCTACCTCTGCACATAATGACAAGGCAAGCTATGATCTTGGACTGGGTGTCATTGAACGCTCAACAAACAGCGAAAAGCTATATGAAGTTCCGGCTCAAAAATGGGCAGACATCACAGATGAAAGCAACGAATTTGGTGTATCCATCTTTTCAGATTGTAAATACGGATGGGATAAGCCGGATGACCATACATTGAGGCTTAGCTGTATTCACACACCTGCAGGTGCATTTACGAAGGATGCACGACAGGATTTACAGGATTTGGGAAGAAATATTTTCTCCTTTGCGATATACAGCCACGAAAACGGCTTTGACAACGGAACACAGAAGTACAGTGAAATATACGCAAATCCAATTTGTGCAGTACAGACAGATGACAGGAATACACGCTCACTGAAAGATCGTGAATCCCTTGTAACAATAAGCAACGAGGAAGTACTTGTCAGAGCAATCAAAAAGGCGGAAGACGAATCTGTTGACAGCATTGTTATCCGCGTAAACGAGGCTAACGGAAAATCACACAAAAACGTATCCCTGAAATATTTGTTTGAGATTGGTGCAGCCTATGAGGTTAATGGTCTTGAGGAAGAAATTAAAGAGCTTAAAGCACATTCTCACGGCATAGTATTTAATATCAAGCCATTTGAAGTAAAAAGCTTCAAGCTGATTTTGAAAAATCCTGTTGTTCGTATCCCCCGTGAACGATTCATTGCAGATAAAACGGAAAATAATGCTAAGGGCTTTTCATTACCAAATGAGGAAATGAAGCATGTTATTCTTCAGGGTGCAGGCTTTTCACTGCCGCTGGAGCATATTCCTGAACCCTACTTATTTATCGGCGGCATAAGATATGAAATTGCAAGAGGTGCCAACCAGCGTTATGATGTAATGGTTTGCAGAGGACAGGAAGTTCCTATAGGCTACAAAATGACAAGGCTCTACTTTATTGCAGGCTCAACTCTTGGAAAGCAGGCAATAAAAATTCAGGTCGGAAACAAGCAAGTGCCATTGACAATAAAGCCTATCAGCGAGCCAATCAGCCGTTGGGATATGGCAGGCTTGGATCAGGTTGCAAGCGTTAATCATAACGAAAAGCTGGGCATTGAATTCCCTTACACCCATCATCCTGAGGGAACTTCTACAAGAAAAGCAAATTTCTATATTTACAGTGTGAATGTCAGAGGTGTAAGAAAAGTCATTTTACCTGAAAATAATAAAATTGTTATTCTGGCGATGACGCAGGTAAGAGAATATGCTAAGAGTGCTATTGTATCAAAAATTGAAGATACAACAAGCCAAGACTACTCCTTCTACGATGACATTCCGCCAATTGATAAAATCATTGACAAGGCTGATTTTCTTACCATAAGAGCCGGAAAAATTCAGGATCAAGTAAATTCCGGTAAGGGCAAAGGCATTAAGCGTGACAATATCATTACAAATATTATTCGTTCATACACAAAAAGTGAATGGTAATACATAAAAATATGCAATCCCCATATGCAAATGATGCATATGGGGATTATTTTATCTGTAAAGCATTTTAGATTTACAGCATTTGATTTTGTTTAAGTGGTGTGGAAAAGTATGTTGAAAATGTGGAAAACTGCATTTTGACAAAATACTATTGCTGAAAACTATGTTAAAGATGTTAAAAATGTAAAGGTTTAAACTTGTCTTAAACAGTAAATTCCACAATTTTCCATAACTGTTAAAATAATTATACATGTTGATAAAAACATAAACAATTGCATAAAAAAACAATTCCTATTACATAACATAATAGGAATTGCAAATGGAAGAATTTTTATTTTTTTAATGATTACTTCTTGAAGAAGTTAACAATATCTGAAAAAGCATCATCATCATTATCTGTAAAGCTTGATGGTGCAGCAGTTGCTACAGGAGCAATTGGCTCCGGTGGAGCAACCTCGTTATTAGCAGTGATTGACTTAATCTGTCCTGTAGGACCTTCCTCACCAAAGCGAGTAGCGATTACTGTAATAATCATCTCGTCCTCAAGATTTTCATCAAAATTAGCACCCCAAATAATTTCACAATCAGGATGAACAGCTGCTGTTACAATTGAAGATGCAGCATCAATCTCCTCAAGGCCAATATCCGTTGAAGCAGTGATATTAAGAAGAATACCGTGTGCACCGTCAATAGAAGTATTAAGAAGAGGTGATGAAATAGCAGCACGAGCAGCTACCTCAGCCTTATCCTTACCCTTTGCACGGCCAACACCCATATGTGCAAAGCCTGCATCCTTCATAATTTCTGTAACGTCAGCGAAGTCAGAGTTTACAAGACCGGTAGCATTAACAAGGTCTGAAATAGACTGAACACCCTGACGAAGAACGTCGTTTGCAATCTCAAATGCATTGAGAAGTGTAATCTTTTCTGTAGCAACTTCTTTAAGTCTTTCGTTAGGAATAACCATAATGGAATCCACATTTTTAGCAAGCTCATCAATACCGGCAGTAGCCTGTGTCATACGACGCTTACCCTCAAATGCGAAAGGTGTTGTAACAACACCAACTGTAAGGATGCCCATATCCTTAGCAATTTTAGCAACATAAGGAGCAGCACCGGTACCTGTTCCGCCGCCCATACCTGCAGTGATAAATACCATATCAGCTCCGGTAAGAACATCTGTAAGAGCCTCTTTACTCTCTTCAGCAGCACGAGCACCAATCTCAGGCTTTGCACCTGCGCCCATACCCTTTGTTACTTTTTCACCAATAAGAATTTTATGTGTTGCTGTGGATTTAGCAAGTGCCGGCTTATCAGAGTTTACGGCAACAAACTCAACATCCTGAATATTGCAATGTACCATACGGTTTACAGCGTTTCCGCCGCCTCCGCCGACACCAACTACTTTAATCTGTACTACCTTTGAATCGTCTGTATCAATTTCATAACGTCCCATGCTTGAATTCTCCTTATGTAAGATTTTAAATCGCTTTACGATTATTACATTTTGTATTGTAACAGTTTTGTAATTATTTTGCAATACTTTTTTATGATATTTTTCAAAATATCTTACAAAGTTTGTAAATGATTATTTTTATCATTTATACAATATGCACAGTTGTGATATATTTTCACATAATGCGAAAAGTGGTTTTCTTTACGCTCATTCTTCTGTAAAGTATATTTGCTTTCCACCATTAATTGTCATTATACCCTTTGCATTCGGACTGGATTCATCTAGCTGCTGACAGGCTGTCAAACCCTGCATAAGCTTGCTTTCGAGATTATCACAATTACCAAGCTTAAACTTTATTCTCTTATCATACACAACATAGTTATCCGCTATATTTTTACTATATATAGAAGTAAATTCCGTGAATTGATTTTCCTTTATCACATCTGCTATTTTTTTGAGACACTCCCCTATATCCGGATTTTTAAATTCAATCTGCTGTCCTGCTATAGCTGCATTGAGTTCAGCGCTTTTAATAGTGATGCCTGCAGATTTTTTTGCCTCTGTTTCAAGAACTTTAAACTGATCATCCAGCAGAATATAGGTTTTATCCTTATTCGATATAGAATAAGACGCCTCGCACTCTGTAATATTAATTTCCAGTGTAGATGGTAATTTTCTGTGAATTTCTGCAGTATATATATATGGAAGATTTTGCTCCAGCATATTTATTGCAGCCTTACTGTCAGCTAAAAACAGATTTTCACCTGTATCAATGGTACACTGTGCCAGCACTTCCTCTGTGCTGTACCGTTCATTACCTGTTACTGTTATCTCTTCAATGCCGAAGAAAACGGTTAGAGAAAGCACAACGCCCACTGCCAGAAGTACTACTGCAACCAAAAACCAAATCAAAAACTTTCTTAGCTTATTTTTCTTTTTTCGCTTAGCAGTTTCCTTCTGCCGTTTTTGATGCCTTGTTAGATTTTTGGTATTTTTTTCTGCAGGCTGCCGGGTTATTCTTTTTTGAGATTCTCGGTAAATTTTCGGCGGCTCGAGACCCAAATCATTCAGATTCATATCTGTCATATTTTGCGTTCTTCTTTTATCAGTCCGCTTTTTTGTTTCCTTCTTCTTCATAATTTATCCTCTTTATATCCGCACCAAGCAGAGTTAAATTTTTCTCTATACTTTCATATCCTCTGTCAATATGCTCAATGGAATGAATGACTGACTCCCCTTCCGCAGCCAGTGCAGCAACCACAAGGGCTGCTCCGCCTCTCAAATCTGTTGCATATACGTTGGCTCCATGCAGCTTTCTGACACCATTAATTATGGCTATTTTATCGTTTATTTCAATGTCACAGCCAAATCTGTTCAGCTCACTTACATACCTGAATCTGTTTTCAAATATATTTTCTTTAACTACTGACGTACCTCGAGCTACTGACAAAGCCGCAACAACCGGTGACTGTGAGTCGGTAGGAAACCCGGGAAACTCAAGGGTCTTTATGTTTCTGACACGTCGGAGTCTGTTTGGTGCGTTGATACGCATATAATTATCAACAAGATAAATTTTGCATCCCATTTCACTGAATACCGGAAATACCGGAGCAAGTGCTGTAGGGCGCACATCATTTATAATAATATCTCCGCCTGTTATGGCACAGGCACTCATATAGGTGGAGGCGAGTATTCTGTCAGGCATTATGCTATGCTCTGTTGCAGTTAAGCAGTCAACACCTTCAATTTCAATAACCGACTCCCCTGCACCATAAATTCTTGCACCGCATTTATTTAAAAAGGCCGCTAAATCAACAATTTCAGGCTCTCTTGCGGCATTGATAATCGTTGTCGTTCCTTTAGAAATTACCGAGGCAATAATAATATTTTCGGTGGCGCCTACGCTGGAAAAAGGCAAAACAATCTTGTCACCAACAAAGCCTTTATTTTTACAGCAGATGGAAGAGCCGTTTTCAACAATAACAGCACCCAGCTGTTTTAGTGCTTTGATATGCAGGTCAATCGGTCTTGCACCTATATCACATCCACCCGGCAAATAAATAGACGCTTCACCGCATCTGGATAAAAGTGAGCCTAAAAAAAGAATGGATGAACGCATCATACGCATAACCGCTTCATCAATTCTGCTATCCGTTATATTTGCAGCATCAATGGATACTGTATTGCCCTGTCTGGTGGTTTTGCAGCCAAGGCTTTCCAATATTTCAAGGGTCTGATTTACATCGCTCAGGTTGGGACAATTATGTATTACCGACACACCTTTTATAAGTATCGTAGCGGATAAAATCGGCAAGGCTGAATTCTTAGCACCGTGAAGTGTAACCTCGCCTTCCAATCGCTTTTGCCCATTAACCTTTAATATATTCATTTAATCACCTCTGCTAGTAGTCATAAAACATACTATGCAGAGGTAAAATTTTTGTTATTTACTTTTTTGCTAAATCAAGAATAATGGAGGAAATACGTTCTCTTGCATCGGTAATTGCCATAGCCTTCGCATTTGACGCAGCCTCCTGCAGCTTATCCTTATCACCAAGAAGCTCGTTGATTTTGTCAAACAGCGTATGAGAGGATAAATCCTTTTCTTCAATAACAAAGCCTGCATTGCGGTTAACCAGTGCCATTGCATTATGATACTGGTGATTTTCTGCAACATAAGGAGACGGAATCAGAATGGAAGCCTTGCCCATGGCTTCAATCTCAGATAAAGAGGAAGCACCGGCTCTGCCGATTACTAAGTCCGCAGCTGCCATACAAACATCCATATTATCTATGTACTGTCTTACTTCAACAGTTCCTTTTTTACCGTTAACAAAACCGGCCTCGCTGAACTTATCAAGAAATTCACCGCCGTTGGTACCAACGGAATGAATATGGCAATATCTGCCTGTTTCTGCACTTGTAATGAGAATATCATACATTGCCTCATTTAACGGCTTTGCGCCCAGTGAGCCTCCGAAGGAGAGCACCAAATATTTATCATCCGGGATACCAAGCTCTGCTCTTGCCAGTGCTCTGTCAGCATTTAAAAGCTCTCCTCGCACAGGAAGCCCTGTAACAGCAACCTCATTTTTGGGTTCAAGATGTTTTTTTGCATCCTCAACAGTAAGCATTACCTTATCTACCTGCTTAGCAAGTGTCTTGTTGGTAATACCCGGAAAAGCATTCTGTTCGTGTATACAGGTGGGAATGCCCAGCTTAACCGCACTTTCCAGCACCGGTCCTGATACATAGCCGCCAAAGCCAACAACAACATCGGGATTGAATTCCTGAATGATTTTGCGGCTTGCACCTGATGATTTAATTAATCTGAAAACTGTCTTTATATTATGAGAAACAGCAGATGGTGAAAAGGAACGTTTAAAGCCGGATATTTCTATTGTTTTGAAATCAAAGCCGGCTGCCGGAACAAGACGGGATTCCATATGATCCGATGTGCCGATAAATAAGATTTCTGCATCTGCATTTCTTTCTTTTATATATGAAGCCACAGCAAGTGCCGGATTAATATGACCTGCTGTACCGCCTGTTGCAAATAATATCCTCATTCAATCACCTTTCCTGCATTAAAAATTATTTATCTTAATTTATATAAGTTATACTTTCTTTTGACTTGCCTTACGTGAAACAGACAGAACAACACCCATCTGGAACAGCAGCATCATAAGAGAGGTACCACCATAGGAGAAAAACGGCAAAGCAATTCCTGTATTTGGCAGAGTATCCGTAACAACCAAAATGTTTAAGCCTACCTGAATACCTACCTGTGCAGCCACACCGATTACCAAAAGTGAGCCAAAACGGTCATGACTGCGGGATGCAATCACAAAGCCTCTGACAACAAGAGCAGCAAAAAGCACAATAATTATCGCAGCTCCCACAAAGCCCAGCTCCTCGCAGACAATAGAAAAAATAAAATCATTCTGCGGTTCGGACACATACATATATTTTTGCTTTGAATTACCGAGACCAACTCCAAACAATCCGCCTGAGCCAATGGCGTAAAGTGAATTATTTGTCTGCCAGCGCAGCCCCTGCGGGTCAAAGTCCTTATCAAGCCATGCTCTGATTCTGTCACCGGCATAATTTTCCAGCAACTGCGGAGCGGTGATGACAACAAACACAACCAGCACAACA
>JAMPGU010000021.1 GCA_023663865.1 Clostridium sp.
TCATCGGTAATGGACATCAGCTCTGCCTTTGTATCCTCATCAGCAAAGCCAAGCCACTGTTCATATGCATCTCTGTAATTCATAAGCACTTATCTCCAAAATTTTTTTATAATTATATCACCTTATCGGCGGTTGTCAATACTATTTGAAAAACATATAATACTGACATTTAATCATACCGTTGTAAAGCTTGCGGCGCTTGTCTGCCTTACGTCCGAACACACGCTCAAACTCCTCATCGGGAGAAATAATGCCATAGCTCCATCCGAATTTTGACACAAACTTTTCTCCCATAACCTTATAAATCTTCTCTGCCTCCCTGATATCCAGCATACGCTCACCGTATGGAGGATTGGTAACCAGCGTTCCCTTTTCAGTGGAAGGGGCAAAATCCTTAATATCACTGCAGCTGAGGCGTAAGAACTTATCCACCTTAATACGCTTTGCATTTGCCATAGTCAGCTCCAACGCATGTGCATCAATATCACTTCCGAAGGCTGTAAAATCCGTATCGGTTTTTATAATATCGTGACAGCGCTCACGCTCCTGCACCCAAGCGCTTTCAGGCAGAAAGCCCCAGCGGTCGCACTCAAAATTACGATTTATACCCGGTGCAATATTATGCGCCATCATAGCTCCCTCAATAAGAATTGTACCGCTGCCGCAGCAGGGATCATACAATGTATGATAATGACGAAGTCTGGAAAGACTGCAAAGTGCTGCCGCCAAGGTTTCTCTTATCGGCGCATCATTGGCTTCCGGTCTGTAACCACGCTTATGCAGTCCCCTGCCGGTGGTATCAAGCATTATGGTGACCTCATCCTTCATTATCGAAAATTGAATTTGATGAACAGGCCCGCTCTCCTCAAACCAGGAAATACCATAGTCAGCTTTAAGAGATTCAACAACGGCTTTCTTTATAATGCTTTGGCAGTCCGGCACAGAGTGAAGTGCCGAATTAATGCTGTACCCTTTAACCGGGAAGGTATCAGACGCACCGATAAACTCAGGCCACGGAAGCGCCTTTATTCCCTGAAAAAGCTCTTCAAAGGTAACTGCTTTAAATCGGTCAAGAACAATTAATATACGCTCTGCATATCTGCTGCATATATTTGCTCTTGCAAGCATATTTTCATTTCCCTCAAAAAACACACGTCCATTTTCAGCAGAAACATTCTCTGCCTCCATAAATCTTAATTCATCAGCCACCAAGCCCTCCAAACCTAAAAGACATGGTGCCACCATTTGTAAGTACATAATTTCTCCTCTGTAAGCATTTATTTTAGAGTTTAATTCACCAACAGTAAATACTTATATTTCTTATACAAAAAGACCGAGCCATAACTCGGTCTTACTAAATTTATTCACTGGCAGAAATATCGTAAAAAACAATTTCGTCAGATTTTACATATCCCTTTTCACGAGCCTTTTGCTCAATGTAATCATCCTTATTTTCATTATCAAGTACAGCCTGAAGCTCTTTATTGGTTTCCAGCTGTGCATCCACCTTTAATGCAATTTCATCCCTCTGCCGTTCCATACGGCTGATATCTGCACCCTGATTTACCATAGTAACTCCGAAAAAGATAAACAGAATTACCAGTGCAACAATTGCCAAAAGCATGGGAATATTTTTTTTATTGGAAACAAATGATTTAATTGTTTTGCTCTTCTGTCCTGCTTTCCCTGCCATTTTTACCACCTTTAGGATTTCTACGAAATATCTTCCTGTATTTATCTTTAATATTATAATATATATTATATATTATTTGCAATACTTTTTTAAAACTTTTTAACCGAATTTTAATCTTTTTTGCAATTTTTATATGCAGGGGTCCGGTAACCAAACCAAGGGTAAAGGTAAATAAAAGAAAGCCTATTAAAATGCAGATAAGATGAATGCTTCTGATACTGCCGTCATTAAAAATAAGGAAGTAGCAAAAGGTTACAAGTGCAGATAATATCCAAAACAAAAAGTCAAAAAAGAACCTGTCATTAAAAATCAATCGGGGCAGACGCAGAATATCAAACAGAAATCCCAGTCCGACACCCACAAACACAGCATAAAATAATGACTCAGCCACCAAACAGCCTTTTAAACAATGATGTGCTGTTAAGCTTTTCGCTGTATGTAAGGGAGGTTATTTTGCCTGAGATAGAGAGCTGTCCCGTCTCCAGACTTAACTCCTCAATATGCAAAAGCTCACCCTTAATGGAAAGCTCACCCAAATCACAGACCGCAAGAATTTCCTGCTCATTAAATTCATCAACATCCGTAATACCGGTGAGGCTGAGCCTTCGCCTGTCAACCACACTGACGGTATGCTCAATATGCTGTGCTTCATTACTCATAAAAAAATCACCTGATATAAAAATATGCAGGTGAATCTTGATTTATTATATCTGTTCAAACATTTTTTGCGCATCTTCCTTTAATGCGTGCTCCGTTACCACAAGAACTCTGTAGCTTCTGACATTGGCACCGAGGGAAATTTTTATTTCATCCCCTACCTTTACATCATAGGATGCTCTCGCTATTTTTCCGTTGACCTCAACCTTGCCGGCGTCACAGGCCTCATTGGCAATTGTTCTGCGTTTAATAATGCGTGAAACCTTTAAATATTTATCTAATCTCATAAAAACTCCATACAAAAATATAAGGCACCTATACGGGTCGTACCCATTTGGTGCCTTACATAATCCGTTTGCTTATTTTACAGCATCTTTAAGAGCTGAACCAGCCTTAAAAGCAGGAACCTTAGCAGCAGGAATTGTAATTGTTTCCTTAGTACGAGGATTTAAGCCTGTACGAGCTGCTCTCTCTTTAACTGAGAAAGTACCGAAGCCAATAAGAGCAACCTTATCACCATCAGCAAGAGCTTCCTTAACTGAATCGAATACTGCTGCTACTGCAGCCTCTGCGTCCTTCTTTGAAAGGTTAGCCTTTGCAGCTACTGCTGCAGCAAGTTCTGTCTTGTTCATTTAAAATTCCTCCGTTTTACTGAATTAATCAGAAATTATTTCTTTTGCTTTATCCCACAGTAAATCAAGCTCTTCAATAGAAGTATCCTTCATAGATATACCCTTTTCCTCTGCCAGCTGTTCAACCATATTAAATCGTTTGATAAATTTATTGGTTGCAGCGGTAAGCGCCTCCTCACTGTCAACACCGACAAAGCGGGAAACATTTACACAGGAAAAAAGCAAATCGCCAAGCTCTTCTTCTATATTAGCAGAATCACTATGTTCGACAGCAATTTTTAACTCGTTAACCTCTTCACATACCTTATCAAAAGCACCGCCGATATCATTCCAGTCGAAGCCGGACTTGCTTGCTCTTTGCTGAACCTTTTGCGCACGCATAAGTGCAGGAAGCTCAACAGGAACACTGCTTATAGCCTGACTTTGCTTTTTGATGCCTTTGGTTGCTGCTTTGGCAGCATCCCAGCTGTTAAGTGCCTCAGCCTCATTACTTGCTTTTACATCGTCGAAAACATGGGGATGGCGGACAACAAGCTTTTGACAGATGTCATTGCATACATCGTCAAAGTTAAAGTTACCCTGCTCCCTCTCCATTTCAGTATGGAGAGCGACCTGAAGCAGTACATCTCCAAGCTCCTCACGCAAGCCTTCAACACTTTGCTGATTAATAGCCTCAATAACCTCATAGGTTTCTTCAATAAAATTCTTTTTAATTGAAGTATGGGTCTGTGCCATATCCCAGGGGCATCCACCCGGTGCTCTGAGCTTTGCGACTATTGAAATTAAATCATTGATGTCATATTTATCCTTAATTTCAAAATCAACAGCCATCAAAACCTCTCTCTTTCGATTAACTAGTTTGGGGCAACAGTGCATAATATTTTAAAATATCCGTATTACGATCACCGATAGCCTAACTGCATCATACTATAAATAATCAAAAATTTCAAGCAATTAAGCAAAATTTTACATTTTCATTATACGAATTTTTCCTTAAACGTTAAGGTTTTTGTAAAAAACAGTAATAATATGTAGATGATTACACAGCTTACTATCAGCAAAATGAAAACAGAAAAAGAGATTTCAGCAGAGTCTTTCATATAATCCATTAAGAAATATGCTAGCACACCGCAAACAACAGGGTTAATAAATACAGGCATTAGCTTAATTTCCGCCTTTGTCTTTCTGCAAATTGTAATGATATTCATAATAACAATAATCAGAAAGCCCACAAAATTTGACACAGCAGCACCGAGAATATTTACATCATCATTCGTGATTAAAACATAATTCAGCACAACACGAACCACGCTTGAAAGGATAAACGGCAGAATCGTATTCTTCGCAAAGCCCAGCGCACCGGCACAATATACTGTTGTGGTGGCAAGACTGCAGGGCAGCACAAGTACGCCCATCATAAATAAAAGCTGGCTGCCGTTTTCAACAATATCGGGATTTGATTTGATATAAAACATACTAAGTATTTCTCTATGAAACACAGCCAAAATCAAACCACCTAAAACAGACAGTATAACCGTATATTTTAATATGCTGGACATAAGGGAGGAAAATCTTCCGCTGCTGTTTTCAAAGGCGGTGCTCACGGCAGGAACAGCTGTAACACCCAATGCCATAACGATTGACGGGACCAGATTTTTAAAATCAAGTATCGTGGCAAAAATACCGAACACATATGTATAAATATCATTCCCTGAATAATGATAGCTTTCAGACAAGGCCTGTTCACTGCACAGCGACAAAAAATACTGTATGCTTGATGTATCAACAAAATTGGACAGGCTTTGAATCACTGTTGCACCGATTAATGAGGCACTGAAGGCAAGAAGCTCATTGTATGCAAGCTTCGCATCCTCCCTGCCGCACTTTGCTGACGGATACTTTGCTTTGGCATAAATCATTGCAAAGAGGTAAGCCACGATGCTTCCGAGGGTTGTTCCCAGCATGGCAGCAGCCGAGGTCAGCGGATATATAAACGACAATGCCTCCTGCTCGGTAAGCAAGGTGACACCGAATACCGGCTTATTTAATAAATAGCATTCATATAAGCCTGACATAGAAAGTCTCGCGAATAAAAGACCGAACACCATTTTAAACAGTGCTTCCAAAAGCTGGCTGACCGCCGTTGCCTTCATATCAAAAAAGCCCTCTGCATAAGCTCTGTGGCTGGCACCTAAGCAAGAAAAGAACACAGACGGGGCTAAGGCTAAAATGGTGTAAATGCTTTTTGGGGAAGAGGATATTGCACTCGAATAGGGCTTTGCCAATACCAGCATAACCAGAAGTCCTATTACGCCGACAATAAAAAATAATCTTTTGGAGGCACGGCGAAGTGCATATATTTTTTCCTTATTCCCCTTAGCCTCATAGCTGCTTATCAGCTTCGTCAGTGCTAAAGGAAACGCGCCCATAGTCAGTGCATGAACCGGAAGGCAAAGGTTGTAGGCTATAGAAAAATATCCCCGTCCCTCAGCACCTATATAAGCGGTTAAAGGAATTTTATAAACTGCACTGATAATCTTTACAATTACTGTTGCAATAAGCAGAATAAAGGCAGACGTCATATATCTTTGTTTAAGAGATTTTTTCACATAATCACCAATTTTATAATATTTCTTTAGGCAAAGAGACCGGCTCAACTGCCTGAAATTCCATATAAAAACAAAGAAGGCAGTGGATAAACACTGCCTTTAAACATCTTTACTTTATTCATCTTTATTATTCATCGTCAGATTCAAACATATCATAAGGATTTATCTCAACCTCTTCTGCCGGTGCAGAATCACGCTGAAATGCCTCCTTGGTCTTTTGCGCCATATTGATAACAGATTCATTAAACTCCGCCTTAGCCAAATCAATTTCATCTGTTAAGACTGCCTTTTTCTCCTCAAGTCTGCCGATTTCATCAACCTGCGTTTGAAGCTCTGCTTCATCAACGGCTGCACCATTCAGCATTTTGTACTGATTTTTTCCATAGGCTTCGTAAAGCTTTGAAAGCTTTGCCTTTGTATCCAGAAACTCGACTCTTTTTCTGCTGATTTCCCAATGCTCTACACTCTTCTTACCAAAGGTTTCAGCAACACCCTTGGTTTTATTAAGCATTTCCTCAAGCTTCGGATTATTAATATTAAAGTCTGATGTATTAAACACATCACTAAATCTCATACCCATAACAACCACCTCTATAATCATTATATTACAAGGTGTATTTTTTTGCAATACAAAACGCTATATTAATTCATATTCATTATAAAAGTTAATTATTCCATTCTTTCTTTCAAGGAGTTCATCAAATCTGTCCAGATATTCATAGGGATATTTAAAATTATAAATTCGTTCAATTTTCCCTGTTGCCTGATTTTTAAGACGCGTAACAGCACCTGCACCCACTGCAAGAACGGAATGGGTTTCATCCATCATATAAACGTTATAGAGGCAATCCTTGTCGGGCTTGCACCAACCTACATTTTCTAAATTACCAAGACTTTTTGACTGGCGGTACATATAATACGGATAATATCCTGCGGCAGACAAGGATTGATTTGAATAATCCACCATATCGGAGGTAACTATTCTGTCTGTCAAATCAAATGTATTATCTCGTGTAACCATATATGCAGCGGACTTGAGTGCCAAGGTATGTACAGTAATAGATTCCGCACCCAGCGAGATTGCTTGATTTATTCCTGATTTAAAGGAGTGCAGGTTATCCTTTGGCAGTCCTGCAATAAGGTCCATATTGATATTATCAAAACCGATTTTTCTTGCCAGCTCAAAAGCGTCAATCGTCTGCTGCACGGTATGCTTTCTGCCGATTTCATTAAGCACCTCGTCATTAAAGCTTTGAGGATTAATGCTTATACGTGACACCTGTGCGTTTTTCAGTGCAAGCAATTTTTCATCGGTAACGGTATCGGGTCTGCCTGCCTCAACAGTATATTCACGAAGAGAGGACAAATCAAAGCTGTTTGATATTGTATGGAACAGCTTTGTCAGCTGAGGTGCTTCAAGGGTGGTAGGTGTACCACCGCCGAAATAGATTGTCTCCAGCCTTAAACCAAGTGCTTTTGCAATTTCTCCCGTTCGTGCAAGCTCCTTGCAAAGCAAATCAACATAAGGCTCCATAAGGCGTTTGGTACGCTCAATGGAATGAGACACGAAGGAGCAGTACGCGCATCGGCTGGGGCAAAATGGTATGGATACATAAAGCGAAAAGGATTCAGGCTGAGAAAGTGCAATGATTTTATTTTCATGCTTCATAACCTCTATTGCCAAATCGGTCTTATGTGGTGTCGCAAGGAAGGTGTTTATAAAATAATTTCTTGCTCCTGCCTCACCGTATTTCTCGCAAAATCTATGCATCAGCTTAGCCGGCCGAACACCAAAGAGTATGCCCCAGGGCGGTTGATAGCCCAAAAGCTCACGCAGCACAGAATAAAGCAAAACGGACATAGCTGTTGCCATATCCTCGCTGCTGTCAATTATATGTATTCTTTTCAATGACTTATCGTAAACCTTAGCATCCACAACAAGCCGGTTATCCGCCCTTTCGGTTACGATAATGATATCTTCAACACCATCGTCCTTGATTTTTTCATAAGGAAAAAACACAGTACAAAGATTTTTCATATCATAACCGAATTCGTGATTCTTTACCTTTAATACCATTTATCTTACCTATTCATATAAGGATTATTTTTTCGTTCAAAGTCAAGGGTGGACTGCCTGTCATGCCCTGCATATACAGTGTAGTCGCCCTCTAAATTTGCAATTCGTTTGAGACTGTCAAGTATTTCTATGGATGAGCCGCCGGGAAAATCTGTTCTGCCGCAGCTGCAATAAAACAAGGTATCACCTGAAAACAGCTTATCATCACAGATATAGCACACACCGCCCTTGGTATGACCCGGGGTCGCTATAACGCTTATCTGACTATTGCCCAGGGAGATGCTGTCTCCGTCTGTTACCTCCATATCCGCAGAAGCTGTATGATGCGTTTCACCGCAAAAAGCAGCAAGGCTCAGCTTACCCGAGCCCAGCATAGGTGCATCCTGCCGGGATATAACAACCTTTGCACCTGTAAGTGCTTTAATGCCCTTAACGCCACCGATATGGTCAAAATGACCATGGGTTAAAAGAATATACTCCAAATCGGCATCCTTAATGAATTCACGCATTTTTGCACTGTCCTCAGTACAGTCAACCAAAGCGGATTTACCGCTGTCCTCATCCGTAATCAGATAGCAGTTATTATCCAGTCTTCCGAAAATTTCACATTTCACATTCAACATTATTTCAAATCCTTACTGTCTAAAATAATTGTAACAGGTCCGTCATTGAGCAAGTCCACCTTCATATCCGCACCAAAGCGTCCGGTATCAACCTTTTTGACCCCACTTTTTCTGAGTGCATCAACAAGGTATTCATACAGTGCATTCGCCTCTGCGGGAGGTGCTGAATTTATAAAGCTGGGACGTCTGCCGTGCGCGCAGTCGGCACACAATGTAAACTGAGAAACAACTAAAATTTCACCTGCAACATCAAGACAGGATAAATTCATTTTGCCATTTTCATCTTCAAAAATACGCAGATAAGGAATTTTCTTTACCAGCTTATCAGCATCGGCTTTTGTATCACCCTGCTCTACACCCAGCAAAATCAGATATCCTGTATTTACCGAGCTGACCAACTCATTATCAATGGTTACACTTGCGTGCTGTACACGCTGTATTACTGCTTTCATTCACTGCCACTTCTTTCAATATGATAAACGCCCTCAATCTTTTTGAGCAGCTTTGAGATACTTTCTAAATGCTCCTTGGAGTTAACAGATATAGTCATCGTTGTTAAGCAATTGCCATCATTAATTGGGCGGGCATTTATGGAATGAATTTTCACATGTGCTGCCGCCATTTTTGTTGTAATATCAAGAACAACGCCATCACGGTCAATTGCATAAACATCTATGGTTGACCTTGCTTCAACCTTAACATTACTGTCCCAATGCGCCTTAATCCATCGGTCAGGCTCAGGAGAAAGAACAGGGTCAATCGGTACATTTGTACAATCACGTCTATGAATGGTTAAGCCGGTACCACGATTGATAAAACCGATGATGTCTTCACCCGGAATCGGAGAACAGCATTTCGCCATTTTAATCAAGCAGTTATCTATACCCTCAACAACAATACCATTTGTATTCTTGGAGGTGGAACGAAATTCTGCAGCTGCCGGCGGCTTCGGCTGGACATTATCCTTAGGTCTCCAGTTGCGGTTATACTCATCCTTTATACCCGGCATTAATCTTGAAATCTTAATACCGCCATAACCTACGGCAGCATAAAAATCTTCAAGATTATCAAAATGCTGACGCAAAGCAATCTTTGTAACCAGCTTCTCATAATCAGCAGGCTCCAAGCGAATGAAGTTACGCTTAAATTCTCGCTCAACCTCACTTTTACCCTGCACAATATTTTCATCACGCTTCTCTTTTTTGAACCAAGAGCGGATTTTACTTCTGGCTTCACCGGTGGTTACGATATTCAGCCAGTCACGGCTTGGACCCTTACCCTGCTGGTTAGAGGTCAGTATCTCAACAATCTCACCGGTTTTAACCTTATAATCCAGATTTACAATTCTGCCGTTTACCTTTGCACCGACCATTTTATTGCCTACAGCTGAATGGATAGCATACGCAAAGTCAATAACTGTAGCACCCTTTGGAAGTGATTTTACATCACCCCGCGGTGTAAAGATAAATACCTCCTCAGCCGATAAATCGCCCTTAATGGTAGATACAAGCTCCTCGGCATTATCGGTCTCATTGCCGTTTTCAATCATCCTGTGAATCCACTCAAGACGATTATCAATTTCATCCTTGCCGCCCTTACCCAGCTTATATTTCCAGTGGGCAGCGATACCGAATTCGGCAGTACGGTGCATATCCCAAGTACGTATCTGAATTTCAAAGGGAACACCGTTCTTTGACAAAACCGTGGTATGAAGGGACTGATACATATTGGGCTTAGGCATAGAGATATAGTCCTTAAATCTGCCCGGAAGAGGCTTGAACATATCGTGAACAATACCCAGTGCATTATAACAATCTATCATAGAATCAACAATAATTCTGACTGCATAAATATCAAATATCTGTTCAAAGTTTTTACCCTTAATGTATACCTTACGGAATATGCCGTGAACAGATTTCACTCTTGAGGTAATCTGAACATTATTCATAATCGGTGTTACTTTTTCACTGATTTGAGATGTGATATTCTTTAAGAATTTTTCGCCCTGCTCCTTCTTCATAGAAAGATTGCGCTCAATCTCCTTATACGCAATGGGGTCGAGATAATAAATTGCCAAATCCTCAAGCTCTTCTTTAATGGGACGAATACCAAGACGATGGGCAATCGGGGCATAAATTTCAAGGGTTTCCAGACTTTTTTCTCTCTGCTTATAGTCAGGCATATGCTCAAGGGTACGCATATTGTGAAGTCTGTCACAAAGCTTAATAATGATAACCCTGATATCCTCATTCATTGCAATGAACATCTTACGGATATTTTCTGCCTGAACCTCCTCACGTGTAGAGAGAGGAATTTGACCAAGCTTGGTTACACCGTCCACCAAAAGCGCAACTTCATCACCGAAAGCAGAACGGATATAATTCAGGTCATATTCTGTATCCTCTACAACATCATGAAGCAATGCGCCTATAATACATTCGTTATCCATACCCAGCTTGAACAGAATTTTTGCAACGGCAACAGGATGCATAATATAAGGCTCTCCTGAGCGTCGACGCTGGTTTTTATGGGCATTGAATGCCAGATTATATGCCTTTTCAATTTTATCTACATCATAATGCTTTGAAGCCTTGATTTTTTCAAAAAAGGAATCAAAGCCATCATCATAATTCATATCATATTCTCTATCGGTTTCTATCAATTATATCCTTCCCTTCAAGGCTAAAAGTGTTTTTGTATTTTCAAGATCAGCCTTTCCCTCAACCTGATTTACGGTTATCTGACCGTCTCTGCTGATAAGTCCTGCATCTGAAAAGGCATCCAGAGCAAAGCACAGCTGGCCATATGTGATTTCCTGATTAAGGGCAAAGTACAAATCCTCTACCGAATGCTTATAGCCTTTATTTTGTCTGAGATATTTATATATTACAGAGCACACATTTCTGTTTGGATAAAGCTCTGTTTTATTCTTATTGCCAAGCCTGAAAAGCTCGTAATCTGACTTTTCGTCAAAAAACTTATCATCATTCACACCATTCCTTCTGCATTCAACAGCCTGAATGGATAAATAGTATTTCCCCTTATAGAGATTTTTGGAAATCTTAACAGCCAAATCTATGGTATCACCGGGTGAATATGGGAATTCCTCCGGTGAAGTTCTGAATTTAACAACCTTAAAGTTTTTTCTCTTTTTGACAACATCAAGACGAATATGCCTGCCGTCACCCATGGGAGTAACCGACACCAGTGACATATTATACAGTCCAAAAATAATTTGTGGATTATCTGCACCGTAAGGCTCCAGCAGCTGCAAGTTATCTGCCAAATCCACATCAAGATAAAAGGGAGAGATTTTGCAGTCAAGCTTTAATGTTTCAGCCGGCATAACCGGATATTCTTTTTCAGCATAATCATTAATTCTGCGCCTGAACGCATCAATATTACTGCTCTTTATTCCCAAGCCTGCCGCCAAAGGATGTCCGCCGAAATGCGTTAACAAATCACTGCAAGAGGCAATGGCATTATAAATATTAAAGCCCTCTATGCTTCTTGCCGAGCCGGTTCCTTCATCAGAGCCATCATCCACGCTGATGATGATAACAGGCTTTCCATAGGCAAAAACAATATGAGATGCCACAATACCGATTACACCGTGATGATAATTGGCGCCGTCAATAACAATTACCCTGTTATCTGCCAGCAATGCATCCGAAGCAATCTTCTGCATTACATCATCAACAATATTATTTTCTACCTCGTGGCGATGATTATTTTCTATATTCAGCTGATCGGCAATAAATTTTGCATCCTCGTAGTCATCACAGATAAGAAGCTCGACAGCCTTTTCCGCCTTATCCATTCTGCCTGCTGCATTAATTCTCGGGCATATCTGAAAGGCAATATCACCGGATTTCAGCTCTTTATCATAATTACCTGCCGCCTGTCTCAGTGCAGCAATTCCTATCCTTGAATCCGCATTGATAAGCGCCAAGCCTGCTTTGACCAAGCTTCTGTTTTCATCTGTAAGAGATACAATATCACCAATGGTTCCTATAGCAACCAAATCTGCATACATCAAAAGGATATCCTCAACATCACCATCATATATAGCACAGGCTAATTTGAAGGCAACACCAACACCTGCAAAATCCCGAAAGGTAATATTGTTATCCTCCCTATGGGGATTGACAACTGCCTCGGCTCTTGGCATAGCTTCACCTATCTGATGATGGTCGGTAACAACAAGCTCCATACCAAGGGAATAAATATATTCTGCCTCATCAATTGCGGATATGCCATTATCAACAGTAACAATTAAATCTGTACCCTGCGACTTAATTTTATCTATGGCATTTACATTCATACCATAGCCTTCATTCAGTCTGTCGGGAATATAGTAGATAACATCTGCACCTATGCTTTCAAAAAAGCTGAATAAAAGTGCTGTTGATGTAACGCCGTCGCAGTCATAGTCGCCATAAATACAAATACGCTCTCCCTCATCAAGAGCGGTATTGATGCGCGCAACAGCCTTATCCATATCTTTAAGTGAATACGGAGAGCTGTAGGCCGGTGAGTCGGACATAAAGCCGGCTGCACTGAGTTCATCATCAATACCTCTTGAAACAAGCAGGAAAGCTATAAGCGGGTCTATATTCAGTTTTTCACTCAGGACGGATGCCTTTTCCTTATCAGCATCCGCCACAATCCATCGCTTATGTGACATTATGAATTCTTATCCACGACATGAAATGTTTTGAGATTACCTGCCTTTTCAGCACGCTTATGCAAAACAGCTTCAACATCCTCAACTGTGATA
The DNA here is from genome assembly GCA_023663865.1 of Clostridium sp. Taxonomy (GTDB): domain Bacteria; phylum Bacillota; class Clostridia; order Oscillospirales; family Acutalibacteraceae; genus Eubacterium_R. The sequence goes on from JAMPGU010000021.1 coordinate 13,072, forward strand.
CCCTGATCCACCATCATAACAAGGGTATGATAAAGCAAATCGCAGATTTCGCCAACCGTTTCATCCTTATCGCCATTCTTCGCGGCAATAACCATTTCTGTTGACTCCTCGCCAACCTTCTTTAAAATTTTATCTATACCCTGCTCAAACAGATAGCAGGTGTATGAACCCTCTTCCTTTGCACTTTTACGAGCAAGGATAGTCTCATAATCATTTCTGATATAATCCATAACTACTCCTTATATTTTATAATTATACTTTTTTTACTACTAATAAATAACGGTGAATTGTTCCTTCAATACAACCATTTTTTATTTTAATCTTTTCTGCTTCAAGCAGTCTGTCAAAGCAATCATCTACACTGAAATTTGGAAATTCCCACTGAATAATTCTTGCAAACCAAACTAATGCACCTGTATCAAAAAACTTAATGGGTCGATAGGCTTCATCAGATTTCAATATTTCAAAAGAACAATTTGAAAATCTTTCTTTTTGTTCTGCCAAATACAATCCCTTAGACATAGGTTTCTCAAGCTCAGGAAGCAAAAGCTCTATTAATTCTCTGTCATTATTCTCCCCAACCTGCTCTGTAATAAAAATTCCATCATGCTTTAAAAGGCGATACAGTTCTTCAATATTATAGTTACCGTGACGGTTTATTATCATATCAAAAGAATTATCGTCAAAGGGAAGATTGGAATAATCATTTGCCTTTTTAAATGCAATACCAAGTGGAAGCAACACACTTTTGCACAAATCAACATTAGGAGCATAAGCCTCTGTTGCACTTGTCAGAGAAAAAGGGTGCTTTAACGACAATAAGTATTCACCACCACCTGTATCTATATCAAGCAGCTTATAATCCTGTAAAAGATATGATCGTACTATGTCATCATAATTCCAAGGCAAGTCTGTTTCTTCAGTAAATCGGTTATTGAGATGAGAAAAATCCCAGCCGTGTATATATGCGACACGTTCTTCTGCTTTACAGAAATTATATAAATCTATTTTATTCATATTAACTACTCCTTAAATTATAGATAATCATAAGGTGCAGTCAACCAACAACATATTATATTTAATTTTTACTCGGCACAATCGTTGTCGGATTTATAACTGCACCGAGTAGTTACCTCGAACAAAATACATATCTATCACAATCCTGATTTATATATTATAAATTTTATTGAAAAAACAAGAGTGGCTGCCGGTATGGCAGGCTGCTCCGTTTTGAATTACCTTAATTAATAATGTATCGTCATCACAGTCGCCGTGAATGGATACGATTTTTTGAAGATGGCCTGAGGTTGCGCCCTTATTCCAGAGCTCCTGACGTGAGCGTGACCAAAACCATGTATAGCCTGTTTCCAGTGTTTTTTGCATAGACTCACGATTCATATAGGCGAGCATCAACACCTCACCGGTTGCCTCCTCCTGAATAATGGCAGGAAGCAAATCTGCCTTTTTAAAATATTTTTCAACGTCAATCATTTGCAAACCTCCACAGCTTCTCTTAAATCAAGTGTACGCTCATAAATGCTTTTTCCGCAGATTGCGCCGTAAAGCTGTTTATCCCTCAAGGCTAAAATGTCACCGATGCTGGTTACACCGCCTGACGCGGTAATATCGCAGGAAACAGCATTGTTAATTTCCACAAGCTGTTCAAGGTTCGGACCTGAAAGGGTGCCATCCTTGCCGATATCGGTGAAGATAATGGTCTTAACACCAACGGATTCCATTTTTTTTGCAAGATCGGTGAAATAAACATCACTGCCTTCTACCCAGCCTTCTGTAGCAACATAGCCCTGCTTCGCATCAATCCCAACAGCAATCGCATCGCCGAACTCCTTGACTGCCTCCTCCACAAGCTGTGGATTTTTCAGGGCAACAGAGCCTAAAATAATACGGCTGATACCCTTGTTGACATAAAAATCAATATCCTTCATTGTTCGGATACCGCCGCCAAGCTCCACCTTTAACGTTGTTTCATTAGCAACGGAAATAAAGGTTTCGGCATTGACAGGCTCCTTTTTCAGCGAGCCGTCAAGGTCTACCATATGTATCCACTCGCAGCCTGCTTTCACAAAGCCTTCTGCAGTTTCAAGTGCATCGGAAGCAACCTGCTTAGCAGTAGAAAAATCGCCCTTATAAAGTCTGACCGGCTTGCCGTCAATAATATCAATAGCAGGAAAAATAATCATTAAAGTACTCCTTTTGTTGAAAGAACGGATCCGTCCTCATTTTTTGCCGCAGCAATCTTCATAGCATGTGCAACAGCCTTAAATATTGCTTCAATCTCGTGATGTGCATTTGCACCATAAGGCACACTGATATGCAGTGTAATACAGGCATTCATTGCAAAGGCTCTGAAAAACTCCTCTGTTACGCAGGTCTCATACTCTCCGCAAAGCTCCTGCTCAAAGGAGGCTTTAAATACGAGAAACGGACGATTGGATATATCAAGCACACAATTGGCAAGCGCCTCATCCATAGGAATAGAAAAGGAGCCGTAGCGCACTATGCCGCTCATATCGCCTAATGCCTCTTTAAATGCCATACCCAGTGCAATACCTGTATCCTCCACAGTATGATGGGTATCCACCTCCAAGTCACCTGTAACGTTAACCTTTAATCCAAAGCCGCCGTGAACACCGAAAGCAGTAAGCATATGGTCAAAAAATCCGATACCAGTAGAAATCTCAACAGCACCGCCGTCAAGATTCAGCTCCACTGTAATTTGGGTTTCTTTTGTATTTCTTTCAATCTTAGCAGTTCTCATTTTTATACCTCAGTCCTCAAAAAGACGATTCATTAAATTATTTATTCTCTCTTTACGTTTTGCCGCTTCTTCCGCATTATAGGAGAGGGTTATGACATCGCCCTCTTTTATATCAGCCGGAAGTGCCGTAACAGGAACATCAATTGTTTTTCCATCGGCAATTTCACAAACAGCAATACCATTCTCAATTCTATCAACAATCCAGGTCATAGCACATCTACACTCCATCATAGCTTATATCAAAGCCGTCATTGCCATCACAGGCAATTGTAATATCTCCCAGCTCATCCGTACGCAAAACCTCGCACCCTGCATCAGACAGCCGGTTTAGTGCTTCCTTATGCGGATGCCCGTAGCTGTTATCATTACCACAGGAGATTACTGCATATTCCGGTGTAACCGCCTCCAAAAATTCTTGGCTTGACGAATATCTGCTGCCGTGATGCCCTGCTTTCAGCACATCACTGTCAAGCTCATCATAATACTCTGTCAGCATTTCATCCTCGGCAAGCTTCTCTGCATCGCCTGTAAATAAAAAGGAATTTGCACCATAAGTAATTTTTACAACGGCAGAATAATTATTTGTATCGCTGTAATTCTCAGAGACAGGAGCAAGAAGCTGAATTTCCAGTGCATCATTGGAGAAAATTTCTTTTCCCGCCTTAGCAGTATGGATGGACAAGCCTTTCGACTGTATAGTCTCTAATACATTTTCATATGTCTTGGTATTGGACACAGCCTTAGGCATATAAATTTCTCCGATATCAAAGGTTTCAATTACCATGCGCATACCGCCGATATGGTCGGCATGAGGATGGGTAGCAACCAAATAGTCAATGGAGGAGTAGCCTAAATCACTTATGGTACTGACAATTTTATCGCTATAATCAGCAGTTGCAGCATCTATAAGCATACACCTATTATCCGGCAGCTCTATAAACTCACAGTCACCCTGCCCGATATCCAGATAATGCACAACCAGCAGATTGCCATTGCCGGACACCTTTTTATCAGATACTGACGGCTGATTGCCGCCAACTCTGGCAAAAACAATTGCCAGCAAAACCACAAAGATAATGACTAAGCTTACCAGCGGTGAATGCTGTTTGCCTCTTCCCCTGCTCATTATTCAAATCTAACCTTAATGGAATTTGCATGAGCGGTTAAGCCCTCGGTATCTGCAAGTTTAACAATATCGTCCTTGGCATTTTTCAGTTCATTCTCTGTATAGTAAATAAAGGAGCTTTTCTTAATAAAGCTGTCAACAGACAATGGTGAAAAGAATCTGGCTGTACCGCTTGTCGGAAGCACGTGGTTAGGACCTGCGTAGTAATCTCCAAGGGGTTCAGGGGAATAGTTACCGAGAAATACGGAGCCGGCATTGTCAAGTCTGCCGATATATTTTAATGGCTCCTCAACACACATTTCCAAATGTTCAGGTGCCAGCTCATTGGCAAATTCAATAGCCTGATCCAAATCCTCACATACAATAATTTCACCGAAATTATTCAGTGATGCCTCAATAATTTCCTGTCTTTCAAGATACTTTATCTGCCTGTCAATTTCTCTGGCAGTTGCTCTTGCAATATCGCCGGAGGTAGTCAGCAGAATGGCAGATGCCAGCTTATCATGCTCTGCCTGACTCATAAGATCTGCAGCAAGGAATGCAGGCTTTGCAGATTTATCTGCAACAATAAGAATTTCCGAAGGCCCTGCTACCATATCAATATCAACCACGCCGTAAAGCAGCTTCTTTGCAGTAGCAACAAATATATTACCCGGTCCCACAATTTTATCAACCTTAGGAATTTTCTCTGTTCCATAGGCAAGTGCGGCAACTGCCTGTGCACCGCCAACTAAGAATACCTTATCAACTCCTGCAACTGCAGCAGCAGCCATTATATCAGGGTTAGGACTGCCATCCTTAGACGGAGGGGTAACCATTATAATTTCCTTAACACCTGCAATTTTAGCAGGAATTGCGTTCATCAAAACAGAGGACGGATACGCAGCTGTGCCGCCGGGAACATAGATACCAACCCTGTGGAGTCCACGCACACGCTGACCCATAATCACACCGTTTTCCTCCGTTCTGAGCCAGGACTGCTGTGCCTGACGCTGATGGAAATTAAAAATATTTTCCTTCGCATTTATTAAAGCCGTTTTAAAATCATCGTCCACCATATCAAGGTAAGCGTTGAGCTCTTCCTTTTCAATCACGGTTCTCTTTGGTACAGAGCCGTCAAAGCGTACCGTAAATTCACGTACTGCCTCGTCCCCCTGCTCTTTAACCGCATTAATGATATTGGTTACAATCTCAACAATTTTTGCGTCGGTTTCGCCCGCACGCTTTTTTAAAGTATCAATCAAGGCATATTCAGCCTTGCCGTTTGCTTTTGTAATTTTCATATTCAATCCCTCACACCTTGGATGCCAGCTCTAAATCGTTTAAGAACTGCTCAATCTCGTCCTTGCGAAGCTTCATAGAAGCCATATTAACAATCACTCTTGCGGAAATCGGCATTATGGTATCAACCACCTCAAGGCCGTTTTCCTTAAGGGTTGAGCCTGTTTCCACAATATCCACAATACCGTCTGCAAGACCCAGAAGCGGAGCAAGCTCCACACTGCCCTCAATCTTAATAATATCAACATCCATTCCCTTGGATTTGAAATATTCCCTGGCAACCTTAGGATACTTGCTGGCAACGACCTTACGCTTGTAGCCCGAGAAGAAATCCGTACCCTTGGGACAAGCCAATGCGAAACGGCATTTTCCTATATTAAGGTCGATCACCTCATAAAAGCTGTTTCCATGCTCAGCAATTGTATCCTTGCCAACAACACCGATATCGCAGACACCATGCTCCACATAGGTAATAACATCAGGTGCTTTTGATAAAACAGCCTCATAATCGCCCACAGGCAAAATTAATCTTCTGCCCTTATTTTCAAGCTCTGCCGTATCAAGCCCCATTGTTTTAAATAAGGACACAGAGGATTTTTCCAGTCTGCCCTTAGTAAGTGCAATGCGCAAAGGTCTGTCAATATTAATTTCATCACGCATTACATCACAAAGCGCCGTAACATCTACAGCAAAGCCTATAGCCGGTGCATCCATACCAAACTCGGATATAAGATTATCATATCGTCCGCCGGAAAGAATGGTTACACCGCTGCCCTGAGCATAGCCTCTGAAAATAACGCCTGTATAATAATTACTTCTGTTTACCAAACCAAGGTCAATCAGAATATCCTTTTCAAATCCAAGTGCACAGAGCTTTTCATATACCTGTCTCAGATAATCAAGGGCTTCATTCGCTTCATCATCGGTATAAAGAGACTTTGCCTCATCAATAACCTCTGCACCGCCGAAGAGTCTCGGAAGCTTTTTGATAACAGCCGCCTCTGTACTGTCGCCCATTTTATCCAGCATATCACCAAGTGCAGAATAATTCTTGCCCTCAATAAAGCTGCATATATCTGCCTTTTGAGAGGCATTGACATCAAGCTTATTCAGAATTGCGTTAAAGAAGCCTGCGTGACACAGCTCTACCTTAAAGGAATTTACATCATTTCTTTTAAGTGCCTCAAGTGCCATGGAGATAACCTCAATATCCGCCTCCATACTGCCGTCACCGATAAATTCAATACCGCTTTGCTCAATTTCATCTGTTCTGCCGGCAAGCTGCTTATTACGTACAAAAACATTTTGATTATAATATAATCTTACCGGAAAGTCCTCATCAGATAATCTTGTAGCAACCAAACGTGCAATCGGTGCTGTATTATCAGGGCGAAGGACAGTCGTTCTGCCCTGATTATCACTGAGCTTATACATTTCCTCAGCTTCAATACCAAGGTTATCGCTCTTGAAAACATCAAAGAATTCCATAGTCGGCGTCATAACCTTACGGTAATTATTTTCTTTAAATAAATCAGAGAGTGTTGTTTCCACACGTCTTCTGTCATCACATTCCTCAAACAGCAAATCACGGCTGCCCTGAGGAGTCAGCTTTGAATATCTTTTCATAACGATAAGTTCTCCCTATTTTGCTTTAGTGTAGTAGAGTGGTAATATGCTACCATACTAATGTAAATATGTCAAGCAAAATATAATTATACTTTATTAAAACAGTGATATCTGATTGCTTTCAGGCATATCACCAAGCGCGCCCGCTTCTTTAAGAGAATCCACAACGCTTCTGCCTATACCGGCTCTTGCCATCAAATCGTCATAACTCATAAATTCACCGTTACCGTCATCCTTTGCAGCAGCAATGGCCTTTGCAGCATTTTCTCCGATACCGTCAATCGCACCGAAGGGAAGCCTTATCTTTCCTTCTTCTATTCTATAAACCCTTGCATCGGATTTATAGATATCAACGGGCAGAAACTCTATACCGCGTGCCAGCATTTCAATAACAATCTGATTAACAACATAGGTTGAATCATCCTTAGCTGTAACAGAACCATTTTTTCTCTTTTCCTGGTATTCAGCCATTTTTTGCTTAACAGCTGCCTTACCCTCAACTGCGGCAACAGCATCAATCGCACCGCCGCGAACCGTAAAGTATGCAGAGTAAAAATGAATAGGATGATATATTTTGTACCACGCAAGGCGCAGTGCCGCAATAACATAAGCCGCTGCATGAGCCTTAGGGAACATATATTTTATCTTATAGCAGGAATCAATATACCACTGCTCAACACCGATGGTTTTCATAGCATCCTCATAAGGAGGCAATTCCTTTGGTGCTTTACCCTTACGGGTATACTCCATAATTTTAAAGCAATCCTTTTTGCTCAGCGGTGATTCCTTGCCTGTTTTTCTTTCGTAATCCTCTGCAACGTGAATCAAGTGTGTCATAATATCATCACGGCATCCGATAACATCAGAAATGGTGCAAGTACCCTGTTTGATAAGCTCCTGCGCATTGCCCAGCCAAACATCCGTTCCGTGAGACAGACCTGAAATCTGAAGCAGGTCGGCAAAGGTTTTAGGCTGTGCCTCCAGCAGCATACCGATTACAAAAGGTGTACCCATTTCAGGAATGGCAAGTGTACCTGTCTGACAATCAATATCCTCAGGTGACACACCGATTGGATCGGTGGAAGTAATCAGCTGATACAGCTTAGGGTCTGACAAATCAACATCCATTACAGGAATACCTGTTGAATCCTCGAGATATTTATAAAGTGTCGGATTATCATGACCCAGCTCATCAAGCTTTAACAAGGTATCATGAAGTGAATTTTTAAAGTCAAAGTGGGTTGTGTATGTACCCTTTTTTTCATCATTTGAGGGATACTGAATCGGTGTAAAATCCTCAACAGTATATTTATCAGGCACAACAACCATTCCGCCCGGGTGCTGACCTGTTGTTCGTTTAATACCTGTGCAGCCTACAGTCAATCTGTCAATCTCTGCCTTTGGTGTAGAGGCAAGCAGACCGCGTTCATCAAGATATTTCATTACATATCCATAGGCAGTTTTATCGGCAACAGTAGCCATAGTACCTGCCTTGAACACATACTCTTTACCGAATAATTCCTCTGTATATCTATGTGAGCGTGACTGGTATTCACCGGAGAAATTAAGATCAATATCAGGCTCTTTATCGCCATCAAAGCCAAGGAAGGTTTCAAAAGGAATTTCGTGTCCGTCACGCTTCATCGGAATTCCGCAGTTCGGACAATCCTTCGGAGGCAAATCAAAGCCTGAGCCATATTCACCCTGCAGGAAAAATTCACTGTGCTTACACTTTTTGCAGTAATAATGCGGGGCAAGAGGATTAACCTCAGATATACCACCCATATGTGCTGCCAGTGATGAACCTACAGAACCACGTGAGCCAACAAGGTAACCATTTCGCTCACTCTCCTCAACAAGTCGCTTGGCAATAACATAAAGCACACCAAAGCCGTGACCGATAATGGAGTCAAGCTCACGCTGCAATCTGTCGGCAACATACTGCGGTACAGGATCACCATAGAGATCCTTTGCCATATTCCAGCACTTTTCCGTCAGCTCTTCGTTCGCACCGTCAATATGAGGCTGAAAGGTTCCCGGCGGAATAGGCGGAATATTATCCATAACCGAATCTGCAATTTTATTGGGATTATCAATGACAAATTCCTTTGCTCTGTCCCCTGCCCATGCAAAGTCAGCCAGCATTTCGTCCGTTGTTTTAAAATATAATGGTGCTTGCTGGTCAGCATCATCAAAGCCCTTTGACGCCATAATGATTGCTCTGAAGCGTGCATCCTTTTCATCAAGGAAATGAACGTCACCCGTGGCAACAACAGGCTTATTCAACGTATCTGCAAGACTTATAATTTTTTTATTTATATTGATTAAATCCTCGTCGCTGTGTATATTTTCGTGAAGCTCCTTGGTGGACCGAATCATAAATGCATTATTGCCGTTCGGCTGAATTTCAAGATAATCATAAAAGGCTGCAAGCTCCAGCAGCTCGTCGTCACCTGCTCCATTCAGGATTGCCTGATAAACCTCACCCTGCTCACAGGCAGAGCCGATAATCAAGCCGTCACGCTTTTTGGCAAGCATACTTTTAGGAATAAGGGGACGTGACTTAAATGTCTTTATATTAGAAGAGGAAATCAGCTCGTACAAATTCTTTCTGCCGTATTTGCGCTCCTCTTTCGGAATAGATTCATCCAGCGATGTATCCTCTTTAACAAGAAGGATAATATGATGCCGTTTAAACTGTTTCAGCTTTAAATTCATAAAATCGGGATATTTTGCATCATCAACCAAATAACCCTCCATACCGAGAATAAGCTTAATTTTTCCCTTTACCTTATTATACGCTTCCGGCAGAGCCTGAACAACGCCGTGATCCGTAACGGCAATTGCCTTATGCCCCCACTTAACCGCGCGGTTAACCAAGGCACTCGGAGAGGATATACCATCCATTTCACTTAAAGATGTATGGAGATGCAGCTCCACGCGCTTCTCCTCAGCAGTGTCCATTTTTTCAACCTTAGCTACACTGGATATGGAGCTCGGTCTCAGAACATATTGATTTGAGAAGGTATCAAACTGATAACCGCCGCTGATAATAACAGTTCCGGCTTCCTTCAGCTTTTCCATCAAAGGTTCAATGATACGCTTGTCCTCGAACATTTTAACAGTAATGGATGAAGTATAATCACTGATATCAAAATTAAATATTTTGCTGGTACCGCGTTTTGTATCTCTGTCCTCCGTTTTAAGGACATCGCCCCAGACTGTAATATATCCGGCGTCAGCTGACACATCCTTTATGCTGATAGGCTTTTCACGCAATGCTTTGCCGTAAATATTTTTAACAGTATCCTTATAGAGCGGAAGCTCATCCCAAATCTCGTGGACAACATTTTTCTTAATTTCCTCACGCTTCTGCTCCTCAGCCTTTTGCTTTTTCGCAACAGCCTCTTTAACAGCCAGCTCTATATCAAACGCCTGAACCTCTAACAAAGAAACATCATAATCCACACCAAAAAGGTCAAGCAGTTCTTTAGATATCACCTTATCAATGCCCTGTGCCTCCAGCACATCCTTGCCGCCGCGCTTTAAGAAAACAGTAACCGTCTTATCCTCGAGCTCTGCCTCTGCGCCGTCAAAGAAGCCATTGACCACTGAATTATGACGCTTGATATACTGCAGTATACTTTCTATATTTGATATATTAAATTCTGATTTAGGAAATCTCGGATTGATTACTGCTTTATTAAGCTCCATAGCCTTAGCAATCTGATTTTCTGCACTTTGCACGACGCTGTAATGTACAAAGCTGTCAAAGAATATGCCGATGGTTACAGAACGGGAGGCTCTTGAAATGGTTAAAGCATTTATCTCACCATTGCCTAAAACAGCCATCGTATCGCTGTCTATGTAATTTGAAAAATAGCCTGAAAATGTGTTCATTATAATTTCTCAATTTCTTTCATTAATTCTTGAAGTAAATCCTTTTCGTCAACCTTTCGGAGAATCTCACCCTTTTTGAAGATAAGACCACAGCCGTCACCACCGGCAATGCCTATATCTGCTTCCTTGGCTTCTCCCGGGCCATTGACGATACAGCCCATAACTGCTACCTTGATAGGTTTTCTGCAGTCCCTCAGCTTGTCCTCAACCTGCTTGGCAAGACCAACCAAATCAATTCTGGTTCTTCCGCAGGTCGGACAGGAAATCAAATAGGGACTATCCTTTTTAAGCCCCACTGCCTTTAAAATATCAAAGGCAGCAAATACCTCTTTAACAGGTGCATCTGTCAGGCTGACACGAATGGTATCACCGATTCCGTGGGTCAGCAGAGAGCCGATACCCACAGCAGATTTGATAATACCCATACGCTCAGTACCTGCCTCAGTAACACCAAGATGCAGAGGATAACTGCAGCGCTGTGCCGCCAGCTCATAGGCTTTTATCATTGTTTCAACATTTGATGATTTAATAGAAATAACGATATCATCAAAATCATATTTTTCCAGAAGCTGTGCGTGATACATAGCTGACTCTACCATCGCCTCAGGTGTCGGAGAGCCATACTTAGCCAGAATTTCCTTTTCCAAAGAGCCGGAATTAACACCGATTCGGATTGGAATATTCTTTGCCCTGCACATATCAGCAACAGCCTTAACCCTTGATTCATCACCAATATTTCCCGGGTTAATTCTGATTTTATCAATACCTCTTTCAGCAGCACCAAGTGCCAGCTTATAATCAAAATGGATATCCGCTACAAGGGGTACATCCACTGCATTTTTTATCGGCTCTACCAGAGCAAGTGCATCTTCATTCGGAATGGCAAATCGGATAACCTGACAGCCTGCTGCTGCAAGCTCCTTTGCCTGTGCCACAGAACCGTCAATATCACTTGCAGGAACATTGAGCATACTTTGAACAAGTATATCGCTGTCACCGCCGATATAGGTATTGCCAAGCTTTATTTTTTTACTAACTCGTCTATCCATCAAAATCACCTGTTAAAATAGTTTTGTTACATCACTAAAGGTTACAATGCACATCAGCCCCAGTAAAAGCACCAAACCGATTGCATTGATTAAATATTCTGCTTTTTGAGGCAGTTTTTTTCTGGTGATACCCTCACCAAGAAGTACAAACATCCGCCAGCCGTCAAGCGCCGGAATCGGAAATAGGTTAAACAAACCGACGTTAATTGTGAGAAGTGCCATAATCTTGAGCATGGAATAAGAGGAGGTCTTGACCGCCGTTGATACAACGGACACAGCACCAACCGGACCGCTTATATCCGAAACACCGTATCGTCCTGTAAGCAAATCATGAACAGATAAAAACACCATACGGGCATAGGATACAAATTCCTTGCAGGTTTGCTTTAATACATCGGGAATTGTTTTTTCAGTACCCAGCATCCAAAAATCCATTTCGATATACTGCTTGCCCTCGTACTCCTCTGTACCAAAGGTAACCGTCAAGCTTTCCTCGCTGCCGTCACGCATAACAACCATATCCACCGTATCATCGGCACTGCGTGAAAAGGCAGTAGAAATATCGTTTGTAGTATATATACGCATTCCGTCAATACTCTTTATTTCATCGCCTGCCTGCAAGCCATACTGACTGCTGACAGCACCATCCTCAAATCTGGCAATTTTCGTTGTGCCAACCAAATTTTGATTTGAAACAATGACAAGAACAATGATAAAGCCCAATATTAAATTCATAACGGCGCCGGCTACAACAACAAAAATTCTTTGCCTAACCTTTTTATTTATAAAAGCATTTTCATCCTTGCTTTCGGTATTCTCGCCCTCCATTGCGCAATATCCGCCAAACAGTATCCAGCGAAGAGAATACTTCGTACCCTTCCGTTCAAACTGAAACACCTTTGGTCCCATACCAACAGAGAATTCGTTCACCTTAATTTTCATTAGTCTTGCAGCTACATAATGACCGCCCTCATGAATAATGATGATCAGCTCAAAAAATAATACTGCAATAATAATCGGATAAACCGTATTCCAAATAGAACTTATACTCACTTAACCGCCTCAATAACATATTCTCTTGCCGCTCTGTCTGTTTCAAGAACATCATCAAGAGTGAAATCTTTTTTATCAGAGGCATTCAGCATTGCCTCATTATTAAGATATGCAATATCTGTAAATTTAATTTTGCCGTTAAGAAACAGCTTTACACTTTCCTCATTTGCACCATTGGCAGCTGCAGGATGAAGTCCGCCCATTGCAATTGCATTTTTGCACACATTGATGCATTTAAAGGTATCATAATCCGGCTCAAAAAATGTCAGCTTTCCATAATCAGCAAGTGACAGCTCCGCAACAGGACTTGGCTCTCGCTGGGGATAAGTCAGTGCATACTGAATCGGAATTCTCATATCAGGAACACCAAGCTGCGCAATCATGGAATTATCCTGATAAACAATTGCAGAATGCACAACAGATTCCCTATGCACAACAATTTCGATATCGTCATTGGGCATATCAAACAGCCATTTCGCCTCAATAAATTCAAGTCCCTTATTCATCATTGTAGCAGAGTCGATGGTAATTTTTGCGCCCATATTCCAGTTGGGATGCTTCAATGCATCTGCAGCTGTAACATTTTCAATCTCATCCAGAGTCTTATTAAAGAACGGTCCTCCGGAGGCTGTTAAGATTATTTTTTTAATTGCCTTTTTATCAGGCATACCCTGCATAGCCTGAAAGATTGCGGAGTGTTCACTGTCAACAGGAAGTATATCAACACCCATTTTTTTAGCAAGATTAGTAACCAAGTGACCGCCTGCCACCAAGGTTTCTTTATTTGCAAGGGCAATTGTTTTTTTTGCCTTAATTGCTTCCAATGTGGGCTGAAGTCCAACCATACCTACAACAGAATTGAGCACTGTATCCGCACCTTCGTACACAGCACATTCAATCAGTCCGTCCATACCTGACACTACTCTTGTGGCGGTATCCTTAATTTTTTCTCTGAGCTCTTTTGCAGATGCTTCATTCATCATACACACAAGCTCCGGTTTGAATTCACGAACCTGATTTTCAATTATATCTACACGGGAATTTGCAGAAAGACATTTTACACTGTATCCATGCATTCTGCAAACATCAAGGCTCTGTGTGCCGATTGAGCCTGTAGAGCCTAAAAGTGAAATATGCTTCATCGTATCACCTTAAAGAATATTTTTTGTAATTAATGCCAATGCGAATGTGCAAGGCAATGTAAACAAGGAGGAATCCATTCTGTCCATTACACCGCCGTGGCCCGGAAATATCTTTCCGAAATCCTTTACACCAAAGTTTCTTTTTAATACGGAAGCAGAAAGATCTCCCATCATACCCATAAACGAAATTGGCAGGCAGGCAACAAGCAGCACTGTAATCATTGACTTGCTGAGTGCAACATCAGCCACCTTGTTATAAATCACAATCGCAACAGCGTTCAGTATCAGGCTGAATATGATTCCGCCGAATGCACCCTCAACTGTTTTTTTAGGAGAGATATTCGGAGACATTTTGTGCTTGCCGAATGCCATACCTGTAAGCTGCGCACCTGAGTCCGTAGCCAAGGCACAGATTAAAGCAAAGAAGATAAGATAAACGCCAAACTGTGCATTATCATACATATCACGGAGTCTGATAAAAATGGAAAATCCATATGGTACAGCAACGCTTGCGAACACCGACACTGTCACATCCTCAAAGGTCGTGAAGGCATAGCCCTTGAGCATTGCCAGCAGAAACACAAGACAAAGCGCAATAACATATACAATGTTCGGAACATAATCAATGACTACACTCCAGGTATCTGCACCAACCCACGGCACAAGCGCCTTTGCACTTGCGAAAAAAGGAGTGCAGGCTGAAAAAATCATTCCCACAACCTTTATGAATGTATTCTGCACATTGGCACATTTCATAATTTCTCCGCTTGCTACTGCAGACAAAAAAGCAACAACAATAACAAGTACAGGTGTATTAATCTGCCATACCACCAAAGCCAGTATAGCCAGTAAGCAAACAGCTGTAATCACTCTCTGTTTCATCGAAATTCTCCTTGTTCTTTTATCCGCCGAAACGGCGATTTCTTTTTTCAAATTCACGTAAAGCCTGATGCAAGTCATCAATCTTAAAATCAGGCCAAAGTACATCACTGTACCAAAACTCGCTGTAAGCAGCCTGCCACAGCAGGAAGTTTGAAAGGCGCTGTTCTCCGCTTGGTCTTATAATCAAATCACAATCCGGAACGGTATAAATCATTTCAGAGATATCATCCTCTGTAATCGTCTTTTCACCCTCACCAATCAGCTTATTCACTGCAGAAACAATTTCCTGTCTGCCGCCATAGTTGATAGCGAGATTAACGGTAGTGCCTGTATGGGATGCCGTTTCCGCCTCCGCCTCATCCATAAGATCAAGCAGATTTTGAGATATGCCCTCACGCTCACCGATAAATTTGATTTTGCTGTTACCTGCCTGGGTCATATCACTCTTTGCTTCAAGCAGATAATCCATAAACAGCTTCATAAGAGCGTCAACCTCTTCCTTCGGTCTTTTCCAGTTTTCTGTAGAAAAGGCATAGAAGGTAACATTCTCAATACCAAGACGCTCACATTCTTTACTTATGGTTCTGAAAACATTTGCGCCTGCCTTATGACCTGCAGTTCTGGGCAAGCCTCTTTTTTTTGCCCAGCGACCGTTGCCGTCCATTATAATTCCTATATGCTCGGGAAGCACATCAAATGATAAAGTATCATCATTTTTTTTATTAAAAAGCGCCAAAAAAGCACCTCCTTAATACAGTTATAGGGTGACGCATTCGGTCACCCTGAAAATAAGTCATTTCAAAATTACAGAGAAAGAACCTCTTCTTCTTTCTTTTTCGTAATTGCCTCTGACTGCTTGATAAAATCATCTGTAATATCCTGAAGCTTCTTCTCACCGGTCTTTTGATCATCCTCAGTGATTTCGTTATCCTTCTTCAGCTTTTTGATATCATCCATAGCATCACGGCGTACATTTCTGATTGCAACCTTTGCTTCCTCGCCTCTCTTCGCAATATCCTTCTGAAGATTTTTACGATGCTCCTCTGTAAGCTGTGGGAAGCTTAATCTGATAACCTTACCATCATTCTGCGGATTGATACCGATATCGGCGGTATTAATAGCCTTTTCAATTTCTTTGATTGTTGAAGCATCCCAAGGCTGAACAACAAGCAGTCTTGCCTCAGGAACACTGATTGCTGCCATCTGATTAACAGGCGTAGGCACGCCGTAATAATCAACCATTACCTTATCCAGCACAGCCGGATTTGCTCTTCCTGCTCTGATTGCTGAAAAATCTCTTTCAAGAGCAGTCAGACATTTTTCCATCTTTTCTTTTGTTTTTGCAAATACTGAATCCATAATTATTACCTCTCTAAATTAATTTTTTACCAATGTTCCGATTTCCTCACCGGAAACAGCTCGAACAATATTGTTAGGATCTGTTAAATCAAATACAAGAATAGACAAATCATTATCCTTGCACAGAGAAAATGCAGTTGAGTCCATAACCTTAATATCACGGGCAAGAACCTCTCTGAACTTAACTTCTCCAAATTTAACTGCATCATCAAATTTATTAGGGTCTTTATCGTATACGCCGTCAACATTTGTAGCTTTAAGAAGCACATCAGCGTTAATCTCAACCGCTCTTAATGCTGCAGCCGTATCTGTTGAGAAGAATGGTGAGCCTGTACCGCAGCCGAAAATAACAATTCTGCCCTTTTCGAAATGGCGAATAGCCTTGTTTCTGATATATGGCTCGGCAATCTGACGCATTTCAATAGCGGTCTGTACACGAACATCCGCACCCAATTGCTCAAGGGCATCACACAGTGCAAGTGAATTCATTGCAGTGGCAAGCATACCGATATGGTCAGCTCTTGTGCGGTCCATATGCTCGCTTGTTCTGCCTCGCCAGAAGTTGCCGCCGCCGACAACAATACCAACCTCGACACCCAGATCTGCAACTTCCTTAACAGATTTGCAGATTGTCAGCACAGTTTCGGTATCAATACCGGTACCCTTAGCTCCGGCAAGCACCTCCCCGCTCAGTTTAAGCAAAATCCTTTTATATGCAACACTCATAATTGGAATTCCTCCGTATATAATTTTTCTTTATTATAATAATATAAATTATAAATAAAGTAAATAGCATTATATAAATTAAGAAGAAGGTTACAAAATTGTAACCTTCTTTTGAAATCACATTACACTGACAGCTTTGCCTTTTGAACAGCCTTGTTAATCAGATAATAATCCTTTGCATTGATAATTCCGTCACCATTCAAATCGTAGCGGTAACCGTAAGTGGAATCACCGGTATTCTGATTAATATGTATCTGGAAGGTTGTAGCAATCGCACTCGGCAGCATTGTTTCCTCATTATTACAAACGGAACAAGTATATACCAAGGTGCCGTTGTTCTGCGTCTTTGTATAGGAATATTTATGTCCATTTGCCTCTCCTCTTTGGGTTCTTGTTGTATTGCAAATGGTACAGGTATCGCGTGTTACCTCGGGAATTGTACAGGTTCCCTTAACCGTTACATCAGAGGTGTAATAGCCCTCAAGCCATTCATCATGTATTTTTGTACCTGGCTCGGTCTGACCGCATCTGGTACAGGTTGGAGTAGACATGGAATGCCCCGGCTCCTCCTCGATAGGAACAACCACATTTTCCATATTATGTCCCAGCTTTTCAAGAATTATGGAAAAGGACTCACCGCATACAGAGCATACAGACTCAGCCTCGCCATCCTCAGTACATGTTTCTGAAGAAATAATCGTATAGTTCAGTGAATCTGCAGTATGACCTGTTGCAGGAATTATTTTGTTATCCGCACCGCCGCAGCGTGTACATTTTTGGTTTTCATATCCGGCAGTTGTACAGGTAGGCTGTACGCTGTCACCGGCAACATACTCGTGACCCAAAGCCTCTATAGACTCGGATTTCGTTAAAGTACAGTTTGCACAGGCATAGAAAATGGTTCCAACAGATGTACAGGTTGGCTCTGTTCTTGTTGTTTCCTGCCATTCGTGCTGTCCGTTAGCCGGTATCGTTACATATCTGCGTTCGGTACACTCAAGACAATCATCTCTCTGCTGACCTGATATTACACAGCGAGGCTTAATAACAACGGTTGATGCATAGTATCCCTCAACCCAATCCACGTGGGTAGCCACATTATTTTCTTTATGGCACATAGAGCACTCGTATACCACGTATGTGTGACCGTTCTCTTGTGTCTTGTCCTCGGTTCTAATCTCTACATAGTCATGGTCAATTGCACTGAGCTCTCTTGTTACTGTTTCCTGACAGAGTGTGCAAACACCCTCTTCACTGCCTGCTGAGGTGCATGTAGGTGCAGTTACAACCTTGTATTCATCAACCTGATGGCTTCTGAGTGCAACCTTTCTTTCCACCTTTCCGCAGTCTTCAACAACGCAGGTGTATGTCTCCAATCCTGACTTTGTGCAGGTAGCTGTCGTTGAATATTCATAGAAACCTTCAAGGAAGCTGACATGTTCAACGTCTCTTCTTTCTTCATTACAAATACTGCATGCATAGTATCTGTAAATATGTCCGTCTGCAAGACTTTCATCATCCGTGTCAGCTAAATTCCAATCATGACCAAGCGCAGGAATTTCGGTTTCACTGACAACCCAGCCGCAGGTATCACATACCTGTGTAGCCGTTCCGGTTTCTGTACAGGTGGCTTCCTTTGCTATAACCTCATGTGTTGATTCGTGGTCGCAGGAATCAATGGACTCAAATTTATATCCCTTTTCAGCCGCATAGGTCTCTGTAGTAGAACCCTTATGTCCGCGCATTGTCAAGGACTGGTTTGAGCCGTTAAAAGGATCCTCACCAATGATTCCGTTAAAGGTACAATTTGCGTTATATACGGTCGCAGTTGAAATAAAGCTGCAGTTTGCAAAAGCACGAAGTCCTATACTTGTAACTGTCTCCGGAATTTCAATATTAACAATATTTGTTTCATAAAATGAATATCGGTCAATGCTGGTAATTGTCGGAGAAAAGACAATATTTTTAACACCTGAGCTGCGGAATGCCTCAACACCTGTGGAGGTCATACCTGTGCCATATGTAACAGTGTCCAGACTTGTACATCCGGTAAAGGCAAAGCTGCCAAGTGTTGTTAATGAGTTCGGGAATTTGATACTTTCAAGTGCGGTACAATCCTGAAAAGCATAGGCATCAATGGTAGTCAAGCCCTCGGGAAGCTTAATGGATTTAAGCGCACTGCAGCCTCTGAATGGACCATACTGCACCAAGCCTGCACCTATGGTTGTAAGCGTATCAGGCAATACAACCTCTGTTAATGCAGTACAATTATAGAAATTCAATCTGCCAATCGTTGTTATTCCTGAGCCGATTTCAATCTTTTCTATCTCATCTTTAAAATCGTCCCATGGTCTTGCTGCCAAAACAGTGTCGCCGTAATTCTTGGTAGTACCTGTACCTGTTAAGGTCAGGGTCTTTGTGCTTGCATTGTAGCTCCATGTTATTTTTGAGCCTGTAGCACCGCAGTTGCCGCTTGTAGCACCAAAAACCATAGAAACATCAAAGCAGAATAATACCGACACAGTCAGTGCCAGCACTAAAATCATGGATAACAGTTTTTTCTTCACATAATCACCGCCAAAAGTTCTATATAGAAATAATATATCATAAGGTGCCAAATTTTTCAATGTGCAATATGCATAAAAAAATACCGGCAAAACTGTCAAATCAGCCTGCCGGCAAAGCCTGTATATGCATTTAATTATTTAACGAACCATACTTGCATAGCTTCATTCATAAGCATATCCGCCGTCTTAAATACTTAATGCATAATTATAAATTTTTTCAATTTCATCCTGTTTTGACATCAGGTCTTCAAGCTTGTCAACCCCTCTAACAGAAAACCTTTTTACAGGATGAATTCCGAGGTGTCCGTAATAATGGTCAATAAAATCCAGAATAATATCATTTTCCTTTTCGCTCTTACCTGCTCTGACAGCAATTCCTATGCCTTTTATTTCCTTATCTGCAATTAGAATTCTGTTGGGATTCGTATCGCCAAAAGGTGTATTTCTGTCAAAAAATGTTTTCAGCTGAGCCGGAACATCCGCCCAATAAGACGGAGTCGCAATAACGACATAATCAGAGGATAACACATCTTTTACAATCATTTCGGTATCATCATTTTGAACGCATTTTCCATTCTCATAACAACACTTACAGCCAATGCAATAAGCAATATTCAGCTTTGAAATATTGTATTTTTTCATTTCATAATCTTTTTTGCTGAAAGCATTTATCATTGTATCCAGCAAAAAAGAGCAGCTGCCATTGTCCCTAGCACTTCCGTTAATTAATGTAATTTTCATATAGCACTCCAATCTGATTTCCATTTATATATTTCAATTGTTAGTAGTCATATCTCAATTAGCCAACCATAGTTAAAATATATTTATATCACTCAAACTATCAAAACAAAAATCAGCATTACTGTTAAAGCCTTTATGTACTAGAACTGTAGTCATACCGGCATTATTTCCACCGATAATATCTGCACTTACACTATCACCAATCATAATATACTGTTCATTCGGATAAAAAGATTTTGCAATATCGAAAATTTCAATCCTTGGCTTATCATAACCAACCTGTGCAGATACAACAAATCTGTCAAAACATTCTGAAAGACCTAGCCCGCTCACCACATCAATAAGATCAGGATAATTATTTGACAGCAACACATTTTTATGACCTGATTTCACAGCATTTTCAAGAACTGAAATTGTATCTGAATACAACGTATAATTTTCTATCTTTTTTATTATGGGACGAACAATAGCTGCAGCCTTCTTGGCGATATTTTCATCCGTTCCAAGATTTATGTAGTCCTTACAAATCTTATCTGTCATAAAATCCCACCATTTATCCCCTATGATATTACTGTAATCATTATCAGGAGTGTGCCAGGTAAATCCCGATGCCATACATTTTCTTATTTCATTAAAAGTAATTTTAGTTTTGTAATCAACTTCTTTAATTGCTGAATACACACTGTTACTCCATAACGGATTACTGCAAACCAACGTGCCATCGAAATCCCAAAATAATATTGACATAATTTTATCCTTTTACAAATTTAGAGCGAATTTAATACACTCATCAAAAAAGCTATATCTCATATCCTTCGTCATTTTCCATTTCCAGCTAAACTCTTCCTCCGTTAAAGGATGCTTATCCGAGGCTATTAGAATGGAAACGACTTTCAGTCCCAAATATTTTCCTACACTGTAAAGCGCTGAGGTTTCCATATCTACACCGACAGCACCTTTATTTCGCCACAATTCTTCCTTATAAAATGTTTGTCTGTATACAGCATCAGTCGAGACCAAAGGAAATGCTTTTGCCCCATTTATATGCTCCATTGCCTTTTGACAAAGCAGTGCATCCGGATATGCACATTCAATACAGCTGTAATAATGAAGCGATGTTCCCTCTTCCACAAAAGCCTTACTTGGGATAACGATATCACCACTGTCTACCTCTCTTGCAAAAGCACCAAACATACCGACAGAAACAACGTTCTTTACACCTAAAGCCTTGAGTGTTTCTATCGTATCCACAGCCTGCGGAGCGCCTCTGCCGCCATCAAGAAAGCACACATCATAATCACTGAATTTATAAACGGGACAGGATTTCAAAAATCTGCCGACACTGTTTGCTATCAATTCCGTTTTATAATGAGAGGTTATATACTCTTCCCAGCCATGCATATAGAACAACACAGCTGTTTCCGGCAGCTTAACGGCTGCAGCTTTATGACTGCTGTTAATATGCCCTTTTGCAGTTATAACTGCACTGGTGTTGTCATTTTCATATCTCCACATTTTCACCACTTCTTACAGATATTTTTTCCTGATAATAAGGTGAGAGACCTGACTCGGCCTCGCCGGCTCTTCTTGCTTTCAGGTCACCCTCAACAATTGCTCTTTTCTCCTTCGTATATCTGACAAAGAGAAGCGGAATGATATAGAACACGCTGGCAACTGCAGGGGTAAGAACGACAAGAGGCCATATCCATTTATCAAAGGCTGCAGTCTGTGTACCGACATACACAGCCGCATCATCAATCGCCTTATATCCAAGAACAGCCAGTGCCAAGGTCGCAAGACCGGAGGTAATACCGCTTGAAATTTTGGTAAAAGAGGTCTGCATTGAAAAGGTAATACCCTCTGTTCTCTTGCCTGTTTTCCATTCCATATAATCAATACTATCACAGAAAATGGAGGTCTGTGCAATAGAAGCAGCACCGCTTGGAATACTTCCTATACCGATAATAATCATTGAAGTCCAAAGTTTTTTACCCTCAAAGCCTACAGAAAAGGCAATGACTCTGGCAATGATATTTACAACCTGAATGAAAATAAGCACATTAACATAATTGCCCATAAGCCTTTTCAGCTTATCAGCAAAAATCATACCGATAAAGCCGGGCAGTCCTGTTAAGATAAAATAAATCGTCGTTAATCCAAGCGCACCGATTATGCTGTTACCGCCAAGAAAATCGGCAGAAATCTCATATTTAAAGAAGTAGGTTACCAAACTTGCGCCGAAGCCAAGTGCACCGAAAAGGTTGGACAATGTAACAAGCAAAAGCATTTTATTTTTGAACAGCAGTAAAAAGCTCTCCTTCATAGAGGACTGCTGATCCTGCTGGTTTACATGAATTCGCTCCTTGGCATAGGAACAGCGATAGCTAATCATTGCACCGCCCAATCCAAATATTATGGCAAATACCAGTGTTACGAAGGACATACTTACGCCCTTGGCATTCGCTATCATTTCAAGCACCATTGGCAATACTGTACTGAGAGCACTGTAAACGCAGCTGCCTATTGTTCTTGCCCACTGAACAAAACGATCACGCTCTGCAGAATTGGGAGAAACAGTGGCGGTAATGCCCCACACACATACATCCTGAACGGTATAGGACAAATCCCAACAAATATACATTATGATAAAATACGCTACTCTGAGCCACAGCAAATCCTCTTTTGTAGAAAAGACAAGAAATAACAGCACCGTAAACACACCCACAGGAAGAGGGGTATATTTAAGAAACGGACGCATTTTTTCGCCGTTTTTAAAGGAATGCCTATCAATAAATGAGCCTACAATAGGGTCATTTATTCCGTCCCAAACCTTCATTACAATAAGCAGGACAGACACTGTAATTGCAGGGAACAGTGCAATATCCGTCATAAAATATGTAAAAAACGAGGCACCCACCAGTGAATAAACCATATTCTGACCGCACAGTCCGAATATAAAGCCCCGTTTTTCCTTTTTGCCTATGTAGTTTCTTTCCTCACTCATATCAAGTCACATAGCCTTTCCGACCGCAAAAGCATTTTGCATTATGCCTTGCTGCAGTCTGACAAAGCATAATGGGGCATCATAATAAAACAGATTTATATATCGG
Organism: Clostridium sp.; assembly: GCA_023663865.1. GTDB lineage: Bacteria > Bacillota > Clostridia > Oscillospirales > Acutalibacteraceae > Eubacterium_R. The sequence continues at coordinate 36,413 of JAMPGU010000021.1, forward strand.
TTTCAAAATTTTTCCGTGCAAAGATATACACAGATGCCATTGTACTATACTTTGATTATATAGTATTTATCGCCATAATAAAAGGACTTTTAGCAATTTATTTATTACAAATTAAATTTTTCAATTCATCAACTGTTTTTACAATATAGGTTGCACCTGCACAATGAAGCTCTTCGTAATCACCATATCCATACTCAACACCGATTGAATCAATGCCAACAGCTTTTGCACCGAATATATCATGCTTTCTGTCACCAATCATAACCGCTTTTGACTTGTCTGTAATTTTGCATTGATGCATTGCATATTCAATAACCTCAGCTTTTTTTGAACGTGTACCATCCATATTTGAGCCTGCAATAAATTCAAAATACTTTGCAAGACCAAAATGTTCCATAATTTTATCCGTAAACTTCTGCGGCTTAGAGGTTGCAACGATAAGCCTTTTACCCTGCTTAACAAGCTCATTCAATAAAGAAGGTATGCCCTCATAAACCTGATTTTCCAAAAGGCCTTTAGTGCTGAAGTATTCACGATAGAACAATACAGCCTCCATAGATTTATCATCATCAAAACCATAAAACTCCTTAAAGGATTCGTGAAGAGGAGGTCCCAAAAATTTCTTGAGTGTATTCGTATCATCAACCTCTATATTATATTTTTTCAGCGCATAGATTATAGAGTTAATAATACCCGGTGATGAATCTGTCAAAGTACCGTCAAGGTCAAATAGAATTACATCATAATTTTTCATAGCGTTCTCCTTTTTAATAAAATTCTTACTAATTAATCGTTAACTAATGGGTTTACATTTTCAGCAAGCCATTTTGCAACACCATCATTATTATTACTGTCAATGATTTCTGCAGCAATTGCTTTAAGCTCATCAACCGCATTGGAAACCGCATAGCATTCATCAGCAATTTTAAACATATCCACATCATTTATTCCATCACCAAAAGCAACTATTTTGTCACAGGAAAGCAACTTCTTCAAGGTCAGAATACCATTCGCTTTTGTAGCTTCAAGCGGCATAATTTCAAGCCATTGCGTATCATCATAAATATCTCTTTGATAAAGACAATTAAATTGATTTTTATATTTATTATAAAAAGACTGAAGATGCTCATCATCATAAATACAAGAAATATAAAAAATATCGCCTTTCAATAAATCCGTTTCATTTTCAACAGGATTGTCACGGCTGTCGCCCTTGCGTGATTCGAGAAAAAGCTTTTGCCCTGCATTACACTTATCTTTTATATAAGAAAATTTTTCTTCGTCATCTATAATACTATAAACGATTGGATTAATACCGCCATCAAGCAGTTCAATAATTATATCTTTAATATCACTCTGAAAAAAATTTGATATCAATCTTTCGCCTGTTAAATTATCTATAACGAATGTTCCATTATAAACAACAAGCGGTATTTGAGCTGATATACCTTTTGCTGCACGGCGAGCTGTAGAATAACTTCGTGCAGTTGCATAAGAAAACAAAACACCTTTCTCAGCAAGAGAATTAATTATATCATTTGTGAACTGTGATGTTGTTTGATTGCTGTTTAAAAGTGTTCCGTCCAAGTCCGATACATAAAGTGTTTTCATAATACTTTCTCCGAAATAAAAAAACTTAATAACCAATATAAGCATCCGTCTTATTATTCATTTTCACTAACTCATTAACAGCATATTTATCAAAGAGTTTTTCAAGGGATGCTATATAATCATCAAAGTATTCATCCCCCTCCTGCAAGGAATATGAACCTGAAAGACTTCTTGAAATAAACATATCCTTAGTAAACATAAGCGGATTATCAAAGATAATATGTTCATATCTTCCGTTAAAAAATTCTGCAAAGCGAATATCATCTACTTTGGTTCCGCCATGAAATCCCTTAAAGCGAGGACAATACTTTGAATATATTTCATAGCTTTCTCTGTTAAAATCAGAAGTCAGATCTCTGCTGTTCCATATAAGTATTATTTTGGAATTATCCTTTTTTATCCTGTCACACTCAAGACGAAATTTCTTTATATCAAACCAATGAAAAGCCTGTGCAACAGTAATTAAATCAACGCAATAATCAGGCAGCAAGGTATTCTCAGAATTACCGCTTACTGATATAAAGTTGCTGTATTTAGATAATTCTCTTTCAGCAACGGAGCGCATATCTTCATTAGGCTCAACAGCATAAACTGTACTGCCTTTATCAAGCAGCTGCTTAGTCAGCTTTCCTGTACCGGAACCAATATCTGCGATTACTGAATTGCTTGAAACACCATAATTGGTATATAATTCATCAATTAATGCCTTCGGATATGCGGGTCTGGCGATTGTGTAAACCTCTGCCCTTCCGCTAAAAAGGTTTGTATTATTCATATAACACCTCAAAAAAAACGGCTGTCTTTCGACAGCCGTTAAATATTAACCATTGATTTGCTTTGCGATTTCTTCAGCGAAGTTCTCTTCTCTCTTCTCAATTCCATCGCCCTTCATCATTCTGATGAAGCCTGTAGCCTTAATTTCAGTGCCAAGCTCCTTAGCAACAGAATCAATATAGCCCTTAACTGAACCCTGGAATAAGTCACCGCGAACAAATTCCTGCTCAACCAAGCAGTTCTCTTTGTAATACTTGCCCATCTTACCGGCAGCAATCTTAGCAAGAACCTGCTCCGGCTTGCTAGCCATTTTAGGATCTTCCTTCATCTGAGCAGCAAGGATAGCCTTCTCATGCTCAACAACCTCTGCAGGAACAGCAGCCTCGTCAAGATAGCTTGGGTTCATAGCAGCAATCTGCATAGCTACATTCTTACCCATAGCCTCAAACTCAGGTGCAGCAGCCTTTGACTCATCAGCAACATCAAAACCAATCATAACACCAACTGCTCCGCCGCCGTGGATGTAAGTTGAAACAACGCCATCCATTCTCTCAAAACGACGAACCTTCATATTCTCACCGATAGCAAGAACAAGGTCATTAAGAGTCTCTGTAACAGTTCTGCCTGTACCGTCAAACTCTGTATTGCAAAGAGCTTCAACATCAGCAGGATCTGTAGCAATAATTGTCTTTGCTACGCCTGTAACAAAATCCATAAACTTTTCATTCTTTGCAACAAAGTCTGTCTCTGAGTTAACCTCAACAACAACACCCTTCTTTGCAGCTGCATCATAGTAAGGTAATACAACACCCTCTGCAGCAATTCTTGTTGCCTTCTTTGCAGCAGCAGCAAGACCTCTTTCTCTAAGGAAGTCAACAGCCTTATCCATATCGCCGTCAGCTTCTGTAAGAGCCTTTTTACATTCCATCATACCAACGCCGGTCTTCTCACGAAGAGCCTTTACGTCCTGAGCTGTAAATGCCATTTATTTCTTCCTCCTATTGAGTAGTATATATTAATTTAATTATTCAGCAGCTTCTTCCTCAGCCTCTGCCTTTTCTGCAGGAGCTTCGTCTGCTACGTCCTTACCGTCACGTCCCTCGATAACAGCGTTAGCCATTGCACCGGCAATAAGCTTAACTGCACGAATAGCATCATCGTTACCGGGAATTACATAATCAATTTCATCAGGATCACAGTTTGTATCAACAATAGCTACGATTGGAAGACCAAGCTTCATAGCCTCTGATACAGCGATTCTCTCCTTACGTGGGTCAACAATGAACATAGCGTTAGGAATCTTCTTCATTTCTGTGATACCGCCAAGGTACTTCTCAAGCTTTTCAATTTCAAGCTCAAGGCCAACAACTTCCTTCTTTGGAAGAAGATCAAATGTGCCGTCCTCTCTCATAGCCTTTAACTGAGCAAGACGAGCAACTCTGCCGCGAATAGTCTTGAAGTTTGTAAGCATACCGCCAAGCCATCTAGCGTTTACATAAGGCATTGCACAACGCTCAGCCTCTTCCTTAACAGAATCCTGAGCCTGCTTCTTTGTACCAACAAAGATGATTGAGCCGCCTTCTGCTGCTAAATCACGAACGAACATATAAGCCTCATCAAGCTTCTTAACTGTTTTCTGAAGGTCGATGATGTAGATGCCGTTACGCTCTGTGAAGATGTACTCAGCCATTTTAGGGTTCCATCTTCTTGTCTGATGTCCGAAGTGAACACCTGCTTCTAAAAGCTGTTTCATTGAAACTACATTTGCCATAATAATTTCCTCCTTTAAGGTTAAATCCTCCATAATCAAGCTTGGCACGAGCCGGAATTTATAACCTATGGCTCACTTGATTATGTGCGTA
>JAMPGU010000022.1 GCA_023663865.1 Clostridium sp.
TCTGAAAATTTAACGATTATAAATTTATAAACTATTACTATTGCAAAAATAACTGCCATGAAAACCAAAACGATTTTGATAAACATTTTTACATAGGCCATTTTTGAAATAGGATGATGAATGATTGTAATGTAATTATTTGATACTGACTCGATATAGTCATTGTCTGTCTGGATAGCCAAATCAGACACCTTGCCGATATAGCTGCTGATTTCACTAATCATAGCCTCGGCATTTTTTACAGCATCCTGCGACGCTGAAGGAGCATTTGAATATTTGTCAACAAGATACTGGAAGGAGTCAATCTTCTTTGCCAAATCTGCAGCCTTCAAGCCGTCGCTGTAAGAATCATTGACCACCAGGTCAAGACCGGTTTTTGTTCTGCCCATATAATACTCATTATCCGTATCAATAGACGGCACAAATGCAACACCTGTAATATGAGAATTATAGATATCCATTGTATCCTTGGCAATATTTGAACCATCATTTGATTTATTAAAAAGCAGAGCTCTCTTTTCAATATTGTAATTCTGCTTTCTTATGAATGCCGGCTTATCCTCGGAAATACCGTTTTGCGTAATATAAGCCTCCAGCTTTTCAAGATTGACATCCCTGATATTCAGCAGCATTGAAACCAAGTTGCTGTAGGAATAGCCTGTACTCTTTGAACGGAAGGTATTGCTCTCCGAGCTGTATTTATCCAGATATCTCAGCATAGCCGTAACCTTGTCTGACATAATCTGACACTGCTCGCCGTAATCATATTTTTCGAGATTGTCCTCAATATCATAATCAAGGATTGTATTTTTTTCAGAATAGTTTACGGCAAAGTAATCCTTGTATGCGTTTGCAAGTGCATTCAGCAGGGCGTATGTATTACCGCGCTCCAGCTTTCTGCCCTGGTCGTAATAGATAACAAATTCAGAAGGACAATATGTATAGCTTGTATTGTTTGCAACTGCACTCTTTACCTTATCAATGGACGACATAGGAACCTTGGCATCAATTGTAATTCTGTCCTTTATATCCTCAACGGAAAGCGAATCGTCACCAAGATAGTTTAATGCGTTTTGCAGCACCTCGTCGGATTTAAGCTCAGCAATATTAAACCTGCCGCCGGTTGGGGTAAGTCCCTTTCTTGCATTGGCGTAATTCAGCGTTAATGTTATATAATTCGTATGTGAAACCTTGATATAACCATAAACAGCAATCGGTGCCGAACAGGCAAGTGATAACACAAGCAAGATTATAATATTTTTTTTGCTGATTTCTTTAAGTCTCTTTCTCAGCTTAAAGGTCAGCTTTGCAAAAAAACTTCTAAGCATCTTCATTATCCTTTCTCAAAACATTAACATTATTATCGTTTTCAAAGCACATTGCGCACATCATTAAAACATTTATATATGGCTTCAGCACATACATTGTCAGCGACATTGAAAAGCCGAAAATGGCAACCATTGCAGCCGCGTAAAACGGATTTTTCTTTATATTTCTGCCGATACATACTGCATATGTTGCTACGTAAAAGGCCAAACCGAATATACCCTGATCAAAAAAGGTCTGAATAAACTGATTGTGGCAAACGTAGTTTGATACCCTTGCGGTACTGGGGAAAATAGAGTACGTTGACAAAAGTCCTGAACCAAACATAATTCTTGAAGGCTTTTCAAAGGTATAGCTTAGGGAGAACTTCCATATATCAACTCTGCCGGTACCGCCGGTTTCGACAACGCTTTCAACAGTAAATCGCTGCTGCACATCCTCGGGAAGCAGTGGGAAGAACACCAGCACAACCACAACTGCAACAATGACAACCGCCGCCATAATACCGATTTTTGATTTCATTGATTTTGCACCAAACAAGATGCAGGCAAATATTCCGCAGACAATACCAATCAAGCCGCCTCGTGATCCAAGCTTCAGTACAGAATACAGTATCGCCACGATTAAACCTGCATACAAGGGCGTCAGCTTGCTCTTTTCCAGTATTCGCTTTATGGCTACAACGAGGGGCATTGTAAAGTACATCGGATACTGGTTAACGTCCTCCTCGAAGCCTAATATGTAAATCTGAATTCTGTTTTCATACTGGTTGATTGTTGTTGTACTGGTAATACAGACAACAGCGCAGATAATGCCGACAACAATCCAGATATTTTCAATCATTTTCTGCTCTTCTTTATTATACACACGCATAGAAATCAGCAAAAGCACAAAAAAGGCCTGCACCATATCGCTGGTTGTAACCTTTGCCTCTGCGCCTCTAAACAGCAAAAGCTGTGCAAAGCAAAGGATGATGTATGCGCCATATACGAAATGAACTGAATTTGCCTGCAGTGTTTTTGTTTTGCCCAGAAAAAGCTTGACGCCAAGCACCGCTACAACCGGCATGGTTATTACCTTGAGCAAGGAGCCAAACGGTGTTTGCACAACTGTAAATGGCATACACAGAAAGTACAGGCAAGTAACCCAGCAGTCAATACTGATTTTTGATAAAAAGGCTTTCAGGTCTGCTGCAAGCCCTTTTACGGATATCTTTTGCATTCACATTCCTCTCCGTTAATGTGTGTTATATACTAATCTTTTAAGCTTATTGAAGGTTAATATCAGCGGTCTGAGCCATACACGGATATGCCAAAGCGGGGTATTCATATTCCACTGCTTGAGATGCTTTGCCATTTGATGTGAAAAGATTAAATTGCATCTGTATTTCTCGGCAATCCGCAGTCCTGAGCCTGTCAGGCTGCCCGTTCCCTGATAATAATTATAAAACGCATAGGGTGCTACATAAACACTTTTTGCTCTTGTATATACTTCAACCTCAAACACGGCATCCTCGGCGGTATGCATATCAAGACGAAACTGCAAGCCCTCCAGCAATTCTCTTTTAAACAGAGACATACACACCGTGTTCATCATAATACCATTAATGAAATATGGATATATGTATTTATGAAACTCATCTTTCTTAAAGAAGCCTTTTTTCTTAAAATCGTACACACAGGGCTTCTCCTCACCATTTTCATAAGTGTATTTATGGGTGCATCTTACAATATCGGCACCTGTTTTTTCCTGCTCTGAAAGAAGTTTATCAATAGCACCACTATCCATATAATCATCTGCATCCATAAACATAACAAAGGGTGCTGCGGCTTCTTTCAGTCCAATATTACGGGCATTGGAAACACCTTGGTTTTCAACCGTAATATATTTTATCCTATCGCCATAGGCTTTAAGTATTTGCTCTGTATTATCGCTTGAGCCGTCATTGACAACAATAATCTCAAGCGGGGATTTATTCGTATCTAAAACGGAATTGATACATCTCTCAATCGTATCGGCACTATTGTAAGACGGAATGATAACTGATACCTTTTTCATCTTCTGCTTCTTCAATTTCCTTAAATGATATTTTGTATCTCTCTAATTCTTTTTCAGGGATATTGAGGCTTTCCTCCATTTCAATATCAACACCGGTTGCACCATCGTGCACAAACACCTGTCTTACTGTCATAAGCATCAGCTTAATATCGAAATACAAGGAATAGTTTGACATATAAATGAGATCCATAATAATTCTGTCGGATGCTCTGGAGCTGTAATAGCCATACACATGGGAATAGCCTGTTATGCCTGCCTTTTCAAGGTAGCGAAGCTCATAGTCAACAACCTGCTCACAAAATGCATCGGCAAAAATCGGACGCTCGGGTCTTGGTCCTACAAGAGACATATCCCCCTTAATCACATTAATCAGCTGTGGAATCTCATCAAGGTGTGTTTTTCTGAGAATACTGCCCACACGGGTAATTCTTGCGTCATTCTTTGTCTGAAGCTGTGCACCGTTCTTTTCCGCATCCACAACCATTGTACGGAATTTATAAATATTGAAAATTCTTTTGTTTATTGTATATCTCTCCTGCTGATAGAACACAGGACCCGGGGAGTCAAGCTTTACAAGGATTGCAATAATCAGCATCAGCGGTGAAGCTGCCACAAGGAGTATCAGCGATACAACTAAGTCGAAAATCCTTTTCATAATTCGCTGCCTTTTGTTCAGTCCGAGGAGCGGCAGCTCAATAATCGGTGTATCAGTTGGATTTCTCATTTTGCCGAGATAAAAGGCAGCATTGGACGCAATCGCCTCTCTTTGCATTCTTTTTCTCAAAAACATTGCCTTGTAGGAAATTTCCTTGGTAAGCTCGGGCGAAATGTGAGTGGAGGTAAAGATAACATCATACTGTGCAATCAGATGCTCCAGCAGATAATTCACCTCACGCTTATTACTTTCGTCCACCAGGCAATACCTTGTGCGTTCATTATGATCATCAGAATATTTCAGCTTTCTTGCAAGCCTGCTTGGAACATTGACAGAATCAATAATCAAAACGGAGCGTCTGTTTTTGTTCAGTATGGCGGAAACGATAACCCTCCACACAATGGCAAACAAGGAGCAAAAGACAAACATCATAATCGTGTATGCGGAATAAAAATATTTCATTCCGGTAAACAGGCACACAAACGCCTTGGCAACAATAAGAATGGTGGAGGTAATCATAACAGAGGTTATGTTATTCGCCTTCGTGTCCTCAACATATGTATAAAAATCATAAATATGATACAGAAAAATTGTTGCAGCCATATGCAGAATTGCAGTCATCCAGCCTGCCTGTGCCCACGTTGTAAAGGAAATAATATGATTAACCACAAGATGTGACAGCAGAACAATCGCCGCGTCAACTAAAGCTATGTAAAAATTCAGTGTTTTACTTTTTGTGTACTGGTTCATGTCTCCTCCTACTATATAAAATAACTCAGTTTATATATTATAATTAAGTATATATTACGATAACTACAGTATTATAACATATCATTTCAAACACATCAATTTCATTTTCCTAAATTTATATAAATTATACAATTATTGTAGACTTTTTGATTGTATATTGTTGATTTAAACCATTTTTTATAATAATAAGTCAATATAATGAATCCATTATATTGAGAATGAATGAAAAATATGAAGAACTAAAAAAAGAAAACGCCGAAATAAAGGTTTTAATCTAATTTCAAAACCTTTATTTCGGCGTTTCAGCTCAATATTTCGGAACTTTTTTCTTACTTAAATATTCTGATTTTTGCTGAATAGGTTCCGTAAATCCAGCAGGTATCATTATTTTCAATAGTCGCAGTTATTGTGCAGGTATTAACACCCTCGGTAAAGCTATCCTTAATTGAAGTCAAATCAACCATCAATCTTACATTGGAGGCATTGATCGTTTCCAAATCAGCCTCAGGTCCGACAGCTGTAACTGTATAGTCACTGAGGGATGCAACCTCTGCCTTATATCCTTCCGGAATATTGGATATATCCACATTGCTGCCATCCACATTAAATACAGCTGTTTCATATGTGGATGGAACAGTAACAGTAACATCAATATTACTGATATTATCCAAAATCGCAAAGCTCTCTAAGCCTGAAGTACTGAAGCTGAACTTATTTTCACCAACAGTCAAGCTGGAAAAATCAATATTACCGATATTGGCAGCCTTGATATCAGCCTCTTCAAGAACACCGGCATTCACCTTGTTTACACTATATGAAATATTAAAGGCCGAAGCATCGACCCTGGTAGGCTTGCCTATAAAGCTGGAGGTAACATCCAGCACAGTACGCTTCAAAACAGGAACCGTGAGGGTAATATTTTCATTTTTAGACAGCAATTGAACATAATCTACTGCATTCCCCTTTGCATCAACAGCAACAGGAGTAAGCTCTACTGTCTGCGTTTTCGTCAGCTTTTCATCAAAATCTACATTCGCTGTAACACGTTCCACCTGTGAAACATAGGATTTCGGACCGGAAACCGTTACGCTGTTTTCGCTGAGCAGGACCTCCCCCATAACATAACCATCTTCCACAAATTCTTGATCTGCATAATTAATTCCGATATCCATAACAACCTCATCCTCAACATCGAAATATGCCTTATATGTGGTTGGATAATAGCTGACTACTTCAAAGTCTGCATTCTCTGCTGTATCAACCTTGACAGGCACTTCTATGTTGCCCTTTGTAGTTACGGTATTGGTCTGCAGGGATACCTTAATATCGGCAGATGTAATATCCTTTGCCAAATATTTTTTGCAGCTTACGGTTACATCAACATTTATCGTTTCCTCACCAAAGCATTTAATACCAAGCTGAGAGGCTGCTGAATCACTGAAATCAACAGTTAACGGAACTGAAATTGTCTTTGTTGTTTCAGGGGACAAATTCATTGAGGTTGCACACCAAATAACAATAGCTGCCAAAATGGAGATAATGATTAGGTACTTATCATTATAAATGAGCTTTCTGATTGAAAACTTAGATTTCTTTTTATTCTCAGCCATTATTTTTTCACCCTCCTGACTAATCTTGAAATTTTGCTGTCATCATTAGATGAGCCTGAGGGTATAAATTCTTCTCGCAACAAATCTCTTAAATCACCGTCGGAAATATCACGCTCCAGCATACCGCCTCGTGCAACGGATATCGCACCTGTTTCCTCGCTGACAATTACAACAATTGCATCGCTTTCCTCGCTCAAGCCAATTGCCGCTCTGTGCCTTGTTCCAAGGGCAGAGGACACTGTTTTTTTCGTAAGAGGAAGGATACAGCCTGCCGCATTAATCTTTCCGTCCCTGATAACCATTGCGCCGTCGTGGAGCGGTGATTTTGGAAAAAATATATTTTCAACAAGCTCCTTGGTAACCTTTGCATGAATTTCTGTTCCTGTAAAAATGACATCGCCAAGGATTGTATTATTTTCAAAGCAGATTAAAGCACCGATTTTTTGATCACTCATATCTGAGCAAGCCTTGCAGACAGCCTCAATGGAATCGTTAATCTCTGCAATTTCCACTGCAAGACCCGGATGAATGATTGATTTAATACTTTTTGAGGTAGCACCATGACCAACCTGTTCAAGTATATTACGTATTTCAGGTGCAAACAAAATAACAAGAATAATAAAGATATTGGAAAAAATAGATTTAAAGATATAGCTGGAGGCTTCCATCCCGAGAAGATTAACAACACCGTAAACAACAGCAAGATAAATAAGACCCTTCGCCAGCTGAATTGCTCTGGACTCTCTTATAATCCGGATACAAATATAAATGACTCCGGCAACCAAAACAATATCCAAAAAATCCGTTATTGAAAAAGTGGAAAATACACTTATTATCTTGTTAAACATATCAGAAATTGAATTTAACATAACAATAAAACTTCCTTAACGATTTAAAACGGTAATAATCCTATTACTGTTTAAAACACAAAATTTAATCTAAATAAATCCCCATACATATTCGTGAAAAAGGATTTAAAATATAACAATATATTAACACATAAAAGAAAAGAAATAAAGTACATATCAAAGTTTTTTCAAAGTATTAATAAAAATTTCACATTGTCTCATATTCGTAAATACAGACGGACTGACCCTGACTGTTCCGCGGTCAATGGTTTTAAAGGTTTTGTGTGCCAGCGGAGCGCAGTGCAGTCCTGCTCGGACAGCAATTGATTTTTCAGCAAGAAGTGCAGCAGTCCTTTCAGAAGAATAGTCCTTATAATTAAAAGATAATATAGGAGCAGTATCAAACTGATTGGGTGACGGTGTATACAAAGTAACATCAGGCATTTTTGAAAGTGCATTATATATCATTGCTACTATGTCGTGTTCGTGGGCATATATAGCATCTATGCCCTTTCTGTTTACAAAATTTATACCTGCACCCAAGCCGATAATACCGCTGTTATTCAGTGTACCTGATTCAAATCTATCCGGCATAAAATCAGGCTGTTCAAGCTGCAAAGAGGACGAACCCGTCCCCCCTTCTATAATCGTGTTCAGTTTAACACCCTCTGCTGCCGCCATAAAGCCTGTTCCCATAGGACCGTATAAGCCCTTATGACCTGCAGAGCAGTACACATCCACATTGGCATCCATACAATTTATTTTGAGGACTCCTGCGCCCTGTGCGCCGTCAACAACAAACAGTATGCCATTCTCTTTGGCAAGCGCACCGATTTCATAAACAGGCATAACACAGCCAAATACATTCGATGCCTGTGTACATACAATCAATCTGGTATTAGGTTTTATCAAACCTTTAATATTATTTATTATTTTATCCTTATCATAGCTGTATTCAAAAACATCATAGGTTATAAAATTTTTTAAGGCTAAGGACTCCACAGGTCTTGCTACTGCATTATGCTCCATATCAGAAATAATGACATGATCGCCTTTTTTTACTGCACCCTTAATTGCCATATTCAGTGCCAAAGTACAATTCGGGGTAAACGCAATATTCTGCGGCTGAAAGCCAATCAGCTCAGCCACCTTTTCTCTGACAGAAAAAATTTGAGCAGCCGTATCGACAGAGGCTCTATAGCCCCCTCTCCCACTGTTAAAGCTGAATTTATGCATAGCTAGATTAACCGACTCAATAACACTCCTTGGCTTGGGATTTGTGGTGGCACTGTTGTCCATATATATCATATATATTCCACTCCCCTGATATTTATACCACCCTTATTCAATATGCTGACAGGCTCATCATCCTGTGCATAAACAATTACAGCATAGCCGCAGCCGTCAGCCTTTGTCGGCTTCTCTAATCTTTTTAACTGTGCTTTATATCCGTTGGCCTTCAATAATTTAACAGAGCGCTGGGCATTTGTTATAGAGCCAACCTTAACTAATATATTCATAATAACACCTCATTTCATAGCTTATTACATAATATGCCGAACATACTGTTTTGGTAAATTACAAATGAGGATATATTATGACTGACACAAAAAAACACTGCAGAAAATTTCTGCAGTGTTAAAAAATATTTATTACTTTTTCTTATTCTTTTTCTCAGCTTTAAGCGCCTTGCGTCTTTCAAGCTCAGCCTGCTCCTCAGCACGTTTCTTTGCAGCCTCTTCATCCTTAATGCGTTCTTCTTCCTCAGCCTTTTCCTTAGCCTCGTCATAAAGAGCAGCAATTTCCTCAAAGTGACTGTAATTTTCCTGCTGAACCAGTAACTTCTTTGCATCGTTAAACGGCTTAGCGGCACGGTTGAATTTAGCGAATTCATCCATAAGAACTTTTGCCTGCTTCTGAATTGCTTTCTTCTGTGCAGTAATGTCCTTGAGCTGTGCTTTAATGTCAGCTACGAGAGCCTTATCGTCCTCTTTCTTAGCAAGAGCCAGCTTGTCGGTCAAGTCAAAGATTTCAGCATCACATGCATCTTCCTGATCAAAGCAAGCTGTAAGTGCAGCCATATCCGGCTCTGCAAAATCATTAAGGGTTCCGTAATACTTATCGAAAGCCTTTTTAGCAGAAATCTTCTTTTTCGCCATTTCAATTTCAAACTTACGAAGTTCTTTTTCTTCGTTCGTATTTTTAGGAAGTGACTTTGCTACAGCAAGCTCATGTCTTGCTTCGGAAATATCAATTGATTTTATACCTGCAAGACCCTGTGCATAAATCGCCGAGCATACGGAAACCTGATGTCTGTAAAGGTCTGTATCAAATTTATCAAGCTCGGCACATACAAACTTGGAAATATCAATTTCCTCATTGAAGTTAAGGGCTTCCTTATAAGCCTTCTTTGCCTGCTTGCGCTCTGCTTTATCAGAAACAGATTTATACATATCCTTTGAAACGGACTTAGGCTCTGCAGCAGCCATTTCACGGGCATTGTTAACAAGGTCAATCGCCTCAACAATTTGTCTGTTTCTAAGTGCATTATTGCCGTAATCCTCAAACAAGGAGCGAATCTGAAGAACTCTGATAACACTCTTCTGCTTCTTCTCGTTAAAGTCATAGAAGAAATATGGAATAAGATTAAGGAAAGCACCAACAGCTGCCATAATGATAAGTGCGCCCATTAACTTGTAAAGCAATCCATTGCCTAAGTTTACATCAAGAATATCAAATGGAGAAGCATAACCATTGCCCTCAGTAACACCATAATGCTCCTGAACAGCAGGAAGAACTGATGATGTAAGAAGCGTAATAACATTACCAATCGTCAGAACGGTTGCAAACATTCCGTCAATACGTTCACCTGTCTTATACTGCTGATAATCACGGATATCAGCCTGAATAGCAGGATTCAAAATCTGCATAAACGCACCTGCAAGCCAGTTCAGATAGATACAAATAAACAGCCACCAGATGTTTTGCATATTAAGAAGCATTGCAAGAATAAATACAATATTTAAGAAGTTGGTGAAAACAAGAACATTCTTTTTGCCGTATTTTCTGATGAAGAAAGGAGCTAAAATCATTCCCCACATTGAAGCATTACCAATAAGCGCATTTAATATTGAGAATGTTGCACCATTACAGGTGTGACCATAGTTGTACGACCACTGGAAAATGTTGTTGCTGGCACTTTCAAGGAAGCCAATCCAGCCTGCAAGAGAAATAATCCAGAAGTATTTATTCTTTGCAACTTCTTTAAATGCATCAATGAAGCTGATTTGGATGGTATGGGTTTTTGCCTGTACAATTTTTTCCTGCGTATTTGCATAAACAATAATGGTAAGAAGTATACCGATGATGGCAAAAACAGGATAAGAAATTCTATAAACCCTGATATCATAAAGATTGTTGTCGGCAAATATCTGAGCAACAATAGGAAGCACAATCTGGATAATTGAAGGTGCTAAAGAATAAACAACAGATTTAATTGCCAAAACATCCGTTCTCTCCTGCGTATTCGGAGAAAGAACATGAATAAGATTTGTATAAGCATCATTAAAGAAATTAAAGAAAAACTGGAGCAGCAAATTGAAAACAAGAACCATTGCACAGGTTGCAACATATGC
Organism: Clostridium sp.; assembly: GCA_023663865.1. Taxonomy (GTDB): domain Bacteria; phylum Bacillota; class Clostridia; order Oscillospirales; family Acutalibacteraceae; genus Eubacterium_R. The sequence goes on from JAMPGU010000022.1 coordinate 10,883, forward strand.
ATTAGGCTTGCTGAAGGTTGTTCCTGTACCCAATAAAAATTCCAGTTTTTCATACGGGAACCAGACGTATGCCAGCGCGATAATTGCTGTCGGCAATCCCATTGTAAGAAGATACGGACGATATTTACCACCCTTACCGCGGGTATTATCAACCATATTTGCACGCACAGCAGTAAGCGGAATATTCGCCAGCGTTGCAATAAGATATAATATGTACATATCTGTAGGTGCAACACCGATAGCACCGCCGACAATCATATTGGTTGTGTTGACGGCAAGGTTAGTACCCATTGTTATAAGGAAATATGCACCGATACCGCCAAAGGAATATGACGCAATTTCCTTAAAGGACATAAAACGCCCTCTTGGTGGTTCTTTCCAATAGAAACGAACATTGTCTATCAATGTCGTTGCCTTCTGTTTTAATGATTGATTTTCTGCCATAAATTTACCCCTTCCGTCAAAATAGACTATATTATTTATATTCTAACATAAAATTCATATAAAAACAACAAATTCTTTTATAATATATCCATAGTATATTTATCATTATTTTTAAGCATTACGGATATTTCCTTTTCATCTGCTGAATAAGACACGGAGGAAGCTAGCTTTGCATAATGATCATCCGTGATATTATCAATTGTGCTGCCGTCGGAATAGGCAAAGCTTCCGGCAACATATCGGTGAATTCTGCTGTCATCCATTCCAAAATACTCAAGTGCCTCGCCTGCAGTGGTCTCAATCTCTTTCGCTGCGTCAAAGTAGTAATACTCACCATTAAGCTTTGCAATGGAAACAACAGTTGCAGAGCCTACAAGATTTATCGCCTTGCTTGAATCACCGCCGCTGATATTTATAAAATAGTCGAACACAGAATTAATGGCAGAGCTGTTGCCCTTATTATTGATAATTGCATCGTAAGTATTTGTAATGGAATTATCAATCGTAAAATTCGAAGTAATATAGGTATAGACATTAAACAGAAATCTGTTTGCGGAAACCTTCGTGTAGCTGCAGGCCTCCAGTATACTGTTCACCTTTTCGCTAAACTGTGCAATCAACTCTTTATGGGTATCTATATCATTTGCATAGATGATTGAAAAGCCGGTATTATCCTCCAGCACCTCAACATTTTTCACCAAGGCTTTAAGCGGAAAGCAGGTATAGTAAAGCACATTCACACCGTCAATCAGCATTGTGTTGAACTTAACCTCACTGTCATAATTTATGACTGCATTACACAGTTTTTCATAGGCACTGACAGTACTTGCATCCATAACAGAAAAATGCCCGTCCTTTGTTATCAGCTTATCGCTGTCAACTGAAGCAGCCGTACTGCCGCCGGAGCATCCTGCAAAAACCGAAACAATAAGAAGCATTGATAATATAATTGAAACAATTTTTTTCATAACTTTAACTACCTTTTCATTTGCTGCATTTTATATTCGCTGGCTGAAATAAATGCTTTATATGCACTGCAGTAATCCTTATCCTGCCTGTTACGCTTACATCCGCCGCCACGGCAGATATAAAAATAATCACATTTTTTACACTTTTCATCCAGCACAAAAGAGCTTTTCATAAATTCAACTGACTTTTCACTATGATACATTTCGTCAAAGGTTGAAGTATTGATATTGCCGAGATACCATTCATCCGTACAATAAAAGTCACAGGGGTATGTACTTCCGTCACCCTCAACAACAAACTGCGTAGAACAGCATCCGTTCATTCCGCACTGCTCCGCATTCTGACCGCCGGCAAGGGCAACATAATTATCAAAGGAGCGGATAGACACATACTCGCCTCGCATATAGTCATTATAATATATATTAAAGCCGCGGACAAGAAATTCGCTGTAGTCCTCATTGCTCATATACATATTCTCGTCATAGTCACTTTTCATAGGTCTGAGACAAGGAATAAACTGGAGATAGCGCAAATCATTGGATTTAAAAAACCGATAAGCCTTTCTGAAATTCAGGGCAGTCTGCTTTGTTAAAACCGACAGGACATTAAAGGTTACCTTGTGTTTTTTTAACAACTGAATGCCTGAAATAACGTCATTATAAGAGCTGCTGCCATCCGGATAAACTCTGTAACTATTCATTTCCTCATCGCCGTCAAGAGAAACGCCCACAAGGAAATTGTGTTTCTTAAAGAATGCCGCAAAGCCTTCATCAATCAAGGTGCCGTTGGTCTGCAGGCAGTAATGAACAGGGGCATTCATCGTGTTCCTCTCGGCAGTATAGCTGACAAACTGCTCATAGAAATCAAGAGATGTGAGCAGAGGCTCGCCCCCCTGAAATGTAAAATAAACATCCGTTCCTTTGGCAAAGGCAAACGCCTTATCTATCACAGCCTTAGCCGTATTTATATCCATCATTCCCATTGAGTAATCTGTTCGCTCACCTGACAAGGAATGATAAAAACAGTATTTGCATTTCAAATTACAATTACTGGATGAGGGTTTCAGCATTATGGAAATTGGCATAGTATCACCTACAATCTACAGATAAGTATATAATATTTCAAAATAATATACAAGTAAAAACTGCAAATTAGAGTTGTTGACATCAAAATAATATAATGATATAATTTACCTTATTAATTTATATAGGAAGTATTTATGGAAAATTATTCAATAAGTCTGCCGAGTTATTCTATAGGTGATGATGTATACAGCAAAATCGGTGATATCTGCGCACCCTACGGCAGCAAGGTGGTTTGTATAGGCGGTAAGACTGCAATAAGCAAGGTAAAGGATTTGATATCCGCTGCCGCTGCAGATACTGACCTGGAAATTCTGGATTTCATATGGTACGGCGGTGAAGCCAGCTACGAAAATGTTGAAGCACTGGAAAGCAATGCACTGGTAAAAGAGGCTGATATCCTATTCGGTATCGGCGGCGGAAAAGCACTTGATACTGCCAAGGCATTAGCATATAGAACAGGTAAAACAATTTTTACCTTTCCTACGATTGCATCAAACTGCGCCGGCACAACTGCGGTATCTATTATGTATAACAGCGACGGAAGCTTTAAAGAGCCATTCTTCTTTCCAGCTCCTGCAAAGCACTGCTTTATCTACACACCTGTTATTGCAAAATCTCCATGGAAATACATATGGGCAGGAATCGGAGATACCTATGCAAAGTATTTTGAAGCAGCTATGAGCAGCCGCGGTGAAGATTTGGTTCACTATCACGCCCTTGGTGTTACCACCAGCGAGCTCTGCCTGCATCCTCTGCTGAAGTATGGAAAAAAGGCTATAGAGGACTTTAAGGCAGGCATTGCCAGCTTTGAGGTTGAACAGGTTATACTGGCTGTAGCCGTAACAACCGGTATTGCATCCATCCTGCTTACAGCAGAGCATATTATTGATTACAACACAGGTCTTGCACACGCTGTATTCTATGCACTTACCTCTTATCCGCATATTGAGGAGCGTCACCTGCATGGTGAAATCGTCGGCTATGGTGTGCTTATACTTCTGCTGGTGGACAATGATACGGATATGTTTAAAACCATGTACGAATTCAACAAATCCATCGGACTTCCAACCTGTCTTAAAGATATAGAAATGCGTATAGAGGATTTAGACAAGCTGGTGCCGATGGTATGCAGTATGAAGGATATCGACCACAATCCTTATAAAATCACGAAAGATATGGTATTTACAGCTTTTCATAAGCTTGAAAAATATAATAATAACCCAAAGGAGACAGAACTATGAAAAAAACAATGAAAAAAATTATTGCAGTTATTCTTGCAGCATTAATTGCAATAGCGTGCTTTGCCGGCTGTTCAAACGGCAAGGAGACAAAAGACAATTCAACAACACTGGATACTGCTAAGCCGGCTAAATTCGGTATCGTTGTACAGACCGGTGCAAATGGTGCTTTCGTTGATATGAAGGATGGTATCATTGAAGAGATGAAAGCCAACGGCTTTGAAAATGCCACCTTTGATTACAAGGATGCACAGAATGATGCCTCTGCACTTTCAACAATTATCAGCGCAATGGATGACGGCTCTTATGATGCAATATTCACTATCGGCACTGCATGCACACAGACACTGGTAAATCTCAGCTCTGAAACACCTTGCTTCTTCTGTGCAGTATCTGCACCTGTTAAAGCACAGGTAATCACGGATATGAACACCCCTGATAAAAATGCAACAGGTACTTCAAATGCAATTCCTGTAAGTGACATTATTGAAATGGGCTACAAAATTACACCTAACGTTACAAAGTGGGGCTTTGTATATTCAACATCACAGGTTAACGCAGTAAACACTGTTGAGGATGCACAGGCTTATCTTGACACAAAGGGTGTTAAATACGAAAGTGCTACCGTTGAAACATCAGCAGATGTAAAGAGTGCTGCTGAAACACTCGTTTCAAAGGGCTGTGACGTTATTTTTGTTCCGAATGATGCAATTGTACAGGATGGTGTAGAATCCCTTTCACAGGTTTGTGAAGAGGCAAAAATCCCAACCTACTGTTCATCTGCAACAACAGTTAACAGCGGATGTCTTGCTACCCTTGCAATTGACGATAAGGGCATCGGTGCGAAAACAGCTGACAAATGCATTGAATATATGAACGGCAAGGCTATCACAAGCATTCCATCCGAGGTTGTCGGCATTGACTACTGCACCTTTAACGGTGATATTGCAAAGGCACTTGGCATTGAAACACCGACAAAGGATACAATCGGATATGACATTCAGGTTATAAACAAATAATTACAATTAGGAAATCATTTTATTATGCAAGTCTATATTACAGCTATTGAGGAAGGCTTCCTGTACGGACTGCTTGCCCTTGGTATTTTCATTTCATTAAGAATACTTGACATACCGGATCTTACTACTGAAGGCAGCTTTGGATTCGGCTCTGCTGTTGCTGCCGTTGTAGCATCTCACGGACTGAGCTATCTCAGCTTTATTGCAGCCTTTGCATCCGGTGTACTCGCGGGTATCGTTACAGGTCTGCTGCAGACAAAGCTGAAGGTGCATCCTGTTTTATCAGGCATCATAACCATGAGCGGACTTTACTCCATAAATCTTATGGTGCGCGGCTCATCCAATTTAAACTTCAACGACAATTCGGTATTTCAGAAATTATTTACTGCCCTTGGCATAAGCGGTATGAACAAGAGAATTGTTGGTCTTATCATCGGTGCAGCAATCTGCATTGCCATTACAATTCTGGTAATCATATTCTTTAGGACACATCTCGGACTGTGCATCAGAGCAACCGGAGATAATCCGGATATGGTAAAGGCATCATCTATAAATGTTGACTTTTCCCTGATTTTCGGTCTGGCACTTGCTAACGGACTTATTGCACTGTCAGGTGCGCTTATCTCCCACTATCTCGGATTAAGTGACCAAAGCTTTTCTAACGGAACTTTGATTTACGGCTTAGCCGCTGTTATTATCGGTGAAGCGATATTCGGTAAAAAGAGTGTTATGCTTGGCTTTATAAGTGCAGTTATGGGTTCTGTTATTTACAAGATAATCGTTGCTTTTGTTATAGATGTATCCCTATTTGGAAAGAACAGCGAAAATCTTATGAAGCTGACCTGCGCTATCATTGTTGCGATTACGCTTGTAATTCCGGAAATAAAAAAGCAAATCGGTAACAGCCGGGTAAAAAAGGAGGCAAAGAGAAATGCTTGAAATATCTAAACTTTCAAAGACCTTTGCCACAGGCACAGTCAATGAGCATAAGGCTCTTGACAATATAAACCTCACCTTAAAGGACGGAGAATTTGTTACGATTGTAGGCTCTAACGGTGCCGGTAAATCAACACTGTTTAATTTAATTTGCGGCACATATACACAGGACAGCGGTAAAATTGTTTTAGACGATAAGGATATATCCTTTATGCCGGAGCACAGAAGAGCAAAGCTGATTGGCAGAGTATTTCAGGATCCAATGAAGGGTACAGCCCCTAATATGACCATTGAAGAAAATCTGGCACTCGCCTACTCCAGAGCAGGCTCAGGCTTCTTTTCACAGGCTGTTGGTAAGAAAAAGAGAGCTCTTTTTCAGGAAAGTGTTGCCAAATTCAATATGGGTCTTGAGGACAGAATGAAAACGAAAATCGGACTTCTTTCCGGAGGACAAAGGCAGGTCGTAACACTGCTGATGTGTACCATCGTTACGCCTAAGCTGCTCCTGCTTGATGAGCATACAGCAGCCCTTGACCCTGTAACAGCAGATAAGGTAATGGAAATCACAAACAAGATTGTTAAAGAAAATAACATTACCACAATGATGATTACACATAATATGTCACAGGCGTTGACCACCGGCACACGAACCATTATGATGGACAGCGGAAACATCATTATCGACCTGGACAGCAGTACAAGAGAACAGATGACTGTACCTGACTTGCTGAAAATGTATAAGGAAAAAGAAAATAAGGATTTTGATAACGACCGAATTCTTTTGCAAAAGGATTAATAAAGTTAAGTTATAAGTTCACATAAAAAATGCAATGTCTTTCGACATTGCATTTTTGCTTTATATTCAATTATATTATTTGGTTCATTATGCACCGCGTACTTCGTCACAGCGATTTAAAAGCTCTGACCAGCGGCGGTCAACTTCCTTCTGGAAGGCTTCAATCATCCACTCATTTTCAGGCTTGAACATATGCTTAAATCTTCCCTGCTTAACGAGCCACTCTTCAATCGGCACATAATTTCTTGGCTGGTAGTTCAGTATCCATCTGCCGTCAACAACCTCAAACAATGGCCAATAGCGTGTTTCTACAGCAAGCTTGCAGATTTCCATAATATCATATGTAGGATATCTCCAGCCTCTCGGGCATGGTGCCATAATATTGAGGAAGGCTGCGCCCTTGGTATAAATAGCCTTTTCACTCTTTCTATACAAATCCTTAAAGTTCTGCACGAAAGTTGTCTGTGCAACATAAGGCACCTGATGCTCAGCAATGATAGCTGCCAAATCCTTTCTGTACTGCGGCTTACCATCTGACTGTCTGCCCACAGGTGTAGTTGTTGTATCGGCAAACATAGGGGTAGCTGATGAACGCTGAATACCGGTGTTCATATAAGCACCGTTATCATAGCATACATAGACCATATCATGACCGCGTTCCATAGCACCTGACAAGGACTGAAAACCGATATCATATGTACCGCCGTCACCGCCGAAGGTAATAAACTTATAGGTTTCGTCAAGCTTACCCTTTCTGCGAAGCGCATTATAAGCACCCTCAACACCTGACATAGTAGCACCTGCATTTTCGAACGCATTATGAATATAGCTGTCCTTATATGCAGTATACGGATACATAAAGGATGAAACCTCAAGACAGCCTGTAGCATTACCTACAACAGCCTTATCCCCGGGCTTAATTGCCTTGAGTACATTTCTTACTGCAATCGTACCGCCGCATCCGGCACACATTCTGTGACCGCCGGCAAGGCGATCTTCTCTTGCTGTAAATTCTTTAAAGTTATACATAAAACCGCCCTCCTTATTCTCTTACGCCCATATAGCGATAAGGATTTTCAACCTTACCTGCCTTGGCAATATTCTCTAATTCTTCATAAATACCTATCATATCGGAAACCTTTACATCACGTCCGCCGAGACCGTAAACGTAATTTACAGTCAAAGCATCTGACTTTGCTCTGTAAAGTGCAGTTGTAACCTCTGATCCGATAGGACCGCAGTTGTCGTTATAGGACTCGGTTCTGTCCATAAGTGCAACTGCTTTTACATTTTTAAGTGCATCGGCAATTTCATCTGCAGGGAAAGGTCTGAACAATCTTATTTTAATAAGACCTGCTTTAACACCCTTCGCTCTCAGCTCATCCACAGCATCCTTAGTTGTACCTGCTGCAGAGCCGATAATCACTACAGCATACTCTGCATCCTCCATTTTGTATGCCTCAAAGAGTCCATACTCTCTGCCGGAAATCTTTGCATATTCCTTAGCAACATCAAGAGTAACCTGCTTTGCATTCTTAAGTGCCTCAGCCTGCGCTCTCTTTGCTTCGAAATAATAATTGGTTACACTGTATGGACCTAATGCCATCGGGCATTCAGGGTTAAGAAGAGAATTTTCAGGGTTATACTCACCAACAAAATTCTTAACATCCTCGTCCTCATTGAGTACAATATTTTCAACAGCGTGAGAGGTAATAAATCCATCCTGGCAAATCATAACAGGAAGCATAACATCCTTATGCTCTGCAATACGATAAGCCATACAAAGATTATCATAAACCTCCTGATTGTTTTCAGCATAAATTTGAATCCAGCCTGCATCTCTTGCTCCCATAGAGTCACTATGGTCACAGTTAATATTAATGGGACCTGAAAGCGCTCTGTTAACCAGTGTAAGAACACTAGGAAGTCTGTTTGAAGCAGCAAGATAAAGCTCCTCCCACATAAGTGCCATACCGGCTGATGATGTAGCAGTTACACTTCTTGCACCTGCAGCCTGCGCACCGATAACAGCTGACATAGCTGAATGCTCACTTTCTACAGGGATAAACTCACTGTCAACCTGTCCGTTTGCAACAAGTTTTGAAAAATACTGCGGAATTTCTGTTGATGGTGTGATTGGGAAAGCGGCCATAACATCAGGATTAATCTGACGCAAAGCCTCGGCAACAGCTTCGTTACCGCTAAGTCTATCTTTTCTAGCCATATTACTTAACCCCCTCCATAGTAATTGCACCCACGTGACAGGCCTTAACACAAATGCCGCAGCCCTTACAGTGGTCAAAATCGAATTCAGTACGCTTGCCGTCAACTACAGCAATACAGCTGTCAGGACATACAGGCACACACATTAAACAGTGAATACATTTATCCCAGTCAAGCTCAGGCTTAACAGAAGTCCATTCGCCTGTGTTAAACGCCTTTGAAGTCATCTCGCCGTAAATCTGCATACCCTCTGTTAAATCCTGCCAGGAACATTCTAAATGAAGCTTATTAACATCAGATTTCATTATTATACCTCCTGCTTTACGCTGTCAAAAGCCATTTTGAGTGCATTCATATTGCCCTCAATAACCTCCGGCTTAGAAGCAAATTTGTGAGAAAATGAATTTTCCATTTCGTTCAGGAAAATATCCTTATCCATAACGCCTGATACCTTAACAATAGCAGCAAGCATTGGAGTGTTTGGAAAATACTTACCAAGACATGCTACAGAAACCTTGCGTGCATCAATTGTATAAACCTTGCCCTTATAACCATTAAGCTTATGCTTAATATCCTCAGGGGCTTTCGCTGTATTTACAACGATTGCACCGGTATCTTTAAGACCGTCTGTAACATTTACTACATCCAGCAGTCCCTCATCTACAACGACTACAAAATCAGGGTCATAGATATTGGAATGCACTCGAATTTCATTGCTGCTGATTCGATTATAGGCTGTAATCGGAGCACCCATACGCTCCGGGCCGTATTCAGGGAAGCCCTGAACAAAGCTGCCTGTCTTAAACGCAACATCAGCAAGAAGAAGAGCTGCTGTTTTTGCACCCTGACCACCGCGGCCATGCCAACGGATTTCTACTAAATCTGCCATGTGATTATCCCTCTTCCATTATAAAATAAAAAAGTCTCTCTGCCCTAAGGCAAAGAGACGATAATTAATACCGTGGTACCACTCTTTTTCGTTAAAATAACGCACTTTATGTACTAGCATACACTATCCCTTAACGGAGGAAAACGTCTGCACCTACTGTATTTCAGCACAGCCACTCAGAGAGGATACCCCATTTAACATTGTGCTGACTCGCACCAACCGCCAGCTCTCTGAAACAACTACATAAATGAAACCTGTTCTCATCAACGTGTTTGGTTATTACAAATATAGTAATACAATATCTTTCATTTGTCAAGAAATTTTTCGACCATATTTTTAATCAAACAAAACTGTCAAATCATTCTGTACACAATAAATAGAGAACAACGATAAAATTTGTTATTTTTTCAGTTTTGAAAACAGACCCTTTTTCTCATAAGGCTCTTTTTCGATACCCATAAGCTCATAGCCTGTATCCGCAACAACACGCTTCAGCTTATCCTCGTCAAGCTCCTCTGCAATAATAACACACTGCTTTTTGGCATGAGAGGACTCAACCTTTTTTACGCTGAAATTATTTCTTATTGTATCGTTCATATGTGCTTCGCAATGACCGCACATCATACCGTCAATGTTTAAAATATACTTTGTCATAATAATGCTCCTTTTACCTATTCGTAATTTCAGTCAATATCATATCATTTTAATAGGAATATGTCAATAACCTATTCCAAATATATTATTTGCAAAAAAGCACTGAAAAAAATTTATTACAAAAAAATAACTCCCGAAAAAATTTTCGGGAGTTGATATTAAGCGATTTAACAGAAGTGACGATTAATACATTCCGCCGCCCTGTGCTGCAGCCATTGCTGCTGCCTGCGCTGCATCTGCCTGAGGATCCTTGATATCTGTTACAAGGGACTCAGTTGTCAGAACCATAGATGCAACTGAAGCTGCATTTTGAAGTGCAGAACGTGTAACCTTAGCAGGATCAACAATACCTTCTTCAATCATATCACAATATTTTCCGTTTGCAAAATTAAGACCGAAGCCAATCTTATCGGAATTTTTAATTTTATCAACGATAACAGAGCCTTCCTCACCTGCATTAAGCGCAATCTGACGTACAGGCTCCTCCAATGCTTTAAGAACAATAGAAACACCTGTCTTGAAGTCAGCATCATCTGTGTCCAAAAGAGCTTCTACAGCAGGAATTGTGTTGATAAGAGCAACACCGCCGCCGGCAACAATACCCTCTTCAACAGCAGCCTTAGTCGCAGCAAGGGCATCTTCAATTCTAAGTTTCTTCTCTTTCATTTCAGTTTCAGTAGCAGCACCAACCTTGATTACTGCAACACCGCCTGCAAGTTTTGCAAGACGCTCCTGAAGCTTTTCTCTGTCAAATTCAGAAGTGCTGTTTTCAATCGCAGTCTTAATCTGACCTACTCTGTTCTTGATTTCGTCAGTATTACCTGCACCGTCAACAATAATTGTATTTTCCTTAGTAACCTTAACCTGACGAGCCTTACCAAGCATAGCCATTGTTGCATCTTTAAGCTCAAGTCCAAGGTCACTGGTTACAACCTGACCGCCTGTAAGAATAGCAATATCCTGCAGCATTTCCTTACGTCTGTCGCCAAAGCCCGGTGCCTTAACGCATACGCAGGTAAATGTGCCGCGAAGCTTGTTAAGAAGAATGGTCTGGAGTGCCTCACCCTCAACATCCTCTGCAACGATAACCAGCTTCTGTCCTGATTTAAGAACAGACTCAAGAAGAGGAAGAATATCCTGTACAGAAGAAATCTTTTTATCTGTAATCAGAAGCATAGCGTCATCAATAACTGCTTCCATCTTATCGGTATCTGTAACCATATAAGGAGAAATGTAGCCTCTGTCAAACTGCATACCCTCAACAACTTCACATACTGTTTCAGCAGTTTTAGATTCCTCAATGGTAATAACACCATCTGCTGAAACCTTAGCCATAGCATCAGCAATCAGAGAGCCTACAAACTCATCACCGGCAGAAACAGTAGCAACACGTGCGATATCATCGTTGCCCTTAACCTGCTGAGAATTTGCCTTAACAGCTTCAACAGTTGCTTCTACAGCAGCCTTGATACCATTTTTAACTGCCATTGGGTTTGCACCTGCAGCAACATTCTTCATACCCTCACGAACAAGAGCCTGTGCAAGCAGGGTTGCAGTAGTTGTGCCGTCACCTGCATCATCATTTGTCTTGGAAGAAACTTCCTTAACAAGCTGTGCGCCCATATTCTCAAAAGCATTTTCAAGCTCAATTTCCTTAGCAATGGTAACACCGTCATTTGTAATCAGCGGTGCACCGTACTTTTTATCCAATACTACATTTCTGCCTTTTGGACCAAGTGTAATTTTAACTGTGTTTGCCAGCTTATCAATACCGGCCTGCAGTGCCTTGCGAGCATCCTCGCCATAAATTATATCCTTTGCCATAAAATATGTCCCTCCCGATTATTCTACTACTGCAAGAATATCACTTACAGAAATAATGTTGTACTCTGTGCCGTCAAGCTTAACCTCTGTACCTGAATACTTAGAAACGATTACCTTATCGCCAACAGCAACAGTCATAGGGTTTTCCTCAGTACCAGGTCCTACAGCTACGACCTCGCTCATTTCCGGCTTTTCCTGTGCAGATGCAGCAAGAATAATGCCGCTCTTTGTTGTTTCCTCTGCTTCAAAGGATTTTAATAAAACCTTATCAGCCAATGGTTTAATTGTCATAATATCACCTCAAAAAGTTTATTTACATTCATAGCGTTAGCACTCTTTGATGTCGAGTGCTAACAAATACTATTTTAGCAAGATTTTTCCATTTGTCAAGAGTATTAACAATAAATTAAAAAAATATAGCCTTTTACTACTAATGTATAGTAAAAAAAGGCTATATTATGAACAAATGAATTACAATTTTTAAAGAATGGCTTGCATTTAATTATTCTATAAGACAAACCGAATGAGCAGCAATTCCTTCCTTAGCGCCTGTAAAGCCCAGACCCTCTTCCGTTGTTGCCTTAACGGAAACACAGTCCACGTCGACACCGCAGACCTTTGCAATATTGCATCTCATACTGTCAATATGCGGCGCCATTTTCGGAGCCTGTGCAAGGATGGTGGAATCAATATTAATGATTTTGTACCCACGTGCATTGACCTGCCTTACCACCTCTTGAAGCAGTTTAAGACTGTCAGCACCCTTCCACGTATCATCCGTATCCGGGAAAAGGTGACCGATGTCCCCCATTGCCGCAGCACCGAGAATTGCGTCACTGATTGCATGAAGAAGAACATCCGCATCACTATGCCCCAGCAGACCAACCGGACTTGGAATATCGACACCGCCGATCATACATTTTCTGCCCTCTACAAGCTTATGAACATCATATCCATGACCAATTCTCATCAGTTCTCACCTCTCATTTTAACGATACTCTCCGCCATAGGAATATCCTCAGGCGTGGTAATTTTAATATTTCCGTAATCACCGTCAACAACAAAAACAGACTTGCCGTAATTTTCTATCAGCTGGCAGTCATCCGTAAAATCCTTATTCTGTTTCTCAGCAAGCTCCATTGCATCAAGATACAAACGAAATTCAAAAACCTGAGGCGTACGAATGGAAATCAGACTTGACCTGTCAGGCGTATCAACAATTTTCATATCCTTGTCTACAACCTTTATCGTGTCCTTGACAGGCACACCTACAGCAGCTGCACCGTTTTTCACAGCACTTTCAAGAGCCGCTTGTATTTCCTGCTCCGTAATCAGCGGTCTTGCACCATCATGAATCATAATATAATCACACTCATCAATGGTTTCCACTGCATTTGCCACGCTCTTTTGCCGTGTATCACCGCCAAAGCAATAAGAAATATTATATTGAGACAATACCGCTTCAAAGCTTTCAAGGTCGCGTTCACGGCAAACCACAATGATTTCATTGATATCTTCTATTTTAGAGAACACCTCAACAGTACGTTCAATAACCGTTTTACCGCAAACCTCCAGCAGCAGCTTGCTTTTTTCTTGTTTCATACGAGTACCTGCACCGGCACCCAGAATAACAGCAACATTATTCATCTTTTAGATTTTCGACCTCCTGCATTGTCGGCGTAGCAAATTCTGTTTTATACGGGTCATAAACCACAAAGCCCGGCTTGGCACCATTCGGCTTTTTAATATTTTTAACCAGTGTGTAATCAACTGCAACATTAGAGCTCTCACGTGCTTTACTGAAATACGCAGCTATAACAGCACAGTCGTGTATCGCCTCGTCGGTAATTTCTTTACCCGACGTTTCGCATATAACATGGCTTCCCGCACTGTCCTGAACATGAAACCAGGTATCATAATTTTTAGCCGTTTTCATAGTCAGCTTGTCATTCATACTATTATTTCTGCCCACCAGCACCGAAAATCCGTCACGGGTTTTAAACTGCATAGGCTTTAAAGCCTTCGGCTGCCGTTTCTTTTCATTCTGCTTTTTGATGTATCCCTGCTCCGCCAGCTCTGCTTTAATTTCCGTTATTTCATTGTCGGTCTCTGCTCGTGAAAGTGCGTCAATAACAGTATCAAAGTACTGTACCTCAGCCTTGGCGTCATTGATAAAATCATTAAGCTTGCTTTCGGCAACCTGCTTTTTGCGATACTCTTTATAATATTTTTGTGCATTCTGTGCAGGAGAAAGTGTAACATCTGCAGGTATACGAATTACAGCATTATTATCATAATAATTTTCCAAATCGTAAAAAGGAGCACCCTTTTCAAGTCTGTACTGATTTGTATTAATCAAATCTCCATACAGCTTATATGTGTCCTTATCCTTACAACCCTTTAGCTCCTGTTCTCGGTTTGTCACCTTTCGTACGGCCCTTTCCTGAAGCAGAGTTAATTTCTTAAACAAATCAGCACTTCGAGCCTTGATTCGCATAAGTCTTACCTTTTCATAATAAAAAAAGTCAAGAAGCTGCGAAAAGGATTCATATTGCTTAACTGTTGCCAAAGTGTCATACTGCTTAATATCAATAAAGGAAAAATCCTTTGGTGCGTCCGTAATGACAGCAACAGGAATGGGCTGCATTGCCTGTGATTTAAAATCCTCAATGGAAAGACCATTTTCAATCTCCCTGCAAATAATGGGAGATACGCCCTTCACCGTATCCATAACAGCCTTATAGACACCTTTATTAGATGCATTTATTTTTTCTTTAATAATATGAATGTCATCGGTAAATATGTTCAGCTTATCCTGCTTGGGAGGGGCAACATAAGTGATATTCGGCAACACCTCACGCACCTGAGACTTGCTCTCATCAATACGCTTCATTGAATCAATAATTTTATCATTTTCATCAACAAAAATGATATTTGAATATCTGCCCATAATCTCAATAATCAAAGCATAGCTTCGCTTATCGCCAAGCTCATCCGTGCCTGAAAAGTGAATACGCAGAATACGTTCCAGATTATCTTGCTCAATAGCGGTTATCCAAGCACCTGTAAGCCTTTTTCGCAGCAGCAAGCAGAACATCGGAGGCTTCGGCGGATTTTCCGGAGGATAGGCTGTAAAATGAACTCTGGCACTATCTGCATTGCAGGACAAAAGCAAGCGTCTGCTCCCCTCTCTTGAACGCAGAGAAATAACCAGCTCATCTCTGGATGGCTGGTAAATTTTATCCACTCGGCTGTCAACAGCAAAGGATGATATTTCATTTTTTAAATGGTATAAAAAAATTCCGTCAAGTGCCATAGTATATCCTTATTTATACTGATAATACAGGATTATTTACAGGTGCCGAAATAAATTCAACATCCGTAAAAATCTTTTCAAGTGTATTTTTAAGCATTAAAAATGGTTTGTTTTCCGTTTCATAATGACCGGCAGAAATAATAGGAAAGCCTGCTTCTTTCGCATCAAGCATTTGATGATATTTCAAATCACCTGTTACAAAAACATCGGCAGCAGCCATAGCCTCATTTATATATTCCTCACAGGCACCGCCGCCTACAGCAACCGTTTTAATCAGTTTATCGGTATCCGTATACCTGAGTCCGCTGCAATCAAGGGTTTCACTTACCAGTTCGGCAAAATCATCAATACTCATTTCCTCTGCAAGCTCACCTGCCACAAGAAATGTATCGTTAATTCTAAAGGTATTTTCAAGTCCCAGCAGAACGGCAAGATTATCATTAATTCCATCCACGGCTGCATCGAAATTTGTATGAGCTGAAATAACCGCGGTATCACTTTTTATCAGCTTGTAAAGCACATCATGATTTGTTATTTTCTTCACACCATTAAAGATAACAGGATGATGGGTTAATATCAAATCTGCATGAACAGAGCCGGCAAAATCAGCAACCTCTTTTGTACAGTCCAGCGCCATCACAACGCACTTGACCTCTTTTCTGAAATCGCCAATCAAAAAGCCGGAATTATCCCACTCCTCCTGTGTATCGAAAGGCGCAATTGAATTTATGTAATCATATATATTTTTAACTGTGGTCATAAACATCCTCCACCGCACGGATAACCTGTGACAAATCCTCACCGGATTTTATTTTATTTTTTAAATAATTAAGCAAATGCGCAAAGTATTCCTTATTGCTGAAATCCTTGATATTGCCCAGGTAATAATCAGGTAATGATTTCGGCACTGTTTTTCCGACATATTCGGCATCAAACACATTATAATAATGCCTGCCGTCCTTAACAATCAAATCATTCATAATATCAAAGCCATTGTCATAAAGGAACTTACGTGCAATCTCCGGGTGGGTCATTGGATTTAATATAATATGCTTACCGCGCAAATCCTGTTTAGAAAGAATTTCCGAAATCAGCTCACCGCCCATACCGGCTATAATAACCGTATCGTACGCATCACTTTCAATCTTATCAAGACCATTTGAAAGTCTTGTTTTTATGGTATTACAAAGACCCTCCTGCTTAACAAGTGCTTCGCAGGAGGATAACGGACCTTCGTTAATATCAGCGGCTACAGCAGAAGTGACTATGCCAGTCTTGACAAGATAGACAGGAACATATCCATGATCCGTGCCTATATCCGCTATGGCAGCACCGGGCTTTACCAAATCAGCTACAGCCTTGAGTCTTATTGACAGTCTCTGCATTATTTTGCAAGATGCTCGTTAAGCTTAGCAACAAGGGCATCTGCGTCTGTGCCATGAACCATACAAGCCTGCTCTACGCTTTCACCTCTTGAAGCCGGACAGCCAAGACAATGCATACCAATTTCAAGGAAGAATGGAGCAGCATCAGGACAAGCATCAAGAATATCGCCAATAATTGTATCTTTTGTAATTTCAGTCATTTTTAAAAATCTCCTTATTTTTATTACATAATATTTATAGCACAAATAATATTTGATTGCAAGATGAATAAATATATGCTATTATAATATTTGTCGAAAATTACAAATCATTTAAGAAAGGTTGGTGAAAAATAATGGATAAGGAATTCAATCCTAATCTGGAATTTGATGCATTTACTGCCGGAATTGAAGACGGCGGACTGCGCTCAAGCTCCTCAATAACAATTCTGGTCTGTTATATACTTGCCAACTGTAAAGAAAAAATCACTGCAGAAATTATAATTGATGCACTGACTGAGGGGAAAATCGCGAATTATTTTGAGGTTTCAAGTGCAATCTCAAAAATGCTGAATAAGGAACACTTTACAGTAGACGAGGATGGATATCTTGTAATCAGCGAGGACTGCAAATTCGCTGTTGATATTGTGGAAAAGGATTTGCCCATTACAATCAGAGAACGCAGTATTGCATTGGTAAGGAAGCTGGCAGTCCGTGAAATTTACAAAAAAGAAAACAAGGTTGAAATTACGGAGGAAAACGAAAGCTATCAAATAACAATGCACGTCAGCGATGTTGACAGAGACTTTATGAAGCTGACTTTAAATGTGCCTACAATGGCGCAGGCGGAGCTGATTAAGGAAAAATTCCAGCAAAACCCTGCAAAAATTTATGAGAATTTAATGAATTCCATTTTTGAATAAAAATTGTATATGGAAACGAGAAAAGGTCCAAGCATTAGCTTGGACCTTCATTTTTTGTTTTATTGATTATTCAGCGTCATCAGCAAAGATAGGCATTACTTCGTCAGGCTGTTCAATAAGCTCCTTCATTGAAAGAGAAACTCTCTTCTTATCGAAGTCAACATCAATGATTCTAACATCAACCTCATCACCAACATTAAGTACATCGGCAGGAGTCTTAATTCTCTCCCAAGAAATCTGGCTGATATGGATAAGACCATCAATACCTGGAATAATGTTTGCAAAAGCACCGAATGCTGCAATTGAAACAATCTTAGCCTTGCAGTCTGTACCTACAGGATAATCTCTCTTGAGGATTTCCCAAGGATTGTCCTCCAGCTTCTTAAAGCCGAGAGAAATCTTCTTATTCTCTTCGTCAAGCTTCTTGATTGTAACCTCAACAACATCGCCTACGTTAACAACCTCTGATGGATGCTTAATTCTGTTCCAAGACAACTCACTGATATGAATCATACCGTCCATACCGCCGATGTCTACAAAAGCACCATAGCTGGTTAATGACTTAACTGTACCATCAAGCTTCTGACCCTCTTCAAGAGATGCCCACAGAGCAGCTTGCTGAGCCTTTCTTTCTTCGTTAGCAACAGTCTTAATAGAGCCAACCGCACGACGTCTTGCCGGGTTGATGTCGATAACCTTAAAGCGAGCTGTTGTGTTCTTTAAGATATCAAGCTCCTGACCGCGAGGAACACCTGTAAGAGATGCAGGAACGAATACACGACTACCCTTTGCAACAACGATTACGCCGCCCTTTACAACAGAAACGACTGTACCCTCTAATACTTCCTCTGATTCTTTTGCGGCAACGATGTCTTCCCAGCCTTTAAACTGGTCAACAAGCTTCTTAGATAGCTTGAGCACACCCTCACCATCATCAGTCTTCATAATAACAAGGTCGAGCTGGTCACCGATTGCAACAGCATCCTCCGGCTTGTCAATAGGCTCTGATGAAAGATCATCAAAAGCGATAACGCCGGTCTGTTTTCTACCCTCAACATCAACAAATACCTCTGTTGGAGTAATGTTTACAACTGTACCCTTTACTACCTTGCTGTTTTCGTCTTCTCTGAATGATTCTTCAAGCATTTCTTCGAAGGTTGCCTCACCATCAGCAGATGCTTTGACAGCAGCCTTAGCGGCATCATCAGCGGTTTCTGCTGTCTCCACAACTACATCTGTTGCTTCAACTTCCTTTTCAATAATTTCTTCGGACATGGATTTTAGTACCTCCTTGATAATAACCGAGGGTGTCGACGCCCCCGCAGTAACACCAATCATCTTATAGGCTTTCAGATTAATCTGCTCAAGCTCCGCTGCAGTTTCTATCAAATAGGTATCTGCATTGGCACTGCACACATCTCTCAGCTTACAAGTGTTTGATGAATGTCGCCCTCCGATAACAATCATAGCATCACACTTTTGGGAAAGTGCAAAGGCTTCTTCTTGTCTATCAGCAGTAGCATTACATATTGTACTATAAATTTTGCAATTTGTACATAGTTTTTTAATAAATTTCTCGCATTTTTTCCATTCTTTTAAAGAAAAAGTGGTTTGAGAAACACAAATCAGGGATTTTTCACCTGATAAATCATAGTTTTCCAGAATGGAAGCAAGCTCTTCTTCATTCTTAAACACATAGCTTTTACCCTTGCAGTAGGATCGAATACCTATAACCTCAGGATGATTTTCGTCTCCTGCTATCAGTGTAATTGTATCCTCGGGCTGCTCCATAACAATCTTGTGAATTTTAAGTACAAACGGGCAGGTGGCATTTACGTAAGAGATATTCTTACTGTCCGCCTCATCAATAACAGCCTTGTCAACACCATGGGTACGGATAACAACCGTATAGCCGTCAGGTGCATCTGCAACACGCTCTATAATCTTAACGCCCTTTTGCTCCAAATCCGAAACCAGCTGCAAATTGTGAATGATAGGACCGAGAGTACAAACCTTTTCGCCCTTATCAACAAGCTCATATACAAGATTAACAGCTCTGTCAACACCGAAACAAAAGCCGGCTGTGTCTGCTAATTTAATCAATTATTGCTCAGCCTCCCAAAGTGCAGTAATCTTATCCATTACCATATTTGCTGCCTTCTTTATATCATGCGGTCCTACATTTTCTCCATCAAGACCCAGCTCGCTGTTTTTAATTATTTTTCCGTAGGATACTGTAACATGGCTGCCTGCTTTAATTTTGCCGTCACAGCAAATGGCTACCGGCAATATATCAGCACCGGTTGCCTTGGCAATAACCGCAACACCTGCCTTTGCCTTTTGCGGAACACCGTTTTTATCCTTAATACGCTTTCCTTCAGGGCAAATAGCCATAACGTGACCCTCTTCAAGAATCTTAACACCATAATCAATGGCTGAGGTATCACCCTTGCCGCGCTTAACAGGAAAGCCGTACATATGGGTAATAAACCAAGCGGCAACAGGATTTTTAAACAGCTCAACCTTAGCCATAAAATGAAGAGGAGGAACCTCCTTAGGGCATGCCACAAATACAGGGTCAAAGGCACAAGTATGATTAATGGCAACTATGTAATTGGTGTTATTCTCAGGAACATTTTCGAGTCCCTTAAACTTTGTATGATAAACCAGCTTAACAAGCGGTCTGAAAACAACCTTAATAAAATTATAAAGCTTATAATGCTTCACCTGTGAATAATCAAACTCTTTCAATTCATACTCTCCTTAATAATACCGATAATTAAATCTATGGACTGCTGCAAATCAAGCTCGGAGGTATCTGCCATAACCGAGTCCTCACTGGGCTTCAATGGTGCAATATCACGATGAGAATCCTGATAATCACGCTGGTTCACATCAGCAAGCACTTCTTCAAAGGTAACCTGCTCTCCCTTTTCTATAAGCTCCTTATATCTTCGCTCAGCCCTGCATTTTGGGGATGCGAAAAGGAATATCTTGGGATTTGCATCCGGCAAAACGACTGTAGCAATATCTCTGCCATCCATAATAACATTATTTTCCTTAGCAATATCACGCTGCAAATCCAAAAGGAATTCACGAACCTGGGGAATAGAGGACACCTTGGATGCCCCCATAGAAATCTCAGGTGTTCTGATAAAGGAGGACACATCCTCACCATTCAGATACACACACTGTGCGCCATCTGCATCAAAGCCCAGCTTTACCTCTGTTGAAACAAGCATAGATACAATACCCTCAACACTGTCGATAACATTGCTGCGCACAGCATTTAACGCAATGGTTCGATACAAAGCACCTGTATCAACATAAATAAAACCAAGTGCCTTAGCCGCCGCCTTGGCAATGGTAGATTTACCTGCACCTGCAGGTCCGTCAATCGCTACATTAATCATAATACGCCTCTCTTATTCTTCCATATTTTCAGCACAAACAGCAGCCGTTGAAAATGCAATCTGCAAATTAAAGCCGCCTGTGTATGCATCAACATCAATAACCTCACCGATAAAATAGAGATTATCGACAATTTTTGACTTCATTGTTTTTGGGTCAAGCTCCTTAACATCAACACCGCCGGAGGTAATAATAGCCTCCTCCACCGGTCTGAAGCCTGATATATTCATTTCAAAGTGCTTCAAAAGGTGAACCAGCTTCAGCCTTTGCTCCTTCGTAATCTGATTACATTTTACACTTGGCTCAATACCGCTAAGTAAAACTATAACAGGAATTAACTTTTTAGGCAATAATTTTGACAAGGAATTTATAAAGTCTTTATTAGAAAAAGCTGTAAAATCCTTTTGAATTCGTTTATCGAGGGCTGTGTCATCCAAAGCAGGTTTAAGGTCAATAGATATTTTATATGCTCTGCTGTCCATATTTCGGATATGACTTGAGGCGGATAAAATAACAGGACCCGACACACCATAATGTGTAAACACCATCTCACCGAAATCGCTGTAAATCTCTTTATTATTTTCATATAAAGTAATAGAAATATTTTTCAGTGACAGACCCTGAAGCTTTGGTACAAAATGATTGGAGCAAACAAGCGGTACAAGGCTTGGTTTAATATCCACAATACTATGACCTACTGATTGTGCAAGCCTGTAGCCGTCACCGGTTGAGCCTGTTAAGGGATAGCTTTTTCCGCCGGTTGCAACGACAACCCTGTCGCAAGGAATCTGCGTTTCGTCCTCAAGTATAACTGCCTTAACTAGTCCGTTTTCCATTTCAAAGGCTTTTGCCTGCGCCTGTATGATTCGGGCACCGCTGTCCTTTGCATAACTCACAAGAGCATCAACAATATCCACAGCCTTATCACTTTGCGGGAATACTCTGTTGCCCCGCTCGATTTTAAGCGGTACACCAAGCTCCTCAAATAACGCCATTGTATCATAAGGCATAAAGTTAGAAAAGGCTGAATACATAAACCGAGGATTGGTAGGCACATTAGAAATCAAATCATCCAAATCAAAGGCAGCATTCGTTACGTTGCACCTGCCCTTGCCCGTTATCATCAGCTTCCTTCCGGGTCTATTCATTTTTTCCAGCAGGGTTACATCAAAGCCCCTCTGTGCAAGCTTAGCACCGCAGAGAAGCCCTGCCGCACCTGCACCAATAATAACTATACCGGACATAAAATTCTCCTGTAATATGACAAAATCAAGAATTATACTCCTCTAATTCCATTGCCGTTTCTTCCCATTCAGAATACAAGGCGTCTCTTTTTGAGGTCAGCTCGTCAAGCTGTTTTGTTAACTCCATAAGCTCTTCATAGCCTGCTGCGTTCAGCTTTTCCTGCGTCTCTTCAAGTGCAAGCTCAATGCCTTCAATCTCTTCTTCAAGCTTTTTGCTTTTGGTTGTCAGCTTTCTGAGATTGCTCTGCCGTTCCTTCTTCAGCTTATAATCATTCACCTTGGGCTTATCCTTCTTTACCTTCTCAGCCGTTTGAACATATCTATGCTCGGCATAATCATCATAATTTCCGAGGTAATTATTACAGCCGTTGGGTGTAAGCTCAACAATTCTTGTGGCAAGCTTATTAATAAAATATCTGTCGTGAGAAACGATAAGCATTGTACCCTGATAGTTAAGCAGTGTCTCCTCCAGCTCCTCACGTGAAAAGGCATCCAGATGATTGGTAGGCTCATCCAGCAGCAGAAAATTAAACCCACCCAGCATAAGTTTAAGAAGTGCCACCCTTGCTCTTTCGCCGCCGGAGCATACCTCCAGTGATCTGTACACCTCGTCACCCTTAAATAAAAAGGCAGCAAGTGCATTTCGCACCCGTGTTTCTGTCATAAAGGGAAAGCTGTCCCAAACCTCATTGATTACATTCTTACTTAAATCCAGCTTTGCCTGCACCTGATCGAAATACCCGGTCATAAGAGATTGTCCGAATTTAAAGGTGCCGTCATCCCGCGTCAAATCTCCCATTAATATTTTTAACAGCGTGGTTTTTCCGCATCCGTTATCCCCCAGCAAAAACACACGCTCACCGCGTTTTACATTAAAGCAGGCATTATCAAATATAACATTACCGTTAAAAGATTTTTTTAGATTCTTTACATCAAGTACATCTTCGCCCGAAACACATTTAGGTGTAAAATCAAAGCGTATTTTTTCAACCTTGCTGTCGGGTATAACCAGCTGTTCCTTAATACGCGCAACAACCTTTTCCTTACTTTCCGCAGTTTTGATATTTTTCTCTCTGTTCCACTGCCTCTGCTGAGCAATAATACCCTCAAGACGTTCTATTTCAGCAATATCATTATTATATTTATCCTCAATGGCTTTTTGCTCTGCCTCTTTCTTAATCAGAAAGGTTGAATAATTGCCTTTGTATGAGCGAATTTTTTTATTTTCAAGCTCTATTGTTTTATTGGTAATCTTATCAAGAAAATATCTGTCATGACTGATAATCAGGCATGCACCGTTAAAGTTTTTCAAAAACTCCTCAAGCCACTGAATTGCAGAAATATCCAAATGATTGGTAGGCTCGTCAAGCAGCAGGAAATCAGCCTTTGACAAAAGCAGCTTTGCAAGAATCAGCTTAGATTTCTGTCCGCCTGAAAGTATAGAGGTAGGCTTATCAAAATCCTCCTCATTAAATCCAAGACCGATAAGTGCCGAACGAGTCATTGACTTATAGGTAAGTCCGCCGTTCAGATTAAATTCATTTGTTAGATAATCCTGTCTTTCAATAAGTTCCTTTGACGGATTGGAGGTCAGCTTATGGGCAATCTCCTCCAGCTCCTGTTCGATTTTAATAAGATCATCAAAAACAGATATAAGCTCCTGATAAATGGTTGCATGATTAGAGCAGGTATGCTGCTCCATATAACCGAGACGAGCATTGCGGGACAAAAAGCAATTTCCGCTGTCTGCCTTGTATTCACCGGTAATCACCTTAAAAATAGATGTTTTACCTGCGCCGTTAACACCGACAAATCCTACCTTTTCCTTATCCTGAATATCAAAGCTGATATCGGAAAACAGTGTATTCTCACCAAAAGATAATGTTAAATTTTGAACATCAAGTACATTCATAACAAAAACTCTCCAAAATTTATAGATATATTCTACACTATTTTTTATTGAAAGTATAGAAAAATTTTGATATTATAGTAAAGAAATAATGTTTTGAGGGAAAAAGATATGAATATTTTAAGACTGAATCCCGTATTTAAAGATTATATATGGGGCGGAACAAGATTAAAAACAGATTTTGGCTTTGAAAGCGACTTGGACAAGGTTGCGGAAAGCTGGATGCTGTCCTGTCACAAGGATGGAAAAAACACGGTGATCGGCGGTGAATACGACGGAAGAACACTGGATGACATTATTGAACAGCTTGGCAAGGAGAAAATTGTAGGAACAAGAAGTCTTGACTTCCCCTACTTCCCTGTCCTCATAAAGCTGATTGATGCAAAGGACAATCTGTCAATACAGGTGCATCCGGATAATGAATATGCCCAGCGTGTTGAGGGCGAATTCGGCAAAACAGAAATCTGGTATGTTCTTGATGCAACGGATGATGCACAGCTTATTTACGGCTTTAAGGATAAAATCAGCAGTGAGGAATTCGTAAGTGCTATTGAGAACAACACGCTTACAGATGTGCTTAACAGTGTTAAGGTAAAAAAAGGTGATTTGTTCTTTATCGAAGCAGGCACCGTACACGCTATCGGCAAGGGCACCTTGGTTGCTGAAATTCAGCAGAATTCAAACACCACCTATCGTGTATACGATTACGGCAGACTTGGTGCAGACGGAAAACCCCGTGAATTACATATAAGCAAGGCAGTTGATGTATCAAAGACCGAGCCGCCAAAATATGATATTAAGCCTATGGGCAATCCGATAAGCAAAGGAGATTATACAGAGACTCTACTTACAAAGTGTGATTTATTCACTGTTAATCATTACCGTCTTGACGGAACGCTTACAGAAACAGCAGATGAAACAAGCTTTAATCACGTGCTTATTATTGACGGCGAAGGCACCATTGACGGAGAGCCATTCAAAAAGGGTGACAGCTTTTTTGTTCCTGCAAATTATAAAAAATATGAAATTATTGGAAACTGCGAAGTCATTATAACAAAAATTTAATCATGATGCATAAAAGGTCATTAATAGCACAATACTATTAGTGACTTTTTTTATGGGAGTGATTAAAATGAAAATTGTAAATAACATAGCCTTAATTCTGAGTATTATCGGCGGAATTAACTGGGGACTTATCGGACTGTTTAAGTTTGATTTAGTCGCATGGATCTGCGGCGGACAGGAAGCAATATTTGCCAGAATCATTTACAGCCTTGTGGGTCTTGCTGCCATCTGGTGCATCAGCCTGCTTTTTTCAAGCAGAACAGCTGAGTAAAAGGATATTGGAGCAGCATATCAATATAGTTAAAGAAGTGGCAGAAATCATTAACTCTGTCACTTTTTAACTTTTGTCTAAGGAAAAGTTAAGAAGAAGTTAAATCTCGACAAATTCCCCTATTAACGGTTGACTTTATTTTTGTACTTATATATAATCAAGTTACAATATTCATCATTATACAGAGGGCGAAATTTAGTTTATTATGGTATATACATCATTTGTATTCGTGATTTTTTTAGCTGTCAGCGGAATCATATATTATTTGATACCCAAGAAGGCACAATGGGTGGTTTTGCTGATTGCATCTTTGGTATTTTACATAATGTCAAGTCAGCTACTGACCTTGATTATGCTGGCTTCAACACTGACCATTTACTTAGGTGCAAGGCTGATACAAAAGTCAAGTGACAGCTTTAAAGCTAAAAAATCCGAGCTTGACAAGGCAGAGCGAAAATTACTTAAAGCAAAAACAAAGAAAAAACAAAAGACAATACTTACTGTCATTGTAATTTTAAATATCGCAATACTGGCTGCACTTAAATACTGTAACTTCTTCGGTGGAATTGTAAATGGCATAGGCTCCTTATTCGGTGACGGAAGTATTATTCCGGTATTCAAAATTATTCTTCCTCTGGGCATATCCTATTACACTTTGATGTCAGTCAGCTACATTGTTGATGTTTACAGAGGAAAAATAAAGGCAGAGGTTAATCCCTGCCGGCTGTTATTATATGTATGCTATTTTCCGCACATAATGGAAGGACCATTTGACCGATACGATGAGCTCGACAAACAATTCAGAGAGCCTCACTATCTGGATTATGATATCGTTAAATCCGGTGCGCTTCTTATGATGTACGGTCTTTTCAAAAAGCTTGTTATTGCTGACCGCGCAGGACTGATAGCGGCAGGCATATTTGACAGCAGCGAAAGTCTAAGCGGTACATCTGTATTTATTGCTGTGCTGATGTACACCTTACAGCTGTACTGTGATTTTTCAGGCTGTATAGAGATTGTAAGCGGTGCGTCGGAAATGTTCGGCATTAAGATTGCCAAGA
>JAMPGU010000023.1 GCA_023663865.1 Clostridium sp.
CAGACCACAGGTTATCAGATTCAGTACAGTACAGACAAGAACTTTAAGAAAAACAATAAGACCGTAACAGTATCAAGCAACAAGACCACAAGCAAAACTATATCAAAGCTCAGCGGAAAGAAAAAGTACTACGTAAGAATTCGTACTTACAAAACCGTAAGCGGTACAAAGTATTACAGCTCTTGGAGCAGTGTAAAGACTGTTACAACAAAGAAATAAATATAATCGGAAAAATCCTCAGCTAAGGCTGAGGATTTTTTGCGTTAATGGCATTGGTGATTTAACATAATACTATTTTTCCTGTCATAAATATTATTGGTGATATTATGAAAAAGCTGAAGTCGAAGGAGCTTGACTATTTCTTTGGTAAGCCGAGAATTGAAATGGCAGGCAGTGAATGCCTTGTGGATGGCCTAAAAAGCATTATAGAATATTCCGATACAAAAATAACGGTGAGCCTCGGCAGTCAGACAATTGTTTTTAATGGCTTTGATTTAAAGATAAATTCCTTTACCCGTGAGGGTGCGATTATTGAGGGTAACATTACATATATGGAGTTTTTGAGTTGATTTATATATTCAGATGGTTATTTGGTTTTGTTAGCTTTACCTTTAAAAAAGGCTTTCGTGAGGATTTTTTGACAGATTGCTTTGCCTGCGGAATTGAACTGCGGGATATTGAAACGATGGAGGACTGTCTGACAGCCAGCTGTAATTTAAAGAGTTATAAAAAGCTCCATCGCATAGCACGCAGGCACGGCGGTGTTTTGAAAATAATCAAGAAAAGGGGTTTACCCTTCCTGCTTCTGCCACTGAAAAACAGACTGGGATTTTTTGTTGGTATGGCGGCATTTTGCCTTATCATATCCCTGCTCGGCTCCTTTGTCTGGAATATAGAAATTGTGGGAAATAATAAAATAAGTGATACAACGGTTCTTGCATTTCTTGAAAATAATAATTTAAAAAAGGGTGCTATGTGGAACAGCTTTGACAGAGACGAGCTTGCCTGGGATATGCTCAGCTCCTTCGAGGATTTTTCATGGGTTCATATAAATAAAATCGGAACAACTGCCAGAATAGAAATTAACGAAACCACGGATGCTCCTGAACCGGATACAGATAAGCTGCAGGGTACAAATATATTCAGACGTGAGCTGAAAGCAACGATTAACCGTGAGCAAAACAGCATCATATCCAAAGATGTGAAATTATATCACAGTATCAAATTTTTTTCTGCCACCATTCCATTGTCTTTCAACAGGCCAATCGGTGATGTTTCCAGTGAAAGCACAGTTTATTTAAAGATAAAGGATATAGAGCTGCCCATTGGATATACGGAATATCAGGAGCAGTTTTTATCATCAGTCAGTCAAACCCTGACAGACGATGAACTGAAGGATCTTGCAAAGCGCAGGCTTGAAGCACAAGAGAGGACGGAGTTTGACGGATTTGAAATTGTAAACAAAACTGAAAGCTATAATGTGGAAGCGGAAAGCTGTACAGCAATTTTTACATATGTTATC
The DNA here is from genome assembly GCA_023663865.1 of Clostridium sp. Lineage (GTDB taxonomy): Bacteria > Bacillota > Clostridia > Oscillospirales > Acutalibacteraceae > Eubacterium_R. The sequence continues at coordinate 1,523 of JAMPGU010000023.1, forward strand.
AGAAGAAAATAGCAGAATATGTCTTGCAAGGTATACGGTGTTATGGTAAAATAAATCTGTATAATAAATGTTGGAGGTAAATCCTATGCAGATGACTTTTCGCTGGTTTGGCGACAAGCTTGATACTGTATCGCTTGCCCAAATCAAACAAATTCCGGGAGTAGTAGGTGTTGTGCCTGCACTTCATTATCTGCCTGCCGGTGAGGCTTGGGAGATGGAAGATGTACAGAAAATGTACGATGAAATTACAGCTGCCGGACTTTCAATGGAATGTATTGAGAGTGTAAATGTTCACGAGGATATTAAGCTTGGTCTGCCTACTCGTGATAAGCTTATAGAAAATTATAAGACATCCATCAGAAATCTTGCTAAGGTTGGAGTAAAGGTAATTTGCTACAATTTTATGCCTGTTTTTGACTGGACAAGAACAGATTTGTATATGCCGCTGCCTGATGGTTCAACCTGTCTGTGCTACGACGGTAAGCAGGTTGAGGGCAAGTCTCCTGAGGATATGTTCAAGGAGATTGATGACAATTCAAACGGCTATGCTATGCCCGGCTGGGAAACAGAGCGTATGGGTGAGATTAAAGAGCTGTTTGAAAAATACAAGGGTGTTACTGCAGATGATTTGTGGACAAACCTGAAATATTTTCTTGAAGCTATTATGCCTACCTGTGAGGAGTGCGACGTTAAAATGGCAATCCACCCGGATGATCCGCCGTGGCCGATTTTCGGCTTGCCGAGAATTATTACAGGCAAGGACGCTGTTGTTAAGCTTCTGAATATGGTGCCGAGTAAATATAATGGCTTAACCCTTTGCACAGGCTCCTTAGGTGCAAGCCCTGATAATGATATGGTTGATATTATCAAGGCTGCCGGTGACAGAATTTATTTTGCGCATCTCAGAAATGTTTCTATCAATAATCAGTGGTTCAATGAAACTGCGCACGAGAGTGATGCAGGCTCTCTTGATATGTATGAGATTGTTAAGGCACTGCAGGAGGTTGGCTTTGACGGATATATCCGCCCGGACCACGGCAGAATGATTTGGGGTGAGGTTGCTCGTCCCGGATATGGCTTATACGACAGAGCACTGGGTGTCAGCTATCTCAATGGACTTTGGGAAGCAGTAGAAAAAAGCAGAAAGGAAAAGTAATTATGTTTAAGCACGATAATTTAAAGGGCAAGGTTGCTGTAGTTACAGGCGGCGGCGGAGTTCTTTGCGGTTCTTTTGCAAAGACTTTGGCTAAGCAGGGCTGCAGAGTTGCTGTTCTTGATTTGAATGAGGCAGCAGCACAGGCTTGTGCTGACGAAATTAATGCTGACGGCGGTGAGGCGATTGCTGTAGGCTGCAATGTTTTGGAGCAGGAGTCTATGGAGTCAGCAAGACAGGTTATTAATGAAAAGCTTGGCACTTGTGATATTCTTCTTAATGGTGCCGGCGGAAATAACCCAAAGGGTACAACAACAAAGGATACCTTGGAGAAAATTGACCTTGTACAGAAGGATGAAAATATTAAAACGTTTTTTGATTTAGACCCCAGCGGAATCAGCTTTGTGTTTAATCTTAACTTCTTGGGAACACTTATTCCTACACAGGTATTTGCAAAGGATATGGCTGAAAAAGAAAAGGGTACCATTATTATGGTTACCTCTATGAACGCATATCGTCCTTTGACACGTATTCCTGCCTACAGTGCTGCCAAGGCTGCTGTTAAGAATTTCACAGAATGGATGGCTGTGCATTTTGCACCCCTTGGCATTCGTGTAAATGCAATTGCACCGGGCTTCTTCTCAACAAAGCAGAATGCTGCTTTGCTTTGGAACGAGGATGGCTCTCCTACTGAGAGAACAGGCAAAATCCTTGCTGCTACACCTATGGATCGTTTCGGTGAGCCGGAGGAGCTGGACGGCGCACTTCTGTTCCTTTGTGATGAGGAATATTCAGGCTTTATTACAGGCGTAAATATTGCAGTTGACGGTGGATTTAACGCATATTCAGGAGTTTAATGATTTATGGGTGGACGCAGGTTCACCCCTTTTGTATATTGATATATGAGGTGAAAATATGTCTAAGAAAAAGAAAGTGCTTGTCAGCGTAATTGTGCTTCTTATTGCAGCTGTTATCGGTGTGGGCGCATACATAATTTTCGGTGTTGTAGGCATTGGTGAAAAGAGAACCTATAACGAAAGTCAGGCTGTAAACAGCAATGTAAATACGAATGTAACGGTATTGGATGATAAGGCTTCCTATCAGACAATGAATGGCTTTGGTGCATCTGCCTGCTGGTGGGGACAGGATGTAGGCGCGTGGGATAATACAAAGGAAATTCTGAGCTATCTTTATGATGGCGAGGATGGCATAGGTCTTAATATTTACCGCTACAATCTTGGTGCCGGCTCTAAGGGTGATGACCATATTCTTACTGAAAACAGAAAGACGGAATGCTTTTTAAAGTCAGACGGTACTTATGATTTTACTGCGGATGCTGCTGCGCAAAATTGTCTTGCTGCCGCGAAGGAATTGGCAGGGGATGACTTGAGAGTTACGCTTTTTGCCAATTCTGCACCTGTTTCCTTAACGAAAAACGGACGTGGCTACGGTGATGCAATTAAGGATGATGACCCATGGTCAACAAACCTGGATTCATCAAATTATGCGGCCTTTGCAGAGTATTGCTATAAGAGTGCCGAGTATTTTGCGGATTGCGGATACAGAGTTACAGATGTATCTCCGATTAATGAGCCGCAGTATAGCTGGGCTGCCTGGTTTAATGAGGACGGCAGCTTTTCGGTAAATCAGGAGGGCTGTCATTTTTCAAAGACAGAGGCAAGAGATTTATACAAGGTTATGATTGATAAATTCTCCGGCTCAGAGCTTGAAAAGAAAAACGGCACAAAAATATCTATGTTTGAGTCCGGTGCCGCAGAGGGCAAGGGCACAACCACAGGCGCATATCTTGACTGCATTATAGGAAAAGGACCTAAGTATGTATTCAAGAACAGAGATTTGCGTGATTATTTTGACAGTGTAAGTATGCATTCCTACTGGTCATCAACAGATACGAAGGCTGATACAGCAAAGTATATGGCAGATAAATATTCAGGCTATGATGTTGTATCAACAGAGTATTGTCAAATGACCGGTGATGAAAACACAGGCGTGTTTGATTTGATTTCAAAAGAAGAGAACGGCACCAATGGTATGACGATTGAATATGGTGTTGCTATGGCTAAGGTTATTATGGATGATTTAACAATCCTGAATACCACAGAGTGGGATTGGTGGCTTGGCTGTTCCTATGGCGTATATCCGGATGGCCTTGTGTATATCAATGCGGATAACCACAGCGATGTGCAGACTTCTAAAAGATTATGGTGTCTTGGTAATTTCTCTAAATTCATAGATGAGGGCGCAGTGAGAATTGCCTGCTCCTCAGGTGTTGATAATATTCCTGCCTGCGCATTTGTAAATCCTGATAATTCAACGGTTGTTGTTTATGTAAATAATACGGATTCAGATGCTGTTACAAAGTTAACTGCAGACAGTGATTATAAGGTTTATACAACCAGCGATAAGCTGGACTTGGCAGAAACTGCAAATGGTGCAGCAGGCGAGGCAGAAATCTCTATTCCTGCAATGTCTGTGGTTACTGTAGAATTTTAATTGCAGTATGCATACAGATGTAGTATAATAAAAATATATCCAAAAAATATATTATTGTTAAAGGAGAAATAAATGGCTGAGTCAAAGAAATTTTTAACGATGAAAGAGCGTGTGTGCTTCACGGTCGGTGCATTCGGCAGATCAGGAATTTACACGCTGATGTCCATGTTCACGCTGGTGTTTTTTCAAAATGGTGCAGGTCTTACGCTGAAACAAGGTACAACCATAATCCTTATCGGCAGAGTTTTTGACGCACTTAATGACCCGTTAATGGGTATGCTGGTTGACAAGACAAAATCAAAGTGGGGCAAGATGAGACCATATTTGCTGTTCTCACCTATCCCGATTGCAATCTGTACAATTATGCTGTTCTCTGCTCCGTTTGAACACGGCTCAACTGCTGCGTTTGTATGGGCGTTGGTTTCCTACATATTATGGGGCGTGGCATTTACAATACAGGATGTTCCGTTCTGGGGACTTTCATCTGTAATCACGCCGCTGGAGAGCGAAAGAACATCATTCATATCCACCGCCCGTCTGGGCTCAACCTTTGGCGGAATACTTCCGGCACTTCTTGTTCCTGTGCTTTATCAGAGCAATTTGGGATACACAAAGGGATTTTTTGTCAGCGGTGTTATTTTTGCACTGCTCGGCTGCGGACTTTCCATACTCATTTTCTTTGTATCAAAGGAGAGAGTACCTAAGACAGACCATACACCGTCATTTAAGGAAACCTTTGTTGTACTCGGCAAGGATAAGCTTTTGATTATTGTTATCTTTGCATCTATTCTCGGCTCTACAATGGTAACTGCAAATCAGTGTGCAGACTATATCGGCAACTATCTGATTATTCAGAATTATACAGATTTCAGTCAGATATTTACTGATTTTTATCCCGGCGCACAAAATACGCTTGTTGAGAATGTTGATGCTGCTATGGCTTACAGCTTCTGGATTCCGAGAGGAACAATTGTAACAACACTTACCGTTGCAATCGGTGTTGGTATGGTACCGGCTATGGCACTTTTCCCTGTTTTGAGAAAGAAATTCTCTCTCAAGCAGATTTATATCGGTTCAGCAGTATTCGGACTCGTTGTTCACGCATTATGTTATATTGTTTTTGCAAGCGATGTTACAAAGATAAACGTTTATGTTTTATGGGTATTCCTGTTCTTAATGGGTCTGCCTCTTGGTATTTACAATGTTATCACATATGCACTGATTGCGGATTCCGTTGACTATCTTGAATGGAAAACAGGCGAAAGACACGAGGGTGTATGCTTCTCCTTCCAGACCTTCTTATCAAAGGTTAATGCAGCAATTGCAACCTTTGTATTCGGTCAGGTGCTTGACTGTTCAGATTTTATGGCTGTAAACAAATCTCTCACAGATATTGAGGGCAGACAGATTTTTTATCAGCAGTCTCTTGATACACAGAAAATGCTTTTAGCACTGGTAACAATCGTTCCTGCAATCGGATTTTTGCTCACAATTATTCCAATGTTCTTTAATGATTACACAGGAAAGACGAAGGATAAGGCACAAGCTGAGCTTGAGCAGGCACGTATTGCAAAGGGCATAGAGAAATAAATAAAACCCCTGATTGGAGATAATATGCCAATCAGGGGTTTGTTCATAGTGATATCACCGGACCTTTCTCCCAAATCAAAGATTTGGAGCCGCGTGGTTCGAGTCCCTTTCAAAAAACTGTATAAAAAATAAAAAAGCAAACTGTAAAAAAACAGTTTGCTTTTTGGTACGCTGGAAGGTCCCGTCACTTGCTAACGAAAGGTCCACCGGACCTTTCTCCCAAATCAAAGATTTGGAGCCACGTGGTTCGAGTCCCTTTAAAAAAACTATATAAAAAATAAAAAAAGCAAGCTGTAAAAACAACTTGCTTTTTTGGTACGCTGGAAGGGACTCGAACCCCCGACCTACTGGTTCGTAGCCAGTCACTCTATCCAGCTGAGCTACCAGCGCACATAGGGCACAACTTTTGTGCCTAGTTAATATACCACATTAAAAATAAAAATGCAATACTTTTTTTAATAAATTTATACAGGATTATTTTTTAGGTACGCATCCAGTATGTCAGCGCTCATTTTTACAAGCTCCGAACAGGGGCGCTTTTTGTAATACGCCTTGGTACGAGGCTCGGGAATAGGTGAGTCCGCACCCTTTATATCCAACCCTAATAATTCCCTGCAAATGATAGAGCCGTTTTGTTCCCTGAATTTTCCGGCAACCTCCTGAACTCTTTTATAGACACTTGCTTTGTCCTCGTTGTAAACGGCGGATATAACAAAGGTCATACCTGAAACTGTACCGCATACTTCGCGCATACGTCCCATTCCGCCGCCAAATCCCATAGTTAAACGCTTGATAAGTTCTTGCTCAAGACCGACTTCCTCGGCAAAGGCAGCAGCCACAGCCTGTGCGCAGTTCAGTCCGCTGCGAAACAAATCTTCTGCCAGCTCGCCCCTTGTCATTAATCCCATCCTCCGTCAAGATTTTCCACATTCATATTTTCGTTAAATACAGCAGAAATGCTTGTGTTCTCACTTGCAGTGAAGGAAAAGCTTTTCTTGCTGCTGATTTTTTCACCGTTAGAGTACCATCCGTCAAATTCATATCCGTCATCCGGGGTAGCAACGATTGTTACATTGTCGCCCTCTTTGTATTTACCGCTGCCGCTGACTGTTCCGCCGCCGCTGCTGCTCAGCTTTATGGAATAGCTTGCAGCTGTTGTTGGGGCAGTAGTGGTAGTCGAAGGTGCTGTTGTTGTGGTCGTTGTGGTGGTAGTCGTTGTGGTCGTTGTACGCTCTGTTGTATTGCTTTGCGTTGAAGCTTGCGAATTCTGCTGGGAAACAGATGTTGATGATGTGGTGGATTCTGTCGTTGTTTCATCCTTTGCAGAGCGTCCGTGGGCAACAACAATAATGGATGTAATGATAGCAATCAGTACAACTACCAATACAGCAATTACGATTATGCTTTTTTTCTCCGCCATTTTATTTTCGTCAGTATTTCCAATAGCTTCATTCTGCGCATTGGCTGCTGCGAATGCTTCTTCGCTTTCTGCGATATCGGAATTCATATTCTGCTTGTCAGTTGCAGTATTATTAAAGCTTTCTTCATCATAGAGAGGAGAGCCGCAGTTCTCACATATATATCTGTTATCGTCATTTTCAGTTCCGCAGTTTTTGCATCTCATAGATTTATCCTCCGAAATTTTTATCTCATTATATCATATTAATCAATAAATCTCAACGAAATTTGAAATATTGTGAAAAAATGCGCTTATTTTTAAAATTACTATTGACTTTTTTGCGATTTTAATATAAATTTTATATGTAGCGTTTTATTAAAACGGATTAGTACACTGTACAACTTTGAAAGGGGTAACCTGAAATGAACAAATATGTTAAAAAGGGTTTAAGTCTTGTTTTGGCTGCAGGACTTATTGCCAGCACATTTGCTGGATGTCAGAAAATTAATTATGTAACCAATGGTGCAATCGAGGCTATCCATCAGATTAAGGATGGCAGCTGGCAGAATCAGGGAACAGATGATGCTGCATCCAGTGAAGATAAAAGTGTTCTTGCTTCTCCATTTGCAGCAGGTACATATGGCGGCGTAGAGTTTAAGGATCTCAACGATGTAGCAAATTACTATAAAGAGGCTTATGATTATACAAAGAGCCTTACAGCTGAGTATATTGATGCAGATGGTGCAACACAGACCTTCTATAAGCTGCTTGGCGATGAGAATATGAAGATTGGCGACGTTATGATTGACGGTTCTGCAAATGCTGTTATTAATAAGATTGTTCCGGGCATCGTAGATAAATTGTTCCAGCCAAACATTTACGGTCTTGTTCCTTGCTATAACAGAAATCCTGAGGCAGATAACAACCTTGGTGATGACACTCGTAAGGCTGATCACGATTTCAGAACATCTGCTGTAACAGGTGAGGATATTCTTGATGCAAACATTACTGACAACGGTGATGGCACAATCACAATGGTAATTCAGCCTAAGGCTGGTCAGATGAGTACACGTGGTGATGACTCAGCAGGTAGATTCTTTGAGGTTCTTGGCGATATCGGCGGTGTTGTTGCAGGTATTGATGTTATTTCTTTCTCAGAAGGTACTGTTGAAGAGAACATACTTGTAAACTATAAGGGCGGTACTGTAACAGTTACAGTTGATACTGCTACAAAGGAAATTACAACTGCTGATTACAACATGGTTGCTGAAATTGCTGTTAACCATGCAAATGTTGCAGTTATTAAGAATAAGAGTGCTTCTCTGAGCATTACTTATATGAACCATTTCCCTGCATCTGATGATTATCTTAAAACAACTAAGGGCTTGGAAAGAAAATAAGTTAATCTTATCCATTACAAAGACTCAGTGTTTTTACACTGAGTCTTTTATTAACAATTTATTTATTGATAAAAGATGTATAATATAGTATAATCAAAATAATATATTTGATGAATTTACTATGCATCGTATTTGCCCGCGGCTACGATGTGATGCGTAAAATGAATTGCTGTTTGTGGGCAGAAAGGTTAAGAATCAATATGGACAACAACAAAATTCCGAATATGGATTATGATGCCGATGAGGTTATCAATGAATTCAAAGAAAAAATAAAGTGGCCTAAGAGTGACACTGTGCAGGCTGTTGTGAAGCCAAGCGGTGTGCCTTTGAAGCTTTTGCTGTCACTGATTATCACCATTATATTAGGCGGTGCAGCATATTATATGATGCTTCCTGCACTGAATATCCACGATAGCCAGCTGTACCTGTTTGTTATATTGCTGGTAGCTGTTTTTATGGGTGTGTTTGCTCTGTTATGCAAGGCGAACAAAAAGGTCGAGCATAGAGAGTATATTAAGAAAAAGTCAATTGTACCGCTTATTATAGTAGGTGTAATTGTTGTGGTAATGGCAATTGGTTACGTTGCAGGTGTTACATTGTTCAGAGCGAATTCCTATAGTCAGCTTATGACGATTGAGGATGGTAATTTTGAAACGGATTTTGAAAGCATAAGCTATGATAAGGTTCCGAGAATTGATGCTCTGCGTGCGCAAACACTGGCTGACCAGCAGTTAGGTTCTTTGAGTGAATACAAGAGCCAGTATGTGGTATCAAGCAATTCTACACAGATTAACTACAAGAATACACCTGTAAGAGTTGCTTATCTTGAATATGCGGATGTATTCAAATGGCTTAACAATACGAAGGACGGACTTCCCGCCTATATGATTATTGACCTTGTTACCCAAAAGGTTAGTGCAATAAACTGTGTTGAGCAGTTTGGAGATGGTATTAAGTATTCTCCTACAGAGCTGTTTAATGAAAAGCTTATTCGTCATCTGCGCTTCCAGTATCCAACCTATTTGATGGATACGCCGAATTTTGAGATTGCAGACGATATGCATCCATACTGGATTACTCCTGTACTGGATAAGACAATCGGTCTCTTCGGCGGTACAGATGTTAAGGGTGTAATCATTACAGATGCACTGAATGGTGAAAGTGCTTATCACGATATAGAAGAGGTAAAGAGCGATTCATCATTAAGCTGGATAGATGTTGTTTACAGTGAAAGTCTTGTTATTGAGCAGTATAACTACTACGGCAGACTTCAAAATGGTTTCTGGAATTCCATTATATTCCAGAATGATGTAAATGTTGCATCCAACGGAACAGGCAACATTGCAATGAATGATGATGTCTGGGTATATACAGGTGTAACCTCATCTGAGGCAGACTCATCAAACTTTGGTTTTGTTCTTTGCAATCAGAGAACGAAGGAGACCAGATACTATCCGAATGCCGGCGCAATGGAGGATGCAGCACAGAAGTCAGCAATGGATGCGGTTCTGAACTATGGCTACTCTGCAACCTTCCCGATTCTGCTTGGTATTGACGATAATCCGACATACTTTATGTCTCTTTTCGGAGATGGTAATACAGTAAAGGGCTACGCGTTTGTAAGTCTTGAGGATAAAACCGTTGTTGGTACAGGACTTCTTGATGTTGAAAAGAGCGACGCAAGAGCACTGAACAGTGCACTTGAAAGTTATATTGATGCCCTTAAAGAAAAGGGTGTAGCTGATGACGTTGATAAAGATGATGTTATCGTTGACACTGACAAAATAGACAGTGCAGATAATAATGATAATGCAGACAGTCAGATCCCTTCAACTGCTCCGTCAGCAGACGGCAATACAGTTACCGGAGAGATTACGGATATTATGACATCTGTAAACGATGGAAATACAGTATATTATTTACAGGTTAATGGTAAGTATTATTACATCAAGGTAACAGATGCTATGGAGGTATTGCTGCTGAGCAAGGGTGATACAGTAACAATCAAGTTTGATAAGGATGCTGACAAGTTTGTTGCAGCAACCTCAGTAACAGTTAAATAAAATAATGTGCATACGGCAGAGTCTATGATTGACTCTGCCGTTTTTGCATTCTGCTCCAGTTGATAAAGCCGTATATATCATTAATCAGGAAAACGACGAAGCATATTATCATCGGCAGAAAGCTTATATCTTCTTTGGATGCCAATACCCATAGGATGATTAATACAATATCATTTAAGCTGTAAGCAATCGCATAATAAGGAGAGCGCATAAAGGTCAGGGCTGCAGCCAAAAAGCTGGTAGTAATGGAGATTGTGCTGATTATTAAATTTGATGTGTTAAAGTATTTCAATATAAAATAAAAAGCAGTCGTTACAATCCCTGCCAAGCAAAGCAGAAGCAGTACCTTTTTGAAAGTCAGTTTTGCAACCTTAACCTCTTGGTGTCCGCTTTTAAAAGGATTTTTCATCCACGAAACAGCAGACAGTAAAGCCATTGGTGCGGTCATTCCCAAATATGTAATCATTTCACCAAAGTATCGGAAGCGATATGAAATTACAGCGTATATAACACTGAAAAGGATTGTCAGTATTTGCCCTATGACATTCCCCTTTGCAACAAAGATCAAGGCAGTTGCGCCGATAATGGATGCAATGATTGTGAGTATGTCGGATGATTTAAATATCACAAAGGTTAAGGTGATAAAAATCAGCGAAAGCAGCCATAGGGATAATTCAAATTTGGTCAGGGACTTGAAAGTGTTTTTTATCTTCATAATGATTTTATATCCTTTCCTATACAATATACAAACTATATAAACAAAAAGCATCCACAGGCGTATCTTCAAAGACCTAACGATACGCTTATGAATGCAAAGCATTTTATCTACCCGGTGGCAGTATATTTATTTTATTTGACAGAATGACGATTACCAATCATATTTGGTTAGCTTGCCCTTTTGGGTTAGCTGCGGATAGCCCCACTGTCTTAATACCTCGTATGTGCCGACGCAAACTGCGTTTGACAGGTTCAGACTGCGTATAATGCCGCGCATGGGAAGCCGAACGCAGGTGTCATGATTTTCCTTTAACAGCTCCTCCGGCAGACCCTTTGTTTCCTTTCCGAAAACAAGAAATGCACCGTTTTCGTATTCCATATCACTGTGAGCAATTTCTCCTTTTGTGGTGAAAAAATAAAATTTTCCATCCTTGTTTTGTGCAAAGAAATCCTCAGTGCTGTCATAATATGTAATATCCAGCTTGTCCCAATAGTCAAGTCCGGCACGTTTTACCTGCTTATCGGTAATCTGAAATCCCATTGGTCCTACAAGATGCAGTCTTGCTCCGGTAGCCGCACAGGTGCGTGCAATATTACCGGTGTTCTGCGGTATTTCAGGTTCAATAAGTGCAATGTTAAGCGAGTATTCCATTAATATAAACCTCTTCAATGTCTAAATGTTGATTAAGAAAAACGAAATCAGCGCATTTGCCTACGGCAATGGAACCAATCGTTTTATCCTCTTTGATTACTTTTGCAGGATTGATTGTGCATGCCTTCAAAGCTGTTTTAAAATCAATTCCGAATTCAATCAGATTTTTGAATTCCTGATGTATATTTGTTATAGAGGCGGCGATAGTACCGTCTTCCAGTACAGCATATCTGCCATTCGGCTTAACAAAAACCTGCTGGCCGCCCAGTTCAAATTCGCCCTCTCCCAGTCCTGCACCGCGCATAGAGTCACTGACGGCTACTGCTCTGTCCTCACCAAGTATTTTAAAGGTGTTCCTGAGTACAGCAGGGCAGATGTGACCGCCGTCGCAAATCAGCTCGCAGGTAACAGCTGGGTTGTCCAGCACTGTGCCGACGATGCCTGCTTCACGGTGCGTCATTGGTGTCATCGCATTATATAAATGCGTTGCGTGGGTTACGCCAAGGTTTATGGCCTCTTGACATTCCTGTGCATTTGCCGAGGAATGTCCAATGGAAACTGTGCATTCGGGTGCAATGTGTTTGATAAATGCACTGCTGTCAAAGGCTTCCGGTGCAATGGTGATCAGCTTCATCAGTCCATTGCTCGCATCATATAAGCTGCGGAATTTTTCAATGCTTCCCTTTGCAACATATTCGCCCTTTTGAGCACCTTTTTTTTCAAGAGATATAAAGGGACCTTCAAAATTTATGCCTGCAATTTTTGCGCCGCTCGTTTGTCTGCATTTATAGTCAGAAATTATGGATGCAATGCTGACAAGTCGGTCTATCGGCAAGGTCATTGTGGTGGGGCAAAAGGAGGTTACACCGCATTTTGCAAGGGTGGAGGTGATTTTATCCAGACTTTCTGCACTTGCATCACTGGCGTCACCGCCTCCGCAGCCGTGAATGTGTATGTCAACAAATCCGGGTATAAGGGTTAGCCCCTGCATATCCCTGCCATTGCCGTTTAGTATACCTATTTGTTTTATAATGCCGTTTTCTATTTCTATGTCACCGAATTCTTTTTCGAACAGCTCATTATAAAAGGTGCAGTTTTTAAATATCATTACTCATTTTCCTTTGCAATTCTGTAAGCCAGCTCTTCAAGCTGTTCGTATTTTTCCAGTGTGCCGATTTCTTTTCGAAAGGCTGCTCCGCCTCGCAGACCCTTTGTGTAGTAGGCGGCATGGTGTCTTGCCTCTCTCATCGCTGTGTATTCACCCTTATACTGAATAATCTGCTTAATATGGTTCAGCATAACGACCATTTTTTCACTGACGCTTACCTCAGGCAGAACTCTGCATTCTGTCAGATAGGCATTCAGCCTTCTGAAAATCCAAGGATTGCCCAAAGCGCCCCTGCCAATCATAATGCCGTCACAATTCGTTTTCTCCAGCATAATGGCAGCAGATTGCTCATCAATAATGTCTCCATTACCGATTACCGGTATATCGACTGCCTGCTTAACCTTTGCAATTATATCGTAGTCCACCTTGCCGGAATACATCTGCATTCTTGTTCTGCCGTGTACTGTGACTGCACTTGCACCGTTTTTTTCTGCAATTTGTGCCAGCTCAACGGCATTGACATTGTCATCATCCCAGCCCTTTCTGATTTTAACGGTTACAGGGATATCAACAGCCTTTGATACTGCATTAATAATTGCGCCTGCAAGGACAGGATTTTTCATAAGGCTTGCACCGCCTCCGTTCATTGCAATCTTTGGTGCAGGACAGCCCATATTAATGTCGATAATCTGAGGCTTGTAGTCTATACATTTTTTTGCCGCCGCAGCCATCGTGTCAGGATCGTCGCCGAATATTTGTGCAGCAGCAGGCTTTTCAATATCACCTAGGGTTAACAGCTGGGCGCTTTTTTTGTCACCCATCGTAAAGCCCTTGGCAGATACCATTTCTGTTACAGTATATCCTGCTCCGTAATGAATACAAAGCTCACGAAATGCTCTGTCTGTAATTCCTGCCATAGGAGCAAGGCATATTCCGTTTTTTATTTCAACATCTCTAATTCTCATATTGCTACTATATCACAATTACCTTTTCAAATCAATTGTTGTTTGCTGTAAAAAAGAAACACTCTGTTCATTAAAACAGAGTGTTTTTGCCTAAATACTTTAATCGTCGGATTTTTTATTGCTTTTTGGTTTGAAGAAATCGACGATGATATAGTACAGAGGTATTGTCAGAAATACTATCCATGTCGGATGCCATATGTGATTTATCATTCCATATGCCAAGAACACTTCTGCAGCAAGAATCGGATACGCAAATCTGTTTGGGTCTCTGTGCTTGACTGATGAAATAAGGGATTCTATAATGGGTATAAGTAATAAAAGAAGCCAACCGAGTCTCCAACCCCAGTCAAAGGAAAATCCTATAACTAAAAAGGCAATGATTAACGCTATTGGAGTAATTGTGCCTGCCAGACTGAAGCCTCGCTTTCCTACATACTGTTCGTCAATGCCGTTTACCTTGACACCATATCCTTTGCCGATATGCACACTTTCACCGTTGTTTGATTCTATATGAATGCCTGAAAAATCTATATCCACATTATCCTTGCCGTTATGTATGTGAATACCGTTTTTAAAGCTGACCTCAGGATTTTTTGAAGTGCTTTCGGTCTGCTCTTCATTTGCGGCGGTGCTTTCATTATTTGAGGAATTTATTTCTGTTTTTCCGTTAATCAGCTCGTCAATAGTAATGCTGTATAATCTTGCCAGTGCTATCAGATTGTCTGTGTCCGGACTGCTTTCACCGCGTTCCCATTTAGATATAGCCTGTCTTGAAACGCCTATTTTTTCAGCCAGCTCTTCCTGCGAATAGCCATTTGCTTTTCGGTAGTCAAGCAGCCTTTTTGCTGTGTCTTTGTTCATTATATCACCTCATACAAATTATACCAAATATTCTATACGATTACTATACATTCTGAATTGAATTTATGCAACTATAGGTTGCGTTTGGTGTTAAATGGACTTTTGGCACCGACTATGGTATCATATAAAATATAAGAACAAATTCTTTTAGAAATTTATGTTTGCCAAGCAAGGAGATAATCATGATTGAACATCCTATTGATGCACTGTATAATGAACATTCAAAAATACTGATACTCGGCTCGTTCCCGTCCGTGAAATCCAGAGAAGAGGGATTTTTTTACGGGCATCCTCAAAATCGTTTTTGGAAGGTTATGGCCGGTATTTGCCATAGTGAAGTTCCCCTAACCATTGAGGATAAGAGAGCTTTAATTCTCAATAATCATTTTGCCCTTTGGGATGTTATTCATTCCTGCGAAATTACAGGTTCGGCAGACAGCACAATTAAAAATGTTGTCCCAAACAATATAGAATTTATTATCGAAAATTCTAAAATAGACAAAATATTTATAAACGGCAGAAAGGCTGAAAGCCTGTATAAAAAATATATTGAAAAGGATATAGGGATAAAGGCTGTTTGCCTGCCCTCAACCAGTCCTGCCAATGCCTCCTGGAGTGTGGAGAAATTAACGGAGTACTGGAGGAAACAAATAAACGGCACTGGAGATTAGCTGAGGCATCTCAGCTTTAATACAGTGCCGTTATTTTATGGTATTGAATTCTTGGAACGTTATAATACAGAAAATCTGAATTCGGTTACGGTTTTGAATGCCTCGTTTGGTTCAACATATTTGAACGGGAAAGCAGGAATATTCAGGGAATTCGGATAGAACTGCGTTTCAAGTGCTACACCTCTGCGGAATTTTACAATGCTGTCGCCCTTGCCTTCGGTATAGTCCTCTTTAAGCCAGCCGCCGCAGTATAACTGAATTCCGGGAAGGTCGGTCCATACCTCCATTTTTCTTCCACTTTCTTCATCAGCAAGAACAGCTGCCTCAGCCATTTTTCCGATTTCCTTGTTATATAAGCAGTAGTTATTATCATATCCAATACCGTCAATAATTGCTCGGAAAGGCTCATCAATCTTGTCACCGATTTTGTGCATAGAGGTAAAGTCCATCATTGTACCCTTAACCGCACCAAGCTCGCCGGTAGGGAGCTGGTCATTATCTGTTTCGGTAAAGTAATCTGCGTTGATTTTTAAGAGATGCTCCTCAATCGTTTTATTCGGATTGCAGGACAGATTGAAGTATGCATGATTGGTTGGGTTTGCAACGGTTTTTTTATCGGACAAAACAGAATACTTTAATCTGAGAATATTATCATCTGTCAGAATATAGGTAACCTCCATCGTGAAGTTTCCGGGAAATCCGTCCTCCATATCAGGGGAGAAGAAGCTGAAGGTTACGCTGTTATCTGTAGTTTCCTTTACATCCCACAGATTAAAGCTGAAGCGTCCGCCTCCGTGAAGTGTCCATGTTCCCTGATTCTGAGGGGTATTATATTCAATGCCGTCCATAGTGAATTTTGCGTCACGGATTCTGTTGGCAAATCTGCCCACCAAAAGTCCCTGAAATCCATAATCTGCATCTACATATGGTTCAGGTGAATCAAAGCCAAGCACAACGTCACCCATAACACCGTTTTTATCCGGCATACAAAGTGACTGAATACCTCCGCCCAGTGTCATCAGTGATACACTTGCACCATTTTTATTTGTGATTTTATATAGCTCAATGTCTTTATCATTCAGTTTTCCGAATATGGATTTTTCTATGCTCATAATTTTCCTCCCACAAAAAATTGTTAAGTTTAGTATAAGATAAAATGTGAACAAATTCAATACTTTCTTGACTTTTGACGGCAATATAAGTATTTTATTATTATAACAGTAAATGATTATATATCAAAAAAACACTCCGGGGAGTTGAATATATTGGACAAAATAAATTCATTGCTTATAGGCGGTTTGCGTTATGTGCTGCCGATTTTGGCAATTGCAGTCATTGCTACCTGCGTAATATCTCTGTTTCGAAACAGACCAAGGCTTCATAAGCTGGCACAGCTTGTAGATCAGAATAACGGCTCTGCCATTGATATTGACAGGTGGGAGACCTCCATAGGCAAGAGCAAATCAAACGATATTGTTTTCCCTATGCCGAACGTGTCTCGCTTTCACGCAGTTATAACCAAGAAGCGAAATGAGTGGGTGATTACAGATACCTTTTCCAAAACAGGTGTGCTGGTCAACGGCAAAAAGATTGACGGCAAAGCTGTTATTGAGGACGGAGATATAATTACGGTTGGCTCCATTCCGCTGAAATTTTTATGTGCGGAGGCATTATCCTCTGAATCTAAATCGCAGATTCGGACACAGGCTAAGCAGATACAGCCGACAGAGCCAAACAATGTGGCTTATGCCGTACTGGTTGATGTGAAAACACACCGGCCTGTTTATATCCGCAAAAAGGATGTGCTGATAGGCAGAGGTGATGAGGCTGATATTCAAATCAGTTTGTCTACAGTCAGCCAGGCACACGCAAGAATTCATATGACCAGCAGAGGCTGGGCGCTGACGGATTTGAACAGTCACAACGGAACAAAGCTGAATGGCAGATTTATTAATCAGCCGCAATTGATTTTTGATGAGGATATGATTACCTTTGGTGAAAGGGTGTTCATATTCTACGATAAGTAAGGAGTTGAAAGTATGGCAAATAAGGCGAAAAAAATGCCCCACATCAAGCCTATAAATAATTTTGCAATGCTGCTGATTATTTCCCTGTTTCAGCTTTTTACAGGCTATAGTGCCGCTGTATCGGGGGATGAGCTTTCTGTCAAGGTGATTGTGTCTATGGTGATTTTTATTGCTGTGGAATGGGTGTATGTAACTGTTTTTTATACAGCTATGCACAGGCGCAATTTTGAGCTGGAATTTATAGCCTTTTTCCTGACAGGTACAGGACTTGCGGTTATCGGCTCTGTTGACCCCAAGGCTTGCTTTAAGCAGCTGCTTATCGCAGTTGCAGGTATTATCGGCTTTACGGTTTTGGTGTTTATTCTCGGTGATATTGATTTGTGTATGAAGCTGAGACTGCCGGTAGCTATAGCGGCGCTGGTGCTGCTTGTAATAAATCTGGTTATCGGCACAGTAAAGCATGGTGCGCAGAACTGGATCACCATAGGCGGTGTTACGGTTCAGCCCTCTGAATTTGTTAAGGTAGCATTTATATTTGTGGGTGCTGCTACACTGGAAAAGATACAGACCTCAAAAAATATAATTAAATTTATAGCATTTTCCATAGCGTGTGTAGGTGCATTGATTTTAATTCGAGACTTTGGTACAGCACTCATATTCTTCATTACCTTTTTGATTATCGCATTTATGAATTCCGGTGATATCAAAACCGTTGGTCTTGCCGTATCTGCAGCAGGTCTCGGCGGTGCAATTGTAATCAAGTACAAGTCTTATGTAACCGATCGTTTTTCTTCATACAGGCATATATGGGATAATAACGATATAATATACGGCAACGGATACCAGCAGACGCATGTGTTAACCGGTATTGCCTCCGGCGGTCTTTTGGGACTGGGCATAGGAAATGGAAATATACGTAATTATCTGCAGGCATATTTAACCACAACAGATGATGTATTTGGTATCATTTGTGAGGAATGGGGCTATTTGTTTGCGGTGGTGCTGGTGCTGTCTTTTGTAGCCATTGCGGTTTCGGCACTGGTAAATTCCATTGCAGCAAGGTCTGCATTTTACTCTATATCCGCAGTTGCAGGAGCAGGAATGCTGCTGTTTCAGACAGCTCTCAATATATTTGGTATTACGGATGTTATTCCGCTGACCGGTGTTACCCTGCCTTTTGTCAGTCAGGGCGGAAGCTCTATGATCAGCTGCTGGCTGGTGCTGGCATTTATTAAGGCGTCGGATATTCGTACCTATAACTATCTTGGCGGTGTTAAGGGAGGTGTCAGCAAGAAATGAAAATGATAACAAGACGAGGATTATTTTTGCTGATACTGATTATTGCGTTCATAGGCGGACTTGGATTTTTAAGCTACAGCCTGTTTCATGACGGACCCAGCTGGGTTATGCAGCCGTACAACAGCCATTTGTACTATAACGGTGAGCTGATTGGTGCAGGAAAAATAACGGATGCCAAGGGCAATGTGCTGGCAGAAACGGTTGACGGAAAGCGTACCTACAGTGAGTCGGAAACCACAAGAAAAAGCACGCTCCATACTGTAGGAGACACCAAGGGCTTTATTGCAACCGGCATTCAGACGGTATATAAGGCAAAGCTGACGGGCTACAGCTCACTGACAGGTATCTATACCGTTACAAAAAATGGAAGCGGAAATGATATGGAGCTTACCATTCATTCCGATATATGCGATGTTGCATATAATGCATTGTCTGATTATAAGGCAGGCTGTGTAGGTGTTGTTAATTATAAAACCGGTGATATTGTTTGTATGGTGTCTACACCAAGCTATGATGTTGAAAATAAGCCCGGTGATATTGATACGAATGAGGCATATGCAGGTGCATATATTAACCGGCTTTTAAGCGGACTTTATACGCCCGGCTCTACCTTTAAAATTGTTACAGCAATATGTGCTGTCGAGAATATTCCGGATATTAAAAGCAGAGACTTTAGATGTGAGGGTCAGTATGACCCGGGTGAAGGTACACCGATTGAGTGTAATGGCTATCACGGAACCGTTACATTTGAAGAGGCTTTGGCTAAATCCTGCAACTCTGCCTTTGCACAGATTGCAATTGAGCTTGGACCTGAAAAGCTGGCAGAAACTGCAAAAAGCCTTGGCTTAACCTCTGCGGTGTCTGTAAGCGGAGATATTGCGTCCTCTACCGGAAGATTTTTCCTTGAAAAGGGTGATGCAGATGATTATATCGGCTGGACAGGAATTGGACAGGGTGATACCCTTATTGCACCGATTTCTATGCTCAGACTGGTTGGTGCTATTGCAAATGACGGCAAGGCTGTGTCCTACAATTTGGTTGACAGTTTTTTGAATAAGGCAGGCAAGGCGCTGGATTTGGATTTTACCAAAAGAGAAACCCAGCTTTTGAGCGAAGATACTGCTGAAACGATGAAAAAGCTTTTGCGCAATAATGTTAAAGAGCAATATGGAGATTATAATTACGAGGGCTTAAATCTTTGTGCAAAGTCAGGTACAGCACAGATAGACGGCTATGATTCCCATAATACAGCTTGGTTCACAGGCTTTATGGATGATGATAAAAATCCGTATGCCTTTGTAGTGCTGGTAGAGTATGGCAACTCCGGCTCACAGACAGCCGGACCGATTGCAAATAAGGTACTCCAGGCATTAGTAAAACAGTAAAGAGTGATAAAATGGATTTTGATTTAATAAATGAGGAGAGACAGGAAACTGCTCTTCTTATTGCCGTTGATACAGGCGATTATGATGCAGAGGTTTCCATTAACGAGCTTAGCGAGCTGGCAAAGACCGCAGGTGCTGAGGTAGCAGGTGTAATGGTGCAGAAGCGTGATACGATTGAGGGCGCAACCTATGTAGGCAAGGGCAGACTGAATGAAATATCGGAGTTTTGCGGAAATAATGAGATTGACCTTATTATTGCTGACGGAGAGCTGTCACCGGTTCAGGTAAGAAATATTGAGGATAAAACGGATACCAGAGTGGTTGACAGAACAACGCTTATATTGGATATTTTTGCAGGCAGAGCCAGATCTAAGGAGGGTAAGCTTCAGGTAGAGCTTGCCCAGCTTAAATATTCCCTTCCGCGTCTGACAGGTAAGGGTGCAAGTATGTCAAGACTGGGCGGCGGTATCGGTACCCGCGGACCGGGTGAAACAAAACTTGAATCTGACAAAAGGCATATAAGACGAAGAATTCAGTATATCAGGGAAGAACTTGATGATGTTGAAAAAAGGCGTAATATGCAGCACCAAAGGCGAAAAAAGAACGGGGTGCAGGTTGTTGCCATAGTAGGTTATACAAATGCAGGTAAATCTACCCTTATGAACAGACTGACCGATGCAGGTGTGCTGCAGGAGGATAAGCTGTTTGCAACTCTTGATCCGACTGCTAGAAAGCTTTATTTGCCTAATGGGCAGCAGATAATGATTGTAGATACAGTAGGCTTTATAAGCCGTCTGCCTCATCAGCTGGTTGATGCCTTTCGCTCAACGCTGGAGGAGGCTACCTATGCAGATGTCATACTTAATGTATGTGATGCCTCCAGTGAGGAATGCCATAATCATATAAAAACAACAAATGAAATTCTTGCCTCTTTGTTTGAGGACGGTATCATTCATGCTCCTGTTATTAACGTGTTTAATAAATGCGATACTGCCGATGAGCTGGAGGATAAAATATTCTTTTACGGAGGGAATAACCCCTGCGTAAAAATCAGCGCAAAAACCGGGGAAGGCATGGATGACCTGCTGATTTCAATACAGCAGGCATTGCCGCAGACCAGAAGAAGAGTGAAGCTTTTATTGCCCTTTGACAAAGGCTCATTAGCGGCAAAGCTAAGACAGGACGGCATAATTCATTATGAGGAATATACCGCAGAGGGACTTGTTGTTGAGGCAACGGCAGATATTTCATTTTTAGATTCAATTAAAGATTATATTATTTGATTTTGTTTCATAAGATTATTTAGGTGATTTTATGAAAATGTTTACTCTCAGACTTAAACCAAAGACTCTGTTTGGTATTATATTGGCTGTAACAGGTGTTGTTGTTATTCTTTTAACCTTTGTAACGAATCATGTTAAGACAGAAAGCAAGAGTGTTTCTGCAATCGTGAGTGCTTCTACAGATATTGAAAGGCGTGACTATTTAGCCACATTCGGCTGGAGCGCTGACGAAAATTTTGATACAAAGGAATTGACGATTCCGCAGGAATGGAACGATGTATACAGCAATTATAATGAAATTCAGCTTAATCAGGGCTTTGATTTAACGGAATATAAGGGTAAAAAGGTAACGCTTTACACGTATAAGATTAATAACTATAAGGATATATCTGAGGGCATTGTTGCAGATATGCTGGTTTGTGACGGCAATCTGATTGGCGGTGATATTTGCAACATTTCAGCAGATGACGGATTTTTAGTAGGATTTGACGGAAAGTAATGGAAAGAATTGATAAAATAATAGCCAAAGCAGAAAATATATCACGAACCGATGCCAGAGCATTGATAAAAAAAGGCTTGGTGACAATTGATGGGAAGATTATCAGAGATATCGGACAAAAGGCTGATGAGCTGGCTTGTGAAATCATATGTAACGGCAGCAGGCTTTGCTACAGTGAATTCGTGTATATTATGATGAATAAGCCCAAGGGTGTAATATCTGCCAGTGATGGCGGTGCAGATACCACTGTCGTTGATATTCTGCCTCAGGAAATGAAAAGAAAAAATCTGTTTCCTGCCGGAAGATTAGACAAGGATACAACAGGCTTTGTACTTATTACAGATGACGGCGGTTTTGCCCATAGAATTCTTAGTCCGAAAAATCATATACCGAAAACCTACATAGCAAAATTGGATAAGCCCTTTGATGCTCATGTGATGGAGGGCTTTAAGCAGGGTGTCCGGCTGAACACGGATATCTGTATGCCAGCAGAGCTTGAGGCTGTTGGAGGCGACTATACTGCCGCAAGGGTTACAATCCGGCAGGGAATGTATCACCAGATTAAAAGAATGTTTTCTCATTACGGCTTGACGGTTTTGGAGCTTGAACGTATAAAAATGGGTGATTTATATCTTGATGAAACGCTTGAATCAGGTGCGTGCAGATATTTGACAGATGAGGAATTGAAACTGGTCGAATCTTGTAAATAACAACAGATATGATTTGAATTTCTGACAATTACTATATATTGTGTATTTTTCCATACAGCAAACGTGCTTTATGCAACTATCACAAAAAAATGCATATTTTTTTGTGAAAATAGTTGCAATATTGTTAGGTGTCTTGTATAATATAGACAAGACAAGCATATAATTTTTGTGCAAGTTTGTAGGTTTTTTGAGAGGTGGAAAGAATGCCAAATAGATTGTTTCAAGGAATCATTAATCAGATGCGCGAAGCTGTTGACCGTACCATCGGAGTTGTTGACGAGTCGGGTACAGTAATTGCCTGCAGTGACCTTGGTATTATCGGAGAGGTGCGCAAAGGTGTTATTACAGCAGGTGTGTTTAACGGCACTCAAACCTGCGTTGACGGTTCAACCTATATAACCTTTGATGTTCTGATTCGTCCGGAATATGCAGTGTTTGTGGATGGCACAGATGAATTCAGCCGCAGATATTCACAGATTATTGCAGTTGCACTTGATCAAATTAAAAAGAACAATGATGAAAAGTTTGACCGCTCAAATTTTGTAAAGAACGTTATACTGGATAATATCCTTCCCGGAGATATCTATATTAAGGCCAGAGAGCTTCATTTTAATAATGATGCTTCAAGAGTTGTTTTCTTAATCCGTACTGTTAAGGATACGGATATATCTGTATTTGATATCATTCAAAACTTTTTCCCTGACAAGTCAAAGGACTTTGTTATCAGCATTAACGAAACGGATATTGCTCTTGTTAAGGAAGTACGACCGAATGTTGACGGCAAGGATTTGGAAAAGCTTGCACGTTCCATTAATGATACCCTTTTGTCCGAGTTTTACTGCAGTGCAGTCATTGGTATCGGCACCTGTGTAACCGGTGTTAAGGAGCTGGCACACAGCTTTAAAGAGGCGCAGATTGCTTTAGAGGTCGGCAAGGTATTTGATACAGAAAAAAATATTATTAATTACGAAAATCTCGGTATTGCAAGACTGATTTATCAGCTTCCTACAACACTATGTGATATGTTCTTAAAGGAAGTATTTAAGCGCGGCTCTATTGATTCTCTTGATCAGGAGACATTATTTACAATTCAGAAGTTTTTTGAAAATAATCTTAATGTTTCCGAAACCTCAAGAAAGCTTTTTGTTCACAGAAATACTTTGGTTTACAGACTGGAGAAAATTAAAAAGCTTACAGGTCTCGATCTTAGAGAATTTGATGATGCTATTGTGTTTAAGGTAGCACTTATGGTTAATAAATATCTTGCATCCAGTCCGGTAAAATATTAATAAATTTCCTAAAAATCACAGCTGATTGTTTTCAGTTGTGATTTTTTTGATAATACTTATGATGGGATAGGTCTTTTACGACAGAGCATAATGCATAGCAGAAAGCAAGATGAGATGTTTACAAAATGATTGAATGTTGTTTACAAAAGAATTACAGAAAAGGACTTGATTTTATATATAAGTTGTTATATTATATATAAGTGAAAATGTATAGGTATAAGTGCAGCTATGCTGCAAAACATTTTATTTTAAAGAGGTAAAAATTGTGATTGAATTTAGAAATGTATCAAAGGTGTATGACAGCAATGGTACGCATGCTCTTTCTAATGTAAATATCAAGATTGAGGATGGCGAATTTGTGTTTGTTGTAGGTTCCTCCGGTGCCGGCAAAAGTACGTTTTTGAAGCTTATTATGCACGAGGAAAAGCCGTCTGAGGGCGAAATCATTTTTAATGACTACAGCTCTGCTACACTGAAGAAAAGACAGGTGCCTTATTACAGACGTGATATGGGTATCGTTTTTCAGGATTTTCGTCTTATCCCTAAAATGACTGTATACGATAATGTTGCCTTTGCTATGCGTGTTATAGGCGCAAAGGAAAAGGATATAAGAAAGCGTGTTCCGTATATTCTGCAGCTTGTTGGCTTATCTCAAAAGGCAAGAGCTCTGCCGAATGAACTGTCAGGCGGTGAGCAGCAGCGTGTTTCTTTGGCAAGAGCGCTGGTTAATAACCCAAAGGTTATTATTGCGGACGAG
Source organism: Clostridium sp. (assembly GCA_023663865.1). Taxonomy (GTDB): domain Bacteria; phylum Bacillota; class Clostridia; order Oscillospirales; family Acutalibacteraceae; genus Eubacterium_R. The sequence continues at coordinate 25,865 of JAMPGU010000023.1, forward strand.
CCTACAGGTAACGTTGACCCGGAAATGAGCCATGAAATTGTAGGTCTTTTAACAAAGATAAATAATGCAGGAACAACTGTTATTATGGTAACACACGAGCATGATTTGGTTCGTTCCTTCCAGCGCAGAGTTATTGTTATCAAGAGTGGTGAGGTTGTTTCAGATACACCTGACCCGACGCACGCACAGTTTGAAAGCACAACACCGGAGCAGGCAACCGATATGTTCTTCTTTGAAGAGGATGTTGCAATTGATAAGGTTGACCTGGACGATGTTTTTGATAATCTGGAGGACGTCGTTTCTCAGCCAGTGGAAGAAAAAGGAAATGCCGGAGGTGAGGAATAATGACAGGCTCAAGCTTAAAATATTTAACTAAAGAAGGCTTTAGAAATGTGTGGACAAACAGAATGATGTCCATTGCATCCATTGCTGTTTTAATGAGCTGCTTGGTTCTGATTGGTTCAGCGGCTATGATATTCCTCAATATTGATTCTCTGCTTGGCAGAATTGAGGAAGAAAATGTCGTTATGGTTTATGTGCAGGATGAAACCACAGAGGAAGAGTTGGCGGCTATGGATGCAGAAATCAGGGCTCTTGATAATATTAAAGAGGTTGAATTTGTATCCAAGGTAGATGCTTGGGCAGAGCAGCTTGAAACCATGGAGGATGCGCAGGCAGAATTCTTCACACAAATCAGCTCGGATATTCCACTGCCGGATGCATATAAGATTACAGTTGATAACCTCGACCAGTTTAACAAAACGATAGAGGATTTAAACCAACTTGATCATGTTGATACAATCCGACAGAATCAGGATCTTGCACAGAAGCTGGTAGCAATCAGGCAGGGTATATCTGTTATTGCTATCGTCATTGTAGCTGTTTTATTCGCAATTTCCTTGTTTATCATTTCAAATACAATCAGACTTACTGTTTACAGCCGCAGACTTGAAATCAGTATTATGAAATCTGTAGGTGCAACAAACAGCTTTGTCAGATTCCCGTTTTTGATTGAAGGTGTAATTTTAGGCGTGCTTTCCGGTGCGCTGGGCTTAGGTCTTGTTTGGGGACTTTACGAGCTTGCAGTTACACAGTTCAGCACACTGCTGAAATCACTGAATCTTGAAGCAATCAGCTTCTTGGATTATGCACTTCCAATGCTGGGTGCATTCATTTTAATCGGTGTTGTCTGCGGTGTAGGCGGTTCACTGTTTACCATGAGAAAATATCTTAATAAGGAAGGTAGTGAGATTAGCGGTGTTTAAATCAAAGTTAAAGCTTACATCTTTTGCACTGTGCATTGCCTTTCTGCTTTCTATGTTCGGTTTTGGCTTCACAGCACAGGCAAAGACAACCTCTGAGCTTAGAAGTGAAAAATCAAAAATTCAGGAAAGAATTAACAACGCGCAGGATAAAATTGATGAACTGGCTTCTGAAAAAGCAGAAACACAGGAATACCTGAGTGCCCTCAGATCCAAAATAAGCTTGCTGCAGGATAAGATAGATTCACTCAATGATCAGAAAAGTGCACTGCAGGCAGATATTGATGCTATCCAGGCAAATATTGATAAAACCATTGAAGAGCTGGAAAGAAATCAAAAGGAAATTGATAAGAAGCAGGCTGAATTTGATGAGACCTATGATCAGTATTGTCAAAGACTCAGAGCGATGTATGTATCAGGCTCCGCTTCAAATTTAGAGGTTTTGCTGACTTGCCCTGATATGAGTGCAATGCTTACACGCTCCCAAATGATTAAGTCCGTATCAGAGCAGGACAGTGCAACGCTTGATGAGCTTATGACCAAGATGGAGGAAATCGAGGCTAAGAAGCAAGAGCTTGAAGTAAAACGTAATGAGCTGAATGAGGATAAGGAAAAGCTTGAGGAAAGCAAAAAGGAGCTTCAGTCAAGCATTAATGAAATCAGCAGTTCAAAAAGCGAGCTTGATGCTGAAGCGGATGAAGCCAATGCGCTTATGAGAAAGCTGGCATCACAGACCAGTGAATATATGGAACTGATTGAAACCAATCAGGAGGAGCTGGCAGAGGTTGAAGCTGAAATCAGAAGGGCAACCGCAGCTGCTTCTACAGGCTCAGGCTCACTGGGCGGAACCTATGGATCAGGCTCAGGTCAGCTGGGATATCCTACAGATTCCAGAACAGTATCAGCAAACTACCCTAACTATTCATCCGGCGGTTATCACGGCGGTATTGATTTCCCTGTGTCAACAGGCTCAAATGTTTATGCTGCAGCCGGCGGAAAGGTAATTCTTGTCAGATACCTGAATTACAGCTATGGTTATCATATTATTATTGACCACGGTGACGGCTTATCCACCTTGTATGCACACAACAGCCAAATTCTTGTGGGTGTTGGCGATACTGTATCAGCCGGTCAGGTTATTGCAAAGAGCGGTTCTACAGGTAACTCCACCGGTCCTCATTGCCATTTTGAGGTTCGTGTAAACGGAAACAGAGTAAACCCTTGGAACTATCTGTAAAACAGGTTTAAGGCAGTATCAAATATTTACTGTCTGTACTTAACGGAGGAATAAACCAAAATTTACAGAATTTTTATATTTTAAAATGTATTATTTTATTGATTTTGCAGAGCATAAATAGTATGATATATAAGTAATCATTTATGTTACATAAAGTGTAAATTAGAGGAGTGAAGTCAATGAAACAGTCAAGAGTATTTATTAAGCTATTGTCTGTTTTATTGGCTTTTTCATTTGCCTTTCTTGCAGCAGTGCCTAATGCACAGATGAATGTGTCAGCCAGCGATTATGGTGCAGAGTATGACAATATGAGTTCTGTTGAAAAGCAGCAGTATATCGAACAACATTTAAAGGAAGTTAAATCAAAGCTGATTACCCTGGAGGGTCAGTCTGAGGAAACAGAGGACTATGTAAATGCGCTTAACGACAGAATCACATATCTTCAGATGGAGTTAAAATTGTCTAAGGAGACGATTGATAACTCTAAAAAGAGAATTGATACGCTGGAAAAGCAGTATAATGATAATGAGCAGGAAATCAAAAATCTTCAAAATGATATAACAAAGCTGACAAATCGTGCAGACGAGCTGCAGGAGGAGTTTGACGTCAGCTACGATGCGTATGCCCAGAGAGCCAAGGCTATGTATATAAGCGGTAATATGAGCACCTTGGCAATGCTTTTAACAAGTGATGATATTTCTACCTTTTTTACAAGACTTGAAATGATAAAAAGAGTATCAAGGGCAGATAAGGAATTGCTTGAAAGTCTGCAGACCGAGGGTGAGGAGCTTATTTCCACCAAGGCAAGTCTGGAAGATAAAAAGAGTGATTTAACCACTAACCAGCAAACGCTTACAGCGACCAAAGAAAATTTGAGTGAAACTGTAAAACATCTTGAAGCTCAGCAGGTTAGCTATAACGAAAAGGAAAAGACATACGCCACCGAAAAAGAGAATGCAGACAAGCAGCTTGCGGATTTGCACGATAAGACCAAGGCATATGGTGAATACAGAGTGCAGGATGAAGAGGAGCTTGCTTATTTAAAAAAGATTAATAGTGAGATTGCGGCGGCTGCCGATGATTTCGAGAAGCGTATGGAGTCAGCAGCAACCACTACCACAACAACCAAAAAGCAGACCACAACCACTACAACTGCAAATCATAAGCCGTCAGAGGATGACGCTGATGATACTGCATCTACAACAAAGAAGCCTTCAACGACGAAGCCGACTACAACGAAAAAAACAACTACGAGTTCAAACAAGCTGTCGTTGACCTATCCTGTGCCGACACAGAAAAAGATTACCTGTGATTATGGTGCTTATTCAGGTCATACAGGTGTGGATTTTGCATGCTCCAGCGGTTCTCGAGTGGTAGCCGCAGAGGATGGCGAGGTTATTATTTCTACTGATTTAACAAATAGTGACGGCTCGTATAGAAGCTATGGACGATATATTGTTATTGCCCATTATAAAAAGAATGCATCCGGTCAATATGTTTATACACTATATGCACACAATTCAAGCCGAATGGTGAGTGTGGGAGACAGAGTAACTAAGGGACAGCTGATTGCATACAGCGGCTCCACAGGTAATTCCACCGGACCGCATTGTCATTTTGAGGTCAGAACGCCTGACGCAAGATATGAAAGCTGTGTAGACCCAAAACCATATTTGCCGTAATCCGAATATCAGAATAATGGAGGGAGGTTTTAAAATTGAATAAAAAACTTTTGTCCATTATAATGGCAGCTGTTATGCTGTGTACAAGTGTCGGCTCATTTATTGCCTATGCTGATGATGAAACGACAACACAGGTTACTGCTCCTGCTGACGCGGAGACAACAACCAATCCGGTTGATGATGAGAAAGCAAAGGAAAAAGCGGAAAAACTACTGCAAGACCAAAAGCAGCAGCTTGAAAAAAGTGTAAAGGAAGCTGAAAAAAAGCTGGCGGAGCTGGAGAGTGATTCCAAAGTAACAGCCGAATATATTGATACGCTTGACCAAAAAATCGGATATATTAACGAACAGCTGACAATGCTTGAGGCGGAAAATCAATCTATTCAGAAAGAAATTGACGCACTCAAGCCCGAGATAGAAAAAAATGAAAAAGCACTCGATAAGCTTTCCAAGGAAGTAGAGGATGCACAGAAGGAGCTGAAAAAGCTTGAAGATAAATTTCAAAGTGTTTATGAAGCCTACTGTATTCGTCTTCGAGTGATGTACATAAGCGGTGATTACAATATTTTAACAGCATTAATCACCTGTAATGATATTTCCAGCTTTCTTACCCGATATGAAATGATTAAGTCTGTATCAAAGAGTGATACACAGCTGCTTAAAGAGGTTAATGATAAGACAAAGGAAATTGTAACGAAAAAAGACGGTCTTGATGAAAGACTGCGAAATTATACAAACATTAAAAATAAGTACGACGAACAAAAGGCCAATCTTGAATCAAAGCAAAAGAAGATAGAAAGTAACAGCGAAACCATTGCAAAATCCAAAGCTTCTCTTGCTACAGACAGGGCAGAAAGCGACAGGCTTCTTGCCGAGCTTACCTCTAAAAATCAGCAGTATACGGAATTCAGAAATGAGGATAAGGAGCTGATTGAGGCTGTAGAACAGGAAGTTCAAAGCTTAATTTCCGGTTTAAAGACAGCGGATGAGGTTACCACTGCAAAGAGGTCAGACAGCACTTCAAGCAGCAATACCGGTCAGGAGTCAAAGGGAGACGTGTTCTATAAGAATAACGCGGTTCTCAATATGCTTTATCCTGTGCCGAATCATTATGGAATATCAGCCGGTTTCCCGAACTACTCCTCCGGCGGATACCACGGCGGTATTGATTTCCCTTGCTCTACGGGGTCAAAGGTTGTGGCAGCACAGGACGGCATTGTTATTTCTGTTAAACGTCTTAACTACAGCTATGGATATTATGTGATGATTTATCATGGAACGGATGCTAAGGGCAGAACCGTTGTGACATTATATGCCCATAATTCTTCTATACTTGTTTCAAATGGCGAAAGTGTAAAGCGTGGACAGACCATTGCAAAAAGCGGGTCTACAGGTAATTCTACAGGCCCTCACTGCCATTTTGAGGTCAGATTTGACGGAACACAAGTAAATCCACAATATTATTTGAGTAAGAGCTAAATGAACAAAATTAACTATCAAAAAGAATTAGACAATATTATTGAAAAAAATAAGAGAGAGGACGTATTGCCCTCTCTTTTACTACATAGCTGCTGCGCACCCTGCTCCAGCTATACAATTGAATATTTATCAAACTATTTTAAAATCACTGTTCTTTATTATAATCCGAACATCTTCCCTGAGGAGGAATATGAAAAGCGTAAGAAAGAGCAGCTGCGGCTGATTCGTTCTCTGCCGACAAAAAATAAAGTAGATTTTCTGGATTGTGATTATGACAGTGATGTGTTTTTTGACATTGCAAGGGGATATGAAAACTGCCGTGAGGGCGGTGAACGCTGTTTCAGATGCTATGCACTTAGGTTAAGAAAGACGGCTTGTCTGGCAAAGCAGCAGGGCTTTGATTATTTTTGCACAACCCTTTCTATCAGCCCGTTAAAAAATGCACAAAAGATTAATGAAGTTGGATATGAATTGCAGGAAGAAATCGGTGCCCTGTGGCTTCCGTCTGATTTCAAAAAGCGTGAAGGCTATAAGCGTTCCATTGAACTTTCCCGAGAATATAATCTTTACAGGCAAAATTTCTGCGGCTGTGTTTTCAGCAAAGCAGATAAAGAGGAGATAACCAATGAATAAGCCATTAGCAGATAGAATTCGCCCCACATCTCTTGCAGATGTGGTGGGGCAAAAGCATTTGCTGTCTGAGGGCAGGGCATTATATAATTTAATATCCTCCGGCGAAATTCCGAATTTGATTTTTTACGGACCAAGCGGTGTAGGCAAAACAACCGTGGCATCCATTATTGCCAATGCTACCAATCGTTCGCTTCGCCGTCTCAATGGCACTACTGCCTCTACTCAGGATATTAAGGATATTGTTGCAGAGCTTGATACATTTTCTGCACCTAACGGTATATTGCTTTACCTTGATGAGATACAGTATTTTAATAAAAGACAGCAGCAAAGCCTGCTGGAATTTATAGAAAATGGTAAAATTACCTTGATAGCTTCTACTACGGAAAATCCGTATTTTTATATTTATCCGGCTATCTTGTCCCGTTCCACTGTCTTTGAGTTTAAAGCGATTGATACATCGGATGTAATACCCGCCATAGAGCGTGGCTTTCATATTTTATCAGAAGAGAATGATGTCTCTCTTGAAATAGAGGATGGAACATTAAAGCGAATTGCCTCCGGCTGCGGCGGTGACGTCAGAAAAGCACTGAACAGTGTAGAAAACTGTTTTTACGCCGTGCCTACTGTGGATGGAAAAAAGCAGATTACCCCGGAAATTGCCAATGAGCTGGTACAAAGAAGCTCTGTCAGGTATGATAAAGAAGGGGACGAGCATTATGATATTATATCAGCATATCAAAAAAGTATGCGAGGTTCTGACCCGGATGCAGCACTCCATTATCTTGCCAGACTGCTTGAGGCCGGTGACCTGCCGTCCGCCTGCAGACGATTGATGGTGTGTGCCTGCGAGGATGTTGGTTTGGCTTATCCTCAAATCATTCCGATTGTAAAATCAGCTGTTGATATTGCACAAATGGTAGGACTTCCTGAGGCGAGAATTCCTCTTGCCGATGCCGTTATTTTGGTTGCAGCCTCACCGAAAAGCAATTCCGGAGAGGCGGCAATTGACAAGGCTTTGTCTGATGTCAGAGCAGGCAATTACGGTCCTGTACCGAGACAGCTTCAAAATATGCATTATGACGGTGAGGATGCTGAGGTTAAGGGTCAGTTTTATGTTTACCCCCACGATTATAAAAATCACTGGATACAGCAGCAGTATTTGCCGGACGTATTAAAGGATAGAAAGTATTATCAGTATGGCCCAAATAAGAATGAACAGGCGTTTAAAGCCTACTGGGACAAAGTAAAGGGAACAAAGTAATGACAAAAAAAGATAGAGTATTAAAAGTAATAGATGCACTTAAAATAAAATATCCCGAAGCAATATGCTCTTTGAATGCATCAAATCCTTTTGAGCTTCTTGTAGCAGTCAGATTGTCTGCACAGTGTACAGATGCCAGAGTGAATCTTGTTACGCCTGCATTGTTTGACAAGTATAAAACTCTTGATGACTACTGCAATGCCGATGTGAAGGATATTGAAAGACTAATACATAGCTGCGGCTTTTATAAAAGCAAGGCAGTGTCCATTATAGATATGGCAAAGGGTGTGCGGGACAGGTTCGGCGGTGTTGTTCCCGATAATATTGAGGATTTGATTACACTGAATGGTGTCGGCAGAAAAACTGCGAATCTTATTGTAGGCGATGTCTATGGTAAGGAAAGCATTGTGGTTGATACGCATATGATTAGAATTTCAAATCGTATCGGTCTGGTTAATGACAAGGACCCGAAGAAGATTGAATTTGCTTTAAAGAAAATCGTTCCTGTCGAGGAAGGCTCGGATTTTTGTCATAGGATTGTACTGTTTGGCAGAGATGTTTGTTCTGCAAGAAAGCCCTTGTGTGACCAGTGTCCGATAAACGATGTGTGCAAAAAGGTGGGTGTAAAGCTTTGAAAGGCAATATTGTACTGATTGGTATGCCGGGCAGCGGGAAATCCACCTGCGGTGTTGTGGCGGCCAAGATGCTTTTGAAGAATTTTTTTGATACAGATTTGCTGATTCAAAATCTTGAGGATGCAAGACTTCAGGATATCATCGACAGCAAGGGGAATGAATATTTTGGAAACGCTGAGGAAAAATCCATTTTATCTCTGGATATTCAGGGTACTGTGATTGCCACAGGGGGTTCTGTTATTTATTCCGAAAAGGCGATGGAGCATCTGAAAAAAATCGGCAAAATTATTTATCTCTATATTGATTACGAGCATATGTGCAAGCGTATTAACAACTTGAACACAAGGGGTGTAATTATGAAAAATGGTGAAACCCTTAGGGATATGTTTGACGAGCGCCTGCCCTTGTATGAGAAATGGGCAGATGTGATTATAGATTGCAATAACAATTCTGTAGAGGAAACGGCTTTGATGATACAAAATTCTGTGAAAAATTAGGTCTTGAATACGAGGCGTAAAAGTGTTATTATAGTAAAAATATATTTATATAATTTTTTCTGCGAAATGGAGGATGTTTAAATGAGCGAATATGGTGCAAAATTTGTAAAAGAAGGTTTAACCTTCGATGATGTTCTTTTAATTCCTGCTGAGTCAGATGTTACTCCTGACAAGGTTCAGCTTCAGACAAAGCTGACTAAGGACATTACTCTTAATATTCCACTTATGACAGCAGCTATGGATACTGTTACCGAATCCAGAATGGCAATAGCTATTGCTCGTGAGGGTGGTATCGGTGTTATTCATAAAAATATGACTATAGAGGAGCAGGCTACAGAGGTTGATAAGGTTAAGAGATCTGAAAATGGTGTTATAACAAATCCATTCTTTCTTTCACCAAATCATCTTGCTTCAGATGCCGAGGCTCTTATGAATAAGTATCACATCAGCGGTGTTCCTGTTTGCGAAGAGGATGGAACACTTGTTGGTATTCTTACCAATCGTGATATGCGTTTTATGAGTGATTACAGTGTAAAAATTGCTTCTGTTATGACTCCGAAATCACAGCTTGTTACTGCTAAAGAGGGTACTACTCTTGAAGAAGCTAAGAAAATACTGATGGGTTCAAAGGTTGAAAAGCTTCCTCTCGTTGATAAAAACGGCAAGCTTACAGGTCTTGTTACAATTAAGGATATTGAAAAGAGTGTTAAGTATCCAAATACTGCAAGAGACAGAGACGGCAGATTGCTTTGTGCAGCTGCACTGGGTGTTACAGATGATGTTCTTATTCGCGCACAGGCACTTGCAGATGCAGGTGTAGATGCATTTGTTCTTGACTCTGCACATGGTCACAGTATGAATATTATGAAATCTGTGGAAAAGGTTAAAAATGCTTTTCCGAGTATTTCACTGATTGCCGGCAATGTTGCTACTGCTGATGCAACAGAAGCACTGATTAAAGCCGGTGCAGATGCTGTTAAGGTTGGTATTGGCCCCGGTTCAATTTGTACAACTCGTATTGTTGCCGGTATTGGTGTTCCTCAGATTACAGCTATTTATGATTCAGCTGAAAGAGCAGATAAATACGGTATTCCTGTAATTGCAGATGGCGGTATTAAATACAGCGGTGAAATTGTTAAGGCTATTGCAGCAGGCGGCTCAGTCGTTATGGTTGGCTCTCTTGTTGCAGGCTGTGAGGAATCACCCGGTGACACAGAAATTTATCAGGGCCGTCAGTTTAAGGTTTATCGTGGTATGGGATCTCTCGGTGCTATGAATCACGGAAGTGCTGACCGTTATTTCCAGAAAGGTTCAAGGAAGTTTGTTCCTGAAGGTGTAGAGGGTCGTGTGCCTTACAAGGGACCTCTTGGTGATACCGTATATCAGATGATGGGCGGTCTGCGTTCAGGTATGGGTTATTGCGGATGTCACACCATTGAGGAGCTTCGCAAAGATGCTAAGTTTATCAAAATTACAGGTGCAGGTCTGGCAGAAAGCCATCCTCACGACGTAACCATTACAAAGGAAGCGCCTAACTATTCAGGCAGCAGATAATTTCTGATTAACAAAATATAGTAAGGGGCAGAATCCTGCCCCTTTACAATTATTATAGGTTGTGTTTTTATGGCAGAAAAAGTGTCAAAATGGGTTAAATTCAAACGATTTCTAAAACGAAATATGACTCCCACTTGGGCAAAGCATATATCATATCAAATATTTGCATTTGTTGTTTCTGTTGTTATGGTAATCGGCGTTGCTGATTATACTATAACCAAAACTTATGATCAGATGGAGCTTGTTATTATGGATAATTTTACAATCACAGCTCATACAGGAGCTTATAATACAAATATGAATACAGCTGATTCCGTGCAGGCAGCCATTGATCATAGTGTGCAGATTGTTGAACTGGATATCCGCCAGCGTCCTGATGGCACAGTTGTTATGGCACATGACTTGGTTGTTACGAATAACGACGGTGTTCCGCTGATTGATGCATTGAGCCTCCTTAAAGGTACGGATATTAAAATTAATCTTGATATTAAAGAAACAAAAGCGCTTAATGATTTGCATCGTCTTTTAGTTGAATATAACTTGCTGGAGCAGTCATTTCTTACTGGCATTGAAATCATAAATGTAAAGGCGGTCAAGGAATCAGATTGCGCCGGTATGGATTATTATTTGAATTATATCCCGTCAAGAGCTCGTGTTTTCTTTGAGGAGTATAGACTTAAATTAATTGAGCTTCTGGAAGAAACAGGTGCGGTGGGAATTAATTGTAACTACAAGTATGCCAATTCACAATTGTCAAATCTGCTTCATAAAAAGGGCTATAAGCTGTCTGTCTGGACAGTAAACAGTGAGCGAGCTGCTAAAAAAATGCTTGCAATCAGCCCCGATAATATTACCTCAAAGGACCCTGAAATCGTTCAAAAGGTCATAGATAATTGGGGTAAATAAAAAAAGTTAAAAAAAGTCTTGACTATCTAATAAACTTGTGCTATATTATTAGAGCGTTGAGAATACGCTGGTGTAGCTCAGTTGGTAGAGCAGCTGATTTGTAATCAGCAGGTCAGGGGTTCGAGTCCGTTCACCAGCTCCA
>JAMPGU010000024.1 GCA_023663865.1 Clostridium sp.
ATTACAGGCAATTACCACGAGAAACCAATACTTCGTTACGACACCTCAGCTAATGCAGTCGGTATTTTGTTTGCCAAAATATTTTCGACAATTAGGTCAATTTTTTCGACAGATAGGCATAGGGTATTTATTTTTGTCTTATATTAGGTTAATTTAATGTTGGATTTTATTTTGACCAAATTAAACGAAGGAGAATTCTATATGTTTATGAATGCAAAAATTTTTATTTTTTTACAAAAAAGTGAAACGAAATGCCGACCTAAAAGTACTAATATATGTAAGGGCAATGAAAAATATGACTTTTTTACATAAAAAGCAATAATTTGACAAAAGCTATATAAAATATGTTAATGCACGGAGAATATACTTATGGCAACGCTCAATCATCTTACAACACAAAAATCAGACAAATACAGCATAAATGCAAAAAGCAAAATATATTTTGCAGACAGTATTTCTAAAGTCATCTGCAAATGCGGTTTTCCTAAAAGGATAGAGAAATCAGGCAATCAAATTTGCTTGGACTATATAACCGTTTTGTACACAGTTAAGGCACAGGCGCAGTATTGTTTTGAAAAGAAAAGACTTTCTTCCGTTCGTTATGTGACGGATCAATTATCAAAGGATGACGCTAATCATTTTTTGTCAGAGTTTGAAAATGACATTGGCAATATTATGCCGATATCCTTATGCTGTGAAATTAACGGCAAAAAATATTGGGAATTATCCGATGGCTATGCAAGTGAATGCATTTGTGTATATTGCGAAAATAATGCGTATCATATCAATATGGACTATTTTGTTAGTCAATAATTGACTATGATGAAGTTTGAATAAACAAAAAACACGGTACAGCTTAGCTGAGGTACCGTGTTTTCATATAAGCGTTTGCTATGAAGTCTCCGATTTTGCGGAGGTTATTTTTGTTGTACTATTTGTTCTTTACGTTATATAACACATCAGGGTAATCAGTCATAATGCAGTCTGCGTCAACGCTGAGGAGATATTCCATATCATCTTCGTCATTTACTGTCCAGTACTGGATTGCCATATTGTGCTTATGTGCATAGTTAATCATTTTTGCTGTACCGGTGTTCATACCGAGATTTTGGAATGGAGAGCCATATGGCAGCTGAAGCACACTGCAGGGTGGCTCATATGTATCACTGTCAGTCAGTGCAGCCCACCAGAACTCAATGGCTTCTACAATACCGGTGCTTCTGGTCATATCAGGATATGTTTCATCAACATATTCACTGATTTCTCCGTGGAATGTACCGAAAATAACCTTGTCAATCAGATTTCTGTCAAGCAGTAGCTGGTGCAGAATGTCAACACCCTTTCTTCCAAGGTCTCCATCATTCTTTATCTCAATGATATATTTGTAATTTCCTACAGAATTTAGATAGTCAAGTGCATCCTCAAGTCTCAGGATTTTTAAATCATCACTAGGCTCTGTGATATCTGCATACGGTGTTTCACCGTCAGTATTTTCAAACTTTGCACCCATATTGAGCTGACGAAGCTCTTCATATGTTTTTGTTTCAGGACGTACATCTGTCTCGCCGAATACGTCCTCACAGTTTGATGTTCTGTCCAGTGTATCGTCGTGGAGCAAAACAAGCACATCATCCTTTGTGATATGAAGGTCAAACTCAAATACGTCAATCGTAAAGTTTTCATTTTCGGCGCAGTTTCTAAATGCCATCAGCGTTTCTTCCGGTGCAATACCGCCGCCGCTTCTGTGACCCGAAATATCCGTTCCGTCAATTATGTATTGGTTTGTAGTATCGTAGCTTTGTATTTGTTCGGGACTGGACTTGTGAAATCCTGCGACGTTTACAAAGATTGCCAGTGCAGCAATAACGATAACGATTGTCAGCAATGCCTTTAATACCTTTTGTTTTTTAGTACTTTTTGTTTTGGTTGGCATAAAAAACCACATCCTCTCTTACTTATAATATTATTTTATATTTGAGCAAATGTCAATATTTTTTACATAAGTATTGACATTTGGAAAAATAAGGCTATAATTATATTTAGCACTCGACAATGCAGAGTGCTAATTTGTGCAAAGGATATGATGATTATGAGAAAAAAACAATTCAAGGCAGAGTCTAAAAAGCTCCTTGATATGATGATTAATTCTATTTATACACATAAGGAAATCTTTTTGCGTGAATTGATTTCTAATGCAAGTGATGCGATTGACAAGCTTTATTTTAAATCTCTTACAGATGACAGCGTAAAGCTCAGCCGTGATGATTTCAAAATAGAAATTGCCATTGACAAGGATAATCGTACAATTACATTAACCGATAATGGTATTGGTATGACTGCCGAAGAGCTTGAAAATAATCTTGGTACGATTGCAAAATCAGGCTCTCTTAATTTTAAAAACGAGAATGCTGACAGTGATAAGGCAGAAGATATTTCTGTTATCGGTCAGTTTGGCGTTGGCTTTTATTCCTCCTTTATGGTAGCTGACAGAGTAGAGGTTGTGTCAAAGGCATTTAGTGCAGAGACTGCTAACAAATGGGTATCAACCGGTGTTGACGGTTATACAATTGAGGAATGTGAAAAGGATGCTGCAGGCACGGTTATTACTCTTTATATTAAGGAGGATAACGAGAACGAGCATTACAGCGATTATTTGGAGCAGTATAAAATTGATGAACTGGTAAAGAAATACAGTGATTATATCCGTTATCCAATTCAAATGGAAATGAGCCATCAGGTTCCTGACCCTGAAAAGGAAGGGGAGTATATTACAGAAATCGCAGTTGAAACATTAAACTCTATGGTTCCTTTGTGGAGAAAATCAAAGGGTGAAATTAAGCCTGAGGACTACAATGCTTTCTATAAAGAAAAGTTTATGGATTATACCGACCCGTCACTTGTAATTCATTCAAAGACAGAGGGTCAGGCTACCTTTGATGCACTGATGTTTATTCCTGAAAATCCGCCGTACGATTATTATTCCAAGGAATATGAAAAAGGCTTGCAGCTGTATTCAAACGGCGTGCTCATTATGGATAAGTGTGCAGATTTGTTGCCGGATTATTTCAGCTTTGTCAGAGGCTTGGTTGACAGTGCAGACCTTAGTCTGAACATAAGCAGAGAGATGCTCCAGCATGACCACCAGCTGAAGATAATTGCAAAAGCCATTGATAAAAAGATTAAAAATGAGCTTAAAAGAATGCTCAATAATGATAGAGAGAAGTATAACAAATTTTTCAAAACCTTTGGCTTACAGCTTAAATATGGTGTTTACGCAAATTATGGTATGGAAAAGGATGGCTTGAAGGATTTCCTGATGTTTGAAAGCTCCAATGGTGATGGCTATACGACCCTTGCTGAGTATGTAGGCAGAATGGCTGACTCACAAAAGGATATTTATTATGCCTGCGGTGAAAGTGCAGACAAGATTGCACTTCTTCCTCAGCTTGATGCTGTTAAAGAAAAGGGATACGAGGTTTTGTATTTCACCGACGAGGTTGATGAATTTGCTATCCAAATGCTTATGGAATATGACGGAAAGCATTTTGCAAATATCTGCAAGGACGATTTGGATTTAAGCACCGATGCAGAGAAAGAGGCTATCAACAAAAAGAACGAGGATGCAAAGGAACTTCTGGATAAGATGAAGGAGGCTTTAGGCGACAAGGTTTCAGCTGTTAAATTATCCAATAAGCTGGGCTCTCACCCTGTTTCTTTATCTGCTGAGGGTTACGTATCACTTGAGATGGAAAAGGTGCTCAATCAGATGCCGGGAGCAAATCAGGGTGTAAAGGCACAGCTTGTGCTTGAGGTGAATTCCAATCATCCTGTTGCCGAAAAATTGCAGAAGGCGGATGATGACCAGTTAAAGAAGTTCACAAAGCTGCTGTATTCTTCTGCAAGATTGATAGCCGGACTGGATCTTGATAATCCAACAGAGTTCAGCGATATGATTGCCGAAATGCTCTAAGAGTTTTCGTATAATTTCATAGGTCTTATAAAACAAGAACTCCACGAATAAAATCGTGGGGTTCTTATTTTTTATTGGAATAGCTTAATAATCTATGTTTATTGTGTTTAAGCCTGTTTTGCCGGGATAGTTAACAAATCCTTTATTTGGTATAAATATAATTGTCTGTACATTTTTGTTTTCAAAATCACTGCTTTGCTGCCATTCAAGATAAAATGTTTTTTTATTGGAATTTGTTTTAATCTTTATTATGTCACCGCATACGGCAACGGGATATGGTCGGTTGAAAACTTCTAAAAGCTTTTTATCTTTGAAATCAAATGACCAGTATATACTGCTCCAATGATACTTTTCAAATTGACTCATTACATAATCAATATGCTCTATCCACTTGCCGCCCTTTGGTCCGCCTCCGCCCCATTCACCGAAGATAATAGGCACATTCATTTTTACCTGATTTTCTCTTATGTGTTCCAGAATGGAATGCATGCGTTCATTGCTTGAAAAATTATTGTATAGCGGTGAATCAATAAAAAAATCATACGCGTGCGGAGAATAGATATAATTGTCTTTTGCCTTGATTTCAAAGGGTATTCCAAGGTTGGAATAATAATTATGTTCAAAAAAAGCGAAGCTGTTATTCAAGTTTACTTCACTGCTCATTCGCTCTATGAAGGGCTGATAATATTGCTTGTTGAAAGCTTCTGTGTATTTTCCAAGTCCGTTTATTACTTTGTCAAAATTTTCTGCACTGTCCAGCGTTGACAAAAGAGACAGTAAACGTTTTTTGGTTCTTATCGTAAAAAACAATTTAATCGCCATAAGGGCAAATCCCAATTTGTCTTTTCCCGGTTTAAAATAATTAGAATAATCATAGCTTTTTCCAAAAACAAGAGTGCATATATTTTTTACTATATGCAGAAACATGGTTCGTCCGTTTTGATGAACAAAAGGCTCGTTAAGATAATCAAGACCGATAATATTGTCACAGTCTTGAAACTGCATTGCGTAATATTGCCATGCTTTTATAAAGCTGTTTTGGATATGGTTTTTATTATTCCAAAAATCATTAAAGGCCTGCGCAACACTATCCATATAAAAATATCCCTCTGCCCATATGGCGAAAGGTTTTTTGCTTTTTATGTTCTTGTCTATGGCCCATTTGGGAACACCGTCATCGTGAAAATAGCTTGAAAACAAATCCTGATGCATATCAAGCAGAACATAAATACCGTGTTGTAAACATTTATTCACAAACTTCTTATATAACGCAATCAGCTTGCCATTATATTCCCCTTGCTTGGGTTCAATGGACGCCCATGTCGTACCAAGACGAATAATGTTTATGCCGCAGGCAGCCATATCTGTAAATACCTTTTCACTGAGAAAATGCTTTTCCATAGTATCAGTATTGACTTTATCAGCCTTGACGCAAACATTAACGCCTTTGAAAATTCGCTCCCTGCCTTTTTCATCTCTTATAACAAGGTTATCACTGTAAAATTTCTCCATATCAGCTCCATTGACGGTGGTTGTTATATGCCAAAAAAATATTTTTTATAAAATTCATCAAAATTATTTCTTATGAAAATACTCATTGGATTTTGTGGATTTTCTGTAAGGTTGTATTTGTTTATGGTTACTGACAAATCATTTAAAATATAAGTCATTTCCTGTTTGGAAATTTCATTCAAAGGTTTAATTTTAAATACTCCTGATTTTTCATATTTTTTGAAATACTGATATAAATCCGGTATTTTGGTTACTCTATCAACTTTAACATTTTCCGTGCAGGTATATGCACAGTTTATTTGTGTTGGTTGTTCAATATTTGACAAATCATCACATTCATATAAATATCCTGTTTTACCCTCATATGTTTTTTTAAAAGCATCTTCAGAATATTCTGAATAAACAACATTACCTTCACAGTCAAATCCATACGGATACCAGCTAAATGGTTTGGGTACAGGCTTTACACAATACAATAACGCAACTAAAGGATTGGTTGAAAAATAAATATATGGTTGTCCATGTTCAGACATTATCGGTTTTAACTTTGTTAAATTTGAAATTGGACTTCCGTGATAGAATGTCATCTATTGTTCTCCTTTGCTGTATTGATTGAAGCAATTAAAATTTTTTTAATATCTAAACATTCAGATAATAATGAATTAAACATTTTATCATCAATATAATCAGATAAGTGTAGTAGTTTAATCCAATATTCGGTTTCAGCAGTTTCTTTTAACGCAATATGTAATTTAGAAATAAAATCAGCTTTACTTTGTCCATAATTTGCCTCGTTAATATTGGCACCGATGCTTGTTCCACTGCGAATAATTTGCTTTGAGAGGATTGTTTCTTTTTTTGTTTTAGTCAAATATTGATTGAGTTTTACTATTCTGGCAGCAAAATTGATTGATTTGTCAATCAGTATATTATCTTTCATATCTACACCTCGTAAGTTAAATATATCACAGACATACTATAAAATCAATTATTCACTATTCATTAGCGAAGCAATTTCATTCTTCATTATTCATTACAAAAATCCGTCTTAATGAAGAATGAATAGTGAAAAATTAAAAATGAATAATACAAAGTAAAAATCCGCCCTCTACGAGAACGGATTTTTGCTTTGGCGCAGATGGAGGGATTTGAACCCCCGCGCCAGTTGCCTGACCTATCGGATTTCGAATCCGAACCCTTCAGCCTCTTGGGTACATCTGCATTTACGATAAATTTTATCATTTTAAATTACTGTTGTCAATGCTGTTGAAAGAATAATTAATTTATGCTAGAATAGCATTATTACAAATTTGGAGAATGTTATGATTGCAATTATTGATTATGGTGCAGGTAATCTTTCAAGTGTTAAAAAAGCCCTTGATTATCTTGGCGCTGAAAGTGAAATAACAATGGACAAGGACAAAATTTTGTCAGCCAGCCACGTTATCCTTCCGGGTGTTGGTTCCTTTGGTGATGCTATGAAATCTATGGAAGAGCGGGGACTTGTTGAGGTTGTTAAGGAGGCAGCAAGCACCAAACGCTTTTTAGGTATTTGCCTGGGACTGCAGCTGCTGTTTGAGTCAAGCGATGAAAGCCCTGACGTGAAAGGCTTGGGTTTGCTTAATGGAAAAATTATTAATATACCAAAAACGAATGGTCTTAAGGTCCCTCATATGGGCTGGAACTCCATCAGTCTTAAACAAAAGGACGGCATTTTTAAAGACATTGATGATGAAAGCTATTTCTATTTTGTTCATTCCTTTTACCTGGATGGGGCAGATGAGGATGTTGTTGCGGCTACTACAGAATATGGTGTTACAATAGAATGTGCCGTGCAAAAGGGTATGCTTTGTGCTACACAGTTTCATCCTGAAAAGAGCAGCGGCGTGGGACTCAAGCTTCTGCAGAACTTTATTGATATGGAGGGCTGATTATGTACGCGAAAAGAATTATACCTTGCCTTGATGTAAAAAACGGAAGAGTGGTAAAAGGCGTATCCTTTGTAGATTTACGTGATGCAGGTGATCCTGTTGCGTGTGCTGCTGCATATGATAAGCAGGGCGCAGATGAATTGGTTTTGCTGGATATTACGGCTACGCACGAGGGCAGAAGCACAATGGTTGACATTGTAAGACGTGTGGCAGAGACCGTATTTATTCCCTTTACCGTTGGCGGAGGAATTAAAACTGTTGATGATTTTAAAGAGCTTCTGCGTGCAGGGGCAGACAAGATTTCCGTCAATTCTGCAGCAGTAAGAAATCCACAACTGATTAATGATGCTTCCTATAAATTTGGCGCCCAGTGTGTTGTTTGTGCGATTGATGCTAAGCGTGACGGCAAGGGCAGCTGGGAGGTTTATCTGAATGGCGGACGTATTCCGACAGGCATTGATGCGGTTGAATGGGCTGTGGAAGCAGAGCAGCGCGGTGCAGGTGAAATTCTGTTAACCTCTATGGATCAGGATGGACAGAAAACGGGATATGATATTGCACTTACACGGGCTGTAAGCGAGCGTGTGGGAATTCCTGTTATAGCCTCAGGCGGAGCGGGCAAGGCAGAGCATTTTTATGATGCCTTTACGCAGGGTAAGGCGGATGCTGTGTTGGCGGCAAGCTTGTTTCATTTTAATGAGCTTCCTGTTCCTGAATTGAAAAAGTATTTGAATGAAAATAATATTCCTGTCAGATTGTAAAATAGTAGTGTGTTATACGATCCCCATCACTGTAAAGGCAATGATGGGGATTTGTGTTTGTTTATATTACAAATAAATCGGTATTGTTTTGTTAAACTGCAATATACTATTTATATATTTGATATTCATTTGACATTTATGTTTTTTATTGATATACTAAAATGTATAAAAAATATGTCGTATTTTTTTGAAAAGACAGAGAAGGTGCTAGCTATGAATAAAAATAGAGTTCAGGTTAAAATCGGTGGAGCAACCTATACAATCGTCACTGAGGATGATCCGGAATATGTAGAAAATCTTGCAGAGCAGGTTGACAGTGAAATTCGTTCAATTTGTAATTCTAATCCATCACTTTCTATCACCCAGGCTGCTGTGCTTGTTGCCCTTGATCAGGCAGATGCCTGCAAGAAATCATCAGCATCCAGCGATAATCTGAGAGTGCAGATAAAGGATTATTTAGAGGAAAGTGCCAGAGCAAGAATGGAAGTAGAGGTTGCAAGACGAGAGGTTGAGCGCCTGAATAGAGAAATTGCAGATTTAAGAAATAAATATTCTAACAGATAGGATTATTATGAAATTTGAGATTTTGGCTCCGGCTGGTAGTATGGAGTCGTTAATTGCCGGTGTGCGCAGCGGTGCTAATGGAATTTATCTTGGAGGTAAGTCTTTTAACGCCCGTCGCAATGCCGGCAATTTTGATGATAACGAGTTACGGCAGGCAGTTGCATACTGCCACCAAAGAGGTGTTAAGGTTTATTTAACACTGAACATTTTAATAAGTGATGACGAAATGGAGCAGGCATATAATACCGTAAGAGCTGCGCTGAATATCGGTGTTGACGCATTTATTGTTCAGGATATCGGTGTTGCAAAAATGATAAAGGAATGCTTCCCGGCTGCCAGAATTCATGGCTCTACCCAAATGAGCATAATGACGCCTGCCGGTGCAGAATATGCAAAAAGCATGGGCTTGTCCCGTATTGTTTTGCCCCGTGAAATGAGCCTTGAGGAGATTAAGGAGATAAGTGCAAATACGGATTTGGAGCTGGAGCTTTTTGTACACGGAGCGCTTTGTATGTGTGTGTCAGGTCAGTGTTATTTGTCCTCTATGCTGGGGTCACGCAGCGGCAACAGAGGATTGTGTGCGCAGCCCTGCAGACTTCCGTTTACTTCAAGAGGCAACCGAAATGACTGTGCTTTATCCTTGAAAGATTTGAGCTTGGTAGAGCATTTGTCAGAGCTGGACTGCATAACCTCTCTCAAAATTGAAGGCAGGATGAAACGGCCTGAATATGTCAGTGCTGCCGTAACGGCAGTTAAAAAGGCGATAAATGGTACATACTCTGATAAGGATAGCTATGTGCTGAAAAGCGTGTTTTCCCGCAGCGGATTTACCGACGGATATCTTATAAATCAACCGGGGCAGAATATGTTTGGTGTAAGGCAAAAAGAGGATGTTGTTTCTGCCAAGGATGTACTCAAGGAAATCAGCCATAATTATGATAACGAAAATCCACTGATAAAAATGGATATGCACTTTGTATGCCGAAGTGGTGAGCCATGCACACTGACAGTTCGTGCTTTAGGAAAAACGGAGACCGTAACAGGTGAAATTGCAGAGACTGCAATGCATAAGCCAATGACAGCTGAGCTTCTGAAAACAAGACTTGCAAAGCTGGGTTCAACCCAGTTTTATGCAGGCGAAATAAATATAGAATTAGATGACGGACTGATTATTCCTGCCTCTAAAATCAATGAGATGAGACGTCAGGCTGTAGCAAAGATAAATGAGCAGGAGCCCGTAAGCATCGAAATAAAGTCGTTTAGCAAAATAAAGCCGATGCCTAAAAATGAAACGCCATACCTTACAGCCTCCTTTAAAAACGCTTCACAGATTCCTGACAAGCATCCATTTAAAAATGTGTTTATTCCCTTGGACAGCAGTCTTGAGGATTTTGTTGATAATCGTGCCGGTGCCGTGCTTCCGAGAGGCTTGTTTGGAATAGAAAACGAAGTAAGAGCGCAGCTTATCAAGCTGAAAAAAGCAGGTGTTACAAAGGCGCTGTGCGGTAATATCGGCGGATATACGTTGGCTAAGGAGCTGGGCTTTGAGGTCTGGGGAGATTTTGGATTAAATGTTTATAACAGTGAAAGTGCAAGGCTGATTGATAATCCAATTCTGTCCTTTGAGCTTACTCTGGAGCAGGTCAACAGAATCAATGCAAAAAATACAGGCGTTGTTGTGTATGGCAAACTGCCGCTGATGCTGACAAGAAATTGCCCGATTAAGGCACAAATCGGCTGTGCAGAATGCTGTCGGCAGGGCAGGCTGACGGATCGCAAGGGGTATGAATTTGAAGTGGTTTGCTCAAAATATCCTTGTGTAGAAATGCTCAACAGTGTTCCTGTTTATATGCTTGACCGACTTGATGAGGTAAAAACAGACTTTATTCATTTCTGTTTTTCTACTGAAAGCACTGCGGAGGTAGAAAAAATAATTTCATTATATTATTCAGGCGCAAAGCCGGATTTCAAATATACAAGAGGACTATACCAGAGAGGTACACTATAATGATAATTCTTGCATCAAAATCACCCAGACGAAAGGAACTTTTATCCATTATCACAACAGATTTTGAGATAAAAAGTGCAGATGTTGATGAAACGATTGATAAGGATATGACACCGAACAAGGCAGTAGAATATCTTTCAAGAATTAAGGCGGAACCCTTTAACAATGGCGTTGATACGGTAATTGGTGCGGATACTGTTGTAGCGGTAGACAATCAAATTTTAGGCAAGCCTGTTGACAGACAGGATGCCTTCAATATGCTGAAGCGCCTTAGCGGAAGATATCACAGCGTATTTACCGGCGTGACGGTTATCAAGCCTGACAGCATAAAGACCTTCAGTGTTGAAACAAAGGTGAAGTTTTATGCCCTTAGTGATGCAGATATTCATGCTTATATTGCAGCAGGTGAATGTGATGATAAGGCAGGTGCATATGGCATTCAAGGCAAGGGTTCTTTGCTTGTTGAGAGAATTGAGGGTGATTATTTCAATGTAGTCGGACTGCCGATAAGCACCTTGAATAAATATTTATAAACCAATATAAGTTTAATTTGTATAATTATACATAATCGAAACGTTGCATTGAATGAATTCTGTATATTAAAAATTATATAATTAAACGACAAAATACTGCATTTTGTGAAAAAATATTGATTATATTAGACAAATTTCGCAAGGTGTGATTGTTTTTGCTTGAATTTTTTTGCTTTTAATGCTATTATAATAGTATATTTATTTTTTGAGTTGTGAGCTGCTGCTCACACTTACCCCTGCAAATATACACCGATTTTGAAAGGAGATTGTTATGGCATCAGATTTACATTGTCATACGAAACTAAGCGACGGTTCAGTTGGAATAGAAGATTTAATTGTTATTGCTCAAAAAAGTGGAATAGATACGATTGCCATAACAGATCATGATTGTTTGGCAGGTACTGTCAGAGGTCAGGTAATCGGTAAACGATATGGTGTAAACGTTGTTCCGGGTGTTGAGCTTTCAGCCTTTGATAGTGAGGCAGGAAAAAAGGTACATATTTTGTGCTATCTTGCAGAGAAGCCGGACAGACTGGAAGGCCTATGCAAGCGTACCTCTGTTGCTCGTAAGAGAGCAGGTCAGATTATGATGCTCAAGGTTGCAGCAAGATTTCCTGTTTCAAATGATTTTATTATCGGTCACGCATCAGGCTCAACCAATTTATTTAAGCAGCATATTATGCACGCTCTTATGGATGCCGGTTACACAGACGAAATTTACGGTGATTTGTATGATGCATTGTTTTCACAGGATAGTGAAACAAATCTGCTTGCACCGGTTAAATATCCTGAGATTAATGAGGTTATTGAAGAGGTGCACGGCGCAGGCGGTATAGCTGTATTGGCACATCCTTATTTATATGATAATTTCCCTGAGCTTGATAAATATGTTGAGCTTGGCTTGGATGGTGTTGAGGTATGGCATCCGTCAGCATCGGATGATCAGATTGAGGAAATTTCAAAGTACTGCAAGAAGCATAAGCTGCTTATGACCGGTGGTTCGGATTTCCATGGTCTGTATGGCAGAAAGACGGTTACACTTGGTACTTGTGTTACCCCTGATGAGCATATGGACAAACTGATGGGATATAAGGCTAAGAAAAAGAGAGCGCAGCGCAAGGCAGAAAAGGAAGCTGCCAAGCTGGCAGAAGCAAGTAAATAATTGTAATTTAAGCACTTTATTAAATAAAAATAAAGTGCTTATTTTTTTATAAAATCTATTGACATTAATATAAATTAATAATACTATACTACTTAATATATTGTCGCAATCAGATATCCTTTCAGATATAATAATTTGATAGGACAGATAAATATATAAATGATTTGCCTGTCTGCAGAATATTCAGGATGCTTTGGTATCAAAACTTGCAGACAGAATGATGGGGGAACTTAATATGCACAGAAAGCTTGCGAAAACTGCACCGCTTGGCTGGAACAGCTGGGACTGCTTTGGTGCCGGTGTAAACGAAAAACAGCTCAGAGAAAATGCAGATTATATGGCAAAATACTTAAAGCCTTATGGCTGGGAGTATATTGTCTGCGATATTCAGTGGTATGAGCCAAAGGCAAAGGACAATGATTATTTCAGCTTTACACCGCTTAATATGGATGAGTACGGCAGATTAATGCCTGCTGAAAATCGTTTTCCAAGTGCAAAAGATGGTAAGGGCTTTAAGGAAATTGCAGATTATGTTCATAGTCTGGGATTAAAATTCGGTATTCATATTATGCGAGGAATACCCCGTCAGGCAGCCCACGCGGATACCCCTATAAAGGACAGTAAATTTACTGCCCGTCAAGTAGCGCATCATTTTAATGTGTGCTCTTGGAACACCGATATGTACGGTATGTATAACAAAGAGGGTGCGCAGGATTATTACAATTCCATTTTTGAGCTGTATGCTTCATGGGGTGTAGATTTCATTAAATGCGATGATATCTGTGTTACGGAATTCAGAAAGTGGGATAATCCATATTTTGCGGATTATGAGATAGAAATGATTCGAAAAGCAATTGATAATTGCGGCAGAGATATGGTGCTTTCCCTGTCACCCGGTCCGGCAGATATAAAAAATGCCAAGCATCTTGCAGCGCATGCAAATATGTGGCGAATGACCGGAGATTTCTGGGACAGCTGGGATAAGCTTTATGATATGTTTGACCGTTGTCATACATGGCAGAATGAGGTCAGAGCCGGCAATTATCCTGACTGCGATATGCTTCCTTTGGGCAGACTGTCTAAGAATGGAACCTGTCACGGACCACAGGACCGAATGACCCAGTTTACAAAAGCAGAGCAGCTTACAATGATGTCCTTATGGGGTATATTCAAAAGTCCTCTTATGATGGGCGGTAATATGCCTGATAATGATGAGTGGACCTTATCTCTTTTAACCAATGAAGAATATATGCAAATGCACAGAGAGGCTTACGGCGCCCATCAGCATAGCCGAAATGAGAAAAACGGCAAAGGTGACATTATATGGATTGCCAATGGCAAGCACTGTAAATATGCTGCATTGTTCAACACTCGCGACAAGGAATATACAGTAAAGCTGGATTTGACAGAATTCTTGATGCCGGATGAAAAGTATGCACTTTATGATATCTGGAATAAGAAAATGTTGGGTGAATATAAGAATAGCTTCAAGACCGCTGTTCCTGCCCACGGTGCTGTATTGCTGAAAATTACAAAATAGTAAAACAAAAAGTCTTTGCACTCCAATAAGTGCAAAGACTTTTTTCTGTAAATTTAAGCCTATGTCTGATTTGTTTTCAGTATATGTATATTTATATTAGTTATTTTCATAAACCTCGGGTTTAAGAACACCTATGTATGGAAGGTTTCGGTACATTTGGTCATAATCCAAACCATAGCCAACCACAAATTCATTAGGCACATCCACACCTACATAATCAGCGGTTATGTCTGCAATACGTCTGGAGGGCTTGTCCAAAAGGGTTACAACGGATATGGAGTTCGCATTGCGCTTAGACAGCATATCGTGAATATATTTCAAGGTTCTTCCTGTGTCCAATATATCCTCAACAAGCAATACATCAAAGCCGGTTAAATCCTGGCTGATGTCCTTTATAATTTTAATATTACCGCTGGATTCAGTGCTGCTGCCGTAGCTGCTTGCCTGAATGAAATCAACCTGACAAGGCAAATCAATATATCTGGTCAAGTCTGTAAAGAAATAAATTGAGCCTTTTAATACTGCAACTGCAAGCAGCTTTTTTCCGGCATAATCACGAGTGATTTGCTCGCCAAGCTTGTGGGCCAAACGATTAAGCTCCTCTTCAGTTACAAGAATTTTTTTTATGTCCTCGTGCATAATAACTCCTTAATTCATCATAGTGTGTTGTTTTTTGCTTTTTACAATTATAGCATTGTGTTTAAATAAAGTAAAGTATAGGTTTTTGATATCAATTAAGCAAAAACGGCAAATATTATTTTATGAATTCCTTTACCTTGTCAATATATTTGAGACCTTGCTGATAACCGATTTCATATATTTCTCTTTGCTTTTGCGTGGTGATATTCAGGGTTGAGCAGTTCAGTGGTTCATCAGGGCAAATGATAAGGGCGTTGCCTAATTGCTGTTGCTTAAAAATATAGTCCCTTTGCTTGTTGTACATAGTATGCCTGTCTAAGACTGCCTCGGCTGTTTTTGGATATTTTTTTAATAATCGTTTCACAACGGCAGAGTGTCCCATAGGCTGTTTAACATAATTTTTATCCTGCGTAAGGATTACCACGCATTTACCGCAGCCATCCTCAAATGCTTTTTCCAGCGGTATGGAGTTTGATATTCCGCCGTCATAATACAAATCCTTACCAATTTTAACAGGCTTTGTTGCTATTGGCAGAGCGCAGCTGGCTCTCAGCTCTTCACAGCCGTTTCTGAAATTTTTGGGATAGAAATATTCTGTTTTTCCTGTAGCGGCATTGGTCACCACTGCACACATAGTGGCATTTGAATTTTCATAGGTATCATAGTCCAGCGGATATAAATCATATGTCAGCTCGCCGAAAATCCATTTTGAATTCAGATATTCTCCGTTTTTAAACATAGATTTAACGCTTTTATAGCGTTCGTCTCCTGAATACTCAATTGTCAAATCTCTCATTCTGTGAATGTTTTTTCCAAGGAAGGATACGCCGTTGCAGCTGCCTGCAGATACGCCGATAACATATGGAAACTCAATTCCGTTTTCCATAAATGCATCCAGCACACCGCTTTGATACAAAACGCGTATTCCGCCGCCTTCAAGCACCAATCCGCAGGAATAGCTGTCATTTTTTGTCATACGCTCAAACTCAATACCGATAACGCCATATTTCTTTTCCTGCTTTTTTGTATAATACTTTTCCATATCAGTGGATTTAGCAGTGTCCATTTCATCTGGACTGTATCCGCATTTATCCAGTGGCAAAGCGCGGTACAGCTCCTCAAAGGAATTAAATTTGTGCAGAGCAGTTACTTTTACAGGTATTATATTGTTTTCATTTTCAATGTGCTGAAATACAATTTTATCACCGATTTGAAGCTTCTGCCGTTTTTCGTCAAATAATCTCAATTCAATGGTTTTATCACCGCTGAATATTTTTTCAAACGGCTTTGGGTTTAAAGTATAAAAATGCGTCATATGTGTCCCTGATTTCCATAAATAATACAAAATATTATAGCATTAATCTATTTTTTGGTCAAATATAAATAGACGGCTGTCCAATTTTTTTCAAGCAGTTTGGCTGTCTATGCACTGATTTAAATAAGCTTGAAGCTCGTTAAGCTTTTCCTTATCCATTGGAGGTGTATTCTGCAATGGATTGTTGATTTTGAGATTTTCATATTTGAAAAAGCCCATTGTGTGAAAACCCAGCAACTCGTACTTTTCAAAGCTGAACTGCTTCGAGAATTCGGCATATTGCATAATATCCTGTTTACTGTCATTGATGCCGGGTATAATTACAGTTCTTAACCACAATCTTATGCTATTTTCTGTGCAGTATTTACCAATCGCAATAAAATTTTCAAAGCTGCCTTTGGTGTATTTTTTATATCTTTCCTCATCAAAAAACTTTACGTCAAGTATCACCAAATCAGCACCGTCAAGCGCCTTTTTTACATCATCACTCAGCGTAACACTGCCAGATGTGTCGATGGCATAGTTGATTCCCTCAAGGCTGAGCAGCCTTCCCGTTTCAATAATAAATGCAGAATGCAGCAAAGGCTCTCCGCCGGAGAAGGTAACACCACCGCCCTTAATAAAGTATGGCTTATATCTTTTTATTTTATTTACTAAATTTTGGGGAGTCCATTCGTTTTGCGCCTTATACCACGTGTCGGGATTATGGCAGTAAGCACACCTGAGGGGACAGCCGGTGAAAAATACCGCATAGCGGATGCCGTCACCATCCAGTGCCGCCATGGATTCAAATGAATGTATATCAGCCGTCAATGCCATTTGTTATCTCTCCTGTGTAATATTTATCTTGCTGCCATTTCAGAGCATTGTTATTTACATATTCCCATATGTTTAGATAGTCTTTTTCGTCACGTATGATATGATCATGATATGAGCGCTGCCAAAGCTGTTTACCATACTGCTTTGTTGTAAAAGATTTAAATTGTCCGATGATATTTTGTAGGGGAGGGTCTCCGTGCCCTCCCGCTCCATGATTTATAATTAAAACTATATGTACGTGATTGGGCATAATAGTTTTATGCTTTGCGTAACTTTCCCTAAGTCCTCCGAGGTATGATTCTTATTACCTTTTTCAAATTCTCACTTTCTCTAACTCGGCAGAAGTCACCATAGTTTTCTGTAACTTTAGTATAATAATAGTATAAATTTTTGTAAGACTATGATACCAATACTTTAACATAAATAATGATTTGCTTAATTAAAACAATCATATCGATATAGGTTATTATAACTAGTCTGAAAAAAGGATTCCTTTTTTTATAAGCTCAAACGCAAATGCTGAACTTATATATGAGCTGTATTCGTGATAGTCATCTTTTTTGTCTTTATCAGCCATATCAGAAACTGCTTTTATTGAAACAAATCTGACGTTGCTTTTTGCATTTTCACCAGCGAAGTATACACCATACGTTTCCATATCAATTCCTAAAAATTTTCTATACTGTGGAGCGATAATAGAATCGGTAAAACTTTTTGCGGCAACTACAGCCGATCCTGATGGTAATGCACCAATATGTACATTTGATGTTTTCTTTTCATGTTTTTGCTTATTCCAACACATATATATTTCATCAATTATATCTTTGTTTTTATCAATAATTGCTTTTAATCTTGTATCAATATTTATTTGGTTTGGTTGTGCTGAAAAATACATTTCTCCATTATCATCAATATTAATTTTTCCTGAACCATAGTCCCAAGCTCTATCAGCTACAATAATATCTCCTAAATCAACATCGCCTTTTCTTCCGCCGCAAATACCAACCATTATTACTAAATCGGGATCAAATAAATCTATTATTTTTGTGGTTGAATATGATGCAGCAGACATACCCATCTCTAACAATTTTGTTTTTAAGATTTTACGAGGTTTTCCACAATCATCTATAATTTCTCCAATTGAATAAGCAGCAGGATCATCATTTATTGATATATTTTCCCATTCCACTGGTAAGTTATCTAATGCTATATATTCATCTGTTACAGCTGTAATCAACGCCACATCTACTTTAAATTTATTTATAGGAGTATATGAAGTAGAAAGTTTAATTAAATATTTCACTTTTGAAATGAATTGCATTTTCCAACTGTCTTCTTTTTTCCATATACTTAATGGTATTAAAGACTTATTAAATTGGTCAATTGATTTTTTATATGTTTCTTCGCTAGAAGTTATTCCCATAACATATAAAGGTTTAATTATTCCGTTATCTATTTCAATGGCTTTTAGTATTTCTAATCCTGCTTGTTCGGAAATACCTTGTTTTTTCATATTATCTGGCAACATAATATCTAGTAATACCATATCATATTGAACAGAAGAAAGTTTTTTTAGTGCATCTTCTTTTGTACATACATAATCAGAAATATGGTCAATTCCATTTTCAACCAACATTTTAGTTAATTCTTGTAAGCGTTCAATACTATCATCAATAAATAATATTCTAATCATTATTCTCCTCCACTATATACCCTTTTAGATATTCTTTCCATTTAACATCTTTAAAATATATTACATCTTTATAATTAACATATTTTTGTGAACATTTTTTCTTGATTTGCTCCATCGTTATTTCATTTTTCCCTTCACCAAATTTTGAGAACTGTGTAATAATCACAACTGGTGTTTCACTTTTAATTCTTTTGAGTTCATCTAAAAACATTAATCCCCCATAAGGTTTAAAATGCTCTGGTTCATTTGTATCAAATGTAGGAATACTCATATCTAATAAAATTAGCTCGTATATATTCCTCATAATATCAAACAAGGCAGAATTTAATGAATGCTTTCTTGTAATATTTATACTGTTATTAAGTGATTTTAAATAATTTACAATTTGCTCTTCCTTATATGCATCATCTTCTACAATTAAAACTTTATTTATCAAACAATACACCTTCCTTTTTTATTGTTATTGAGACTTCGAATTCTTCTCTTTTATAATGGATTTTATAATCTTCTCCAACATTCATAACACAGAATAAGATATCCATTATTTTTATCAACCCCATTCCGCCTTCTTTTCTTGAATTCATCGTAAAGTAATCTTTATTATTATATATATTATTGAGTCGTTTTACTTCTGATTCAATCTTATCGTGATCTGCAATATTGCTTATATTATTTCCAACAGTAATTACTATTTGGCTATCACTTTCCTCAATGTTTAAAGATACATTTAAATCTTTAATATTATCAAATTCAGAATGGATAATTGCGTTAGTGAATAGTATTAAGAGTATATCATAAAAATGTACAAAGGTTTCGCCTTTCAATTTGCTTTTGCTTTTTATATCTCGCTTAACAGTAAGTACTTGAAATTTATCAAATTGCTGTTTTAATGTATTAAATAAAACATTAATCAATTGTTCCCAATCATAATTATCCATAGGAATAGATTTTGATAAAAAGAACCACTTTTTTATATCATCAATCTGTGTTTGAATATTTGTACAACACCGTGATATTTTATCAGATATATTAGTATAAACAGTATCGTTTTTGCATAAACACTTTACATCTGTACCTAATGTTTCTAATTCCTTTATTAAATTCTCTTTTAGTTCTTCTAGTACAATATCTCTAATTATACCTAAATAAGTATTAGTTTTATCAACTATACAATCAGAAATCATAGACGAAAATTCGTTTGCATCATTGACAATATATTTTGACATATATTGTGAAAAATACAACAAATCATCATAGGTAAAATTATAATTAAACTGAGCTCCATCTATGAATGATTCTATAAATACTTTGAATACAACATTAGTCAAATATTCTATATATGAATCCACTTTATTACTAAAATCTGCAATTCTAGATTTTATTTCATTAGACACTAAATTCTTTTCAATAAGAGGCTTAAAAAAATTATTGTCTGTATCATACAAATAATTTTCTTTTATCACTTTTGTTATAGTGTTTTGAAAAGTTCCATGTCTTACGCGAGTACTAAGGTAAGTATCAAGTCCACCTATGCCAAAACAAAACTCTTTTGCAAACAATGTATACATTTTATCAATTAAAACCCAACGTGCTGGTGCCATTACATTCATAGTATTGTAATTTGTTACAGTTGCATATGGACAATCATATTCAACAAATTCATATTCAGTTTTACTTGTATTATAAAATTCGTTTACCAAGTTTCTAATTTGTTCATATAATTTTTGCTTTATCTCTAAAGTATTTACACAGAGTTTGGAAGAATCTACAGTCTGTTTTAGGTTTCTAATTTCTTGTTCTTTCAAAATATGGGAAATTTCATTACTATACTTACTGCTTTCATCGGTATGATTGTTAATTAAATATTTGCATATTTTTATTCTATAATTTTCAACCTCATTTGCATTTTGGAATATCATATATAGTGCGGACAATGCATCAATAGTACATATTTCTCCAAGAAAATAGTTTTTAATATTTTCATCAAGGTCTACACTATTAATATCAAGAGGATATTTAATTTCATATTCATAAAAAATATTGCGTAATGCAGTTTCGCGATATTCAGACAATTCCTTGATTTTATATATTAGTATCAAATTATATATATTTATTTCATCTTTTACCTCGATATCATTTACAATATCATCTTTTAATTCACAAGGATTAAATCGAAATATTGCAAATTCATAATTCAATATGATATTACATAATTCCTTTTTAGCTATTAGAAAATCTTTTTTTCTTAAAGATAGATAATAATTTATATAATTTTTAGCAATTTCAAATACTGGTTTTGTTCTTCCTTGAAATAGTTTTTCAATATTTACAGAATCATCTTCTTTGAATCTTATTATTGATTCTGGAAAAACAGGTATAGTTTCTCCAAATATCAGTTCGTTATATACTATGAAATCATCATTGTAATAACACCTTTCAGTAATATTAATATTTGTGTTTCCAGAATAAATATTAAAAATTTCTAAAATGGGTATTTCCAAACTAAACCATTTAATTTTTCTAAATATATTGATTAATTGTTTTAACGAATTATTAAGTACATTTATAGTATCACAAAATATAATATTTTTTATATTAACTAAAATATCTTTTAATAAGCAATTCTCTAATTCATGAAAATCATAATCTATAATTGCTCCAGTCATTGATGCTAAATATAGATATGATGGTATAATTTTGTTATTTTTCACACTATAAATAACATGTGTAATTAATTCAATATACTGTTCAGTATCGAAACAATTTATAACTTCATTCGTTGCATCTGATGGTTCCACATCAATATTATTAATATAAGAAAATATTGTATGTATCTCATCATCATCTAAATCATTCAATATTGATATACTTTTATAAAAATAGTTATTATAAATATTATTACTTACATATTCGTGAAATATTTCTTTTATAAGAACAAATATATCAATAATAGATAACAAACTAGCATAGGTGAAAATATTTGTTAAATTTGTGTTTCCAATAGTTTTTTTTGCTCCAAAATAATAAATAAAAAAATCTGAAAGTCCATTTGTTAAATATGAACTATTAGCATTTATAATTTTGATATATTGATTAAAATCTTTTGTTTCGTTTATATAATCTGAATACAATTGAGCAAACACTTTTACTGATTCTCCTAAATCTAATTGATCAATCATTTCAGAAAGATTTTCTTTTTTCAAGTTAAATAATAATATTTTATTTTTAAGACTCCATAATGAACAACTTATATTATTTTCAATATAATCGAGTTCTTTTTGAGCTTTATCATAATTACCGATTAAAACATAACGTTCAAAATTATTTTTGTGTAAAATAAATTCATTAATCTTTTCTTTATAATTCACTACTATTAATGAAAACCATAATAAACTTTTTTGAGGATTATTAGAAAAACTTATAGATGTTTTTTGCAAAATATCATTAAAAGATTTCATAAATAAACAGTTATCATACTTTTCAACGAAGTGCTGTACTAATTGATTGTAATCGTCTCCATTATTCGAATCTAAGAATGATTTGACATTATAACCTAAATTTCCTTTTTTTAGTTTTATATTTAAAATTGCTTGTTTGCTTTTACTGTTCATAATTTGTCTCCATATACATTAATAACTTAATACTATCTTACATAATATAAGTGCAAAAAACAACAAAAGGTAACAAAAAAATATAATAATTTACAAAATTATCGTTAAGCGATACTATCTTTAAAAAATATTACTTTGTTTATTAATGCATATTATAAAACATTAACAAACCCGCTGATGAATTTCATCAACGGGTTAATTCTATTTAAGTGCAATTTTTAATGCAAAATTATATATAAACATAAACTATCACTTAGAAAAATCAGATAATAAACATTTTTTTATTGTATTTCTTCAATTTCTCCAGTTTTTATGTTTACAAAATATTCCTTTAATAACTTTCCACCAATAACTTTTGGGCATCGTGTTCTTCCTTGTCTACATATTCATATACAGTCACATCTATTGAATCTCCAACAACGGATAATTTGGTTGTTGTATTGTAGTTAAAATTAACTATTGCGTGAATCTCTTTATCATCTTTAAAATATTCTTTGTAATAGTCAACTGCATAATCCTGCATTTGTATGTTTTCCGAAATGAGGGCAATTCGCCAGTTACCTGTTACATCATTGCGAACATTTGAAATGTGGAAAGAAATTCCGTCTGTCTCTAATTTAGATTTTGTAGTAGCTTGTGTTGTTGCCTTTGTAGGTTTTTCAGTAGTTGTTGTGGTAGTTGATTTTGTTGTTACCTCTGTTGTCTCTGCTTGCGTTATTTGCTGTGTGGTTGTAACATTAGTTGTTGGCGTATCGGATGTATCGCCACCAGCACAAGCAATGAGAACAAGAAACCAAAACACAAAAACTATCGTGAGTATTATTCTTGTTATCTTTTTCATATTTTTCTGAAACACCCACAAAAGAACTATGCCGATAGGTGGTAACAATATTAAACATACCCACATAAACCATTTTGATTTGTAGAATTTTGTTTTTTTCTTTTCCATAAAACATACTCCTCTATATTGTTTGATTAACACATTATAACATATTGTAACACAAAAGTACATTATAATTTTACATTATCTTGTGTTATGGTTTATATTAAATAAAGATTCTATAATGTAATCATAAACCGTAGGAGGATTTAAAGCATTATGGATAAGTTTGTTATAACACCAAGAGAAGATAAAACTGTCACTATGACAATCCGTATAGATAGAGCCTTGCAAGAGGAATACAATGAATTGGCAGCCAAAACTAACCGTTCAAGAAATGAACTTATCAGTATGGCTTTACGCTATGCACTTGATAATATGGAACTCAAGGATAAATAAAACCACAAATTGTAAGAGCCTTAGGATTTTCTCTCCGCAGGCTCTTATTTTTTATGCTTTCATCATTATAAAGTTATTCAATTTATTCGTGGCTGTTTTATTATGTTCATCAAAACTGTGAGCATAAATATTCATTGTTGTTGAACATTTAGCGTGACCTAATGATTTTGAAATATCAATAATGTTTACATCTAAATGATTCAACATTGTTGCATATGAATGTCGTAATCCGTGTAGTGGGATATTGGGTAATTCCTCTAATCCTTTTTCTTTTGCTTGCTGTGGATTACTTTTTACCCAATCATTATAACGCTTAATATGTTTTTTGAAATAGTTATATGTTGTGCATTCACTTGGTAATTCACCGTTGACCTGTGCAAAAAGATTTCCGCCGTTTGATAAATCACCTTTCCAAGCAGTTCCGATTTTTAATCTTCGCAAAGCATATTCCTGACGATATTCTTTTAATAACGGAACAATCACATTGGGTATATTTACGGTTCTGACAGATGTAGGAGTTTTTGTTTCTTTATAATCAAAACCATTTTCAGTAAGACCGACTGCCTTGTTTATTGAAATTTGATTATTTTCAAAATCAATATCATTCCAATGCAAAGCAAGAGTTTCGCCCTTTCTAAATCCGCAAAGCAAAGATAAGCAAAAGAAAACTTTATATTGAATAGGAATAGTATAATATCTTACATATCCATCAATATAACGATTTAATCCTGTTTTATAATTTCTTTCAGTTCCTTTCGCTTGAATCTTATATGTAATATCAAGGGATTTCAAAAACATTTTAGATTGTTCCGGTGTAAAAAACTTAATTTTAGAATTATCCTCTTTTTTCTTTGGAAGTTGTGCATTTAAGCAGGGGTTTTTATCAAGCATATCCCAACGAATTGCAGTTTGAAATATATTGTTAATCACACTTGCAAAACGCTTAATAGTTCCTGAAGCATAGTTATCAACTAAAGTTTTATAAAAGCCCTCAATATGTGGCGTCTTAACTTGCTTTAATTTGTAATCTTTAAAGTATGGAATAATTCGTTTATTTATTATGTGCACATATCCAGCATAGGTTGAATATGCAACATTAACCTTAACACTTTCAAGCCACTTGTATACAAATTCTTCAAATGACATTTTTTCTGCGTCAAATTCATAGCCGTATTTTAATTTATCTTCCATTGATAAGGCATATTTCAACGCTTCTTTTTCTTGTTGTTTTGGTGTAGCAGACTGATTCACTGAATATGTAAGATTTTTAACAAGTTTTTTGCCTTGCATATCGTAACCCATACATATAACAATCCTATAAACAACTCTGCCACTTTTTTGCTCAATTCTTTTTAAAGATGCCATATTAACATCCTCTTTCTATTTGATTTTTATAGCGATAAAAGGTAGGTTTAGTCATTCCTAATTCTTTCATCAACTCAAAAGGTTTTTTCTTGCCTTGTTCAACTAAACTATAATGAATTGAAAAATCATCAAGATTCATAACCCTTGGTCTGCCATAATCAGCCCACTCACCACGAGCCTTTTTTGTTTCTATACCCTCACGCTGTCTTTTTTCTTTTTTCTCAATTTCAGCCTGTGCCATACTTGCGTATAATTCAATCATCATATTATTGATTGTTTCCAACATCATACGAGCCATTGAGTTTTCCATAACAGATAAATCGATTAGTGTAGTAGGCAATTCTAACACCATAACACGGATATTGTTATCTTGAAAAATCTTAATTCTTTCAATGTGGCTTCTTTATTGCGACCTAATCTATCGAGTTCAGTAATTATCAGAACATCACCACTTTCAAGAATTTCATCTTTGAGCATATTGTATCTCGGCCTGTTAAAATTCTTTCCTGTTTGTTGATCGGTATAAACTTTATGTTTATAGAGTGTTATACCATTTCCAACGCAATAGTTAGTTATCTCTGTTATACCTCTGCCTAAATGTTGGTCTTTTGTACTTGTCCTGTGATATGCAACATATTTCATACTTGTTCCACCTTTTCATATGTTTTTTATCACCAAGTTAATTTTGTTAATCTTAACAATACAATTATCAGAATTTATAATTGTTTGGTGTGATTCCGATTATATCAGGCAGTTTCAAAATGTACACACTTTTTTTGAGAATTATCAAAAGTCTTTTTGCATAATTTTTGATACCATTTTTTATATGACATTTCATAGTTTCAAAAAGTATAAATTTTGACACCAATATTTTTTAGTGTTCGCCTGTATTAAGATACTCAATGAACTTTTCAACATTAACTAAATACTTATTTCCTGACTTGATATACACAATTTTATTTTGTTTGCACATAAGCCATAATGCTTTATATGAGATTCCACTTAAATCAGATAATGCCTGAAGCGTAACCATTTGTGGAAATCTAAAATCGGATATATCAACTATTTTTTCATTATTATGATTAAGCATTTTATTTTGTCCTTTCCATATATGATTTGAATATTACACTTGTTTTCCTAAATGATTGTGTAATGTTCTTATTCCGTCTTGGAAAATTGGACTAATCTATAGTTGTCTTTTCTTTTAATTTCTCAATTTTGTGTTTTGTCAGAACCTCTCTGTTGGTTTCTGATATATCTTTTTTCTAATCAATAGAAATTATTAACTAATAAATAAAAAATCAATCTGCTTTATTTAATATGTGTCCTATATTATATGGACAAGTTTCAATATCATTTTTTCAGCAAACACCTTGTAAAAGTTAATTTACATTATAATAAACACATTTTTATATCATATTTTTAATTTTTTTATATTCTGCTTTTTTATAAAAAAGGTAGCAATTATTGTTACCTTAATTATTTGCTGATTGGCGTATTGCTTTTAAAGTTTTCAATACATCAACAGGAATTCCATAATTTTTCTTTTTATAATATGATATGATACTCTTTGAATTATCAGCAATATTTCTGTTTTCATACCACTTTTTCAATGCTGCTCGCAACACCTCAATATCAACAACATATTCTTTGCAGGCTATCAAGGTTTCGCTTATTTCTTTCCCTGTTTTTGCGTTAATTAGATTATTATATATGTCCTCTTTACAACCCTTTAACATCTCTTTGATATTATCTTTATATATCTCATTGAGAGTGATTTGGTATTGTTTCATCAAAATAATCAATGATTCTTTTGTTAAGATGTTTTCTATTGAACGATTATTAGAATACATACGATTTAATGCTCTATCCAAAAACACAAATTCAACACGAATTAAATTTGGCTCAACTTGAGTGTTGCCAATTTTCTCTTGTTGATATGTTTTATCGTATACCTTTAATCTCCATTCGTGTGGTTTAAGATAGAATATCCCTAATTCGGATTTATTATATGTCTTTTCTGTGTTTCCCTTTATTTCTTTATAAAGGTGAACTCTTGAAAACGATTTATCAAAAAGATTTATTACATCGCTTGGTTTGCATTTGCCTTTACATTGAACAGTTACATTGCATTCCATTTTTGTAACTGTAAGTTTATCCAATAATTCATCTGAATACTTCATTTTAAAGTGCTTTCGCAAATAAAGTTTTATATATTCTATAACCATATTTCTAACCATTTCAATTTCACTACAATCTGACATTTGAAAAGGTTTTACATTAGTAGGTCTTATGCTTTGTGGCAGATTAACATAAACCGATAATTTACCACCATAGCAATTTATAGTTGCCATGTTATTGCCTAATTCATTTTTTAAACATTCTATTGGAGTGTTTATGTTTTCTAATCCTACTATAGCCATTTGCAACTCAAAATTTATTCCGTCTGCACCTTGCAATATTTTATTTTTCATTTTGTATTGCTCCTTTTTATATTTTACAAGATTTACTTTCTCTAAAAAATGGGCAACAAAAAAGAGAAGCCCACTTGTCCTACTAGACAAATTGCTTCTCTAAGCGTTTATTTATTCAACTGAATTTATTTCGTTGTTTATCAACAATATATATTATATCACAAACTTTCTTATTTGTATATACCTTTTTGCAAAATATTTCAAAGTAGATTATTACCGTAAGAAATCACATCATATTCAGATAATCCAGAATCATCACAGAGGTATTTTTATTTTACTATATAATTTTATTTGTAGTAAAGCATAAATTAAAATCTGTTTAATCTGACAGTCCCTCGATAATATAGTATAAGAATAGTATAATGTTTATCTGAATTCATATGAAAATATTATTAGAAATCAAGTAAAAAAATCATATTCACTTGTTAATTATTTAAAGCAGTAGTAATAAGTAAATTTTAATCAATTCCTTTATATATAAGCGATTGCGAAAAATTGAACTCTTGATTTAATCATTGTCATATGCTTATTTTTAGAGGTTGCAAGTCTTTACAGTATAAACCTTAATAAAGAAAAGTAAATAATCAGGCATCACGACATATTTATCGATAAAAACGTTATTGTAATTATTGTTTATGTGTTTGATAGATTTTTCAATTTCTTTACCGATAGGAGTTAGTATATTTTGCGGGAGGGCACAGAGACCCTCCCCTACGATAGTGCTTAATATACATTTCCTGTCCTTTGTACATATCGTTATAAAATATGCACCGTCTGTATTGTAATCAAAATCTTTTAACCTATTTGGTTTCCTTTTTGGTAATACATTTCTCATAGTGAAAGAATAACACAAACCGATTTTAAACGCAATATGATATGTTTGAGTGCTTGCTGTTGGGCGACAGTTGGAGTGAAACGGTTTACTCTAATGTCATAATATCGCATTTTGTGATATTTGTCAACATCTCATTATGCGATATTGTAAAATAAAACGGAGGTGAAAATATGAGGCTGAAGGATTTACGTGAAGATAATGATATCACACAGACTGAGATTGCTGAGATTTTAAATATCCGACAAAATACGTATTCTCAGTATGAAAATGAAAAGCGAGAAATTCCGATTTCACTGCTTTGGAAATTAGCAGATTATTATAATACAACCATTGATTATCTTGTTGGCAGAACAGATAAAAAGCGTTGACATGGATTGCAGTCCGGTCAACGCTTTTTTCGTTATTTTACATAGAAGTGTGGAAGGTTCTTGCGATAACCTCTTCCTGCTTCTCACGAGTGAGCTTGTTAAAGTTAACAGCATATCCGCTTACACGAATTGTGAGTGACGGATAAAGAGTTGGGTCATTCATAGCAGCAATCAGCTTTTCACGATTTAAAACATTTACGTTCAGGTGGTGTGCATCCTGTGCAAAATAACCATCCAGCATCGTTGTGAGATGCTCAATCTGCTGTTCCTTATCCTTACCGAGTGTGTCAGGTGTAATAGAGAAGGTGTTGGAAATACCATCCTGACAGCAAGCGTAGTCGAGCTTAGCAACTGAGTTCAGTGATGCCAATGCACCCTCAGCATCTCTGCCGTGCATTGGGTTAGCACCCGGAGCAAATGGCTCGCCTGCCTTACGTCCGTCAGGTGTAGAGCCTGTCTTCTTGCCATACATTACATTAGAGGTAATTGTTAATATAGACAGGGTATGCTTTGCACCGCGGTATGCAGGTGTCTTGCACAGCTCTTTGTAGAAATATTCAATCAGCTCCTTGCCGATAAGGTCAACTCTGTCATCGTCGTTGCCGTACTTAGGGAAGTCACCCTCAACATTAAATTCGGTAATGATACCGCGCTCATCCTTGATAGGTGTAACCTTTGCATATTTAATGGCTGACAAGGAGTCGGTT
This sequence comes from Clostridium sp., assembly GCA_023663865.1. Taxonomy (GTDB): domain Bacteria; phylum Bacillota; class Clostridia; order Oscillospirales; family Acutalibacteraceae; genus Eubacterium_R. The sequence goes on from JAMPGU010000024.1 coordinate 29,087, forward strand.
GCAACAGACATACCCGATACACCAAATGCCATAAGTCTTTCAACATCTGTATCGTGGAGAGACATCATAAGTCTTTCATATGCATACTTATCATGCATATAGTGGATAACATTCATTGTGTTTACATAAAGCTTTGCCATCCAGGAAAGATATTTTTTGTAGGCGGTCATTACTTTATCATAGTCAAGTACGCTTTCATCAAATACTTCACCCTCAGGGGCAATCTGCTCTGCGCCGATTTCGTCTTTACCGCCATTCAATGCCATAAGGAGAATTTTGGCAAGGTTGCACCTTGCGCCGAAGAACTGCATTTGCTTGCCCTCTTTCATAGCAGATACGCAGCAGGCAATTGCATAGTCATCTCCATACATTCTTCTCATAACGTCATCGTTTTCGTACTGAATAGAATCTGTGTCGATAGATACCTGTGCACAGAAATCCTTGAAGCCCTGAGGCAGATGCTCTGACCAAAGAACAGTGATATTCGGCTCAGCAGATGGACCGAGATTGTATAAGGTCTGAAGAACACGGAAGGATGTCTTTGAACACATTGACTTGCCTTCGCCTGTAACACCGGCAAGAGCAAGCGTAACCCATACAGGATCACCTGCAAATAAATCATTGTATTCAGGGGTGCGAAGGTGACGAACGAGACGAAGCTTGAGAACCAAGTCATCAATAAGCTCCTGTGCGCCCTTTTCATCAAGTACGCCCTCGGCAATATCTCTTTCAATATAACAATCAATAAATTCGGCAATTCTTCCGATAGAGTTAGCAGCGCCGTTCTGCTCCTTTACTGCACCGAGATAACCGAAATACAGCCATTGAACAGCCTCTCTGGCATTGGCAGCAGGCTTTGAAATATCAAAACCGTGATCAAGCGCCATTCCTTTCAGCTGATTCATAAAGTCAAGCTGTTTGGACAAATCCTCAAGATTATGGATGATTTCCTCGTTGAGTACATCTGCTTCGCCCATTTTTTTCTTGTCGATTTTTTTCTGCTCAATCAGATAATCCATACCATAAAGTGCAACACGTCTGTAGTCACCGATGATTCTGCCGCGTGCATATGCGTCAGGCAGACCGGTCAGAATACCGGCGTGACGTGCTTTTTTCATTGTATCTGTATAAGCACGGAACACACCTGTGTTATGTGTTGTTCTGTATGTGAATTCGTCCTTGATTTTGTCAGACAGCTCATAGCCATAGGCACGGCAAGCCTGAACTGTATTTCTGAGACCTGCAAAAGGGGATACACCGCGCTTCAGCGGTTCATCGGTTTGAAGGCCGACAATGATATCTCTCTCCTTGTCGATATAACCCGGTTTGTGAGAAAGGATAGATAATACCTTTTCTGTATCAATATCAAGCACGCCGCCGTTTTCGTTTTCCTTTATCAGCAGCTCTTTAACCTTATTAAGAACGATTTCTGTTCTTTCTGTAGGACCCTCAAGAAAGGATGCGTCCCCGTCATAGGCAGTATAGTTCAGCTTAATAAAATTGCTGACATTGATTTCATCACACCATACGCCTTCTTTAAAGCTTCTCCAAGCCTCCATAATAATATCCTCCTATATATTAATGGTTTAATATTTCTGTATAACATAGCACTCTCTTCCGGGTTCACGGAATATGCCTATGCAGTTTTCACAGCTGCCATGACGGCAGTATCTGCATTTGCTCTTTCCGCATTGACCGCAGCAATAATCAGAGTTGGAGCACAATTCATAATCGCCTCCGTCAATTTCCAATGCCGTGTTGTTAATAAGGGATTCAGACAGCTTATATCTGGCATTGTCATAAACAGCGGTGATGGTTGAACGGGCAACCTGCATTTGCTTTGCGCACTCCTGCTGGGTTAATCCCTGATGGTCAATCAGTCGGATTGTTTCATATTCGTCAACCGTGAGCGTTGTGCTTTTATTGCTATGTTTTGATTGATTATAATTCTTTTGTTTCGGAACAGCACATATGCGCTTGTGCTTTCGTGGACGAGCCATATGAACACTCCTTTAAATAGTATCTTTTAAGATACTATCATTATACATTATTATTGACATATGTCAATAATAAATCTAAAATTAGTTGTATTTTCCTAAATAATATACACCTGTCCTGCAATTGCCTCTTGAATAATATATCAGTTTTAGGAAATATTACTTTTGAGGTGATTTTTATGACAGATAAAACGGGCCATGACGGCGATACTGTTAAATTGCTGAGAGAGTGTGACTCCGGCATTAAAATGGGTATCAGCTCCATCAACGATGTTATTGATAATGTGAAGTCAACGGAATTTAAATCCTTGCTTCAGGACTGCCGAAACCAGCACGAGAAGCTGCAGCAGGAGATAGATGTCCTGCTTGACAAGCATAATGATGACGGCAAGGACCCAAATGTAATGGCAAAGGGTATGAGCTGGATGAAAACAAATATGAAAATAGCGATGGATGACACAGATAATACAGTTGCCGATTTGATTACTGACGGGTGTAATATGGGTGCAAAATCCTTGAGCCGATATTTGAATCAGTATTCCTCCGCCGACAGCAGGTCAAGAGATATTACCAGCCGACTGGTAAGTATTGAGGATAATCTGACAGCAGATATCCGACCGTTTTTATAAAAAATAAAAGGACTACCGCGGTAGTCCTTTTTACAATGATTGCTTTTATGAATTATTTTTCAGCCTTTTTTGCTGTTTTCTTTGCAGCAGGCTTCTTTTTTGGAGCTTCCTTTGCAGGTGCTTTTTCAACAACGGTGTCTTCCTTTTTTGCTTCAACAATTTCAATTTCGTTGTCGCACTCGAAGAATTCGTTATCGTCGAAATACTCAGGCTCCTTAGTGCCGGTAAGCTTCTTAACAGCTACGCAAACTGCAGCAGCAACAGCAACAAGTGCAACAATAGCACTGATCACTTTGATAATTTTCTTAAAATCCATAATAGTAACCCCTTTCGATTATCTGTATATATTATAATTTGATTATATAATAAAGTCAAGTAATAAGTCGAGAAAAAATAAACTCCTGTTTATTCAACAGGAGTTGTATTTTTATTAAGCGTTAGCTCTTTTTGCGAGGCTGCTCTTCTTTCTTGCTGCACAGTTCTTGTGGATGAGGTTGCTTGCTGCAGCCTGATCAATCTTCTTAACTGCCTCTTTAACAAGAGCATCCTTGTCAGCAGCGTTTGTCTCGATAGCTGTGTTTGCCTTCTTGATAGCGGTTTTGAGCGCTGAATTAGCAGCCTTGTTGTTAGCAGCCTTAACAGCGTTAACCTTTACTCTTTTCTTAGCAGACTTAATGTTTGGCATAGTTTTCACTCCTTCGAAAGTGTATTTTAGGTATATGGGCATACGCCCCTTTTAGTTTTCAATGCTAATGTATATTATCACACCTTGTTTAAAAATGCAAGTATTTTTTTATTTTTGGATATACTTTTATTGAAAAAATAATAAAATCAGGTGATAATTATGGAAAATAGAACGGATTTGGCACTGGAATCCTTTGAATCTGTCAATAAAACTGTTATAGACGGCGTCAGGGTTGAACGAAATGATGATACCACAATCGTGACGGTTTTGAATGAAAACGGCGCCAAGGAGATTGGCAAGCCCATTGGTAAATATATTACGTATAGTACGCCGTCCTTTATCAGCCATACAGATATTTTTGACGGAAGGCTCGAAGCTGTATCCGCAGTTTTGAATTCTCTGCTCCCGAAGCATATTACCTCTGTACTTGTAGCAGGTGTAGGAAATCTTGACATTACAGCAGATGCTCTCGGTCCTAAGGTGAATGATTATATTTTAGCCACTCGTCATTTGATTGAACAGAATAGTATATTCAAAGATTTCTTCAGCGTGTCCAGTGTGGCTACAGGTGTGCTTGGTGATACAGGTATTGAATCGGCTGAAATCATAAAAGGCATTGTATCCGCAATCAAACCGTCCTGCGTGATTGTGGTGGATGCATTGGCGGCAAGCTCCAAGGACAGGCTCGGAACGACTGTTCAGTTTTCCGACACAGGAATTGCTCCCGGTTCAGGTGTAGGCAATCATAGATACGAGATATCCGAAAAAACACTTGGCGTTCCGGTTATATCAATCGGCATACCAACGGTCCTTTCCACTGCACTTTTAAATGACAGCAGTGACAGCCCGATGTTTGTAACACCGAGAGAAATCGACAAAATCATCGAGCAGGGTGCGAAATTGATTGGTATGTCTATCAATACCTGCCTGCAGAAAAACATTACGCCGCAGGATTTATTATCTCTTGTGGGATAATGAATTGACATAGATGTTATATATTGATATACTGAAATCGTATTAATTTGTCTTTTATATATTAATACAATTATATATCTGTGTTTTTGGAGAGTTGTTATGAGCTATAAGGATAAGATGCATACCGGTGAGCTTTATCTGCCCGGTGATGAGAGTATTGCAGCAGAACAGGTAAAATGTTTAGATAAGCTTTATGATTTTAATATGACAAGGCCGACGGAGCTTGATAAGCGTGAGGCTATGCTTCGTGATATGTTTGCAGAAATCGGAGAGGGCTGTTATATTGAGCCTCCCTTCCATGCTAATTTTGGAGGGGCTCATGTGCATTTTGGAAAATATGTTTATGCAAATTTCAATTTAACACTTGTTGATGATACACATATTTATGTGGGCGATTATACAATGTTTGGTCCGAATGTTACGGTTGCAAGTGCAGGACATCCGATTTTGCCGGAGCTTAGAGAAAAGCTTTATCAGTACAATATGCCTGTTCACATCGGCAGAAACTGCTGGATTGGCGCAGGAGCCGTGATTGTACCGGGCATTACAATCGGCGATAATGTTGTGGTCGGTGCAGGGAGTGTTGTAACGAAGGATTTGCCCTCCAATGTTGTTGCGGTTGGCAATCCCTGCCGCGTGCTTCGTGAAATTAACGATCACGATAAGGAATATTATTTTAAAAACAGAAAAATAGATTATAATAATTTATAAATAAAATGAGACATCGGCTGTCAATATGGATATGCACCCCAAAGGTTGTTTTACCTTCGGGGTGTTTTTGCTGATTTAAGCCATAGACTTTTGAAATCTCATATGTAATATTGCGACAAATTATACCATATATATTTGTATATAATACTATATATGGTGAGTTAATGAAAAAGGATAAATTAATATATTTGGCGAATGTAGCTGCAGTGCTTTGCGCAGTTATAGTCATTGTAAATATTGCACCGAATTATGCGGCACAGATTGGTGCAATCAACAATGAAGTGATAGCCGTGTTCTCTCCCGGGATTATTATAGAAAAATTTACTGAATTATCCATAACTAAAAATGAAGAAGATGAAGATACTAATACTACTGCATCAAAAAGTGTCAGCAGATCGACGAATGGAATAAAAGGGAAGGACAGCGACCTATATTCTAATATTACAGAGACGCCTGATGACATAGCAAAGCTGATGCGTGACGCTGAAAAAACCATTAAAGATGAAAAGGTAAAAGGCAAAACGAGTGAGGAAGATTATTTCGGCGGAGGAGAATTAGTCTCCTTTGAGCGAGTTGAAATCCAGAGTAAAATCCCTGATTCGTTTTACAAGCTTAATATTGAGAATCTCCTTGAACAGAAGGCAGATTTGACTATTCAGGATAAATCAAAACCGACAATTCTTGTTTACCACAGTCACACAACAGAAAGCTATACACTTCTTGATGTAGGTTATTATACAAAGTCTCTCGACCTTCGCTCTGAGGATAATTCCAAAAATATGGTGAGGGTGGGAGACGAGCTTGTAGAGTATTTGGAAAAGCAGGGCTTTAATGTAATTCATGATACGGAAATTCACGATGAAGATTACAGCGGCGCATATGGCTCTTCACGTAAGTCAATAGAGAAATATCTTGAGGAATACCCATCCATAGAAATTACAATTGATGTCCATAGAGACGATATTACATATGATGATAAAACGAAGGTAAAGCCTACAGCAACGGTGAATGGCAAAAAGGCAGCACGTATGATGATTATTTCAGGTGCAGAGTATGGCAGCGTAAAGAATTTTCCGGACTGGGAATATAATCTCAGATTTAACTTGGCAATTCAAAATAAAGCGGAGGAAATGTATCCGGGCTTGATGAGACCCATACTTTTTGCGGAACGGAAGTATAATATGTTTGAAACCCATAATTCTTTTTTGTTAGAAATCGGAACAGATGGCAATACTCTGGATGAGGCTTGCTATTCAGCAAGGCTGTTTGCCACGGTGTTGGGTGAATTGTTAAATGATGAGTATGTAGAAAATAGGTGATGTTATGGTAAAGAAAATAGCGGCGCTGATGATAAGTGCCGCCTTTGTGCTTTGTATTGGCATAGGTGTTGCGTATTATAATACAACTACCTTCGGCTTTGATGAAGATGCAAAGGTCATTAGCAGGGATGATGAAAAGATATCCATTCTGGATTATGAGATATATTATAATGATATAAATAAAATTATCGGCAAAGCATCCGAGTATATACCGGATACACATAATATAGTATTTTTATAAACACTGTATAATGTGTTCAATATATAGTATATATAATATATATTGTTATGCTCGGATATATTCAGTCAAAATAGTAAACAAAAGAGAAATACGAAACACTCGGTTGAGTGTGAAAAAACTCCAAAAAAACTTAAATAAAAGTGTTGACAAAGGAGAAATAATGTGGTAATATTGCAA
>JAMPGU010000025.1 GCA_023663865.1 Clostridium sp.
AAAACATATTGAAATCTTGTTTGTTTGATATTATTATATGCACAACAAATTGTTAATAAATTAACAATTGATTTTTGGAGGAAACAATATGGCTAGAGAAATTATTGACAGTGTTGAAAAGCTTGAAGCAGAGCTTGCAAAAATCCGTGCTGCACAGAAAGAATTTTCAACTTACTCTCAGGAGCAGGTTGACAAAATCTTTCTTGCTGCTGCAAAGGCAGCGAATATGGCAAGAATTCCGCTTGCAAAAATGGCTGTTGAGGAAACAGGCATGGGTATCGTAGAGGATAAAATCATTAAAAACCACTATGCCGCTGAATACATTTACAATAAATATAAGAATACAAAAACCTGTGGTGTTATCGAAGAGGATAAGGCTTATGGTACAATGAAGATTGCAGAGCCAATCGGTGTTATTGCCGCTGTAATTCCTACCACAAACCCTACATCTACAGCAATATTTAAAACCCTGATTGCACTTAAAACAAGAAACGGTATTATTATTTCTCCGCATCCAAGAGCAAAGAAATCAACTGCAGCTGCAGCAAAGATTGTTTTGGATGCTGCTGTTGAGGCAGGTGCACCTGAAGGTATTATTTCCTGGATTGACGCTCCTTCTCTTGATATGACAAATCTTGTTATGAAGGAAGCTGACATTATTCTTGCAACAGGTGGTCCGGGTATGGTTAAGGCTGCTTATTCAAGCGGTAAGCCGGCACTTGGTGTTGGCGCCGGTAATACACCTGCCATTATTGATGAAAGTGCAGATATACTGAAAGCAGTAAACTCCATCATCCATTCAAAAACCTTTGATAATGGTATGATTTGTGCATCGGAGCAGTCCTGCATTGTTGACAAGAATATTTATAAGGCTGTTAAAAAGGAATTCGAGGACAGAGGATGTTACTTCCTCAAAAAAGCAGAGATTGAAAAGGTAAGAAAGACTATCATAATTAATGGCGCTCTTAATGCAAAGATTGTTGGTCAGAAGCCTGTTACCATCGCTGCCCTTGCAGGTGTAAAGGTACCTGAGGAAACAAAGATACTTATTGGTGAGGTTGAAAGTGTTGACCTCAGTGAAGAGTTTGCACACGAGAAGCTGTCTCCTGTACTTGCAATGTATAAGAGCGAAAGCTTTGAGGATGCTCTTGATAAGGCAGAGCAGCTGGTTGCTGACGGCGGTTATGGCCATACATCTTCTATTTATCTGAATGAGACAACCGAAAGAGAAAAGATTAATACCTTTGCAGCTCGTATGAAGACTTGCCGTATTCTTGTTAATACGCCATCCTCTCACGGCGGTATCGGTGATCTTTATAACTTTAATCTTGCACCGTCACTTACACTTGGCTGCGGCTCTTGGGGCGGCAACTCCGTATCCGAAAATGTTGGTGTAAAGCATTTATTAAATATCAAGACTGTAGCAGAAAGAAGGGAAAATATGCTTTGGTTCAGAGCACCTGAAAAGGTATATATCAAGAAAGGCTGTCTCCCTGTTGCACTTGATGAGCTGGGTACAGTTATGGGCAAGAAGAAGGTATTTATTGTAACGGACTCTTTCCTTTATAATAATGGCTATACAAAGGCTATAACAGACAAACTGGATTCTATGGGTATTACACATTCAACCTTCTTTAATGTTGCTCCTGACCCAACCCTTGCCTGTGCGAAAGAGGGCGTTGCGCAGATTAATGCATTCCAGCCGGATTGTATTATTGCTGTGGGCGGCGGTTCAGCTATGGATGCTGCTAAAATTATGTGGGTGCTTTATGAGCATCCTGAGGTTGATTTCTTTGACCTTGCTATGAGATTTATGGATATCCGCAAGAGAGTTTACACCTTCCCTAAAATGGGTGAAAAGGCATATTTCATTGCAATTCCTACATCAGCAGGTACCGGCTCTGAGGTAACACCTTTTGCAGTTATTACTGATGAAAAGACAGGTACAAAATATCCTCTTGCTGATTATGAGCTTATGCCAAATATGGCTATTGTTGATGCAGACCTTCATATGAATGCACCTAAGGGTCTTACCTCAGCATCAGGTATAGACGCTGTTACCCACGCACTTGAGGCGTATGCATCTATGATGGCTACAGAATATACAGACGGTCTTGCTATTGAAGCCTTGAAGAATATTTTCGAGTATCTTCCAAGAGCATATGACAATGGTCCTAACGATCCTGTTGCAAGAGAGAAGATGGCGAATGCTGCTACTATGGCAGGTATGGCATTTGCAAATGCCTTCCTGGGTGTTTGTCACTCAATGGCACATAAGCTGGGTGCCTTCCATCACCTTCCTCATGGTGTAGCAAACGCACTTATGATTGATTATGTATTAGAGTTCAATGCGGCAGAGGTTCCTGCTAAGATGGGTACCTTCAGCCAGTATGATTATCCAAAGACACTTGCAAGATATGCGCAGATTGCCGATGCATTAGGTGTCAGCGGAAAAACAGATGCAGATAAGCTGAAGGGTCTTATTAAGAAGATTGATGAGCTTAAAGCATACTGCGGTATCAAGAAGTGCATTAAGGATTATGGTGTTGATGAAAAATACTTCCTTGATACGCTTGAAGATATGGTTGAGCAGGCATTTGATGATCAGTGCACAGGTGCAAATCCAAGACTTCCTCTTATGAGCGAGATTAAGGATATGTATTTGAGAGCTTACTACGGAAAATAAATCATATTTGTGCATATTCACAAATATTGCTTCTGTAATTTCGTGTATTTGCATACTTGAATCGTAATTGTTACTAAAGTATAATGAATTATAGGGGGTGTCTTTATGGCAACTATTATTGAATCACAGGAACATAAAAGAATATATCGCGACGGAAATAATCTGATTAAGGAATTTGATGATACCTTCACAAAGGCAGAGGTGCTTAACGAAGCGCTGAACGATGCCAGAGTAGAGGAAACGGGACTGAAAATTCCAAAGCTGCTTGATGTTAAAAAGACAGAGACCGGCTGGGCAATTACAAGAGAATATATTGAGGGCAAAACCTTGTCTGATTTGATGAAGGAAAATCCGGATAAGGCTGATGCATATTTAGAAAAATTTGTAGATTTGCAGATGGAAATTCATTCTAAAAAAGCACCGCATCTGAACAAAATCAAGGATAAGATGCATGCAAAAATCAGCGCTTCCTCTTACGAGGCTACAACCCGCTATGACCTTCATAACAGACTTGAGGGTATGAAGAAGCATACAAAGGTTCTTCACGGAGATTTTTGTCCTGCCAATGTTATTGTAACGCCTGATGACGAGTACTATATTATTGACTGGTCTCACGCAACACAGGGCAATGCTTCTGCAGATGCAGCCAGAACATATCTTACCTTTACCTTACAGGGTAAAAGCGATATGGCAGAAAAATATCTTGACCTGTTCTGCAAAAAGGCAGATATTCCTAAGCAGCTTGTTCAGCAGTGGATGCCTATTGTGGCTTGCAGTGAAAGTGTTAAGAATATTGCCGGAGAAAAAGAACTTCTCGATTCTTGGGTAAACGTTTTTGATTTCCAGTAAAGATATAAATATTCAAATATAATTAACGCCGCAGAAGCATTGTGCTTCTGCGGCGTTTGATGTTGTTATGCAGTTATATAAAGCCTCGTTTTGCTGCCTGCTGAAGAAGCTTTGGCTGAATGTCAGGATATGTCCAGTTATCAACCGGTGTGTCTGTGAATATGATTTTTTCAATTTCACTATGCAGCTCGGCTTCAAATTCTTTTATTTCGGCGAAGTAAAGCATCCCAAAGGTTTCTTTTCCGTCAAAGTTATTGTCGGCAGTAACGGAATATACACATATCGGACGAATTTCAAAATCAATGGCACCTGTTTCTTCGTAGAGCTCTCTTTTTGCTGTGTCGAGAATATTTTCTCCGGCTTCACGATGACCGCCGGGAACTTCATATGTATCTCTTTTTTTGTGCTTGCAGAACACCCATTTGCCATTGGATTTGGAAATGATTACTGCAAATTTTAGCAGGTTGTCCTGGACACTGTCATAAAATTTCACTTCCGTCATAGTAAATACCTCCTGACAGCTTTATTATATCATTCAACCTTTTTCAGGAAAAGTCTTTTTTCAAATTTACCGTTTTTTATTGCTTTCTGCTTTTTAATTTCAAGAATCTCTTCAAATGAGCTTCCGCTGGCATTCGCCAATGCATCAATGACTTCTGCTATATCAGCCAGCTCCTCAAGCTCGCTGCTCTGCAGATATTCCAGTGTTTCCTCTCTCAGCTTTTTACGAAGCATTTTTTTGTATTTCTTATCATCAAGAATAATAGTATGTGCAGTTTCATTATTGCTTTTTATTATATCAGGTATATTATCTCTGACCAGTTTATTATAAATTCTCATAAAAGCTCCTTTTACATTTTTATTACTCTTGCATTTAGCTTTTGAATTAAGCCGTCATCATGGGTAACGATTATGATTGTTTTGCCGATTGCTTTCATATCCAGTAAAAAATGAACCAGCCAATCCCTTGCAGCCTTGTCAAGAAAATTGAAGGGCTCGTCAAGAATAAGTACTCTTGGATTTACTGCAAGGACAGCGGCTAAAGCTACCTTCTTTTTTTCTCCGTAGGATAAATGATAAGGCGCTTTTTTACTGAGCTTTTCTATGTTCAGCAGTTTCAGCATATCCTTAACTCTTTGATCGGTCTCAGTTTCATTCAGTCCCATCTGCCTTGGTCCGAAGGCAATTTCGTCGTATACGCTGGAGCAGAACAGCTGTGCATCGCTATTTTGAAATACATATCCGATTTCCTTATGAAGGGCTTTTGCAAAGCTTTGCTTTTTCATATTTGTTTTATTGACTTCCTTGCCGTCGAAAAAGTAATTTCCATTATCGGCAAATAACAGACCGTTTATAATGCCGAGAACAGTGGACTTGCCGCAGCCGTTATCTCCTGTTATGGCAACACATTCACCATCCTCTATTTCCATAGAAAAATAGTTTAATACCGGCTCACTGTCATAGGCAAAGCAGATTTCATTTAGCTTTATCATTTCATCACCGCCTGAAAATATATAAATATGCCAACCATTGCCAATAACATAATTATATAAAGAATATCATATTTTGTAAATTTATTTTTGTTGTAAACTGCAAATTCACCGTTAAAACCACGGCACTCCATAGCTTGATTTGTAATTTCGGCATTTTCTTTTGCTTTAATAAAGGTGGTGCCGAGTATTCCGGACAGAGCTTGGTTTTTGCTTTTATTTTTGCCTATGGAACGAATTTTTAATGCGTTAAGCATTTCAAAGCATATCTTACCAAGAATAGAAATATAATGAATTGTTGTATCAAAAATAAATATAATGATATCAGGAATATGGAATTTTTTTAATGCACTTGTTATGGAATTCCAGGGTGTAGTCAGATTGAATTTCATAACAAGTGTTACAGATACAAATACTCTGGCTGTGACGCCTAAAATGGTGTGTGCATTGCTGGTTAAGACAGATGGAAGCAAAATCAGCAGTGTGAAGAGAAGCACCGGCAGCAACACGTGCAATACATTTTTAATTACCTGTCCGCTGGATATAGCGAGGCTTACGGCAGCAACAGCTGTCATTACAAAAACAAAGTAAAAGTTAACCGCAGACGAGGTTAAAATGATTGCCAGCAGAATGCCGAAAAGACGAAGAGCTGTGTTGATGCTCTTCGCCTTGGTATAGGTATTATTGTTTTTGAAACGTGAAAGTGCGGACAGAATTCCCTTTATGCAGGAATCTATAAACCTGTCTGCATCCTTTGGCGGAAGATAATTCTCCTCCTGTTTAAGCCATTCAGGCACATTATTTTGCATATTTTACCTTATCTTTCATAAATGCAGATATCAGCTTGAACAGTATAACCGCAATGGCAATACCGATAACAGCGGATAAAATATAGCCAATCCACTCAGGCAGACTTCCAATTGCATAGTCAGGGCAAATCGCTGAAAAACCGTCCAGTACGCCATTTTCCATACCTCCCGGTACAAATCCGGCAACATCAATCATATCCTCAACGCCCCATTCGCCCCAGGCTGTGCCTGTTGCTAATAAACCAATGGGAGTAAGGCAGACGAGCACGGCTAACAATACACCGATAAGCGTTTTGCTTTTTTTGGTTTGAGGCTGATTTTTAACAAGCTCAGGTGAGGTTGATTTTATAAATGCAAGTACTGCTACAGTGAAGATAACCTCTGCAAGACCGAATAAGGTGAGGTGTCCTGCCATCATAGCAGGTATTGACACATTCAGTCCATATGGGCAGTATAATGCCTGACCGGAAGCATCCTTGAATAAATAAGGCTGAATACCGAATTCAACTGCAGTAATAAGCGCAGCGGCATTAATACCTACGTATGCACCAACAGCTGCTCCGACATATTCACCTGCTTTTGATTTTGACTTATTCTTTATCAGTGTGTATACGGCGTGGCCCACATACGGCAGTACGAATGCAATATTAAATATGTTTGCACCAAGAGCCAGTACACCGCCGTCACCAAACAAAAGTGCCTGTATGGCAAGTGTTACCGCCACTGACAGACATGCCGCCTCCGGACCGAGAATAATGGCGATAAGCGTTCCGCCGACAGCGTGTCCGGTAGTGCCTCCCGGCAATGGTATGTTGAACATCATAGCAACAAAGGAAAATGCTGCAAATACACCGAGCATTACCATTTTATCCTTGCTGATATTTTCTTTTACTTTTTTTGCAGATACTGCGATTGCAGGAACTGCTGCTGCAGCCATAACCGCACAGGTTGACGGGCTGAGATAATTTTCAGGAATATGCATAGCAAAATCTCCAATTGATGAATTTCTATACATATATTACGGATTGCTATGTATATTTACAAGCCCCCAAGGGGGATATTTTTGCAGAATATACGCAAAATGTATATTTATTCAAAAAAATTTGACAAGCGAATAATATACTGCTATAATCACACTAAAGTGTTAAGCAACGCTTTGATTATGGTTTTTGTGCATTATTTTATGCATAAAATCTAATTTTGTTATTACAAATTATATTTTAGGGAGGGAATCATTGTGACTTATTCACAAAAAGTTTTACATGATTTAAAAATCAAAAATCCTAACGAGCCTGAGTTCCTTCAGGCAGCAGAAGAGGTACTTGAATCTTTAGCTCCTGTAGTAGATAATGATCCAAGATACCAGAAGACAGGTCTTCTTGAAAGACTTGTTGAGCCTGAAAGACAGGTTATGTTCCGTATTCCTTGGGTTGATGACAACGGCGAGGTTCACGTAAACCGCGGTTATCGTGTACAGTTTAACTCAGCTATCGGTCCTTTCAAGGGCGGTTTAAGACTTCATCCGAGTGTAAACCTGTCAATCATCAAGTTCCTTGGCTTTGAGCAGATTTTCAAGAACAGCTTAACCGGTCTGCCAATCGGCGGTGCTAAGGGTGGTTCTGACTTTGACCCTAAGGGCAAGAGCGATATGGAAATTATGCGTTTCTGCCAGGCATTTATGAATGAGCTTTACAAATACATCGGTGCTGACGAGGACGTACCTGCAGGTGATATCGGTACAGGTGCACGTGAGGTAGGTTATCTTTACGGTCAGTACAAAAAGCTCACAAACCGTTCAGAGGGCTGCCTTACAGGTAAGGGTATCAGCTTCGGCGGTTCACTTGCAAGAACAGAGGCTACAGGCTATGGTCTTGTATATATTACTGAAGAGCTTCTTAAAGACCACGGAAAGAATATCAACGGTGCAAGAGTAGCTGTTTCAGGTTCAGGTAACGTTGCTATCTATGCTATGGAAAAGGCAACTCAGCTTGGTGCAAAGGTAATTTCCTGCTCAGATTCAGCAGGCTATATCATTGATGAAAACGGTATTGATGTTGAGGCTGTTAAGCAGATTAAAGAGGTTGACAGAAAGAGAATTAAAACTTATCTTGAGGTTCATCCTGAAGCAACATACGGCGAGGGCTCAATCTGGGATAATGTAACCTGTGAGGTAGCACTTCCTTGTGCAACACAGAATGAGATTAACAAGGAGCAGGCTGAAAGACTTGCTGACACAGGCTGCTATGCAGTATGTGAGGGTGCAAATATGCCTACAAATGCAGAGGCTACTCAGGTATTCCTTGATAAGAGCGTTCTCTTCATCCCTGGTAAGGCATCTAATGCAGGCGGTGTTGCTACATCTGCTCTTGAAATGGGACAGAATTCAATCCGTTCAAGCTGGACCTTTGACGAGGTTGACGCTAAGCTGAAGGGCATTATGATTAACATTTATTATCATATGAAGGAAGCTTGTGAAACATACAATGCACCGGATAACTTTGTTGTTGGCTCAAACATTGCCGGCTTTATGAAGGTTGCTGATGCTATGATGGCACAGGGTATTGTATAATTTAACTGAGATTAAATTTGTATAATATATAAGTTAAGGACTTGTTCACAACGAACAAGTCCTTTTAGACTGTCGATAAAGCACCCATAACCACGCACGATATGTTTAATTTAACCAATTTGCCTCCCTTGTGTAAATGGAGATGGCAACGAGTTTGTGTTGACGGAGAGATTATAAAAACCGCCTGAACATCGAATTCAGGCGGTTTTTGCGCGTTTTAAGCCTTTGGCAACTCTGCGGTACCACCGTACAGCGACGAATTGCCAAAGACTTCATTCTGTGTACTTTCTCGAAATCTCCCAGCGTGTAGAAATTTGTAAATCAGACTTTTTCTACACGCTGTAAGGACTTGTTCATTGTGAACAAGTCCTTTTATTATTTTTTATATATTAAGAATAAGTGTTACATTCTTGCTTCAAGGCGGTATATAGGATATCCGAGAGAAGAAAATTTATTTTCATATTCCGTAACGATATTGCCCTCAAATCCGCTTTTGTGAAGGTCAAGAGATATATTGGACAGCTTAAAGCCGCAGGCGGAAAACTGTTCAATGGAATACTCAAAAAAATGCATATTGTCTGTTTTCTGACAGATGACGCCGTTGGGCTTGAGTATTCTTTTGAATATCTCAAGAAATCTCGAATTTGTTAATCTGTGGGCTGTGTGCTTGTGCTTTGGAAACGGGCAGGAGAAATTCAAATAAATTTCCTCAACAGAATTTTCATCCATATAGGAGGGAAGATATTCGGCAGTACCGCAAAGAAAACGGATGTTATCAAGTCCCATTGCCCTTGCACTGTCAATTGCCAGTATCAATACATTTCTGTTTCGCTCCACGCAAAGGATATTTTTGTCAGGATTGAGCTTGGCAAAGGTACATCCAAACTGCCCTTTACCGCTGCCTACCTCAAGCACAACAGGCTTATCATTGCCAAAAAGTGCTTTTAAATCAAGGATGTGATTTTCGTTTATTGCATCATTATAATTTAATGACTCGTTTTTCATTATTGTTAAATAATCTGACGATGCTTGAATTCGCTCGTCAAGATTTTTCTTTCTTTTCATTCTCATAGAGAAGCCTCTTTCATCTTAAAGAATATTTGTGAAAAATCCCATTGCTCAATGCTCATCCTCGAGCACAGCGTGGGCACATTTGATTCCGTCAACAGCGGATGACATAATTCCGCCTGCATAGCCTGCACCCTCACCGCAAGGATAAACACCGCGGATATTGCACTGCAAAAATTCATCACGCAGAATTCTTACTGCACTGGAGGAACGTGTTTCAGGGGCGGTCAGGACGGCATCATACATATTAAAGCCGTTCAGCTTTTTATCCATTTCTACAATTGCGGATTTCATGGTTGCCGATACCTTGGTCGGCAGACATTCATCAAGGTTGGTTAAGGTTACACCTGTAGGGCAGGTTGGATTGACATTGCCCAAAGCCTTGCTCTCAATGCCTTTAAGAAAATCTCCCACAAGCTGTGCAGGGGCTGTATAATTACTGCCGGCAAGCTGGTAGGCAGTATGCTCAATCTGACTTTGATAATATATTCCTGCAAGGGCATGTGTGCTGGGGAAGTCCTTAGGCTCAATCCCTACCAACAGGGCAGAGTTTGCATTTTCACCATCACGGGCGAGATTACTCATTCCGTTAACAATGACGCCTTCCTTTTCACTGGCGGCAGCCACAACTGTTCCGCCGGGACACATACAGAAGGTATATGCACCTCTCTCGTGGAGACCGTGGCAGGCTAATTTGTAATCCGCAGCACCGAGTTTTTTGTGATTGGCAAATTTGCCGTATTGTGCTTGGTTTATAAGCTTTTGGGGATGCTCAATTCTTGCACCTACAGAGAAGGGCTTTTGTATAATCTCCACACCCATATTATAAAGCATTTCAACAGTATCTCTTGCACTGTGACCTATTGCCATAATAACTGTATCTGTTTCCAAATCAATGAAGCTGCCGTTATGTGAATAGGTAACTCCGTGAACAAAACCATTGGCAGAAATCAGCTTTTCCAGCTTGCACTGCAGCCTGACCTCTCCGCCCAGCTTTTCAATTTTTTGTCTTATGTTTTTTACAACAACAGCCAGTCGGTCAGTGCCTATATGTGCTTTGGCGGCATACAAAATTTCCTCAGGTGCACCTGCCTCATACAGCTCCTGCAGTACCTTTTTGATATAGGGACTTTTTATTCCTGTAGTCAGCTTTCCGTCGGAAAATGTACCGGCACCGCCCTCACCGAATTGAACATTTGATTCCTCATTAAGCTCTCTCGTCTGCCAGAATTTATGAACATCGCGTGTACGTGTATCAACATCTGTTCCGCGTTCAAGTATAATCGGTGCAAGTCCTGCTTCAGCAAGTATTAAGCCTGCAAGCATACCTGCCGGACCAAAGCCTACAATAATAGGTCTGAAACGGCTTACTCGCTTATTTTCGGGAATTTCATATTTGTAGGGCTTTACAAGCTGAACCTTATTCGATTTGCATTTTGCTGTGATTTGTGCTTCATCAAGGGTAATTTCCACATCCACAGAGTAAGTGAAATGTACATCATCCTTTTTTCTTGCATCAATGCTTTTTTTGAAAATAGAGAGAGATTTAATATATTTTTCATTTATCTTTAAGGCTTTAGCTGCCTTTTTTGTAAGTATATCTTCCTTTTCATCAAGAGCCAGTTTAATTTCATTAATTCTAATCATTATATATTTCCTTAATTTATTACATTAATATATGCATTTATGACTGCGAGCAGGCAATCTCGTCAGCAACTCGAATTCCGCTGTACCAGGCGTGATTAAGATTAAATCCGCCGCAGGCAAACTGCTTGTCCATAATTTCTCCGCAAATGTACAAATGATCAACCAGCTTTGATTTGCAGCCGATAAATTCCGAACTGTCTGCACCGCCGTTTGTGATTTGTGCAAAGTCATAGCCCTTTGTGCCTGTTATAATCAGCTTCCACATTTTAACATATTTTGCCATTTTGTAAATATCATTTTCTGCTTGTTTACAGATTATATCAGAAAGTTTTGTGCCGAGTATTCCGTCAAGGGTTTTAAATTTATTAAGATAATCTATAATTTGTTTTTCTGTCATATCGGGAATTAAATCCAGAACCGCGTGGCATTTTTTCGGATTATCAGAAGAAAAGTTTCGGCTCACAATATGAGACAGATTCATAACCACGATGCCGGAAAGACCATAGTCGGTAAAAAGCACCTCTCCGAATTGTTCTTCTACAGTCTCATTATCCAGAAGAATGGAAATACTGCATTTTGCTTTGCAGCCTTTCAGTATCCTCGGATATTTGCTGGAGGAGGTTAGCATAACCAAGGCAGGTGACAGCGGTGTGATGCTGTGACCCAAGGCTTTCAAAAGCGCATATCCGCTTCCGTCAGAGCCTAAATTTTTTTGTGCCATTCCGCCTGCGGCAATTACGGCATAGTCTGCCATAAAAATGCCTTTGTCTGTATGAATGCACAAGTCACTGCTGATGCTTTCTGCTTTGCAGTCCGTGATGATATCTATATCAAGTTCTGCACATTTTTTTATGAGCATATCCACTACGGTTGACGCCTGATTTGAATAGGGATATACCCGTCCTTCATCATCAGCCTTCGTCATCAAACCCATATCGTTAAAGAAACTAATTACATCATTATAGCCGAAAGCATTCGTATTTGACAGATTGCATCTGCCGTTGCCGGTGGCAAGAATTTTTTTACCGGGTTGATTCAGCCTTTCCAGCACGATAACCTCACAGCTTGGCATATTCTGTTTAAGTCTTATGGCACAGGCAAGACCGCCGGCGCCGGCACCGATTATTATTGTGGTCATAGCACAGCTCCTATACTACAGATAGTTGTCGCTACTATATAATAGTATAAAATTGGTATAAATGCAAACTTTTTTGTGAAAAATGCTTGACTATGATTTGACTCTGTGCTATATTACTAGTACCTCGTTAATAGGTTTAAATTGAGCCAATAGGCCTTATTTTTTTGCCTGTATTTTGCTTTGTGTGGCAACGAGGGAGATTATTTATCGAAATTTAAACGGAGGTGCTATTTATGAGAGTTAAGATTACCTTAGCTTGCACTGAATGCAAACAGCGTAACTACAACACAATGAAAAACAAGAAGAACACACCTGACAGACTTGAGATGAACAAATATTGTCCATTCTGCAAGAAGCACACTCTCCACAGAGAGACTAAATAACGGGAGGACGAAAATGGCTGAAGAAAAGAAGACTTCAAAGAAGGCTGAAAAGGCTGAAAAGTCTAAGGACACAAAAAAGAAGTCAAAGAAAAATCCTTTTAAATCCATTGCGTCATTTTTCAAAAGTGTAAAATCAGAGGGCAAGAAGGTTGTATGGGCTAAGCCGAAAGAGGTTCTCAGAAATACAATTATTGTTCTGATCGTTTGTGCTATTGTTGGTGTATGTATCTATGGCGTTGACTCACTTCTTTCACTTGGAATGAAGGGAATCAAGGGCGCGGCTGATAAGGAATCAACATCTGTATCACAGGATGTTGATGATACAGCAGATGATGACACAGCAGCTGATACCGATGAAGAAACCACAGCAGAGGCAGCCGAATAAGTTTCGCAGTTTTTGTTTTAGTAATTTATTTCGGGAGGCTTAATTATGGAAGAGGCAAAGTGGTATGTTGCTCACACATTCTCAGGATATGAGAATAAGGTAGCAAGTAATATTCAAACAGTTGTTGAAAATCGTAATCTCCATGATTTAATTCACGAGGTTGCAATTCCGACCGAAACAGTTAAAGAGCTGAAAAGCGATGGTACTGAGAAAGAGTATCAGAGAAAGCTTATGCCGGGCTATGTATTTATCAAAATGGTAATGACAGACGATAGCTGGTATGTAGTTCGTAACACTCGCGGCTGTACAGGCTTTGTAGGTCCGGAAAGCAAGCCGGAGCCATTAACCGATGAAGAGGTTAAGAAGCTCGGTGTAGAAAAGATTAGCGTTGAGGTTTCATATGAGGTTGGAGATCTTGTTAACGTAGTTGATGGTCCTCTGGAGGGCTTCTCAGGTACAGTTGATGAGATTGATATTCCAAACAACAGTGTACAGGTTACTGTATCAATGTTTGGCAGAGAAAACACTGTTGAGTTTGAGCTTGACCAGCTTGAAAAGGTCGAAGAATAATTTAGTAATTCGCAGTATATCTGCTTATTATCGTTGCAGATTTAATTTGCATTTTATCTGCAATGGTGGGAGAAACCATAGGTTTCGCCATTTACCACATTTTTAGGAGGAAATTATTATGGCACAGAAGGTAGTAGGTTTAATTAAACTTCAAATTCCTGCTGGTAAAGCTACACCAGCACCACCTGTTGGTCCAGCTCTTGGTCAGCATGGTGTAAACATTATGTCATTCACAAAAGAGTTCAACGAGAGAACAAAGAATGACGTTGGTCTTATCATTCCTGTAGTAATTACAGTATATGAGGATCGTTCATTTACATTCGTTACAAAGACACCGCCTGCAGCTGTTCTTATTAAGAAGGCTTGCGGTATTGACAAGGCATCAGGCGTTCCGAACAAGAACAAGGTTGCTACAATCTCTAAGGCAGACGTACAGAAGATTGCAGAGACAAAGATGCCGGACTTAAATGCAGCATCACTTGAAGCAGCAATGTCAATGATCGCCGGCACAGCACGCAGCATGGGTATAGTAGTAGAAGACTAATTCCCTTGTGGGAGGAAGTATCCGATTAACCACTGGAGGTAATTTATTATGAAACACGGAAAGAAATATACAGACGGTGCAAAATTAATTGACCGTTCAAATTTATATGATACAGCTGAGGCTCTTGAGCTTTCAGTAAAGACAGCAACAGCTAAATTTGATGAGACTATTGAGGCTCACATTCGTCTTGGTGTTGATTCACGTCACGCTGATCAGCAGGTTCGTGGTGCAGTAGTTCTGCCAAACGGTACTGGTAAGGATGTAAGAGTTGCTGTATTCGCAAAGGGTGATCTTGCAAAGGCTGCTGAAGAGGCTGGTGCTGACGTAGTAGGCGATGCAGATTTAGTACAGAAGATTTCTGGCGGTTGGATGGAATTCGACGTTGCAATCGCTTCACCTGATATGATGGGCTTTGTTGGTCGTCTTGGTAAGGTTCTCGGTCCTCGCGGACTTATGCCATCACCAAAGGCTGGTACAGTTACAATGGACGTTGCTAAGGCTGTTCAGGAGGCTAAGGCAGGTAAGATTGAGTACCGTCTTGATAAAACAAACATCATTCACTGCCCAATCGGTAAGGCTTCATTCGGTGTTGATAAGCTTATGGAGAACTTCAATGCTCTTCTTGATGCTATCATCAAGGCTAAGCCGGCAGCAGCAAAGGGTCAGTACCTCAAGTCAGTAGCAGTTGCTTCTACTATGGGCCCTGGCATCAAAATCAATCCTAACAAGGTTGGCACTGCAAGTGCAGCTGCAGAGGACTAATTATTAATTAGGTATTGACAGAGCGTATTCTCTGTGATAAAATATACTAGCTGTTCAGCCAAAGACAGTAGGTGCAACTCTGTTGCGTAAGTTTATCGCCTACCGAGGAATGAACTTTCAACTAACTTATAGTTTATTGATTGTTATGTGCATTCCATATCTTTGGAATGCACTTTTTATTTTAGCTGATACAGCCATAAAGACCATACCAGCTATGGCAAATATTTATGGAGGTAAATTTAATGCCAAGTACAGCAGTTCTTGAAAAGAAAAAGCAACAGGTTGCTGACCTTTCTGAAAGAATTAAGGCTTCCTGCGCAGGTGTAATTGTTGATTACAAGGGTATTAACGTTGAGGACGACACTAAGCTTCGTAAAGAGCTTCGTGAAGCAGGCGTTAGCTACACTGTAGTTAAGAATTCAATTCTGGGCAGAGCAGCTCAGGATGCAGGTCTTGAGGGTCTTGATCCGGTACTTGAGGGTACAACAGCTATTGCTACATCAGAAGATGACTATGTTGCATCAGCAAGAATTCTTGGTAAGTATGCAGATTCTCATGATAACTTCTCACTTAAAAGCGGTTATCTTGATGGTGAGGTTATCTCACTTGAGAAGCTCATTGCTTTATCAAAACTTCCTTCAAGAGAAGTTCTTCTTGCAACAGTTTGCAGCGTATTCAACGCACCTATCGCAGCTTTTGCTCGTGCAGTTCAAGCTATCGTAGATAAGGGCGGCGTTGAGGCTTGTGAGCCTGCAGAGGCAGATGCGCCTGCTGAAGAAGCAGCACCTGCAGCAGAAGAGGCTCCGGCAGAAGCACCAGCTGAAGAAACAGCTGAATAATTAAATTCAAAATCAACTTTTTAAAAATAAATTTTATCGGAGGAAAATAAAATGGCATCAGAAAAAGTTACAGCAATTGTTGAAGAGCTTAAAGCTCTCACAGTTCTTGAGCTTTCAGAGCTCGTATCAGCAGTAGAAGAAGAGTTTGGCGTAAGCGCTGCAGCAGCAGTAGCAGTAGCAGCACCAGCAGATGGCGGTGCAGCAGCAGCTGACGAGAAGACAGAGTTTGACGTTGTTCTTGCAGACGTTGGAGCTAACAAGATTCAGGTTATCAAGGCAGTTCGTGAGGCAACAGGTCTTGGTCTGAAGGAAGCTAAGGAAATCGTTGACGGTGCTCCTTCAACAATCAAGGAGGCTGTTCCAACAGCTGACGCTGAGGCTCTCAAGGCTAAGCTTGAAGAGGCTGGCGCTAAGATTGAGCTTAAATAATTTATATTATTAAAAAAGGATATTCTCTTTGAAGAGAATATCCTTAAAAAATGAGAGCTTGTCTTTCATTGTTTTAGTAGCTGTTCGTTTTTTTGAGAAGAGGGACGGCTACTTTTTTATTTTCGTGATAAATATATTATAATTGCAAATACCACTAGTAAAGTGATAGTTTCTTGAAATGTCATAATAACCAACTCCTTATTACTCTTTATGCAGTCGGGTGAGTATTTTAAGTTGATAATTTAATGACAAGCTCTCATATTTTTTATTATAGTTTCTAAACTATAATAGTCGTAAATAATTTCGTTGTCAATAATTGTTATTTTATTTCATCAAAATTGCTGAACTATCGCACGGGAAGTGCAAAACTTTTGTAAATTATATAGAAAATTTGTTACTTTTGAGCTTGAATTAAAAGAATTGATTGTGTAACAAATAATTAGTTTAATTAGAGATATTTTTAATTTCGAAGAACCTAAAATATAATCTGTGACAATGTTTTTAAGGATAATTAAATATTAATTGAATGCACATTTCTAATTGGAGATATGTTTTCTGGTTGTCTGATTAGTTGTTAAGGTCTTGAGGTGTTGTATTATATTTTAGTTTATCTATTGACATTTTTTGTAAAAGTGGTATTATACTAGATAGTAAGTTTATAATCTCAAAGTGAGAGTGGGTCAGATAACCCGCTCTCTTATTATTGTAAGGAGGTTTTTCTTTGGCAGGTAAAGGAAATACGGTTTCTAAGGTTGCCGACATAGTAGCTCCATATGCGGCAGAGCTGGGTCTTGAAATATGGGACATTCGCTTTGTCAAGGAGGGTACAGACTGGTATCTCAGAATATTTATTGATAAGGACGGCGGTGTATCTATTGATGATTGTGTAGATTTGACACATGCTATCACAAAGCCGCTTGATACCGCTGACCCAATCAGTCAGAGCTATACGCTGGAGGTTAGCTCTCCTGGTGTGGAAAGAGAGCTGGTAACAGATAAGCACTTTGAAAAATATGTTGGTGCTGATGTTATGATGCGATTGATTAGACCGATTGAAAAGGTCAGAGATTTTAATGGTAAGCTTTTATCATATAATGATGGTGTGATTACCGTGGCTTTATGTGACGGAAAAGAGATTACTGTTAATAAAAAAGAAACTTCATATGTAAAGCTTGATGATTTTGACATCAATGATTTTAAATAAAAATTAATTATTTCCATAATGAAAGGATGATAGGAAAATGAGTAAGGAATTTTTTGACGCAGTAAAAATGCTGGAGACAGAAAAGGGTATCCCTGCAGATTACCTTTATGAAAAGATTGCTGCTGCAATCGTAGTTGCAGCGAAGCACGATTTTAATGGTAAGGATATTGTGCATTGCGATATTGATGAAGAGAAGCAGAAAATTAAGGTTTATGTTACAAAAAATGTTGTTGAAGAAATTGAAGATCCTGATACAGATTTAACGCTTGAGCAGGCACAGGAAATCCGTAAGTCAGCGAAGATTGGCAAGACAGTTGATATTCCGCTGAAAACAAAGAATTTCGGCAGAATTGTTGCTCAGACTGCTAAGCACGTAATTCGTCAGGGTATACGCGAGGCAGAAAGAGGACAGATACTTCAGGAGTTTTTATCAAAGAATCAGGAGCTTATCTCTGCTAAGATTGAGAGAATTGACCCGATGACAGGAAATGCTACAGTTGAAATCGGAAAGAATCAGACCATTCTTCCTAAGAGTGAGCAGGTTCCGGGTGAGACACTTGTTGAGGGTCAGATGGTTAAGGTATTCGTAGCAGATGTTAAGGAAAGCGGCAAGGGCCCGAAAATTATGGTTTCAAGAACACATCCGGGTCTTGTTCGTCGTTTGTTTGAGCAGGAAGTGCCTGAGATTTATGACGGCACAATTGAAATTAAGTCTGTATCACGTGAAGCAGGCTCAAGAACAAAGATTGCTGTATTCACCAAGGATGAGGATGTTGATCCGGTAGGTGCTTGTATCGGTCCTCGCGGTCAGAGAGTATCCAATATTGTTGAGGTGCTTGGCGGTGAGAAGATTGATATCGTTAAGTATAATGATAATCCGGCAGAATTTATTGCGGCATCACTTGCTCCATCTGATGTATGCTCTATTGAAATTCTTGATGAAGAGGCAAAGACCTGCAGAGCAACTGTTCCGGATGATCAGTTATCACTTGCTATCGGCAATAAGGGACAGAATGTACGTCTTGCAGTAAGACTGACAGGCTGGAATATTGATATTAAGCCGGAAAGTGGTTTCTTTGAAGGTCAGGAGTAGTTATGAAAGCTAAAAAAATACCTTTAAGAATGTGCACCGGATGCGGAGAGATGTTTGATAAGCGTACGCTCGTTAGGGTTGTAAAAAGTCCTGATGGAGAGGTTTCTCTTGATTTAACAGGAAAAAAGTCCGGCAGGGGTGCATATGTATGCAAGAATCCTGACTGTTTAAAAAAAGCAAGAAAAAGGAAATCTCTTGAACGTGCATTTCAGATGAAGATAGAAAATGAAATTTATGATGCAATGGAAGAAGAAATGAAAAATGCCTAAGGATAAAAAGAAAATCTTTTCAATGCTGGGTATGGCGCGCAGGGCAGGCAAGCTTGCAATGGGTCATGATATGGCAGAAAAGTCAATAAAAACCCACAAGGCAAAAGCAGTTATCTTTTGCAGTGATGTATCTGAAAGACTCATAAATGAATTTCAAAAAACAATCGAAAATGCCGGAGCGGATATTCCGGTTTTGGAGACAGATATAACAATGAATGAAATTCATTTTTCCATTGGATATAAGGCAGGCGTTATGACGCTTGACGATAGTAATTTTGCGAAAAGAGTTATTGAATTATTAAAGGAGGAATAAGCGAATGGTCATTAAGGTTAAGGTTTCCGATGTCGCAGCTGACTTCGGCAAAACGAATAAAGACATTATCGGTATTCTCTCAAATTATTGTGAGGGTAAAAAGACAGCGAACACTGTACTTGAGGAAAACGAGCTGAACATTATTTTCGAAAAGCTGACGCAGGATAACAGTGTTGAAAATTTTGACAAGTTTTTTAACGGCGATAAAAAGGCTGATGAAGCAAAGGCAGACAACAAAAAAGTTGACGATAAAAAAACTGACGACAAGAGGGCTGATGATAAAAAGAAGCAGAAAAATCAAGATGCTTCGAAAAAGGAACAGCCAAAAAAGAATGCAGCTAAAAAGCCAATCAAAAATAAGAAGCATGAGAGTCAGGCTGCTATTTTGCAAATGGCAGAGCAGGCTGCGAAAAGAGATGAAGAAAAGGCTAAGAAAAAAGCAGGCAAAGCACCTCAAGCAAGAACAAAGGGTGAGGCAAGACGTATTGATACCCGTGTAAATACTGTTGATTTGGAGAAATACAATCAGAAGTATGAGGATATTGCACCTGCTTCACAGATGAAGGATTATCAGAGCAAGCAGAAGCTGAATCAAAAGTCTAAGCAGTACAGAAAGAAGAAGCCGCAGGGTATGCACTCACGCTCTAAGAAGGAGACAGAGGCACAGCGTCTGGCACGTATTGCTGAGCAGAGAAAGAAGCAGCAGATTACAATTGAAGTTCCTGAGGAAATTACAGTTGGCGAGCTTGCAAATATGCTTCGTATGACTGCTACAGAGGTTATTAAAAAGCTGATGACACTGGGTGTTATGGCAACAGTTAATGAAGTGATTGATTATGATACAGCTGAAATTGTTGCTACCGAGCTTGGTGCAAAGGTTAAGCCACAGGTTGTTGTAACCATCGAAGAGCAGATTATTGAAGAAGAAATTGAAAATGATGAAAATGCCGTTGTAAGACCTCCTGTAGTATGCGTTATGGGTCACGTTGACCATGGTAAGACCTCTATACTTGATGCAATTCGTGATACAGATGTCACATCAACAGAGGCCGGCGGTATTACCCAGGCTATCGGTGCATATCAGGTTGAGATTAACGGAGAGAAGATTACATTCCTTGACACTCCGGGACACGCTGCATTTACAGCTATGAGAGCCAGAGGTGCAATGGCAACCGATATTGCCGTGCTTGTTGTAGCAGCTGACGATGGTATCATGCCGCAGACTGTTGAGGCGATTAACCATGCTAAGGCAGCAGGTGTAGAAATCATTGTTGCAATCAACAAGATGGATAAGGAGGGTGCAAATCCTGACAGAATTTTACAGCAGCTGACAGAGCATGAGCTTGTTCCTGAGGAATGGGGCGGCGATGTTATATGCGTTCCTGTTTCTGCTAAGACAAAGATGGGTATTGATAAGCTTCTTGAAACAATTCTTCTTGTTGCGGAAATGGGTGAGCTGAAGGCAAATCCTGACAGAAGTGCTAAGGGTGTTGTTATCGAGGCTAAGCTGGATAAGGGCAGAGGCCCGGTTGCTACCCTGCTTGTACAGAATGGTACACTGAATGCCGGTGATATCATTGTTGCAGGAACATCTGTAGGTAAAATCAGAGCAATGACCGATTATCACGGTAAGCCAATTGAGAGTGCCGGACCGTCTGTACCTGTAGAAATTATGGGTCTTGACAGTGCACCTATGAGCGGTGACGAATTCAATGCCGTATCGGATGAAAAGCTTGCAAGAACCCTTGTTGAGCAGAGAAAGACAAAGGCGAAGGAGGAGGAGTTCAAGCTCTTCCAGAAGGTTACGCTTGATACCTTGTTTGACACCCTTCAAGAGGGTGAAATGAAGGAACTCAACATCATCATCAAGGCTGATGTTCAGGGCTCTGTTGAGGCGGTTAAGCAGTCATTGTTAAAGATAGAAAATGACGAGGTTAATGTTAAAATTGTTCATGGTGCAGTAGGTGCTGTAAACGAAAGTGACGTTATGCTTGCCAATGCATCAAATGCCATTATTGTAGGCTTCAACACAACGGTTGATCAAATTGCAGCTGACAGTGCAAGCCGTGATGGTATTGAGATTAAGAGCTATGATATTATCTATGATGCGATTGAGGATATTGAAAGAGCAATGCGCGGTATGAGAGCGCCAAAATATCGTAATGTGGATACCGGTGAGGTTGAGGTTAGAGAGGTTTACAAAATTTCTTCTGCAGGTACCATTGCAGGTTCACTCGTTACAACTGGTACCATCAGACGTGATGGAAAGGTTAAGGTTGTCAGAAACGGCAAGGAAATTGCGGATGTTAAGCTGGCAAACTTAAAGAGATTTAAGGACGAGGTTAAGGAGGTTTCATCAGGCTATGAATGCGGTATCAGTCTTGAGGGCTGGGACGATATTCAGGCAGGTGATATTCTTCAGGCCTATATTATTGAGGAATACAGGGATTAATTATGGCTGGATTTCATATTGACAGAATATCAGAGGATATAAAAAGAGAAATTATATCTATTATGCGTGAGCTTAAAGACCCAAGAATCAGCGGTATGCTGACTGTAGTTAAGGTTGAGGTAAGCGGTGATTTAAGCTACGCTAAGGTATACATTAGTGCTATGGAGGGTATTGAAGCTGCAAAAAGCTCTGTGAAGGGGCTTGAAAGTGCCGGCGGTTATATCAGAAAACAGCTTGGTGCCAGACTTCACCTCCGTAAGAGCCCTGAGCTTAAATTTATTGCAGATGATTCTATAGCAAAGGGTATGGATTTATTTGAAAAAATCAAGGAAATAAGTAATGAGAATTGATGTTAATCAGTGTGCAGATTTGCTCAAAGAGAAAGATAATATTTTGATTTTGACCCATGCTCATCCTGATGGAGATACCTTGGGATGCGGTTTTGCTCTGTGCAGAGCGCTTATGAAAATCGGCAAGATTTGTTCTGTAATGAATGAAGATTCTATTCCGAATAAATATAACTATCTCTTTGAGGATATTGCACCTATGAAATTTAAGCCTGACTTTGTTGTTGCCGTAGATGTGGCGACGGAGAATTTGTTGGGCAAGCTTGAGGGTGAATATCATATTGATTTGTGTATTGACCATCATTCTACCAATACAGAGTATGCTGACAAGCTGCTGTTAAAGGATGTACCGGCAGCCTGTCAGATTGTGTATGAAGTTATTATGGCTATGCAGGTTGAATTTGACTGCCATATGGCGGACTGTCTGTATACAGGCTTGAGTACGGATACAGGCTGTTTCAGGTATGCTTCAACAACAGCTGAGACATACCGCATAGCAGCAGATTTAATAGAGCATGGTGCAAATAACGGTGCAATTAATAAGGCAATGTTTGAAACCAAAACTAAGACCTATGCAAGCCTTGAAAGACTGGCACTGGAGTCGATGGAGTTTTATGACAATGACAGGATTGCGATTATAACAATTACCCAAAATATGTATAAGGCAACCGGCTCCAACGAACAGGAAATAGAGCCTATTCCGTCACTGACAAGACAGATTGAGGGTGTAGAGGCAGGAATTACAATTAAGGAAAAGCCGGATGGCACCTGTAAGGCATCCATCAGAACCTTTGAAAAGGTGAATGCTGCGCAGCTGGCGAAATGCTTTGGCGGCGGCGGGCATCCTCAGGCTGCTGCCTGCAGATTTGACTGCGGCGTTGATGAGGCGAAGCAAATGCTTGTTAAGAAATGTGGGGAGCTGCTTAAATGACCGGCATAATTTGTATCTGCAAGGAGCAGGATATAACCTCTTTCGGTGTTGTAGCCAAGGTAAGAGGAATTACAAGAGAACGCAAGGCAGGGCATACAGGCACGCTGGACCCTATGGCGACAGGCGTTCTGCCGATTATGCTTGGCGGTGCAACAAGGTTTCTTGATTTTCTGCCGGAAAGTGATAAGGGATACAGAGCCGGCTTTATTCTTGGAAAGACTACGGATACCCTTGACATTACCGGTAATTTGACCGGTGAATATTCCGTAAATGTATCAGACGATGACGTTCGCTTGGTACTGAAAAAGTTTAAGGGTATTATATCGCAGGTACCGCCTATGTATTCCGCAGTGTCTGTTGACGGAAAACGACTTTATGACCTTGCACGGCAGGGGATAGAGGTTGAGCGTCAGGCAAGAGAGGTTGAAATCAAAAAGCTGGAGCTGTCCGATATTAGAGTGAATGATACAGGCAGGGAATATGTGATTGATGTGGTTTGCTCCAAAGGAACCTATATTCGTTCTCTGATTGATGATGTCGGTAAAATGCTTGGCTGTGGTGCGGTTATGACATCGCTTACAAGAACACTTGCTATGGGCTTTGACCTTGCACATTGTGTAACGCTGGAAGAGCTTCAGTACAGAAAAGATAATCATTTGGGCTTTGAAGATGTTTTAATTGATATGGAAAAAATATTTGAGCCCTATGATTTTGTATATGTTTCAAGTGCACAGGCTAAAAGATTCAGCAATGGGGGCAGTCTTGCTCTTGACAGAATTAAGAAAAAAACGACTGACGGCCTTTATCGTGTTTATTCTCCCGACGGCTTGTTTTTAGGCTTGGGAGAGGCAGACACCGATAGGGGTGAGCTGCTGGTAAAAAGGCTGTTGGTTAAGC
This sequence comes from Clostridium sp., assembly GCA_023663865.1. Lineage (GTDB taxonomy): Bacteria > Bacillota > Clostridia > Oscillospirales > Acutalibacteraceae > Eubacterium_R. The sequence continues at coordinate 23,675 of JAMPGU010000025.1, forward strand.
GAGATTAAGTATGACTAGTGATAATAATAAAAAAAGAATAGCAGTTGCATTGGGTGATTTTGACGGAATGCATCGTGCACATCAGACTGTTATTACCGGTGCAGAAGATGTAATTATTTATTGTGTTCACAATAAGTTTTCCTTAATGCAGAAAAGCATATTTGATAAGCGTTTTCCAAACGTTGTTTATGCTGATTTTGACAATATTAAAAATATGGACGGCAAAGATTTTATTGAAAATATTTTGCTGGGTGAATTCCATGCCGGTATGGTGCTGTGCGGATTTAACTGCCGTTTTGGTAAAATGGCGTCATGGTCTGCTATGGATATGCGAGAATATCTGGAGGGCAGAGATGTCTGGGTAAGAATTCTTGAGCATTTGGATTTTGAGGGTGAGCCGATTTCATCTACAAGAATCAGGAATGCGATTGCCGACGGAAATATCGAAAAAGCGAATGAAATGCTGGGTTACCACTTTACCTTTGAAGGACCGGTTATTGAGGGTGACAAGAGGGGAAGGACAATCGGTTTTCCCACAATAAATCAAAATTATCCCGAGGGGCTGACTCCGATAAAATTCGGTGTTTACGAGAGCAGAACATTTGTGAATGATAAGGCGTACAAGTCCTTTACCAATATAGGTGTCAGACCTACCTGGAGAGTGAATAACACGCTTTGCGAGACGCATATTTTTGGTTTTAATGGTAATCTTTATAATCAAAATGTTAGAATAGAGCTTGTTAGATATCTCAGAGAAGAAAAGGAATTCAAAAATATTGATGAATTGGAGGCACAGCTCATTCATGATAAAAGCAGTATTATTTGATTTTGATGAAACTCTGCAGGACAGAACTGCTGCCTTTGAAGAATATATGGATGGCTTTATGGCTGCATTCTGTGCTGATATAAGTGCAGAGGAAATTGAAAAAAGAAAAGAGGATATGCGTATTACCGGTAACGGCGGTTATGTAACGCATAATGGATATGCCGATCGTGCGGAATGGTATGCGGATTTAATTGGACGCTGGAATTGGAAAAATGCTCCGTCAAGTACTGTTCTCGCAAATCACTATGATGAAAAATTCGGCGACTATAATGTTATTTTCCCTGATTCTCCAAAGCTTCTTAATGAGCTTAAAAGCAGGGGTTATTTAGTTGGTGTCATCACCAATGGTCCGTCAATACTCCAAAATCATAAAATGGATACCAGCGGACTGAGACCGTATTGTGATATTGTGGTTGTCAGCGGTGATATTGATATCCATAAGCCCGATCCTGAAATTTTCAGATACACGGCAGACCAGCTGGGACTGAAGCCCGAGGAATGTGTTTACGTAGGCGATCATCCGATTAATGATATAAAAGGTGCAGTTGCGTCAGGTATGCATGCAATCCGTATGAATTACGGTTGGTTTAAGGACCAGGACCTGAGAGAGGATGTACCCGTCATTGAAACTATCATTGACGTATTAAAATATGTATAACAAGTATAATTGTGTGCCGGAGTGACTGTGTATAAAAATAAAACTTGACACACAGCATTATATTTGGTATAATACACAAGCCTTTGTAATCAAAGGCAATCCTTGTCTGCATTTCGTGTGCAGACCATAATGTCCAGAAGGAGGTGCTAAAGAATGGCATTAAGAAATTATGAAATCGTAATGGTTTTCTCCGTTGCTAATGGAGAGGATGCAGTTGAAGGTCTTAAAAAGAAATTTACAGATCTTATCAGCAAAAATGGCACTCTTGGCGAAGTTGAGGAATGGGGTAAGCGCAAGCTTGCATATCCTATCAACTACGAAAATGAGGGCTATTACATGGTTATTAATTTCTCTTGCGAGGAGTCTTTCCCTGCAGAGCTTGACCGTGTAATTAACATCACAGATGGCGTTCTTCGTTCATTGATCGTTGCTAAAGGCGAGTAATAGGAGGGCTTTAAATGATTAATTCTGTTGTACTTATGGGCAGATTAACTTATGAGCCGGAGCTTAGAACAACACCAAATGGTCTTTCAGTTATCAGCTTTCAGATTGCTTGTGACAGACAGTATCAGGCAGCTGGTCAGGAAAGAAAGGCTGATTTTATTGATGTTACAGCTTGGCGCCAAACTGCTGAATTCGTTTCTCGTTATTTCCACAAGGGTTCAATGATTGCTGTTGAGGGTTCTATCCAGACAGATAATTTTACCGATAAGGACGGAAATAAGAGAAAGTCAGTAACAGTTGTTGCTAACAATGTATCATTCTGCGGTTCAAAAGCAGAGAGTGGTACAACAAATCCTGCATTCTCACAGCCTGCACCTAGTTATGCAAGCGCTGATAATTCGGATTTTGAAGAGATCGTTGATGATGACGACGACCTACCATTTTAAAGGAGGAAACTAATTATGGCATATAACAAGCCAAACGGACCACGCAAGAGCCGTAAAAAGGTTTGTGTTTTCTGTGTAGAAAAGGTTGAAGAAATCGATTACAAGGATATTACAAGACTTAAAAGATTTGTTTCTGAAAGAGCAAAGATTTTACCTCGCCGTGTAACCGGTACATGTGCAAAGCATCAGAGAGAGCTTACAACAGCTATCAAGAGAGCAAGACACGTTGCACTTCTTCCATACACAGCTGACTAATAAATTACAAGGACATCTCCGCTTGAGCTGAGATGTCCTATTTTTTTATTATATTCTCTCAATACTATAGAGATTCTCCTTTTGCGAGAGTGAATTTTATTCTATTATATGTTATTATTAATGTGAAAGGGGCAGTAAAAATGAAGAATGAGAGTTTTGGCTTATTTATAACACGCTTACGAAAAGAAAAAAATATGACGCAAAAAGATTTGGCAGATAAAATAGGCGTCAGTGATAAGGCTGTGTCAAGATGGGAAAACGGAAAAAATTATCCTGATATTGAGATGATACAGATGCTTGGTGAAGTATTGGGGGTATCTGTCAGCGAGCTTTTGCAGGGTGAGCGTATGGAGCAGCAGGAGGTTATTACCCATAGTGAGCGAAATGTTGTAAAAGCAATTAAAATGAATAAAAAACTGAAAATAACATTTGCTGTAATTATTATAATTATTGCTGTGATTGTTGCAGTGCTTTTGGCAATTGCACTAAAAAATGCTCAGTCGGATTATATTGAGCATAATCTTAATTTATATAGTTCAGATGCCAGAACAATGCTTGATAGCATTAATGCGTATATCGACCCTGATGAATCAAACAATTTTGCTCTGGACAGAGCAGATCTGTTTATGAACAGTGAAAAAGAAATAACAGATTTGTATCTGAGCGGTGCTACGGAAAGCAGAAAGGGTTATTATTGCAGTGCACTGGGAAATTATTATAATCAGCTGTCCTATACAAAGCTATATGAAAATAAATCACCTGTAGATTTTGAGTCAGGCATTAACTGCTTAGATTTTGCTGAGCTAATCCATGCATTGGACTTCATCCAAATGGATAAGGAATACAGCAAATCAAATGTATATAGTATTGACATTTATGACAGGATGTATTTTGACGGCAAAATTGAGATAAATAACGATAGCGGTGTTTATGTATATGATTTATCAAGCTGTGAATTCAACCAGATTTTTAATGGCGACAAATTAGAGGGCGATTATTTTATCATTGAGTTATGGCGTATGTATGAAGGAAATGGTACCTCTGTTGCCAATATTTTAGTTGCGTCATTATAAGAAAGAAACGTAAAAAGCTGTCCCGCAAGAAAGTTGAGAAACCAATACTTCGTTACGGTATCTCAGCTAAACTGCGGGACAGCCATTTTCTTTTTCTATTATTTTTTAATTGCTGCTCGGATGGGGCATATGATTGTAAAGTTCCATTGCCAATTTGTTTATCGGCATCGTTTGCACCAGTACTTTTCCGGGACCCTCAACCACTGTGTTGAATAAGCCCTCTCCTCCGAAGAGAATGTTTTTTGCACCCTTAACAGTATTTACATCCATTTTGCAGGTTGCATCCATCATTACAAGGTGACCTGTATCCAGAATAAGCTGTTCACCTGCCTGCAAATTGTATTCCATCACAGTACCGTCAACCTCGATAAACAAAAGACCGTTGCCGTCAAATTTCTGCATAATAAAGCCTTCGCCGCCGAATAATCCGCCGGACAGGCTTCTTTTAAAGTGAACAGACATATTTACACCCGGAGTTGATGCAAGAAAGGCACTCTTTTGGCAAATAATGTCATTTCCCGGAGTGATTTCTATTGCTCTGATTTCTCCCGGACAGCAGCTTGAAAATGCAATCATACCATTGCCGCCCACACAGGTATATCTGTTTTGAAACATTTTATCATTAGAAAACAATCTGCCGATTGCTTTGCCAAGTCCGCCGTTTGTAGTTGTTTCCATTTTCATATTTGGGCTCATCCAGCTCATTCCGCCGCCCTCAGTAATCATTTGTTCCCCGGCTTCCAGATAGCATATTACTGCAGGAAAGGGAGTTCCTTTAATTTCGTAGCGCATAATGCCCCTCTTTTCATAATAATATATAATTAATTTTATCATATTTATATGATTTTGCAAGATTTATTATTGCATTGAAAAGAATAAGGGTATATAATTATCGTGAAAAAATATGTTAGGAGATATCTATGAGGAATTTTATTGATAAAGATTTTCTGTTAGATACAGATGCAGCAAAAAAATTGTTTCATGATTTTGCTGAAAATATGCCTATATGTGATTATCACTGCCATCTGAATCCTAAGGAAATATATGATAATAAGGCACCTGAAAGTATCACACAGTTATGGCTGTCAGGAGACCATTATAAATGGCGTGCAATGAGAAGCTGCGGTATAGATGAAAGATACTGCACCGGAGACGCAAGTGACAGAGAGAAGTTTGAAAAATTCGGATATGCTCTTCAGTATTGCATAGGAAATCCATTGTATCACTGGGCGCATATTGAGCTTCAGCGTTACTTTGGTATTGATACTCCGCTGAATGCGAAAACAGCCGGAGATATATTTGACCGAGCTAATGATGCTATCAAGAATGGTGATTTCAGACCGCAGAGCCTGATTAAAAAGAGCAATGTTAAGGTGGTTTGTACAACAGATGACCCTATTGACAATCTTGCGTATCATAAGCTGCTCAGAGATGTTGAGGACTTCGACTGCAAGGTGCTTCCAAGCTTCCGACCTGATAAAGCACTTAATGCCCATCTGGATGGCTTTGCAGATTACATCAAGGTACTTGGTGAGGCTGCGGATATAGAAATAAAGAGCTACAAGGATGTTATAGCTGCCCTTTTAAACAGAGCTGATTATTTTCACAGTGTAGGCTGCAGGGTATCAGACCAAGCCTTTGATTATCCTCCCTTTGCTGTTGCTGATGACGATGAGATTGAGGAAATCTTTGCCCGTGCAATGAAGGGTGAAGCTATCACAATGGCAGAATGTGACAAGTACAGAACACCTGTTTTAATCGCTCTTGGTGAGAAATATCACGAGCTTGGCTGGGCAATGGAAATTCATATCGGTGCAATCAGAAACAATAATACCTTAATGTTTAACAAGCTTGGTGCAGATACAGGATTTGATTCTGTAGGTGATGCTGAAATTGCACTGCCTTTATCAAGATTTCTTGATGCACTGAATAAGAATGATAAGCTGCCAAAAACAATTTTATTTAATCTGAATGATAAGGATAATACCGTTTTGGGAACAATGCTCGGTAACTTCCAGAGTGCAGATGCAGAATCAAAAATTCAGTTCGGACCGGCATGGTGGTTCCTTGATACTATGGACGGTATGACAAATCAGATGAAAACCTTGGGAAATCTTGGTGTTCTCGGTAAGTTCGTCGGTATGGAAACAGATTCAAGATCCTTTACATCCTATGGCAGACACGAATATTTTAGACGAATTATGTGTGCCTTAATCGGTAGATGGGTTGAGGATGGCTGGTATGCTTATGATGAGGACATACTGAAGGAAATTATTCAGGGTATCAGCTATAATAATGCAATTAAATATTTTAATTTTGAATAATACGGAGGTTAGATAATATGGATTTAAAGTTAAGACCAAAAGAAGAATGTATGTTTGACGAGATTTCACTTGGTGAAATTATGCTTCGTCTTGATCCGGGTGAGGGCAGAATTAAAACTGCTCGTTCCTTCAAGGCTTGGGAAGGCGGCGGAGAGTACAATGTTGCAAGAGGACTGAGACGCTGCTTCGGTCTGAAAACCAGCGTTGTAACTGCTTTTGCTGAAAATGAAATCGGCTATCTTATGGAGGATTTGATTTTACAGGGTGGTGTTGATACCTCTCTTATCAAGTGGATGCCATACGACGGTATCGGCAGAACCGTGAGAAATGGTATTAACTTTACAGAGCGTGGCTTTGGTATCCGCGGTGCAGTTGGTGCATCTGACAGAGGTAATACTGCAGCATCTAAGCTGAAGCCGGGTGACATTGACTGGGATTATATCTTTGGTACACTTGGTGTGCGCTGGCTTCACACAGGCGGTATTTATGCAGCTCTTTCAGAAACAGCAGCAGAGGTTGTTATTGAGGCTGTTAAAAAGGCAAAGGAATATGGCACAGTTGTATCCTATGACCTTAACTATCGCCCATCACTGTGGAAGGGTATCGGCGGTCAGGCTAAGGCGCAGGAGGTCAACAAGGAGATTGCTAAATATGTTGACGTTATGATTGGTAATGAAGAGGACTTTACTGCTTCTCTCGGCTTTGAGGTTGAGGGTAATGACGCTGACCTTAAAGAGCTTAATATGGATGGTTACTATAAGATGATTGAGACAGTAACAAAGGCTTATCCGAATTTCAAGGTTATCGCTACAACCCTTCGTACTGTTAAAACTGCAACTGTTAATGACTGGAAAGCAATTTGCTGGGCAGATGGCAAGATTTACAATTCTATTGAATATCCGGGACTTGAAATTCTCGACAGAGTAGGTGGCGGAGACAGCTTTGCTTCAGGACTTATTTATGGCTTGATGACATATGAGGATGCACAGAAGGCTGTAAATTACGGCGTTGTTCACGGTGCCCTTGCTATGACTACTCCCGGTGATACAAGTATGGCATCACTCAAGGAAGTTGAAAATAAGGTTAACGGCGGTTCTTCCAGAGTTCAAAGATAAAATCGTGTCTTTTTCCGTTATGCTTCGTTATATGAAAAATTCTGCTCGGTCACATACCCTCGTATGCTCCCGTCGGCAAAATTTTCCAAAAGCCTTGCCTAACGAAAAAATCCGCTTATTTTAAAAAATTTCTTTAAATTAGATAATATATAATTATTACAGGAGAAAATAAAATGGCAAATAAAATTGAAACATTGGCAAAAATTCAAGAGGTAGGTATTGTAGCAGTAGTACGTGCTACATCCATTGAGCAGGCAGAAAAAATCACAGATGCTTGTATTGCAGGCGGCGTGGCTGCTATTGAGTTAACCTTTACTGTACCTCATGCTGATAAGCTGATTGAGGCTATGAAGGCAAAGTATAATTCAGGAGAAATCATTATTGGTGCCGGTACGGTTATGGATGCAGCTACCGCACGTATTGCAATTCTTGCAGGTGCTGAATATATTGTATCCCCTTACTTCGACCCTGAAACCGTTAAAACCTGTAATCGCTATGGTGTTCCATCAATGCCGGGTATCTATACCCCTACCGAGGCTGTTCATGCTATGGAGTGCGGTGCAGATGTGCTTAAAGTATTCCCCGGCGATATTGCAGGACCTGCATTTATTAAGGATATCCATGGTCCTATTCCAAATGCAGTAATGATGCCATCAGGCGGTGTAGATGTTGACAATGTTAAGGATTGGATTAAGGCAGGCGCAGTTGCCTGCGGTGCAGGTTCATCTCTTATTGCCGGTGCTAAAACAGGTGATTATGACAAGATTACGGAGACCGGTAAGCTGTTCGTTCAGCGTATTAAGGAAGCAAGAGAAGAAATGAAAAAGTAATTCTTGATATAGTATAATATAAAAAACTTGTCAGCTAATGCGTTGGCTCGATAACGAAGTAAATCCACTAACAGAAATTTCTGTTAGTGGATTTTTATTTTTATGAATTAACTTTGTTAGTCTTTAAGTAAATTATATACAGTATTAAATGTAGTCATTCGTGCACCAATTTCGGAATAATATGCACTGTTTGCTGTATTTGCTTCAATAGCAGACATCTGATTTGATATGCCACTAAGCTGTTTTGAAACATTGCTGTTCATATTATTTATCGAGCCAATCATTCTGTTGCTTGCGGATTCAAGGTCGGATAATCTGCTATTACATTCTTCTATAGCTTGTCCGACGTAAAGCATTGTATTATTAAGCTGAGACAGTTGTCTTGAAACAACATCGAGCTTATTAATAATCATACCCTTCATTTTTTCATCTTCGTACAAATTATATGCGCCCTCGTGACCCTGCAATTGAGTGCATCTGCCTGTGTCAAAGTAACCATATATGATTGAAATCGGTACCAATCCCTGATAATTCGGGTGCAGACAAAGAACACCGTCTATACGTAAATTATATAATGATTGCAGAGTATTATTTACATAATCAAGCTGCTTTTTTGCCTCTTCTTTTTCCTGTCTCATATACGGAACAATTCTGTCAATTTCCGCTCTGCGTTTTTTTACATAATCTAGATACTTATCATTGCAATCCTTTTTGAGTTTTTTATTGAATTCTTCTATTTCCTTGTTTTTTTCAGGCACGCTTTTATTAAATTGTTTAATAGAATTTATTTTCTTTCGGTCTGCTGCTGATGCTCTGATAAAATCTATTGCCATAATAACCAAAACGATTGCAAAGGTAATTAACATAGCTCTAAACCCGGGTGCAATAAATTTTTTTATGAAGCTATCATTATGGTTATATCCGGTAATTCCTAAAAAATTTAAAATATTCTTTCCTAATCCTACAACTATTCCAGCAATTCCACCAAATAAAACATACATCCCAAAGCGTTCTCCAAAAGAATCAACTTCACCATTTCGTATTTCCAAACGCTGTTCGTGCTTTATATGTTTTATGTTTTTATTTTCATATTTCGCAAATTCAGTATCATTATATTTTTTTATGTATAAAGTATTACTGATTTCGTGATTAATCATTTTGATTCGTTTATCAATAATATACTTTTGCTTTTCACATTCATAAATATCACTTATAAATTTGTGCTGATTAAATGTTGTCTGACCACTTGGCATAATGCTTTTCTCTTTAGCCGTGGCTTTGATTTTGAAATTGTTTTCGTTCATCATATTTCCTCCGATAAAATAAAAAATGCGCAGCCGAAGCTACGCAATAAAACGCATAGCTCAACTGTCGCCAAACAAAACCAGACATGACATTATAAAAGCATGTAGGAATAGAGCATGCATTTTTATCAAAGGATAAAAAGACACACCTTTACAATGTCAAAGTATTCGGTTTTGTTTGGCACTATAATTTTATCATCATTGAAATAAGTAGTCAAGAAAAATGTCATTGCCTTAGCAAGTATCATATTTTTGCATATAAATCCAAATAAAAACCCACGAACAAAAATGTTCATGGGTTACTTCGTTATTGCACTGACACAAAAGCTGGCGATTTAGCTGAGATGTCGTAACGAAGTATTGGTTTCTCGTGGTAATTGCCTGTAATACAGCCAAAAAG
>JAMPGU010000026.1 GCA_023663865.1 Clostridium sp.
ATACCACATCCAACGAAAAAAGCACAGCCGAAGCTGTGCCTTTTTCGACAGGCTGTAACTGCAGGAATTTACTTCCTGCAGTTTTTTATATTTCAATAAAGCATTGCAAATATAAAACAGATACTCTATAATGATTCTCAAATAAACATACAGCGAGGCTTACTATGAAAGCAGTAATTTTTGATATGGACGGTGTCTTGTTTGACACAGAGAGAATTTGTGTTCTTGCCTGGGACTGGGCAGGTGAGCAGATGGGTGTAGGAAAAGCAGGATATATGGTATACAAAACCTTAGGCATGAATTTACACAAAGCAATAGAGGTTATCCGCAAGGAGTTCGGTGAAAGCTTCGAGGCAGAAAAATTCAAACAAATGGGCAAGGATTATTCCTATAATTATTTTAACACTTACGGTGTGCCTGAGAAGGAAGGACTGCACGAAGCACTGAATTACCTGAAAGCCAAGGGCTACAAGCTGGCACTTGCCTCCTCTACCAGCTCTGCAAGTGTCCATCATCACCTAAAGGAAAAGAATATTGAGAAATTTTTTGATGCTGTCATCTGCGGTGATATGGTAAGTAGGTCAAAGCCGGAACCGGACATTTACCTAAAAGCCTGTGAAGCCTTAGGCGAAAAGCCGGCTGACTGTGTTGCTGTTGAGGATTCTAAAAACGGTCTTCTCTCTGCCCACAGAGCAGGTATGAACGTTATTATGATACCTGACCTTTGGCAGGGTGAGGAGGAAATAGACAGCTTTTTATTCGCAAAATGCCAAAGCCTTAACGATTTGAAAAACATATTATAAATGCAAAAAAGCTCCGAAGTATACAGTCATAACCATATACCTCGGAGCTTTTATATTATCGTTATCACAACTTATTTTTTCAGCATTATACCCTTTGCTTCAAGTGTGTGAATAACCTTGTCAACAATCTCATTCACTTCCTCACGAGTAAGTGTTTTTTCAGGATGAGAGAAGGTTATTCTTGTTGTAATTGACTTTGAATTTTCATCCTTGTATGTGTCAACCACATCAACCTTTTTCACAAGAGGACTGTCTGCCCCTGCAATTGCCTGCATAATCGGCTCAAACGTATTGCTGATAAAGGACAGGTCTATTTCCATCTCAGGATACTTAGACGGCTCTTCATAGCTGATACTGTTGTTTGCAAGCTTTGCAAATTCAGCCACATCAAGCTCAGCAAATACAATGGCTGCCTTCTTATCAATCTTCTTTGAAATCACAGGATGAACAACGCCGATTCTGCCAAGCTCTATGCCATCACAAATAATCTTATTCAGATTTCTTGGATGCTCATAGGAATGGGTGCTGCTATCTAGAGCAAAGCACAGTGCTTTATGCTTAATATCATCCGTAACAACCGCAATCATATCACGAAGCTCAAAATAAAGCTGTTCAACAGATTTTGTCTTGCTGAATAATGTAACAGCCAGCTTTTTCTTTTCGTTACAGAGATTATCCTCTGTCATTCCATCCACAATTCTGCCGATTTCAAACACACCGAAATCCGTATCAAATGCAGTGTTTGCTTTTACCTGACAAAGCTGTGTAGGAATAATGGAATTACGAATCGTCTCTATATTCGGATTGGTTGCATTAACAAGCTTAATGTTATCCTCTACCTCAATGCCCAATGCCTTATATTCATCATAATATGCCCAGACATAGGAATGAAGCTCGTGAAGAGAAAAGCGTTTAACAAGGATATCCTTGATTTTATCCTCAACCGTCTTTTCAACATCCGCTCTTACAGGATAGAGCGGTGCGTTCGCTGTGTGAATATCAAAATTATCGTAGCCGTATATACGGGTAATTTCCTCAATAATATCCGCCTTAATGGTAACATCCTTTGTTGCGCGCCAGCTTGGCACAATAACACTGAAATGATCATCCTCAAGATTAACACCAAAGCCCAGCGATGAAAGTGTGCTTGTGATTGTATCATTATCAATCTCAATGCCTGTATATCTGTCAACAAATGCCTTATCGAAATCAAGCTCTACTGTATCATAATGATAAGCATACTCATCTGTCAGTGAAGAAACCACCTGAACACCGCTGTCAATATCTGTCATAAGTTTAACAAAACGAGCAATGGCAGGAACTGTCATTTCAGGGTCAAGGCATTTTTCGTAACGCATAGATGCGTCTGTTCTGTGAGCAAGACGAACAGTTGACTTACGAATGGATACAGCATTAAAGGTAGCAGATTCCAGTGTTAATGTAGTAGTATCCTCTACAATCTCACTGTCAAGACCACCCATAATTCCTGCAATGGCAACAGGTGTATTATCGTTACAAATCATAAGTGTATTTTCGTCAATATTACGTTCAACACCGTCTAAGGTCTGGAATGTAAAAGGCGTATCAAAACGCTTAATTCTGATTTTCTCAACCTTGCGTGAATCAAAAGCATGCATTGGCTGACCCATCTCAAGCATAAGATAGTTCGTTAAATCTGCAAGGAAATTGATACCGCGCATACCACAGTAATAAAGTCTGATTCTCATATTAACAGGAGAAACGCTGGTATTAATATTTTCAACCTGCAAGCAGGAATATCTCTGACAGAGGTTATCCTCTATTTTCATATCAACCTTTGGAAGATGATTATACTTCTCCAAATCCACAACCTCAAGCGGCTTCAGTTCTCTGCCGGCAAGAGCGGCAAATTCACGGGCAATACCATAGTGACCCCATAAGTCAGGACGATTCGTAAGAGATTTATTGTCAACCTCAAAGATAATATCATCAATTTGATATACCTCTTTAAGATCTGTACCATTTGGAATATCATCGGTTATCTCCATAATACCGGAGTTATCATCGCTGATACCAATCTCTTTTTCCGAACAGCACATACCGTTAGATGTAAAGCCTGCCAGCTTTCTTGGTGAAATTTCTATTTCTCCAATCTTAGCTCCTACCTTTGCAAATGCAGTTTTAAGACCAACTCTTACATTCGGTGCTCCGCAAACAACATCCACAAGCTCCTCCTGCCCTGCATCAACCTTCAAAAGATGCAGCTTCTTGGAGTCAGGATGATTTTCAACAGACTTAATTTCTGCAACTACAATACCGGACAAATCACTGCCCTTAAAGAAAATTTCGTTCTCAACCTCAGCTGTAGAAAGGGAGAAACGATGGATAAGCTCAACCTTATCAAGACCTGTGAAATCTACGAAATCACTAATCCAATTCATTGATAAAAACATAATCTACACTCCCCTTTCTTATTCATCATCCGTAAACTGTGACAGACTCTTCAGGCTGCCGCTGTTTAAATCACGAATATCCTTAATACCATATTTCATCATAACAAGTCTTGTTAAACCAAGACCGAAAGCAAAGCCTGTATATTCATCAGGGTCAATACCGCCTGCCTTCAAAACCTCTGGATGAATCATACCACAAGGGCAAAGCTCAAGCCAGCCGCTGTGCTTACAGCTTGGGCAACCGTCACCGCCGCAGATAAGGCAGCTTATATCAAGTTCAAAGCCTGGCTCCACAAATGGGAAAAAGCCGGGACGAAGTCTTACCTTAATATCCTTTTGGAATACCTCGGACAGCATTGTTTTCATAAAATAAATAAGGTTTGAAATGGATATATTTTTATCCACCATAACGCCTTCCATCTGGAAGAAGGTATTTTCGTGGCAGGCATCTGTCGCCTCATTTCTAAAGCAGCGGCCCGGGAAAATTGCCTTAATCGGTACACCGTCATTAACAAGTGCATCACGATATTTTTTATAGATTGCATTCTGCGCAGCAGAGGTCTGGCTCTTTAACAGCTGTCCGTTTTCAAGATAATAGGTATCCTGCATATCACGAGCCGGATGATGCTTAGGTATATTGAGAGACTCAAAGCACTCATAATCTGTTACAATTTCGCTGTAATCCTCTACAGTAAAGCCCATAGACTTAAATATACGCTCACACTCACGCTGAACCAAGGTAATCGGATGATAGGAGCCTCTATTCAGATTTGCAGGCATGGAAATATCAAATTCAGGCATAGACTGAATTTCACGCTCAATTTCTCTGTTTTTCAGCTCTGTTGTTTTTTCAGCAATCTTGTCAGCTACAATACCTTTAAGCTCATTTACCTTTTGACCAAAGGTCTTTTTCTCTTCATTAGAAAGCTCCTTCATACCCTTCAAAAGGTCAGTTACACTGCCTTTTTTTCCAAGATATGCTACACGAACGCTTTCAAGGTCAGCAGTGTTCTCAATTTTAGAAAGCTCTTCTTCAAACTTTTCTTTGAGGACTTTAATCTTGCTATCCATACTTAACCTCCATAATAACACATATTTCAATATTAAAATAAAAAAATCCGCCCCAATAATGAGGCGGAATATAATATCCGTGGTACCACTCAAATTGCAGCCGTTACGACTGCCGCTCTATGCCTTAACGCGGCGTTACGCCCTGCTTAGTTTCTCACAGGGAGCTCCCAGACTGAAATTCAGCACACACCTGCTGCGTGTTTTCACCAGCCACACGCTCTCTGAAAGCACAGTATAAGCCTACTTACATCTGTTCAAAGCCATATATTAACTAGAACGATTATAACCCTAAATCCATCAATAAGTCAAGTATTTTTATTGATATGAAAAAAAGTGTTGTAATTTTAGTAAAAATTGTATATAATTAATGTGTAATGCTTTATAAGGAGGTGGCTTTACCATGAATGATAAGACAATGACATTCAGAATTGGTGATGAAAAAGAAGACATTATGAAAGAAACCTTGACTGAAGTTTTTGATGCACTTCAGGAAAAAGGATATAACCCGATTAATCAAATTGTGGGCTACATTCTTTCTGAAGATCCGACCTATATCACAACGCATAAAAATGCAAGAAGCTTAATCAGACGAATTGACCGTGATGAGCTTATGGCTGCTATGGTAAAGTCTTATCTCGACTAATTGTAAAATAAAGGAGGGTTATCTTTGGCTGAGAAGGATGAAGAGTTATTGCTCGAGTACAAAGGTAAGCCTTTGGTTAGATCTGGCAACACAATCTACTATGGAAAAATGAGCGATCCATTTGTTATCTGCATTAATATTATTGATGCACAGGATAATGTAAAGGATTTAAAAATCTCCGGCAAGGTTGCAATCCAGTTATTGGATACAGACCCAGATGTATCACCAAAGGAAAAAATCGTAAAGAAAAGCGAAAAAGTCGGTTTGTTCAACGCACTTGATTTAGGTGCTGTTTGGTTGAAGCGTGCTTTAAAGTAAAATGAAAGTCGATTGGCAACAATCGGCTTTTGCTTTATAATTATGAATGTATTAAATTTAACGAGGTGCAATATGTATAAGGCTGATGAAAAAAGATATGACAATATGAGTTACAACTACTGCGGTGCCAGTGGTTTAGCCCTGCCGAAAATTTCTGTAGGCTTATGGCAGAATTTCGGAATCAATGATGACTATGATACTATGAAGGATATTATCCTGACTGCTTTTGACAATGGTGTTACGCATTTTGACTTAGCAAATAATTATGGTCCTGAACCCGGCAGAGCAGAAATAAACTTCGGCAAAATATTCAAGGAAAACCTAAAGCCGTATCGTGATGAAATCATTATCAGCACAAAGGCAGGCTACGAAATGTGGCAGGGTCCTTATGGCGGCAGAGGCGGCAGCAGAAAATATCTTACAGCTTCCTTGGATCAAAGTCTGCAGAGAATGGGTCTTGATTATGTAGATATATTCTATCATCACTGTATGTGTCCCGAAACGCCCCTTGAGGAAACAGCACTCTGCCTTGCAGATATGGCACGACAGGGAAAGGCTCTGTATGTAGGTATAAGCAACTACGACGGAAAAACCATGCATAAAATGAACAGCAAGCTTGATGACTATAATGCACCGTTTATTATAAATCAAAATCGCTATTCCATATTTGACAGAACGATTGAGAGCAATGGTTTAATTGAAGAGGCACGCTATAAGCAAAAGGGCATCATCGCCTTTTCACCTTTAGCACAGGGCCAGCTTTCAGACAAATATGCAAATGGTATTCCGGAAAAGGCAAGACTTTACGGAAAAGAGCAGCTGCAAAAGCACGTTGGATATGATGGAGACAGACCAAATCAGATTAAGAAGCTTTATGATATGGCGCATGAAAGAGGACAATCCCTTTCACAAATGGCAATACAGTGGCTGCTCAAGGATGACAGCATCACCTCCGTATTAGTCGGCGTTCATTCAAAGGCTCAGCTGCTGGAAAACCTGAAGGCATTGGAATTTGCCCCATTAACCAAGGATGAACTGATTAAAATAGATGAAATAACCGAATAAATCTAAAATTTGATTTATATTATAAACGCAATATCTCTATAATATTATAAAAACTGAAAGACTTTTTCTGCACGCTGGAGAATGCTGAGAAAGTACACAGAATTAAGTCTTTGGCAATTCGTCGCTGTACGGTGGTACCGCAGAGTTGCCAAAGGCTTAAAACGCGCAAAAACCGCCTGAATTCGATGTTCAGGCGGTTTTTATAATCTCTCCGTCAACACAAACACATTGCCATCTCCATTTACACAAGGGAGGCAAAATTGGTTAAATTAAACATATCGTGCGTGGTTATGGGTGCTTTATCAACAGTCTAAAAGCTCGGTGGATTTCTCCACCGAGCTTTATTTTTTATTCTATATTGAATTATTCTGCATCCGGAGCATAGTAATCAACAAGCTTTGCAAGCTTATTGTACTTCTCAATAGAATTGTCTGCAGCGATAGAAAACAGCTCTTCTGCCTTGCCAGGGAATGCTCTCTTCAATGATGAGTATCTAACCTCACCCTCAATAAACTCTACATAATCAGCTGTAGGAGCCTTACTGTCAAGAGAGAATGGATTCTTGCCCTGCTCAATAAGAGCCGGATTGTAACGGAATAAGTTCCAGTAACCTGCAGCAACAGCCTTCTTCTGCTCTGTCTGGTTAAATGGCATCTTGATACCATGGTTGATACAAGGTGCATAACAGATAACGATTGAAGGACCATTGTAAGCAGCAGCCTCCTGGAATGCCTTCAGACACTGATTTGCATTGGCACCCATAGCAACCTGAGCAACATATACATAGCCATAGCTCATAGCAATCTGTGCAAGGTCTTTCTTCTTAACAACCTTACCTGAAGCAGCAAACTTAGCAACAGCACCTGTTGGTGTAGCCTTTGAAGCCTGACCGCCTGTGTTAGAGTAAACCTCTGTATCAAATACAACAATGTTAACATCCTCGTTTGATGCGATAACGTGGTCAAGACCGCCGAAACCGATATCGTAAGCCCAACCGTCACCACCGAAGATGAACTGATATTTCTTAGCTGCATAATCTGCATCCTTCAGGAAATCAGCTGCAGCGTCAGCAGCCTCACCCTCAAAGCTGTTCGCCTTCAACGCAGCAATAAGTGCATCAGCAGCCTCTGTATTCTTAGCAGCATCATCGTATGTGTCAAGCCAAGCCTGTACCTGCTCAGCAACTGCTGTATTCAAAAGAACCTCAGCATCCATAGCAAGTCTTTCACGAATCTGCTTCTGAGCAAGCATCATACCATAACCGAACTCAGCGTTATCCTCAAACAGTGAGTTTGACCAAGCAGGACCATGACCCTTCTTGTCTACAGTGTATGGAGTTGAAGGAGCAGAACCACCCCAAATGGATGAACAGCCTGTTGCGTTCGCAATATACATTCTGTCACCATAAAGCTGAGTAACAAGCTTAGCATATGGAGTTTCACCGCAGCCTGCGCATGCGCCTGAGAACTCAAGATATGGCTTTCTGTACTGAACACCGATTGTTGTGTTATTTACAACCTCAGGCTTAGCATCGATATCACAAAGTGCATCGTATACAGGCTGAGACTTCATCTGAGAAGCGATTGGCTTCATTGTAAGTGACTTAGTAGGACATACATTTGCACAAGAGCCGCATCCGGTACAGTCAAGTGTTGATACAATAAGAGCATACTTATAAGGAGCTCTCTTGTGGTCAACCATTGGTGCACCCTCAGGAGCATTAGCAGCCTCGTCAGCTGTCAAACATACAGGACGAATTACAGCGTGAGGACAAACCATTGAGCAAAGATTACACTGTGCACACTTTGTAGGATCCCACTCAGGAACTGTAATTGCAATACCTCTCTTCTCAAATGCAGCTGAACCCTGTGGATAAACACCATCAGCACAGTCAACAAATGTAGAAACAGGAAGATCATCACCATGAAGTCTGCCGACAGGATCAAGAATATCCTTAACAAACTTCTTCATTTCAGGACGCTCAGTTGGAACTTCAAGCTCCTTATCTTCGTCAACAGCATCCTTCCAAGAAGCAGGAACATCAATCTTAACAAGCTCCTGTGAGCCTCTCTCGATACCTGCACAGTTTGCATTTACGATAGCTTCACCCTTCTTAGAGAACTTCTTAACTACTGCAGCCTTCATAAGCTCAATAGCCTTCTCAACAGGGAGAATATTTGAAATTGTAAAGAATGCTGACTGAAGAATTGTTGAAGCTCTGCCAGGCAAGCCAACCTCTTCGGCAATCTTAATACCATTAATTGTATAGAACTGAATATCATTTTCAGCAATATATCTCTTCATCTTAGCAGGAAGCTCTTTATCAAGCTCCTCAGCAGACCAGATACAGTTCAGCAGGAATGTACCGCCCGGAACAATATCCTGAACCATATCATACTTTGTTACATATGAAGGATTATGACAAGCAACAAAGTTTGCCTTGTTAATCAAGTATGTTGATGTAATCGGAGATGAACCAAAACGAAGGTGAGATACTGTAATACCACCGGATTTCTTTGAATCATAGAAGAAATAGCCCTGTGCATACATATCTGTATTATCACCGATAATCTTGATGGAATCCTTGTTCGCACCAACAGTACCGTCAGAGCCAAGACCCCAGAACTTACAAGAGGTAGTACCTGCAGGTGTTGTATCAGGGCTCTCTGTTACATCAAGAGACAGATTTGTTACATCATCGTGAATAGAAAGTGTAAACTGCTTCTTTGGCTCATCAGCGTTCATATTATTGTATACTGAAACAATATGAGCAGGAAGTGTATCCTTTGAACCAAGACCGTAACGACCGCCGTAAACAGCAACATTCTCAAACTTTGAGCCTTTAAGAGCTGCAACAACATCGAGGTAGAGAGGCTCACCAAGTGAACCAGGCTCCTTTGTTCTGTCAATAACAGAAATAGATTTAACGGACTCAGGCATAACATCAAGAAGGTGCTTAACAGAAAATGGTCTGTAAAGGTGAACCTTAATCATACCAACCTTTTCGCCGCGAGCGTTAAGGAAATCAACGGTCTCCTGAATGGTATCACAAACAGAACCCATAGCAACAATTACACGCTCTGCGTCAGCTGCACCGTAATAATTGAACAGCTTATAATCCGTACCAAGCTTTTCGTTAATCTTGTTCATATACATCTCTGTTGTAGCAACAGCGTCATTGTAGTACTTATTACAAGCCTCTCTGTGCTGGAAGAAGATATCACTATTCTCTGCAGAACCGCGAAGAACAGGTCTTTCAGGATTTAATGCTCTTGCACGGAACTCCTGAACATCCTCCATATCAACCATTGACTTGAGATCTTCATAATCCCAAATATCAATCTTCTGAATTTCGTGTGATGTACGGAAGCCATCAAAGAAATGAAGGAAAGGAACACGGCTCTTTAATGTTGAAAGGTGTGCAACAGCACCGAGATCCATAACCTCCTGCACGTTTGCTGAGCAAAGCATAGCATAACCGGTCTGACGGCAAGCCATAACGTCTGAATGATCACCAAAAATGTTAAGCGCATGTGTAGATACACAACGAGCTGAAACATGAATAACGGATGGAATTAACTCACCGGCAATCTTATACATATTAGGGATCATAAGAAGCAGACCCTGTGATGCTGTATAAGTTGTGGTAAGCGCACCTGCTGAAAGAGATCCATGAACTGCACCTGCAGCACCGGCCTCTGATTCCATTTCAGCTACCTTAACAGTTTGGCCAAAAATGTTTTTTACTCCTCTTGCAGCCATAGCATCGGTTTCCTCTGCCATGTTTGATGAAGGAGTAATTGGGTAGATTGCGGCAACTTCTGTGAACGCGTAACTTACGTGTGCAGCAGCACTGTTACCGTCCATAGTTTTCTTTTTTCTTGCCATATGAACATCCTCCTAAAGTTAAAAATATGTAATTTAATGCAGTCGCAGGCCTTATAGACCCACTTAACCTTAAACATTATAACACTTAGTATTTACAATTTCAATGATAAATATAAAAAAAGTAGGTAATCCTTATTACCTACTTTTTTTACTTAATTTTAATCCCAGCCGCCGTCCAGCATTTCGATACCGGTTACAAGCTTGATTGTTCCGTTGTTTTCATAGGACATAATTTTTAATGTATTATAGGTTACATCAACGCCGTCAATGGTTACAATTACATCTATATCGCCCTTGATTTTCTTAATTTTGTATTTTTTAGTCTGCTCGCTTCCGAGGGTAATATCCTCGCTTACAAGCTCCTCATACTTCTTACCGTCTGTTCTGTATTTTACAGTAATCTTTGTATCCTTAGCCTGATTAAAATACGGAACAACTACCGTAAGGTCTACATTTCTTTTAACAGGCTTTGCTGTGGTAGTCTCTTTTTTCTCAGTTGTTTTCGGCTTAGCTGCTGACGAAGTGCCGCTCTTTTTTGCAGAGGTTTTCTCCTTTGCACTGCTGTCTGCTTTATTGCCATTACTGTTATTACTGCTGCTTGACTGCTTTTCAGAAGCGGCATTATCCTCTGATTTATCATCATCTTCTGTCTCTTTTGATACCTCGGTAACAGCCGCACCATTTTTATCTGTAACAGCTTCGCCGTTCTCGTCTGTTACAGGAACAGTAACCTCTGTATCCTCATACTGCTTGGACGAGCATCCGGCAAATGCCATAACAATCACAACTGCCATTAAAACTGCTAGTAGCTTTTTCATATTTATCCTCCTAAATAAAAGCATTGAATGATGCATCACTCGGCATTCTCCAATCTCCCCTCGGACTCAGAGAAACTGAGCCAACCTTTGGTGAATCAGGAATGCAGGAGCGTTTAAACTGGCTTATAAAAAATCTCTTAAAAAATACTTCTGCCCACTTATTTATAACAGCTTCATCATATTTTCCGTCAAAGCCTTTTAGGGCAAGCACCACAAGCTTTTCCTTTGTAAAGCCAAAACGTATAAAATGATAAAGGAAAAAGTCGTGAAGCTCATATGGACCTATATTATCCTCTGTCTTCTGTGCAATTTCACCGTTTTCATCAGGCGGCAAAAGCTCGGGAGACACCGGCGTGTCCAGTATATCAAAAAGAATAGCTGCTGTAGCTTCATCACTGACATCTGCTACATATTGCACCAAATACTTAACCAAGGTCTTTGGCACTGAGGCGTTTACGCCATACATACTCATATGGTCGCCGTTATAGGTGCACCAGCCCATAGCAAGCTCACTTAAATCACCTGTACCCACAAGCAGCTTGCCGTGCTTATTCGCCATATCAAATAAGATTTGCGTACGCTCTCTTGCCTGTGTATTTTCGTAAGTAATATCCTTAATCTGCTCGTCGTGTTCAATATCCTTCATATGCTGAACACAAGCATCCTTAATGCTTATTTCTTTTATGGTAACACCCAGTGATTTCATCAAATCAAGCGCATTCTGATAAGTTCTGTCTGTCGTACCAAAGCCCGGCATTGTAATGCCAAGTATATCACCAGTGGATTTACCAAGCAGCTTCATTGCCTCAACGGACACAAGCAAAGCAAGTGTAGAATCCAGTCCCCCTGAAATTCCTACCACTACACCCTTTGAACCAACATGCTCCACTCTTTTTGCAAGACCTGCTGCCTGAATGGCAAAAATTTCTTTACAGCGTTCCCTGCGCTTTTCATCGTTAGCAGGGACAAAGGGATGCGGATCGACAAAGCGGTATTTTAAATCGTTGGAATCATTACTTAACTTATCGTCATCCATAGTATGCGCATAGCACGCTATCACTGCACACTTCTGCGCATTTTCAAAACTCATATTTTTTCGTCTAAGTGCATTAAGCTTTTCGACATCAATATCCGCATAGGTAATCACATTTTCTCTTTGAAAACGCGCACCCTCTGCAAGGACTGCACCATTTTCAGCTACTAAGGTTGCACCGCTGAACACCAAATCTGTAGTGCTTTCATAAACACTTGCACCTGCATAAACATAACCGCAGATACATCTTGCGGACTGATTTGCTATTAAATCTCGTCTGTAGTCCGCCTTAGATACATATTCATCACTTGCAGATAAATTAACAATAATATTCGCACCGCCGAGAGCCATATTGGAAGACGGTGGATTCGGCACCCATAAATCCTCACAAAGCTCAATACCGATTGTTACATCCTCGCAAAGCTCAATAAGTGCATTACAGCTCATCCAGCAGCCATATTTTTCAATATATATACTGTCGATATCTACACCAATACCGGCACCGCTGTCAAACCAGCGTTTCTCATAAAACTCATTATAATTAGCCAGATTCGTTTTCGCCATTATATTAATAACTCTGCCCTTCAGAATGGTATATGCACAGTTATATAGCTTATTTTTATAAGCAAAGGGAGCACCGACTATAACAGCAATATTCTTATCTTTTGTATAATCTGCTATATCATCAATCGCCTTTTCAGCCGCATCAAGCAATGCTCTTGTAAAAAACAAATCTGCACAGGTATATCCTGTTATGGACAATTCGGGTGTAACAAGGAGTCTTACCTCCTCCTTAACCGCCTCGTCAATGGCTTTCATAATCTCGATTTTATTGTAATCAGGGTCAGCCACCCTGAGCTTGAGTGATGCTGCTGCCACTCTCAACATTCCGTAATTCATTTTACCACCAATGTTATTTTATCAGTATATTATTTCCAAATTATTAAATTAAATCATTGTAATTTTAAACTTAAAGGATATGGTTTCATCGGGATCAAGAATGGTCATTCCCCGCTTATTCTCAAGTACATTATCCTCATCGCTGCAATTGGATATACCTGTCCACGCCTCAAGTGCCACAAAAGGCGCATTCCCAACTGCTGACCAAACCAAAAGATTGTTCATATCCTGAAACGCAAGCTGAATTCCCCTGCCCTTTGGTCCAATCATCGTAACCGTATCAGGCTCGCAATTTTCAAAAATCAATGCATCCTTTTCTTCAAACAGGCTGTGCTTTAAATGCAAAGTATCTCCGCCTGCCATAACATCATATTTCTTTTCAACATCTACCAGTCCGCTGTGATGATCAGGTCTAAGACAAGGCTTCGTAACAGGCTTGTCAAATACGAGCTTATAATCCTCAAAGGCTTCACCCTCTGCCAATGGGCAATTGAAGGCAGGATGACCGCCAATAACAAAGGGTAGCTTTTCATTCCCTGTATTTTTGATAATATATTCATTCGTAACCGTATCACTATTAATGGTATACTTAATTTTCAATTCATAGTCAAATGGGAACTGTGCTTTGGACGCATCACTGCTTTTTTGAACAAATGTAATACTGTTTTTACACTGTTCATAAACCTCAAAGGGATTAATACGTGCAACGCCATGACGCTTCATATTACATTCTTTGCCAAAGGCAACAGCCTTGCCGTCTATCAGCACACCGCAGATTGGGAAACAGACAGGCGCCTGCCCTGCCCAGTAATCAGCATCTCCCTGCCACAAATATTCAATATCTTCCTTAACAAGTGAGTTAAGCTGTGCGCCCTCCAAACTAAGAACTGCACTGCAATTTTCACTATTTATAGTAAATTTCATTTACAACACCTCAATCATAGTATATTATAACTTATATAAAGTTGTAATGCAATATTGAAAATGATTGTAATATGGTATAAAATAGGTCTAGCCAAACCTTATTTTGTTCGACTCTTGTTTGGCTGGAATAATGGGAGGTTAAATTATGGATATTGAAAATTACATTCATCAGGCTATTTTTGAGGAGAAGGAAAAGTACAGATGCTTTTATGAATTAATGTGGGACAACTTTGTTGAGGAAGGCTTTGTTATAACGGACGAAGACGGCAATGAAATTGATGCAGTAATAAAAGCAGTTGCCATGCAGAATTTAATTGGTGAATTTATTTATCGTATCTATGACGAGGTAAATGAAACCGGCTTGGAGGATGTTGTTGATTATCTCCAAAACCTTGGGTTCACGGATGAGGACATACTGTCTTACTGTGAAGCAGAGCCGGAAATTGATGTGGATGACGACTTTGAATTAACCATAAAAAATGCGCTGGACTACACAACAGAAATTGTTGCAGATAAAATGCTGGACTCCTTTTCTGCCGAGGATATTTTTGACTATATGTTCACCGCTACCTATGACTTTGAGCAGGATTTTGTGTTTGATTTTGAGGACTACGAGGAAATGCAGGCCTTTGTAGACACAAATCAGGAGCAGCTGGACAATTATAAAGAAGAGTATGAAAATGTACTGAACTGGATTAAAGCCGGTATGATTGTTTAATTCACAAAATTAAATACATAATATAATCAGAAAGAGCAGTTCTTAAATAACCAAGAACTGCTCTTATTTTATAGATTATTAATCATTGTCAGTAATTCTGTGTAAAACGCTTTTACATCATTCTTTTTAAAAAGACCGCCCTGAAGTGACATATGGTCACCGGTATACACTGGCATTATATTCCATTCGCCTTTTGAGATGTTATCCGCATCAAACGCTTTTGACGGAGCATTAAAGGGAGCTGTTGCCGAAATTGTATTTACAAGACCGTCATTTTCAAGCCAGCTTTCATCAATCACATAACCGCCCTCTGTTACGCCGGTAAACTTTCCCATTTTTATTGCGCTTTTAATAAATGTTGATTCTGTGATATCCTCATTCGGTGAATATGTACCATCCTCATTTTTTACAGAGGAGCTGCAGGGATATGAAAAGTAATAAAGATTATCAAGGGTTTGCAGCTCTTCATTAAGCTTCAAAGCATGGTCAATATACATATCATAGGCAGCATAGTCAAAGTCCGCTCTGCCATCCTCTTTGGTAGCTGTGAATTTTGAAACCATATTTGACATCATATTCTGAATACCGCTTGTATCCTCTTCTGTATCATCGCCTGCGTTATATGCAGTTGTTCCATTATGAGGCGCCGCCAGTGCAACTATGCTGTATATCCAGTCTGCCTTTCCGCCTGTAAATAAATCAGACAACTCCTTTTCATCTGTTGCCTTTTGCTCAGCCTCACTGCCGTCAGCCATTAAATCTGCCAGCATACGAACTGTAGCCCCGCCAAAGGAGTGACCCAGCAAATTGATTTTATGTTCAGCATCCCATTCGTCAATCAGCGGTTTATCCGTATAATCTGTTCCGAACCGATTGTGATTACAGCGTTCACTGTGTTCTTTGCCGTAATCAACAACAGTACCTGTTAACTGGGCATAAAGCTCACAGGCTCTGTCCCAGGCACTGCCCTGAGGGTCAACCGACGCTGCATAGCAATCAAAGCCCTGTTCGTCTAAATATTTCAGCAAATCACCGCCAAACATTCCCCAGTACTTCAAAAATTTATTTGTTGAATCATAACTGCCCCAGCCTGACAAACCGTGAACAAAAACATATTTATAATTCGTATTATAATCCTTATTTTCTATCTTTGCTGCCGGCTGACCTGAGCAAGCAGAAAAAAGCAGCATCACCGCTGAAATCACAGAAATAATTTTAATTTTTCTCATATAAAAATCCTCTTATGTTAAGCCGGTATAATTTTTTGCAAAATTTTTATCCCAATTATTTTCAAGCTCTGCTCTCCATTCAAGGGCAACCTTTTTTAATTTTTCAGTCAAATCGGGCAATGCATCTGCAAGGTTGCATTTTTCACCGGGGTCTTTATCTAAATCAGACAAAAACACATCTGCTCGTTTCGGCTCGCCCTCAACCAGCTGACCATTAAGCACAAGTTTATAGTTTCCGCATCGTACTGCTGTTTGATTCTCCATTTCCCAAAACAAGTATTTATGTATTATTTCCTCTCCGCCCATAAGCATAGGCAAAATACTTTTGCCGTCAAGCACATAATCACTTGGATTTCCGCCGCAAGCCTCAAGCACTGTGGGAAAAATATCTGTTGATATATGGGGTGAATCAATTATTCTGCCTGATGGAATATGACCGTGCCAGCTGATAATAGCAGGTATCCTGATACCACCTTCGAACAGACTGAATTTATGACCCGAGAATTGTCCGGCAGTTCCGCCATAATATGGGTCTTCTGTTCCGTCAAGCCAGTTACGGCTTTCTCTTGAAGGACCGTTATCACTTTGAAAATAGATTATAGTATTATCAAGAAGTCCCTGCCGTTCAAGCTCAGCTCTGATTTCGCCTACACCATCATCAACAGCACTTATCATTGCCGCCATTATCCGTCTGTCCCAAGGCAGATGCTCAAAACGCTTTAAATACTTTTCAGGCGCATGCATGGGATAATGCGGTGCATTATATGCAGTATAGAGCATAAACGGCTCATCCTTATGCTTTTGAATAAACTCTATGCTCTTGCGTGTAATTCGTTCGGTTAAATACTCGCCATTCGCATAAACCTCATTTTCATTTTCCCATAAATCATGCGTAGGATTTGTATTTCCGTCTGCCATTCCGTAATAGAAAATGTGAGAATAATAATCAAGACAGCCTGCAAGAAATCCCGAAAACTCGTCAAAGCCATTCGCATTCGGTCTGCACTCGTCTTTAAGACCTAAATGCCATTTCCCTGACAATCCTGTTGTATAACCTAGTTTTTTTAATGCTGATGCGATTGTGGGAACAGCAGGTGTTAAGCCGGATGCACGGCGGTGACCTGCTAAAATGGCGCGTACACCGGCATTGCCGGGATATCTGCCTGTAAGCAGTGCAGCTCTTGACGGCGAACAAACCGGAGATGCACTGTACATAGACGAAAATCTTACACCGTCATTTGCCATTTCATCCAGATGCGGCGTTTTAAAATCCGTTGCACCCATACAGCTTAAATCACCATAGCCTTGGTCATCTGTCATAATTATAACTACATTTGGCTTTTTCATTTATTTTATCCTATCTTTTGAATTTTGCCCAAAAACAATATATCCTTTTGTTTATAATGCTTTGAGTATTTTGTATAACAGCTCGTAAAGCTGTGCGGCTTCCTTTGGTTCAAGATTGACACAGCTGCTCATTTGAACAGGTACATCTATTGCCTGCTCCTTTAAGCGCTCCCCTTTATCGGCAATGGAAACCAAAAGATTTCTTTCATCCGTCTTTGAACGGGAACGCGTAACATACTTCTTAGCTTCCAGCTTTTTCAAAAGCGGCGTTAATGTACCTGAATCAAGATACAGGTATTCCCCCAGTTCTTTTACTGTTATCTCCTTTTTATCCCACAAAACCATCATTGCAATATACTGCGTATAGGTTAAATCCAGCTTATCAAGAAAAGGCTTATATTTTTTCACAATTTCCTTTGAACAGGCATAAAGAGGAAAGCAAAGCTGATTTTCCAATTTTAGTCCATCATATTTGGAATTACTCATAACCGCCTCCAAATTATTTGTTGATTTATTTTATCACAATTGCGGTATTCTTTCAAGCAGCCGCTATAGTATATGTTTCTGAGCTGCACTTATATCATAGCCTGAATTACAGCTTCTATTTTTTCAGGTGTTGTTACAGGTGCAAACCGCTGAACCACATTACCATTTCTATCAATTAAAAACTTAGTGAAATTCCATTTGATTCCTGTGCCCATTACACCACCCTTTTGAGATTTCAAATAGGTATAAAGCGGTTCCTCATTTGCTCCGTTTACACAAATTTTTTTGAATAATCTAAAGGTTACACCATAGCGTGACTGACAAAAATCCTCAATTTCTTTTTCTGTTCCCGGAGCTTGGTTTGCAAACTGATTGCAGGGAAAATCAAGAATCTCCAAGCCTTGTGCCTGATACCTTTCATATAAATTCTGCAATGCTCTGTACTGTGGAGTAAAGCCGCAGCCTGTTGCAGTATTAACAATAAGCAAAACCTTACCCTCATACTCTTTCAAGCTGACATCATTACCCTGCGCATCCTTTACAACATAATCATATACATTCATTTTACAATACCTCCGAATTACAATTTTGATTGTGTACAATTTAATTATATGAAATCATTATTGCAGTGTCAAGAAAAATATTCCAAAAAGCATTAATATCACAGAGCAAGAAAAAAGACAGAATGCTGAAGATTTTACAGCATTCTGCCTCTTTTATATTCAACTAAATCTTATTTGTATAATGGACCGTAATTTTTGCAGGCACTGAAATCTGCTGCCTGTCTGTCCTCTGTGCCGAAAGCGGACCATGCGTGAGGACGGAAAATTTCAGAATCATCAACATTATGCATATTAACAGGGATTCTCAGCATAGCTGCCAGTGTAATTAAATCCGAGCCAACATGACCATAAACCGTAACACCATGATTGGCACCCCAGTTTGCCATAACGCTGTAAACATCACGGAACGCACCATTACCTGTAAGTCTTGGAACAAACCAGGTTGTAGGCCAAGACGGGTCTGTTCTCTTGTCAATTGTATTATGAATTTCATCAGGAAGATCAACCGTATATCCCTCTGCAAGCTGAAGAACAGGACCTATTCCGTCAATAACATTTACTCTGAGCATCGTTACAGGCATCTGCGCACGGCAGCGGAAATGGCTGGAATATCCGCCGCCGCGGAAGTATTCATAGTTTGCTCTGCACCAATCTGTTGCATCAAGACAAGCCTTGATATCCTGCTGGGTCATCTCCCAGAAAGGCTTCATACAGCCTTCGCCCTTATCATTCTTAGCCGCACCGCTGCCGTCAAGTGCTGTTGCACCTGAATTAATCAGGTGAATAAATCCATTCTTTGCCAAGCCATCCGGGCGCACACCTGTTACACGCTCACATGCATCAGAACTCCAATACGTACGAACATCGTGGAAGCAGGGAGCTGAATTGGAAACAAGTGTACCCAGCATCATAGATACACCATTGAGTGTATCATTTTCTGTTGCGAAAGGCGTAGGCATTTTTGCACCGTTCCAGTCAAAGGTTGATGCCATAATTGCCTCCGTGAAATCCGCATTCGGCAGCCAGTCTGTCCAGTTGCGCTGACCCTGGAAACCGCCTGCTACAGCATTTTTACCGAGAGCCTCTTCGTGCCAGCCCATTTCATCAAGCTTCTTATTACCATAAAGAATGTCACGCATAACCATCGTCATTTTCGTTACAAATTCCCAATCCTTATCCGCAGGAACAACCTTTGACCTTGTAATAATTTCAGGCAATTCCTTACCCTCGTTCAGATCAAAGCCTTCTTTACAGTTTTCCTTCACCCATGCAAGAGCCTTGTCATACTCCTCGTGGTCATAAATTTCAAGTGTAATTCGGCGCACAATCTCGGTCATATCAACCCATTCTGCACGTATTCCAAAATAGTTCTGGAACATATCCGCATTGCAGTAAGAGCCGGCAATACCCATAGCAACACCGCCGAGATTTACATATGCCTTATTCTTCATCCAGCCTACTGCAACAGCTGACTTTGCAAAGCGTAAAATCTTTTCTGCAACATCTGCAGGAACAGTTGTATCTGTCATATCCTGAACATCTCTGCCGTAGATAGAGAATGCAGGAAGTCCCTTTTGTGCATATGCAGCCATAACCGCTGCAAGATAAACTGCGCCAGGACGCTCTGTACCGTTAAAGCCCCAAACTGCTTTTATAGTCTGCGGGTCCATATCAAAGGTTTCTGAGCCATAGCACCAGCAAGGTGTAACTGTAAGTGTTGCCACTACATTCTCACTTGAAAACTGCTCAGCACATTTTGCAGCCTCTGCACCTCCGCCTATGGTTGTATTGCTTATTATACACTTAACAGGTGTTCCGTCCGGATAACGAAGTGTTGATTCAATAAGATTTTTTGCCGCTTCAGCCATACCCATTGTCTGAAGCTCAAGGCTTTCACGAACACCGCCCCAGCGGCCATCAATAACCGGTCTAATACCTATCTTTGGATAATTCATAAATTTTACCTCTCCTATTATTTATTTTATTCACTGCACACGCAGGCACAGAAATTTTTATATGCATTCTTCCATACATCTTCATTTTCAGGCTGATACTGCTTAACGCTTTCCTGTGTTCTGATAAGCGCTCTTCCCTCTTCAATATTCTTAATATCCCCAAGTGCTATAAGCTGGAGAATGATATTGCCGAGTGCTGTTGCCTCTGTCGGTCCTGCAAGAACAGGAATGCCAAGGCTGTCAGCTGCCATCTGACACAGGAAGCTGTCCTTCGTACCGCCCCCAAGCATATGCAAAACATCAAAATTCTTTCCCGTATTTTCAGATATCTGATGAATTGCAAACTTATATTTCATAGCAAGACTTTCATATATACATCTTATTAATGCACCGTCACTGTCAGGGACAGGCTGATTTGTTTTTTTGCAGTAATTACGTATTTTTTCAGGCATTGCGCCTGCTGTTGCAAATTCAGGTGCATCCGGGTCAATAAAGCAGGAAAATGGCTGTTCAGCTCTTGCAAGCTGTTCCATATCATTAAAAGAATAGCTTTTGCCTGCTGCTTTGAAATTTCTGCGAATTTCCTGAATCAGCCACAAGCCGCTGATATTTTTCAGATAATTCACCTTATTATTTGCGCCAAGCTCATTTGAAAGCTCGTCTGCCATACTTTTTTCAGTCAGCACTGCTGTGTCACATTCACAGCCGATAAGCGACCATGTACCGCAGGATAAAAATGCGCTGCAGGCTTCACCGTCTGACGGCATTGCAGCAACCGCACACTGTGTATCATGCCCTGCCACCTTAACAACTTTAATGCCTTTATATTCACCCACTACTGTTGCACTGTCAACAAGGAGCTGCAAAATATTTGTATCTATTCCCGATAAACCGGCAACCTCATAATTCCAGCTGCCGTTTTCATAGCCGTACATCTGTGAGGTTGAGGCAATTGTCTTTTCGGCGGATTTATTACCGCACAATGCCCATACAAACAGGTCAGGCATAAACAGGAGTGTTTTGGCATTCTTTTTATTTTCTGCCGTAAGCTGAAAAAGCGTGTTGATGGGCATAATCTGATTGCCTGTTGCTTTATACAAATCATACGGTGAAATTTTTTCAAATATTTTTTCAGGCATACCCTCGGTTCGTGTGTCACGATAATGTACCGGCAAGCCTATAAGCGCATCCTTTTCATCCAGCAAGCCATAGTCAACACCCCATGTATCAAAGGCCAGTGCATCCACCTCACCGCACATATCAACTGCCCTTTTCACCTCACCTAAAAGATAAGGAAAATCCCAGCAAAGCTGTCCGCAGGAAACGGCAGGTATATTTTCAAACCTATGCACTTCACTGTATTTTAGTATTTTACCATCATACTCAGCCTTGATTGCCCGTCCTGTTGATGCACCGAAATCAAATGCAAGAACCTTACTCAACAGGCAACAACCCCCTTTTTAAGCAATACATTCGCATAAATTGCCGTTTCACCGGTGGCAATAATAAGATAAGCACCCTTTGCTCTTTCATAAAATGCAAATCGCTCTGTCATCTCTATGTCATGATGTGCAGGCTCATACTTATTCAGTATATCCTCGTAGGTTTTCCATATTTCAGGAGTGGGACAATCATCACCCTTTACTACCTCCATAAGTGCAACAGGCTTATCTGTATAACTGTCAAGCGGTATAAGGCTTAACACAGCCTCTAATATTTCTGCCGTTCCATGACCATCAGCTCTGATTACAACTGCATTTTTGCCAACGCTTTCACAAGGGAAATTGCCGTCAGCAATTACAAGCTCATCACCATGTCCCATTTCACAAAGTGCCTTTAACAGCTCCGGTGAAACAATGGGCGGAATTCCTTTCAGCATATCGCAACCTCCTTAGTCCTTTTTATGTAAAATCGGATCATCCGGATTAAAGGTTTTATATCCGGGATGTCTGCCTGTTACCTGATAATAGCCTCTCAAGTCGATAAGCTTTTGTATATTCTCTCTGCTGATATCATGGCTGCCGCCGAGTATAACTGCATTAATGGTAATCTTTGCCCAAAGCTCAAGACTCTCCATTCTGTAAAAAGCAGTTACTACATCACTGCCTACTGCAAGCGCACCATGATTTTCAAGCAGCATAACGTCGTGTTCCTCAAGATAAGGCTCAATTGCATCAGGTACTTCTGTTGTTGACGGCGTTCCGTATGGTGTAAGCGGAACTGCACCCATAACTGCAACATCCTCAATCATATTGTACATATCCATAGCCTTATGTGCTACGGCAAAGCCTGTTGCACCCGGCGGATGTGCATGTATCACGCTCATAACATCCTCACGCTTATCATAGCATCTGAGATGCATTTTGATTTCACTTGACGGACGCAGACCCTCTGCCGCCTCAAGCACATTACCCTCACGGTCAATGCGAATAAGTTTTTCAGGTGTAATAAAGGATTTACTCATCCCCGTAGGTGTGGCAAGAATTGTGCCGTCATCAAGCTTAACGCTTACATTACCGTCATTTGCCGCAACCCAGCCGAGCTGCCACATTTTATGACAAATATCACAAATCAGCTCTTTTTGTTCTTCTATATTACTCATTACATTATCCTTTCCGTATCACCTTATTGACTTATTGATAAGCAAGTGATATCCTAATTGTATTATAATGTATATTTAAATTAATTTCTTGGTTAATAAAGCTAAAATCATATGACAAAATTCACTTTTTACAGATTAGGTACGATTTATGAATTACAGTTCTCTGCACGAAAATAAAAAAAGAGGAAAATTTGACTTCCCCATTGAATTATATTATGTGGATTCATCCTATCCCAGATATTATATGCCGCTGCACTGGCACCTTGAGTATGAGCTGATTTTAGTGCTGAGCGGCAGCTTTCATCTGACCATTGACGGCAGACAGTATCTTCTTGAAGCCGGCGACAGTGCATGGATAAGTGACGGTGCAATACACGGCGGAGAGCCTGAAAACTGCATATACGAATGTGTTGTTTTCGACCTTGCCGCATTACTCAGAGATACACCGCTTTGTACAAAATCCGCAAAAAAATTCTTAACCCACAGCAGCTCATACTCAGGCAAGCTTGAAAAAGGCAGTGTAAATGCCCTGCTTGCTGATAAAATATTTGAGGCTATGGAAAAAGAGCAGAACGGTTATGAATGGACAACTGTAGGTCTTTTATGGCAGCTTATGGGAAATATGCTGAACAGTCAAAACAGCAGCACCTCAAATTATAATCAGAGCCGTCAGCAGATTACAAGACTGAAGGCAGTCCTGTCCTACATTAAAGATAACTATGACACCCAAATTGCTTTGGAGGAACTGGCTAAAATTGCCGGAATGTCTCCGCGGTATTTTTGCCGTGCCTTCTCTGCAATGACAGGCAAAACACCGATTGCCTATCTAAACTATTACAGAATTGAATGTGCAGGAGAATTACTGAAGCTGACAGATAAAACCATAACCGAAATCGCAATATCCTGCGGTTACAGTGATATGAGCTATTTCTCCAAGCAGTTTAGAAGATACAAAAATGTTACCCCGTCACAATACAGAAAATGCGGATAATGCTTACATATTTCCTTGCTATTTACAGACATATCGCTTATTATAAATATGTAAGCAACTTGACAATCGGTACAATGAGGAGAATACTATGAATTTACTGAATAAGGGCATAGGTATGCTAAAGGACATTAAAATATACTGGAAAAAGCCACCCGAGGGAAGATATATGCCGTTTCGTGAGATTATGGCATATTCTGTAGGTGGTATGGGTGCTTATTCCATTTTTACAATGGCGCAGGCTCTGCTTCTGTCTACAACCAACTTTATTGTCGGAAACACAATTGGTATTCAGCCGATGCATATTTACGCAATGTATCTGATTTCCGTTATTGCCAACATTCCTTTAACTATGGTTCGAGCCAATATGGTAGACAATGTAAAATACAAGTCAGGAAAGTATCGTCCCTATCTTCTTCGTATGGGTGTTCCGACAGTTTTGGTATCTCTATTATTTGTCTTTACACCTTATGCTAAGATTGGCTATATCTGGCGTTGTATACTAATTTTTATATACAATTTCGGTCTGCAGTTTTTTTATAATTTCTTTTACGATGCTTATGAAAATCTCATTCACGTGCTTTCCCCTAACTCGCAGGAACGAACAGATGCAACTGCCATAAAGAGTATGATTTATTCTCTGTCACCCACCGTTACCAATTTTGTAACACCGCTTATTGCCAATAAGGTTGCAGACGGCAATATGTATGATTTAAGAGTATATCAGTGGTTATATCCATTCTTGTCAATCGTCGGTGTTGCTTTGATTATCCTTGTTTATGCGAGAACAGAGGAAAAAATTGTGGTTGCAAAAACACACAAAATGAAAATCAAATTTATGGATGCACTGCGTGAAGTTGCCAAAAACAAGTACTTTTGGATTATCTCACTTGCAGGCTGGCTGGGCTTTCTTGAAACCTGTACATATATTGTGCTTCAATGGCTGTATAACTACGCCCATTTGTGCACTGCCGAGCAATACTCTTTTATAACACTTATCAGGGGAACTGCTTACGCATGGGGTATGGTGCTTGCTCCCTTTGCAATAAAAAAATGGGGCAAGAAAAAGGTGCTGATTGTTACCAACATATTCAATGCAATTTTCCTTGCAATGGTATACCCGCTTATGGGTTCCATATGGACAGTGCTTATGTGTATGTACCTTAATTCCATTGCGGATTCATTCATTGTCGTACTTAACCCAACTATACAAGCAGACATACGTGACTATCAGCACTATAAAAGCGGTGAAAGAATTGACGGAATGTTCAGTGCTGTTGCATTGATAGGCTCCTTTGTTACTATGGCAACCAGCTCTGTTTTGCCTGCAGTTTACGAAAAATACGGTATATATTCAGGCAATGGCTATGAGAATATGTATGATGTTTTGTACAGCCTGCCGGTATTATACAAGCTTATCGGTGTGCTTGTAATCCTGTCCGTGGTCGGTGCAATCCTTAATGCGATTCCGTATTTCTTTTATGATTTAACAGAAACCAAGCAAAAGGCAATTATCAAAATTCTCAAAATACGTGCTATGTTCGAGGATTATGGCAACGGTGTTCTGACGGATGAAGAAATGGTAAGCACAATGGAGCTTATCCGCAATTCAAAAAGCATAATCAATCAAGGCAAAATGGATGTTAAAGCACTGAAGAAAAGCAGGGCTTCTAAAAAGGAAATTAAGGCAGCCAATGCACATAATGAGGAATATGAAATTTCGGCTGCTATTATTGAAGAGCTTGAACGCTTTACCTCAAAGCAGTCCATCGCAAGACTTGAATGGGCTAAGGGCATTGTCGCAAACGGAATGAATGCAGTTGCTGTTATTTCTGACACTGCAATTACAGAAGCAAAAGCACTCCCTGCAGATACCAAGGAAGCAAAAGCCATTCGTAAGGATGCTATTGCAGATGCCAAGCTCAGTATGCGCAGTAAAAAAGCCATGCTTAAATATTACCCTGACGGAATCATTGTATTCGATGAAGAAAAGCTCAATGACTTATATAAAACGGAGGATGAGCTTGCAGAAAAAAGGTCTGCACTTCTTAAAGCAAAGGCTGATAAAAATGAAATAAGAAAAATGGATGACGAGCAAAAAAGAATTTCTATCGAGATTAAGGCTCTTAATGAAGAATATCAGCATTATACCGAAGCAATAAAGGTTTATACGGAAGCAAAGAAATTCATACAGCAGGCTGAAAACTATGCACGCTTCGGCGAGCTTGATACGATGTACAGCAAAACAATCGCTGAATAATGATAAATAGAATATAACCGATAATTATAAAAGGCGCAGAGATAATGTAAATTTACATCACCTCTGCGCCATATTACTATAATCAATATAATTAGCTGCTCACTATAAAAAAACGTTTTAAAGATTTGACTGTTTTCTCAAATCGCAATACAGCTTTGAAATCTCATAAATTTTCTGCTTTGCTTCACGCATATCCTTTATCATATCTTTTTTTCCGTCTTCAGTAAGCCATTTTGCTGTTCGTCCCCAAAGATTTGTTCTCTTCATTGTATAGAACGCATAGCTGTCCTCTTTACAGCCTTTGATTGCAGAGAACAGCTTTTCCACCTCTGCAGATATCTCAGGTGCGCTTTTCTGCATTACATACAGCTTATTCATATCACGCACACCCTCATCGAGCTTCGCCAAACGCAGTGAGGCTCTGCTTTTTTGCTCCTTATCCTCTCTGTAAGACGGATAAACAAGGAAGCAGTCTCCCGACGGGAAGGACCAGTGCGTTGACTCCGCCAAAGGATTTTCAACCCAGGCATCATATGCCCAGCGCAAAAAGCCTGTAGTATTCAATGCACCTGCAAATAAAATGGACCAATAGCTTTCAACAGGAATGGACTTTGTAAAGCTGTTTGGAACATGCTCTGTTGCAGTATACAGTGTGGTCTCCTGATGATTGTCTCTTCTTAACTGCACCTGCTCTTTAAAATCCTGCAAATGGTCTCTGATTTGCTGCAATCCCACTGACGCATAATCAAGCCTGTTGAAAATAGAAGCATTATGCTTAAAATCATTAAAGGATGCGGATATTTTCAAGGAATGACCATCTTTGTTTTTCACTTCGGAAATCAAGTCAAGTGCCGTTTCCATATTACGACGCTCATCAAAACCGATATATGTATATGCAAACCAATCCATTTCATCAAGATGCTCAATAAAGGCTTTCAAAAACGGCAGCCAAACCTGATTATATTTTTCCCTGTTTGCAGGGTTAACGGTTAATTTCCTTTCCTGCTTCTTTGCCTCATCATAATATCTTATAGCATTCTTCCATGGCATCATACTATAGCATATGATTTTATCTGCAATGCCTATACTTTTATTCAGCTGCACCCATTTGTCAAAATGCGTATAATCAAACTGCCATTTGCCATCAGCAGTCTTTATCCATTTTATCATTGAGGGATAATGGATTTTATTGTTAAAGCCGTAGGTCTGTCCGCCCCAAGCCTCCTCAACAATGCTTGCCGTAATTGCATGACCGCCCAGATTTTTATACATTGTCATATGCTGTTTCAAAATCTTTAGATGCTTATCGGAAAAAGGCTGTACCCCATAGTAGTAAGCAACATTATAAGGATGGCTCCAGTATTCCACATCAAACAAGTATTCTTCCGGCTTCGGCATAGTAATATCCAATACTTCAACCGTATAAGCAAGCTTAACGGTTTTGTCTGTATTTTCTGCAGAAACCGTAATTTCTCCGTGGTAAATTCCCGGCAATGCATCTTCGGGTATATTAATTTCTGCCCATACAAGCTGAAATTTATTTTCGCTTACGGATACTGGCGCATCAGAATAGATAACCTCAGGAAAATATTCTCTTTTTCCGCGGGGCATTATGTTAAACGGATTATTCGCATACCAGCCGGCATGGCCTGTATACGCCCGAACCTCTTTTATAAACGAAAGCTGAACAAAGGAAGATGCAATTGTACCTGTCTCGCTGCGCAAATCCGATGCTGTAACAGACACATTATTAAGTGCCTTGTCTGCACAAAAAACGGCGAACTCAGCTTCCGCCTTGTCATTTTTCCACGCCCATAAAGCAATGCTTTTTTTCTGCTGTGTATTTATGATTCTGTCATAGTCCTTTTGCTGATATTGGTCTGCACTGTCAACATACACCGCATCAAAATCCTTAATATGATTAGAAAAATTGTTATCCATATAAATATCCTCGCAGGTTTATCCCTTTATAAATTTGATGAAATAAAATGAAAATAAGTATTATATTTTCATTATAGCATAATCAAAAGCCGGCAATCAATTTCTTTTTCTGTATTCATAACTTTAAAACTTGATATTCCTGAATTTTAACGGTGATATGCCTGTTTCCTTTTTAAAGAAATACACAAAATTAGAGGCACTGTTAAAGCCTGCTTTATAGGCAATGCTTTCAACAGAAGCATCCGTTTGCTGCAGCATTTCCTTAGCCTTGTCAAGACGGACTGTCAGCAAGTAATCATAAGGTGAAAAGCCGGTTGCCTCTTTAAATCGTTTAGAGAAATAGGACACGCTCATATGCGCCGCATTTGCCATTTCAGTAATAGATATATTCTTATTATAATTCAGAACTGTAAATTTTTTTGCTGTTTCAATCTGCAGGCTTCTTGTGCTTTCCTGCCTTGCCGTATTCTCATTACTGATATTGCAGAGCATGGAATAGAGTTCACTTGAAATGCTGTACTCATTCTGGTTTTGCTTAATAAACTGAATGATATTAAAAATGCATTCAGCAGTCTGACGGGTGCATTTTATTTTTTGCCCCTTTTTCATTTGCAGTTCATCAAACCACTGTCTTGAATTATTACCGTCAAAATGCACCCAAAGCGTATGTGCATCACAATCCGAAAAATATTTGTGGGGCTTATAGCAATTCATTAACAGCAATTCATTTTTTTGCGCACTCAGCTTTACATCATCCTGCAGCATGGAAATCATTCCGTCGAGAACATAGATTGCAAGAATGCTGTTATAGCTGTTTCTTACAACATTATATTCGCTGTTGCAGTAAAACTCACCTGCTGCAATAGGATAATACAATAGCTTTTTAGCGTTTTGTGACGGAGAATAAAAGTACATATGTGAGCCCTTGTTTAAACCGTTACCTGTAAGTTCCATAGCAATAAAATAAGATTTCTAAATTTTTTGATAATATATCAAAACAAATCCTCTCAAAATGATAATACAATAAAAGTATATCAAAGTCAAATAAGGGGCAGTTAAAATGCACAATATTTCTAAAGTTAAGGTATGGGAAGAAGAAATCATTATTCCCACATACGAAACAGGAAAGCCTGACAAAAACCCGCTATTCCTTGAAAAAAGAGTATATCAGGGCAGCAGCGGAAAGGTTTATCCTCATTCCGTCATTGATAAAATCAGTGATACAAAAACAGACGAAACCTACAAGGCCGTATTCTTGGAAAATGATTATTTAAAAATTATGATTCTGCCGGAGCTCGGCGGCAGAGTGCAGAGGGCATATGACAAAACAAAAAACTATGATTTTGTTTATTATAATCACGTCATTAAGCCGGCCTTGGTAGGACTTGCAGGTCCGTGGATTTCAGGCGGTATCGAATTCAACTGGCCGCAGCACCACAGACCAAGCACCTTTGACGAGGTTAACTATACATACCATCAAAACAAGGACGGCAGTGCAACAATTGTTGTAAGTGAAATTGAAAATATGTTTCACACTAAGGGCGAAACGGCGTTCACCCTTTATCCCGACAAGGCATATTTGGAACTGAAAAATCACCTTTACAACAGAACAAATACAAAGCAGACATTTCTTTGGTGGGCAAATCCTGCAGTTGCAGTCAATGAAAATTACCGCAGTATATTCCCGCCGGATGTTACTGCTGTTATGGACCATGGCAAACGAGATGTTTCCACCTTCCCCATTGCAACAGGAACCTATTATAAGGTTGACTATTCAAAGGGTGTTGATATTTCTAAATATACAAATCTGCCTGTTCCCACATCTTATATGGCAGCCAAAAGTGACTATGATTTTGTGGGCGGCTATGATGAAGGTATTGGTGCAGGAATTCTTCATATTGCAGATCATCATATATCACCGGGCAAAAAGCAATGGACATGGGGCTGCGGCGATTTCGGCAAGGCATGGGACAGAAATTTAACGGATGAGGACGGTCCGTACTTTGAGCTTATGACCGGCTGCTTTACGGACAATCAGCCTGACTTCAGCTACATTGCACCTATGGAAAGCAGAGATTTTACACAGTACTTTATGCCGTATCACGACTTGGGTACAGTCCATAATGCCTGCAAGGACTTGTCACTTCATTTACATATTGACGATAAAATAACAGTAAAGCTATACTGCTCGGGTACACTGGGTGAATGTGAAATCAAAATAAATGATATTTATTCTGAAAATATAAATCTTATCTGCTCGAATACTTATGAGATAAGCATTGATAATAATGGTCTTAAATTTGAGGATATCCTTGTAAAAATCGTTAAAAACGGCAATACCATTTTATCCTTTAACGGCAATGTGAAAAAGCATGAAATACCCGAACCTGCCAAGCCGGCACCATTGCCTGAAGCCTGCGAAACCAATGAGGATTTGTATCTCTACGGCTTACACATTGAGCAGTACCGCCATGCAACACGCAGAGCCGAGGGCTATTATCGTGAGGGTCTGAAACGGGATAAAACGGATATACGGCTGAACAATGCTTACGGTATGCTGTTATTTAAAAAGGGATACATAAAAGAAAGCGAAGAATATTTCAGAAACGCAATAGAAAAGCAGACACGCTCAAACCCAAATCCTGTAAATGGTGAAATATATTATCATTTAGGATTATGTCTTTTCTATCAAGGCAGATATGCCGAGGCATTTGATGCTTTTTACAAAGCAGTATGGAATGCTGAAACAAAGAGCAACGCCTATTTTTATATGGCACTTATCTGTTCCAAGAAAAAGCAATATGAAACAGCTCTTGATTATACCGAGGCGTGTCTGATTTATAATGCTCATAACTTTAATGCACTTAATCTGAAAACGATGCTTTTAAAGGCACTTGGCAGAGCGTATAAGACAAATGCAGAATATACTTTATCTATAGACGCACTGAACATTATTGCACTTTATCAGGCTGGCAAGGATATTTCAAAGCATATCATCCATGCAAATATGCTTATTGATTTATCACTGGAATATGCTTTTGCAGGCTTTTATGATGAGGCGGTTCAGCTGCTTGAAATGGCAAAGGACAGCTATCCTATGCTGGATTACTACAAGGCTTACTATGCATATAAAGCAAACCAAGAATATATGCCGTATCTAAAAAAAGCATTCAGCGATAATCCTTACTGCTGTTTTCCAAACAGAATTGAGGATATTGCCGTGCTTGAATTTGCTGCAAATCACAACCCTGAAGATTTTAAAGCACCTTATTATCTCGGCAATCTTTATTATGACAAGGAGCGTTACGAGGATGCAATAACCTGCTTTGCGCATTCCATAGAGCTTGGCTGTAATTTTGCCACACCTTACCGCAATCTGTCACTGCTTTATTATAACGTTAAAGCAAATTCCCAAAAAGCACTTGAACTGCTCAGCACTGCATATTATATGGATGAAACAGATGCCAGAGTGCTTTATGAGCTTGATTTGCTTAAAAAAAGAATGGGTATATCCCCTGCCAAAAGACTGGCATTTCTGCAAAAGCATCTTGAAATTGTTGTCAGCCGTGACGATTTATATTTGGAATACATAACATTGCTGAATTTAACCGAGGAATATGAAAAGGCATTGGAGCTTATTATGTCACACCAATTTCATCCGTGGGAGGGCGGTGAAGGAAAGGTTCCCGAGCA
>JAMPGU010000027.1 GCA_023663865.1 Clostridium sp.
ATAGCTGAAAAGATGATGATTTTAAGCAACACTGCGTTATGACACCTCAGCTTTAGACAGCCTTTTTTAATGGAGTTTTATGATAGAAAAAAGATTGAATGAGCTGTACGAAAGAGCGTATGAAAAGTATTATAATACCTTCAGTGATTTTCTGAATTTGGACGAGCAGAATGCTTTGGAAAAATTATACCTGCCTTGTGTGAAATTCGGAGGCTACAATATGGCTGAACGAATTGTTGCAGGATTTGGTGAAAATATTGAAGAAAAGGATTTCCCGATATCCGTACTGGAAATTGCGCCGGTTAATCAAAAATTTGCTGACAAGCTGACGCACCGTGATTTCTTGGGAGGTGTGATGAATTTAGGCATTAAACGGGAGCTTATCGGGGATATAATTGTAAATAATAATGTGGGGTATCTTTTTTGCCTTACTCGAATTAAATCCTATATTCTAGAAAATTTAAGTCGTTTGAAGCATACCTCCGTCACGGTACGGGAAATTGAGCATATATCCGAAGATATAATCATTCAGCCCGAAACAACAGAAATTATAACAGCCTCACTAAGATTAGATGCAGTTATAAGCTCCGCCTTTAAGCTGTCGCGAAGTGAGGCGGTTAAGCTTTTTCGGCAGGATAAGGTTTTTGTCAACAGCAGACAGATTGATAATACCTCTTATCAGATGAAGGAAAATGATGTTGTATCTGTAAGAGGCTTTGGCAGAATACAGTATCAGGAGCTGCTCAGAACAACAAAAAAAGACAGATTGGTTATCCGTATAAAGATATACAAATAATAAATCTGCCTGAAAATAGAAAAAGAAAAATGCAAACTGAAATCATTTCAGTTTGCATTTTTATGTTCTTGTAATTATTTATTAGTCGTTTGGAATAAATGCTTTATGAACAGCTGAAACAGCTCTGTCTGCATCCTCTGCATCAATGATAACAGAAATCTTGATTTCTGATGTGGAAATCATCTGGATGTTGATGTTTGATTCATAAAGAGCCTCAAACATTTTTGATGCTGTGCCCGGATGTGATTCCATACCTGCACCAACGATAGATACCTTAGCAACCTCTGTATTGCATACAATTTTGCAATTGTCAAGCATATCCTCAAGGAGCTCCACTGCAAGAGGTCCGTTTTCCTTATTAACAGTAAATACGATATCCTTAGTGCCGTCACGTCCGAAAGACTGAAGAATAATATCTACATTAATGTTCTTTGATGAAAGCTTTGAGAAAATCTTGAATGCGATTCCCGGAGTATCCTGTAAATTTAAGATTGAAACAAGTGCAACGTCCTTATCCTTAGTTACACCACGAATTAACATTTTTTCCATTTTTGCTACCTCCTTAACAATAGTACCTGGTATTGGATTCAGTGATGAGAGAACTTCAAGCTCTACTCCGTATTTCTTTGCCATTTCAACAGAACGGTTGTTCAGTACCTGTGCACCAAGGGTTGCAAGCTCAAGCATTTCATCATATGTGATTTCTTTAAGCTTTTTCGCATTGTCGACCTTTCTTGGGTCAGCTGTATAAACACCCTCAACATCAGTAAATATCTGACATTTATCTGCTTTTAATGCTGCTGCTATTGCAACGGCTGATGTATCACTGCCGCCTCTGCCGAGGGTTGTGAGATCATCATATCTGTTTATACCCTGAAATCCGGCTACAACAACAATGTTGTGCTTTGCAATCTCAGCCTGCAGTCTGTTTGGCTTAATATTTTTAATTCTTGCCGCAGTATGAATTGAGTTGGTATTGAAGCCTGCCTGCCAGCCTAAAAGGCTGATAACAGGGCATCCGATTTTTTCAATCGCCATTGCCAGCAGTGAAATGGAAATCTGCTCACCTGCTGTAAGAAGCTGGTCCATTTCTCTTTTGTGGGCATTGGGATTAATCTCGTTTGCCTTTTCAATCAAATCATCTGTTGTGTCACCCTGTGCAGATACAACAACGATAACATCATTGCCTTGCTTGTAAGTATCTGTAACAATTCGGGCAACGTTCATAACTCGCTCGGCATTGGCTACAGATGAACCGCCGAACTTTTGAACAATAAGTCCCATAGTTTATATCCTCCTATTACATTAATAGTTTGTAACCTTTATTGTGTTCATAACATTTATGCCATCGAGTTTTTTGTTCAGCTCGTTTTCGGTCATAATGTCAGTAATGAATGCAACCTCGTCTGATGGCTGACCCGGTCTGGACAGGAATTTAACCTCAGAGAATTTTGCTGTAACCGTATTGCAGTCTGCCTTTGCACGAACATAGAACGGCATTTTGATTGTTGACTTGTAATCAACAACATAATCCTCGTCACCGGCACCCCAGCCGAAAATCTTCTTTCTTTCTGTATGCTTAGCACAGTCAATAATGTCAGCTACAACAGCAGAAGCAGTCGGAAGTTTGCCTGCGCCGGCACCATAGAAGCATACATCGCCTACTGCGTCACCGCGGACTAAAACAGCGTTGAATACATCCTTAACAGATGCAAGCTGAGAGCCGTTGTATACAACAGCCGGGCTGACAAATGCTGCGATGTTGTTATCATCAATATATTTAATTTGACCGAGAAGTTTAATTACACCATTTACAGAATTGATATAAGAAACATCCTCTAATGTGATTTTTGTAATACCCTCAGTTTCAACCTGAGATGGATAAACGTGCTTGCCGAAGGCAAGAGATGCAAGAATACAAACCTTGCGGCATGCGTCATGGCCCTCAACATCTGCAGTAGGATCCTTTTCTGCATAGCCCTTGTCCTGTGCAAGCTTGAGAGCTTCATCAAAGGACATACCCTGCTCAATCATCATAGTGAGAATAAAGTTGGTTGTACCGTTGAGTATACCTGCGATTCCCTCAATATTATTCGCAGCTAAGCACTGTGTGAGCGGACGTATAATCGGAATTCCTCCGCCTACAGATGCTTCAAACAAATAGTTTGCACCGCTTTCTTCAGCTGCCTGAAGCAGCTCGAGTCCCTTTTGTGCAACCAATTCCTTATTAGATGTAACAACACTTTTACCTGCCTTGAGCAGCTTCATTGTGAAATCAAATGCCGGATTTACACCGCCCATTGTTTCTGCAACAATCTTAACCTCAGGGTCATTCAAAATGTCGTTAAAATCTTTTGTAAATAAATCCTTGTGTACATCATCAGGAAAATCACGTAAATCCAAAATGTGTGATACCTCAAGGCCTTCT
This sequence comes from Clostridium sp., assembly GCA_023663865.1. Taxonomy (GTDB): domain Bacteria; phylum Bacillota; class Clostridia; order Oscillospirales; family Acutalibacteraceae; genus Eubacterium_R. Next base: position 3,225 of record JAMPGU010000027.1, read on the forward strand.
CCGCCAATTCGTTTTGGGAGAACATTGCTGTGTGCTTCAATTACCTCAACAACACCTGATCCTACAGTTCCGTAGCCCATAACTGCAATTTTCATTTGTATACCTCCTATAAATTCCTAACCGGCAAAGATTATGCCAGCTTAACAGCGTTAACACCGCTGATACTATTTATATTATTTAACAAAGCATCAAGTGATATTTCAATCTCTGTGATTCTGACTGTTACAGATACATCGGCAACAGAATTAACCGGAACGCTCTGGTTAACGGACAGTACATTTGCACCGGCCTTGTACAGCTCATTCATAAGCGCAGATAATACGCCTGCATTATCCTTTAGCTTCGCGTTAATGGTTGCAGTTTCATCACTGTCTTCGCCATTGTATTCAAAGATTGCATCCTTGTACTTATAATATGCACTTCTTGATATTCCTGCCATTTTTGCCGCCTGGGATGCGGAGCTTGCCTCACCGGAAGCAATATAATTCTTGGCTTCTATCACCTTAGAATATATTTCAGGCAAAATGCTGGAATTGACAAGATAATACTCTACCTTTTCCATGCTGTTCTTCCTTTTAAATCTGTACACGAGACACGCACAGTTGTTTTGCTGTGAAAAACACTTTGTATATATTAGCAAAAAAAAGTGAAAGTATCAAGTATTATTTTAAAAAAATATTAATTTCTTATAAATTTACTTGATTAATAATTGCTGTTGCAATAAAATAATTATTAGATTAATTAAAGGAAGTTATAAAATGACAGAAAAAGTGAAAAAAAGAAGAGATAGTATTATAAACATTGCTTTTATTGCAATCATACTTGGCTTGGTGTATTTCTTTGTTAAGTATTTATTTGGCATTACGGCACCGTTTTTGATATCTTTTTTCTTTGCGGTATGCCTGCAAAGGCCCCTCAGATGGCTTGATAAAAAGACAAACAAGAAGTGTCATACGCTTTGGTCCATCCTGCTGATTGTGCTTGTTTTGGCAATTTTAATCGGACCGGTTATATTCCTGCTTACTCTTATCGGCAGAGAAATTGTTGAGTTCGTTTCTTACTTGGTGGGTCAGCTGAATGATTTGCCGAACTTCCTTGCCACACTGCAAAATGAAATATTGTCCATTCTCAAGTTTCTGCCGGATGGTATTTATACGAATGTTGCAGATTCTGTAACGGATACCTTCAGCAAAATGATTAACGGCTTTGATTTGTCGGCGCTGAATATAGATATGAAATCCATTACCAATGGTGTAACAAGCGGTATCAGCGGTGTGTATAGTGTAGTAAAAAATATTCCGTCTGCAATTATAGGTATTGTTATCGGAATTATCGCGTGGATATTCTTTACGAAGGATTATAATCAAATTGTTGGCTTTATTAAGCTTCAGCTTCCTGAAGGCAAAAAAAATATACTCGGTGAAATAAAGCAGATATTCTCAAAAACCGTTTTGAAAATGATTAAGGCATATGGACTGATAATGTTTATTACCTTCTGTGAGCTGTTCCTCGGCTTTACCATTATGAATTTAATCGGCATAATGGATAATGGTTATGCCGTTATGATTGCCATTGCCATTGCCATATTTGATATTTTACCGGTTGCAGGTTCAGGCGGTGTGTTAATCCCTTGGGCAGCTGTAAGCTTGGTTTTGGGCAATTATTCTCAGGCAGTAGGCTTGCTGGTAATTTATGTGGTTATTACATTAATCAGACAGTATATCGAGCCTAAAATCGTTGGTACATCATTGGGTGTTCATCCGATTGTTACACTTGCAGGCTTGTATTTCGGCTTGAAGCTGTTCGGCTTCCTTGGAATGTTTATTGTACCTCTTGCCGTTATGACGTTAAAGGCATTTAATGACGCAGGGAGAATTCATTTGTATCATTCTCCGGATAGGAATTAGTATGAAAGGTCTTGTTATTTTTACAGAGGAGAACGGATATTTCGGCGTTGCAAATCTTAGCTGCTTGGTTGAGTATATGGAAAATGATTTGCTGGCCGATGATATAAATGACTTTTACAGTAATTATATAAATGAAGATACGCAGCTTGCGGAGATTTCGATATATTCTGTATATGATGCTATTCGGATAAGGGATAAAATCGAAGAAAATTTTGAACCCTGCTATGTCATTGCCCATTGTGATTTGAATGAGGATATGGAGGATGCACAGCTTGAATTCATCGGATATGATGTATGTGCGGATGATTATTATACCTCACCAATAGGTTTGGAATATCTGGCAATAAGCCTTGACGAGGCTGAATATACCGGCGATATGCCATTCTTTGACAATTTGGAAAATAGTGTCAGATATGAATATAATGAAAAAAGAAACAGCTATGGAATATTCGACGATAAGTCTGTGGCAAAGGAGCTGGCAGAATACTGCAATTGGCTCGCCTACGATTATGAGGGTATATTTTATAATGCTAAAAATTTCAGAGCCGTAAAAATCTATTTGGCAAAACAAAATGCCTAAAAAGATTATAAATGATAAACCTGCTTGCAATTCGAGTTGTTTATTGCTATTATAGAAGCAGGACATTCATTTGTCCTCTTGGAGCTATCTATAAACGGTAGGCGGTCAATCTTGCTCCCGAAAGGGGGCATTGCCAATGGAACAATATGTTTTTATCATTTTAATTTTGATATTTGCGACAGGTTACATAATGGTAATAAAAAAGAAATAAACCGCCTGACTCTCACATAAGGCGATTTATTTCTTAAATCATCTTTAAACGGGAGCGACCGTCTATCGAATAGCTCCTTGTTCACTTTTATTATAAGCACATATTATTATTTTGTCAATAAGATTATTATTTTTTATGCATGGCATTGACCGCGCATTTTTGTTTTCAAAAGCAATCATGCTTGCAATTCGAATTGTTTATTGCTATTATAGTAACAGGACATTCATTTGTCCTCTTGGAGCTATCTATAAACGGTAGGCGGTTAGTCCTCTGGATGAACAGAGGGCAATGCCCTCTAATTCATTTTAGGGGGTGATGCTATGGAATATGCTACAATAATTACACTAGTACTTATCGTTGCTTTAGTCTTGGCAATAAAAAAATAACCGCCCGACCCTGAGAAAGTTGGCAGTTATTTTTCTAACTTAATTCAGGACTAACCGTCTATCGGATAGCTCCTTGTTCACTTTTATTATAAGCACATATTATTATTTTGTCAATAAGATTATTATTTTTTATGCGTGGCATTGGCTGCGCATTTTTTTGTTGTTGACTAAATTTTTTTGTAGTGCTATACTTGAAGTGCCAAATAATTTCACAATTTAATATTTACGAGATTGAACAGTGTGTCCTTTTTATCTTTTGATAAAAATGCATGCTCTTATTTGCATACTGTTCTATCGTAATGGTTGTGAAATTGTTTGGCGACAGTTGGAGCAGCATTTTATTGCACAGCTTCGGCTGTGCATTTTTTATTTTAGGAGAGAGTGTGAAGATGTTGGATATGATTTTATGCGGTGGTGCAACCATCAACAGTTTGATTAAAGATGAGCAATATAACAACCTATATATAGAAACGCAAAGGCAGTTATACGAAATAACCCAAAAGCTGCCTAAGGAGCTTTCTGCAGATGTGAACGAGCTGTGCGATAATTATGAAAAACTGCTTGTGAGAGCGGAGGTTGAAGGCTTTAAGCTCGGCATCAAATCAGGTATTGAGCTGAATAGAATGTACTGAGCAGATAAATTTACACAGCAGGCTCTTTGATTTTTACAATTTTTGCACGGTTCCTGCCCTATAATACCCCACAGGGAAGTGTAAAATATGGAAGTTAAGGACAAGCTTAAAATCAGGAATACATCGAAGCTGAAATTAAATGTGATAATAAAACGGAGTGCTTGGCTGCTGGTTGCATTTGTGCTCAGCTTTTCCTCTGTTGCAGGGGGAAACTGTCCCTTTGCCATAGCATTGATTACTGTGTCCAGTAAAAAGAATTTTCTTTTTTCAAGCATCGGGGCCGGAATAGGCTACATATTGTTTTGCGGCGGCAATGTGGGAATTCGCTATTTCAGTGCGGTAATTATTGCCGGGCTCGGCACGCTTGCAATCAATATATTTAACACAAAAAAGGAAGCATATCTTCCGATGCTTTTATCGCTTTTGTCCGTGCTGACTACCGGGATTGTAATGAATATCAAAACAGGTGCGGTCTGGGGCGAATATGTACTTGTTTTAGGTGAAGCCGTGCTTGCTATGGGCAGCAGCTTCTTTTTCTTCAGGGCAGTGCATTGCAATATAAAACGCTTAAAATTTAAAGCACTTCCGATAGCAGATACAACCTGTCTGCTGATTTCCTGTGCTGTGCTGGTATCAAGCTTGTCCGTGTTGGAAATCAAAGGCTTTTCTCCTGCAAGAATGATAGCAGCACTGATTATGCTGGTTGCCGTTCGGTTTGGTTCACAGCTATGGGGCTTGATTATTGCATTATGCCTTGGATTTGCTATAGGTATCAGCGGAGAAAACAGCTTGTTTTTGTTAGGTGCATATGCATTTTCTGCATTGGTGGCGAGCCTGTTTACATCCTTCTCTAGCCTGGGTGTGGGAATAGGCTTTGCTTTGTCAATGACCTTTTTTGCTGCAGCATCAGGTAATGGCAGCATTGCCCTATGCTCTGTGCTTGAAAGCCTAGCCGCGGTGCTGATTCTTGTTTTGCTGCCGGAAGCAGTGCGCAGTAAAATCACTGAATTTTTTGAAAGCGGTGCCGATATTGCTCCCGACGGAAGTCTGCGTCAGAGCTTAGTGGTACGGCTTCGCTTTGCCTCCTCTGCACTGTCGCAGGTGAGCGAGAGTGTGCGTGATGTTAGAACGAGAATTCAGGAGCTTGGCAGGGTTGAACCGCTGGAGAGTGAAATAAGAATGGTGGCTGCTGACCAGTTCTTTTCCATTAGTGATATGCTGGAGGATCTTGCTTTTGAATTTGATGAGGCGGAGCTTTTTGATTATAAAGCAGCAGGAAAAATAAGACGTATGCTGGGCGAGTATGATATTTACCCCGACAATATATCTGTTATTGTGGATAAATTCGACCGATTGAGAATAGAAATTCTGGCATCAGCAAAGACAAGGGGACTTGACAGTCCGCGGATAAAAAATGAGATAGAGAAAATATGCAAAAGAGAGTTTGAAAAAAGCAAGGCAAATTATACCGGCGCAAATGTTATGCTGTCTATTATAGAGAAGCCGAATTTTAAAATGGATTTCGGCTTTGCACAATATTGTGCGGAGGGCAAACTTTGCGGAGATACTGTAAAAATGATTAACGACGGCAGGGGTCATATGATATTTATAATCAGTGACGGTATGGGCAAAGGCGGACGTGCAGCCCTTGACGGTGCTATGGGTGCCGGTCTTTTGTCCAAACTTTTGTCAGCCGGCTTTGGCTTTGATTCCTCCTTAAAGGTTGTAAACAGTGCATTGCTGGTTAAAAGCAGTGAAGAAAGTCTGGCGACCCTTGACTGTGCCTGTGTGGATTTATTTACCGGCAAATGCGAATTTTTTAAGGCAGGAGCGCCGAAAAGCTATATATTAAAAAATAACACCTTAACAAAATGTGAGCTGTCCTCTATGCCGGCAGGGATACTCAGGGGTATAGAATTTGCAAAGCGCACCACTGTGCTTAATGTAGGCGATGAAATTATTATGATGAGTGACGGCATTACAGATGTGGACGAAGCGGGACTGGATCATTTTATAAAGCTGAATGATGTTGACAGCCCGAACGGTAAGGCGCAGGCAATACTGGATTTTGCCATAAAGAACGGAGACAGACGTCATCTTGATGATATGTCGGTGATTGTAGCAAGGTTGATAAAATGAGAAAAAATATATTCAAAAGAAAAAAAGAGGAAGTCATTATCAAACCGCCCAGCCTCGATCATTTTCCTGATTTCACAAAAAAAGAAATTTTCACCCAGGGTGAGCTTATCGAGGAACTGCTTGACCGCTATATCAAGGCAGACAAAATAGATTTTGATTACCTGAAAATAAAATTAGATAAGATTAAGCGGATTTACATTGTGGGCAAAGGCTCTGATTATTCCTGCGCAGTGTTCGGGGCGTACAATTTTGAGGTGCTTTTGGATATCGTTACCGTGCCTGTTTGCACCGGTGAATTCTTATGCTCTAATCCGATACTGGATAAGAACACATTGGTGATTATAATCGGAGATGATACAGAGGCTGTAGAACGTGTAAAAAATGCACAGTGCAAGCTGATTTCTATTCTAGATTACAGCGACAGCAGCAATGCACTTACGCTTAATTATAAAACCCTCGGTCAATTTGATACAGCAGCCTATACAATGAAATTGGTTGCCCTTTCTCTTTTGGCATTGTATTTTGGTGAAAAAGAGCATGTTGTTACTGAGCTTTATATTCGCATTGCAATAGGTATGCTGAAAAACCTCAAGGAAAAAATAAAATATATTTTGTCTCAGGAATTTATTTTGGGAGAGACGGCAAGGCTGCTCCCGCGTGACAAGCTGATAATAACCGGCACCAATGTGGATTATGCTGTTTCAATATACGGAAGCTATATTATGTCAACAGCAAAAAAGGCAGAGGTCAGTTATGCACCCTTGTCCCAGCTGACTGTAAGTCAGAAGGAAAAATACAGTATTATAGCCTTGGCATCCAATATAGATTTCTACAGCCTGCTTGACAGTTCCTTGGATTATCAAGTTAAAATTGTGCCGTCGGGTGTGAACTGTGAGGAGGATAAGACCTTGTTTTACAAGGAGTCAATCCCCCTCTTTAATCCGATTTTAAGCAGTGTTGTACTACAAATTTTGACATATAAATTATAATTTAACGCGGTCAGAAATTTTAACTGACCGCGTTTTTTACTCGTAAAAATCCGTGTATATTTGTTTCGAACTGTCTGTGGGTGAATACTGCCAATAATCAATATGGCCCTCTTCTATGTAATAATTTAATGGCTGAGGGGTTGCTGTTTCATTAAAGCTTTGTACGATAACCAGCTTTATTTTCATTTTTTCTGCAATAACAGACTTTACGTATACTGCCACCTGCTGACCTATAAACAGATTTTCCTGAGGCTCTGCAAGTCCTGCAAGATTTGGTGCAAGCTCAACAAATACGCCGTATTCCTCTATGCTTCTTACCGTACCTGTTACCGTTTCACCGGGCGTAAAACGAGCCGCATTATCGCTCCACGTGCCAAGCAGCTCTTTTAATGAGAAGGTTAGCTTGTTTGGTTCTATTTTTCGCAGAACGACTTTGATTTCCTGCCCCTCGCTCAGTCTTTCACAAGGGTGCGTAATGCGTGATACGGAAAGCATATCAATAGGAATAAGTGCGTTGATACCGGCACCGATATCAATGAATGCACCGAATTTTTCAAGATGCGTTACACCTGCATCAATAATATCTCCAACCTTTAGCCTGTTAATAAATTCATCAAGGCATTTTTGCTGTACCGCCCTGCGTGATAAAATTGCAATTTCAGTGCCGTAGATATCACGCTGAAAGCCAAGCACCTCAAAGCAAACAGTTTTGTTTACCTTAGAAATCAGTGCAATATCTCTGACGCTTCCGTCGTCTATGCCTACTGCACCCTCAAGCCTTGGAATAATTCCTCTTACCGCGCCCAAATCCACGTGCAGATTATGCTCCTTGTCACATAATACAACCTTGGATTCCATAATTTTGTTTTTCTCCATAGCGGTTTTCAGCTCATCAATGGTTGCAAAGCGTTTTGATAATTCCGGATTTTTCCCCTCTGGGTAAAATTTCATAACATCACCTGATTTTAGAATGTAATTCATTATATGAAATCCTTTTGTAATATATGCAGTTGTAAAATTATGCTAACAGTGATATAATAACAGAAATTAAGGGCATTATAGTATAATTGTATTAAATTATATATAGCGCAAAGGTGTAGGGTGATATTATGCAGCTGGAGCTTGGTGATATTGTAATTATGAAAAAAGCACATCCCTGTGGCTCTAAAGAATTTGAAATTACCCGCCTGGGTGTTGATTACAAGCTGAAATGCTGCGGCTGCGGCAGAGAAGTAATGATACCGAGAATTAAGGCGGAAAAAAGTATAAAGGCAGTTAAGAGTTATGAGCAGTAGCAAGCCAATTGGATTTTTGGATTCAGGCATCGGCGGAATCAGCGTAATCAGAAAAGCAGTTCGATTGCTTCCGAATGAAGATTATTTCTTTTTCAGCGACTCAAAAAATAACCCCTATGGTGATAAAAGCGATGAAGAAATTATTTCCAGATGTGACGAGCTGGTTGATCTTTTGGTTAATCAGAAAAACTGCAAGGCGGTGGTTTTAGCCTGTAACACGGCGTCAGCAAAGGCTGTTGGTTTTTTAAGAGAAAAATATGCCGACATACCGATTATTGCCATTGAGCCGGCCTATAAAATGGTGCATGATTATAACCCTGACGGCTTTACTCTTGTTATGGCGACAAGAGGAACACTGGAGAGTGAAAAATTTCACAAGCTGTTTTACACATATTATAACAATAATACCAGTCTGCTTGCCTGTGTCGGTCTTGCCGATTTGATTGAGCAGGAAAGGAAAGAGGAGCTGAAAGCATACCTTGAAAGGAATCTCAGTGACTACAAGGGCAAGGTTTCCAATGTTGTGCTTGGATGCACGCATTATCCTTTGGCAAAGGCTGAAATTAAAGAGGTACTTGGTGATGTAAATTTCTTTGACGGTGCTGATGGTGTTTCACGCCAGCTCAAAAGAGTTTTGGCTGAAAAGGATTTGCTGAATGATGAGCAGAGCAAATTCACCATTGAATTTGAAGATTCATCTGAGACGTCCGAGCAGCAGGAACAGAAAAAGCAGAGATTTTTTAAACTTTTATGTGAGGAATAATGAATTATGATAGATAAGCTTAATGAGGTTGAAAAGCGATTTGAAGAGGTGAACGAATTAGTCTGCAACCCGGATATCGTTTCAGACCAGGAGAGATATACCAAATTAATGCGGGAGTTAAAGCATTTAACCCCTGTTGTTGAAAAATTCCGTGAGTACAAAAAAGCTGAAGAAACCTTTGAGGAGTCAAAGCTTATGATGGATGAGGGCGGAATGGATGCCGATTTTGCACAGATGGTTAAGGAAGAATTTGAGCAGAGCAAGGCAGATATGGAAACCATAAGCGAGGAGCTGAAGGTACTGCTTCTTCCTCGTGACCCTAATGATGATAAGAATGTTATTATAGAAATCCGCGGCGGTGCCGGCGGAGAGGAAAGCGCACTTTTTGCAGGTGTTTTATTCCGTATGTATTCTATGTATGCCGAGGCTAAAGGCTTTAAAACAGAGGTTCTCAATGCCAATGAAACAGGACTTGGCGGCTATAAGGAAATCAGCTTTTCGGTAGAAGGTGACGGTGCGTATTCAAGATTTAAGTTTGAGTCAGGCGTTCACCGTGTTCAGCGTGTACCTGAAACCGAAAGTCAGGGCAGAATTCACACCTCAACCACTACGGTTGCAGTTTTGCCGGAGGCTGAGGAGGTTGATTTTGATATCAATCCAAAGGATTTGCAGATTGATACCTTCCGTTCATCAGGTGCAGGTGGTCAGCATATTAACAAAACGTCATCTGCAATCCGTATTACACATCTTCCGACAGGTACAGTCGTTGAGTGCCAGGATGAGCGTTCCCAGCACAAGAATAAGGAAAAGGCGCTGAAGGTACTGCGTTCACGTCTTTACGATGCTGAAAAGGCTAAGCACGATGCAGAGATTGCCGGCGAGCGTAAAGCACAGGTTGGTACAGGTGACCGAAGTGAGAGAATCAGAACGTATAACTACCCACAAGGCCGTGTGTCCGACCACAGAATCGGCTTAACCCTGTATAAATTAGAACAGTTTTTAAACGGTGACCTTGACGAAATGATTGATGCACTCATCACTGCCGACACTGCCGAAAAGCTCAAAGCACAGGGCGAGGAGTAAATATGAACACACGGGAATTTGTGGAAGATTATGTGAAATCACATAAATCAAAATTTGAGAAGTTTTTTATTATTCAGGTGATAATTGATATTATACTGATGACAATTTTTGTTTTGGCAATTATTAAATTTATAGATAATTTATCATATGTTTATATTTGCGTTGCGATATTTTTTGTAATTCTTGAGGCGTCTTTGTTTTTTAATTTAAAAAAGTTCTTCGGTGGATTTAAAAAGTTTGTAAAAAGTTCAAGTATAAATCGTAGCTACAGTGATGCTGTTGTAGAATTTCAAAAAACAAATGACCAAGCACGTTTTGACGAAAAACTATCTGAGATTGAAATAAAAATCAGAGAGCAATAAGCCTCCTTTAACAAGGGAGGTCATAGGGTGAGAATATGAAACAGAAATTCATTTCGATTTTAAATATTTTCATAACGATTTTCAGTGTGGCAGCTGTAACCTTAGGCGTGTTAGACATAAGATTTAATGGTGAGGTTTTGTTTGACTACCTGTTTTCAGGGGCAATTATTCTCACTGTTATTTGTTCCATCGTTATGGCGGCAGTTATAAAAAAGAAAAGCTATGCAGTATTCGTTGCTGTTGTTGGAATTGTTTTGATAATAAGCACAATTACAAATCTTATAATTCCTACTGCGCATTCCTTCTTCATAAAATTAATCGGGGATATAGGTATTCTGGCACTATTGATAACAAATTCAAAATCAGAAGAAAAATAAAATGAAAAGGTTATATATGAGCAAGAATAAAATCGGTGCAGCTGCTGTTATTGTATTAATGGCAATCGGAATTATTGCTTTGGGTTTGTTTGCAAAGGCAGACGCTAAGGCAGTAATCTTAAATGATGAAGATAAAATAACCTATAACGAAGAAGTATATATTCCTGTGAGCAGTATTCCCGATGATGCAGAGGCTGTAGAATATTTTGATGCAAAATCGGATAATGAGAGCTTTTTTGATAAGGTTAACAGCAGCTACAAATGTACGCTGTATAAATCTGCCGACGGCGAAAAATATATTGCAGTGGTAAAGTATGTTGAGGATGCACCGCTAAACAGCTTAGACCCATATTGCTATAAAGCAGAATAAATTCTATTTTATGAATAAAAAATGTAAGGTATAAATTATGAAAACAAAAATCTTATCCACAAGTGAATATGATATATCCCTTGCAGGTGAGATTTTGGCAAAGGGCGGACTGGTGGCATTTCCTACAGAGACGGTTTATGGTCTGGGGGCAAATGCCCTTGACGAAAATGCTGTGAGAAATATATACAAGGCAAAGGGGCGCCCCAGCGATAATCCGCTGATTGTTCACATTGCGGACAAAGCGGATATTAAGCCTTTGGTGAAAGAAATTACACCCAAGGCGCAGGCACTGATTGATGCCTTTTTCCCTGCTGCGTTAACAATCATCCTGCCGAAAAGCGAAAAAATAGGCAGTGTGGTATCAGGGGGGCTTGATACAGTTGCGGTTCGTATGCCGGAGAATGAAACGGCAAGAGCGGTTATCCGTGCAAGCGGATGCCCTATTGCAGCCCCCAGTGCCAACACATCAGGGCTTCCGTCTCCAACCAAAGCGAAATACGTCATTGAGGATATGAGCGGAAAGATTGATGCCATAATTGATGGCGGTGACTGTGCGTTTGGTGTAGAGTCAACAGTTATAACACTGGCTGTCGATACCCCCACTATTCTCAGACCGGGTGCAGTGACAAAGGAAATGATAGAGGCAGTAATCGGTGAAGTGGATGTAGCAAGAGCTGTCCTTGAGGGAATGAAGAATGACGAGGTTGCGGCATCCCCGGGTATGAAATATAAGCACTATGCACCAAAGGCAAGAGTGTTTATTGTGAATGCAGACAAAGAAAGCTACGAGCAATTTGTCAATTCCAAAAAAGACTGCTTTGCGCTATGCTTTGAGGAGGACAATGTAACCATTCCCAAGGTGACCTTCGGAAAAGAAAATGATGATTTAAGTCAGGCTAAGACGCTTTTTTATGCACTTAGACAGCTTGACGAGATGGGCGCAAAAAAGGTTTATGCCAGAATTCCGAGCACCACAGGTGTGGGAATGGCGGTTTATAACAGATTAATCCGTGCTGCTGCTTTCAGCATTATTGATTTAAAAAAGCCATTTTTTATTGGTTTAACAGGTCCAAGCGGAGCCGGCAAGGGATATGTTTGTGATTACTTAAAGCAGCTTGGCTTCCATATAATAAACAGCGACAATGTTGTCAGAAATATTTATGAGAATAATTTACCGCTGTTAAATAAGCTTGCGAATATTTTTGGTAATGCTATTATTAAAGATGGCAGGCTTGACAGAAATAAGCTGGGTGAAATTGTTTTTAACGACAGCGAAAAGCTGAAAACCTTAAATAGTATCATTCATCCCGAGGTTATTGCACAATGCGAAAAAGCAGCAGGTCCGCTTTCTGTGCTTGACGCACCGCAGCTTTTTGAGGCAAAGGCGCAGAACAAATGCAATGTGATTATATCTGTTATAGCGGATAAAGAACTGCGGGCAAAACGAATTGTTGACCGTGACGGAATAAGCATGGACAAAGCAATGGAAAGAATAAATTCACAGCTGAGTGAGGAATACTATATTGATAATGCCGATTATGTGATTTACAATAACGGTGAGGATATAAAAACACAAATTAATAATATTTTGGAGGATATATTATGAGCGACGAAACAAAGGAATTAAAGAAAAAGCTGTTTTATGAAAAGCAGAATGGTGTTGACTTTTTAGATGAAGCAGAGCTGAAAAGCTGTGATGAATTCTGTGAGGGCTACAAGAAATTTTTGTTTGAAAACAAAACAGAGCGTGAGTTTGCAAAGTCCGCGTTAGAGCTGGCGAAAGAGAATGGCTTTAAAGAATTTGACAAGTTTGGCGGCAAGCTGAATGCAGGAGATAAGGTTTATTATTTCAACAGAGGCAAAGCAATTATCCTTTGTGTAAAGGGCACAAGACCTATTAATGACGGCGTGCGTATTGCTGCTGCTCATATTGATTCTCCGAGACTTGATTTAAAACAGGTCCCTGTGTATGAGGATGGATCACTGGGCTTTTTCAAAACACATTACTATGGCGGAATTAAAAAGTATCAGTGGACGGCGATTCCGCTGTCTCTCCACGGCAGAATCTGCAAGAATGACGGAACCTATGTTGATGTAAAAATCGGTGAGGATGCAGCGGATCCAAAGTTCTGCATTACAGATATTTTACCGCATCTCGGTGCTGAGCAGATGTCACGCAAGGCAAATGAGATTGTAAGAGGTGAGGAGCTGAATGTTGTTATCGGCTCCCGTCCGTTTAAGGATGACAGCGAGAGTGAAAGAATTAAGCTGAATATCCTGAATATTCTTTATGAAAAGTATGGTATCGTTGAGCGTGATTTCCTGTCTGCTGAGCTGGAGCTTGTACCTGCGTTTACAGTGGATGATCTCGGCTTTGACAGAAGTCTGATCGGCGGCTATGGTCACGATGACCGTGTTTGCTCCTATCCGGCTATGCAGGCTGTTTTTGCGATTGATGAAGCACCGGAGTATACTGCCATTACCGTTTTGACAGATAAGGAGGAAACCGGCTCTGACGGAAACACCGGCTTGAATTCCAGCTACCTCAAGTATTTTGTTGAGGATTTGGCAAGGCTTGAGGGCTTTGAGGGCAGAGATGTATTGTCAAATTCAAAGTGCCTGTCAGCAGATGTGAATGCTGCTTTTGACCCAACATGGCCGACACAGTTTGAAAAAAATAATGCTTCAATTATAAATGAGGGTGTATGTGTTACCAAGTTCACCGGCGCAAGAGGTAAGTCAGGAACAAGTGATGCCTCTGCGGAGTTCGTAAGCTTTGTTAAGGCTATGATGGAGAATAATGGTGTTTTGTGGCAGAGCGGTGAGCTGGGCAAGGTAGATGCAGGCGGCGGCGGAACCGTTGCTATGTATATTGCAAATCTTGATGTTGATGTTATTGATGTAGGTGTACCTGTGCTTTCTATGCATTCTCCTTATGAGATTGTCAGCAAGATTGATACCTATATGGCATATAAGGCATTCAAGGTATTTTTCACAAAATAGAATTAGATAAAAAATAGACTGCTGTTCGGCATTAACGCTTTCGGCAGTCTATCCTTTTAGGGTGATATAATGCAGAAAATTTTAGTAATAGGAACAGGCGGTACAATTGCGTCAGTCAGGGAAAGCAATATTCATCTGGACAATCCCTTTAAAATACTGGAGGGAATGAACTATGCGGATATTGAATTTGAGTGCGTATCCCCTTTTTCCATATTGTCAGAGAATATGAGCTTTGCACGGTGGGAAGAGCTGATTGCATTTATAAAGGGTCTGGATTTCGACAAGTATCTTGGTGTGATTTTACTTCACGGCAGTGATACACTGGCTTATACAGGGGCTCTGCTGGGAAATATTTTTTGTGACAAGCCCATTGTCTTAGTGGCAAGCAATCTTCCGCCGGAGGATATAAATTCCAATGGGGCGGTTAATTTTATGAATGCTGTTGCATTTTTGGAGCAAAAGCCAAAGGGTGTTTATATCAGCTATGATACGATTTTGCCGGCTGTCAGGACGGAAAGTGCCAATTCTCAGGATGAATTTATTTTGTCCGGTGTGGGCGCACAAAGGATTATCGACCCTGTTTTTACACCGAAAAATATTTTGATTATTCACCCATATGTAAATATAGACTATAATAATTATAGGCTTGATGGTGTAGATGCTGTGCTGCATACAATGTATCATTCTGCCACCTGCCCCGAAAATGTAAAGACCTTTATGAATGTATGCAAAAGTAAAAGCATTCCCTTTTATTTTGTTACAGCCAAGGATCGTGCAGAGTATGAGAGTGCTGAAGATTTCGACAGTATTATTTTTAATTCAACACTGGAAAATGCTTATGCAAAATTACTGCTTACAAAGTAATATCCACGAAGCGCAGAACAAATCCACGATGCCTCTATTGCATTTTGATTTGTATGTGTTACCATATTTTCGAGGTGGATGGGCTATGAAACGATTTTTAAAAATTTTGGCAGTAATGGTACTTGTATTGATTTTATCTGCGGTATCGGCATATGCACTGTATATTATTTTGCTGCTGACCGGGATTGTCAGTTATTACGAGTTGTCTCCGCCGTCAGAGAATATTCAGTGCGATATTGCTCTTGCGGCCTCGTTTATTTCTTTTTTCATAATTTATTCGGTCATAGCAAAAAGTGTAATTTTTAAAAAGAATATTGACAACAAACCGGAATAATGATATTATATTTACAACTTAATATGAAACCGTTGAGGCGGAGATAAAAACGAGATACGAATTCACAGAGAGCTCCTGTTGCTGGGAATGGGGCAGTAAACGGCTTGTTAAATGGACCGCTGAGGGTATGGTGAAAGGCATTTGGCTTAGTATTCCATAACGTGTTGGCCTACGTTAGTGGTCGGAGATATGATAGTATCTTGCAAAGAGTATGGTAATTACCATAAATCAAGGTGGCACCACGGAAAGATTTTTCGTCCTTGACAGAGCATTGCGCTTTGTCAAGGGCTTTTTTATTTGCAGGATTCAGATTGGAGATGCTTATATGATAATTAAACCAAGTCTTGATGAAGTAAAAGAGAAGTATATGGATTATAAGGCTGTTCCCCTTAGTGCAGAAATGCCGATGACAGTGTCCGCACTGGATGTACTGAAGAAGCTGAAAAATGTCAGTTCCCACTGCTATATGCTGGAGTCTGTTGAGGACACAAAGGAAACAGGCCGATATACCTTCTTAGGCTTTGACCCTAAGGCAGAAATCAGCTGTACAAATTCACAGGTAACCGTGATTGATGAATATGGTGCAAAGCATTATAACGACAGTCCTAAAAAGTATATTAAGGAAATTCTTGATAAGCACAGAAGTCCAAGACTTGACTATCTGCCTACCTTTACAGGCGGACTTGTAGGATATTTCGGCTATGAATATATCAAGTACAGTGAGCCCGGCCTTAATCTTGATGCAAATGATGACGGCAATTTTAAGGATGTAGACCTTATGCTGTTTGACAGGGTTGTAGCCTTTGACAATAAAGAAAATAAGATTATCCTTATTGCCAATCTTTTAACCAATGATGTTGAGCGCAGCTACAGTATTGCATCCAAGCAGATTGAAATTATGCGGGATATAATAGAAAACGGCGAAATGCCGATACCTCCTAAGCCGGTGCTGAAAACAGAGTTTAAACCCTTATTTAACAGTGAACAGTATGGCGCAATGGTGGAAAAGGCAAAGAATTATATCCGCGAGGGCGATATTTTTCAGGTGGTACTGTCAAATCGGCTTGAGGCTGAGATGGAGGGCTCTTTGTTTGGTGCTTATGAGGTTTTGCGAAAATTAAACCCATCACCATATATGTTTTATTTTTCCAGTGATGATATTGAAATTGCCGGTGCTTCACCTGAAACACTGGTTAAGCTGGAGGATAAAACACTTTATACCTATCCGCTGGCAGGTACCAGACCGCGAGGCAAAACAGAGGCAGAGGATAAACAGCTTGAGGAGGGCTTGCTGAAAGACCCTAAGGAGCTCAGTGAGCATAATATGCTGGTAGACCTTGGCAGAAATGACCTTGGCAAAATCAGCAGGTTTGGTACAGTTCAGGTTGACAAATATCATCAAATATTAAGATTCAGCCATGTCATGCATATAGGCTCAACTGTAAAGGGCGAAATTCGTGATGATAAATCGGCACTGGATGCAGTGGATGCGGTTCTTCCGGCAGGTACCCTGTCAGGTGCACCTAAAATCAGAGCTATGGAAATCATTAATGAGCTTGAAAATAACAAGCGCGGCATTTACGGTGGTGCTATAGGCTACATTGATTTAACAGGAAATCTTGACACCTGCATTGCCATTAGAATTGCTTTTAAGAAAAACGGCAGGGTTTACGTTCGTTCAGGTGCAGGCATTGTTGCAGACAGTGTGCCTGAAAAGGAGCATCAGGAATGCATCAACAAGGCAAGTGCTGTAATCAAAGCACTGGAAGCCTGCAGGGAGGACTAATATGATTTTACTGATAGATAATTACGACAGCTTTTCATACAATCTTTATCAGCTTATCGGTACAATAAATCCCGATATCAAGGTGATAAGAAATGATGAAATGACTGTGGATGAAATAAAAAATCTAAAGCCGGAATATATCATTTTATCACCCGGTCCAAAAACACCGAAGGAAGCAGGGGTATGCATTGAGGTTGCAAGGCAGCTTGGTACATCGTCAAAAATTTTAGGCGTCTGCCTTGGCCACCAGTCAATCTGTGAAGCCTTTGGTGCAACAGTCAGCTATGCAAAGGCACTTATGCACGGAAAGCAGAGTATGTGCAGGATTGACAACAGCTCCCCTATTTTTAAGGGGCTGGAGGAGAGCATTCCCGTAGCCAGGTATCACAGCTTATCTGCTGTTGAGGAAACTATGCCGGATTGTCTTGAAATTATCGGCAGGACGGATGACGATGAAATTATGGCGGTAAAGCATAAGGATATGGATATTTACGGACTGCAGTTCCACCCTGAATCCATTATGACACCCCACGGCGTTACAATATTAAAGAATTTTTTGGAGATGTGATTTATGATTAATGAATTATTGCAGAAGGTTGTAGCAAAAGAAAATTTAACCTTTGAGGAATCTAAGCAGGCGATTAACGAAATTATGAGCGGTGAGGTAACACCTGCTGTTACATCCGCCTTTTTAACAGCACTGGCAATGAAGGGCGAGACCGAGGACGAAATCGCAGGTGCTGCTGACGGTATGCGTGAAAAGGCAACGCCTTTCGAGCTTGGCTGTCACGCTTTGGATGTTGTAGGTACAGGCGGTGACAAATCAAATTCCTTTAACATTTCAACTACCTCCGGTTTTGTTGCAGCTGCCGCAGGTGTAACCATTGCAAAGCATGGCAATCGTGCAGCATCATCAAAATCAGGCACTGCGGATTGTCTTGAAGCACTGGGTGTTAAAATTGACTGCGAGCCGGAGCTTATGAGGAAGTCGCTGAGTGATAACAATATTGTGTTTTTCTTTGCACAGAAATATCACAGTGCAATGCGTTTTGTAGGTCCTATCCGCAAGGAAATCGGCATACGTACTGTGTTTAATATTCTCGGTCCTTTAACAAATCCTGGCAAGGCGGACAGAATGCTTTTAGGTGTGTTCAGCAAGGACTATGTCGAGAAGATTGCAAAGGCACTTGTTAAGCTTGGCGTTAAGGATGCTATGGTGGTTTACGGTCTTGACGGACTGGATGAAATCAGTGCCTGCGGTGAAACCTTTGTTGCCGAGGTTCGAGGAGAAAGCATCAAATATTATACAATCAAGCCTGAGGATTTCGGCTTTGAGAGAGTAAGCAAGGAAGAGCTTAAAGGCGGTGACCCTGCAGAAAATGCTGAGATTACAAAGGCAATCCTCAGCGGCGGCGGAACAGCTGCACAGAAAACAGCGGTTGCCCTGAATGCAGGTGCGTGTATCTATGTTGATACAGACGGCATAACGCTTAAAGAGGGCATTGAAAAGGCAAAGGAAATTATGCAGTCAGGTAAGGGCTATGAGGTGCTGCAGGGCTTTATCAGAACAACAAACGGAGAATAAGCAATGGCGGATATTTTAAATACAATAGCTGCATTTACCAAGGAGCGCTACAAAAAAATTATGGAAGAAACGCCTGTGGAAGAGGTGAAGGCGAAGGCACTGTCGCTTCCAAAAGGTGATTTTGAATTTGAAAAGGCGCTGAAAGGGAATACAATTTCTTTTATATGCGAGGTAAAAAAAGCATCGCCCTCAAAGGGTGTAATCGCAGAGGAATTCCCTTATCTTGAAATTGCAGAGGAATACGAAAAGGCAGGGGCTGCGTGTATCAGCTGTCTTACCGAGCCAAAATGGTTTATGGGCAGTGACAAGTATTTGGAGGAAATTGCACATAAGGTTTCCATTCCTGTTTTGCGCAAGGATTTTACAGTTTGTGATTATCAGATTTATGAAGCCAAGCTGCTTGGTGCAAAGGCAGTGCTGCTGATATGTGCGCTGCTTGATACCGAAACGATCCGCCGATATATTTCTGTCTGTGATGCTCTTGGTATGTCTGCTTTGGTAGAGGCGCATGATGAGGACGAAATTCAATCGGCAATTGAGGCAGGGGCAAGGCTTATCGGTGTAAATAACAGAAATCTCAAGGATTTTTCCGTTGATGTAAACAATTCAACAAGGTATCGCCGAATGATACCAAAGGATATTATTTTTGTAAGCGAAAGCGGAATTACCTCTCACGAGGATATCAAGGTGCTGCTTGATAACAAGACGGATGCGGTTCTGATTGGTGAAACGCTGATGAGGGCTGAGAACAAAAAGGCTGTGCTGGAGGAGCTGCTTTATGGCAAAAATTAAAATCTGCGGTATCAGGCGAAATGTGGATATTGAATATGTAAATGCACTTTTGCCTGATTATATTGGGTTTATTTTGAGCGATGGCTTCAGGCGCAGTATAAGTTTTGATACGGCAAAAAAGCTGAAAGCAGGGCTTGACAGCAAAATCAAGGCTGTCGGTGTGTTTGTTGATGACGATATTGACAAAATTAACAGCGCACTCAGTGCAGGAATCATTGACCTTGTTCAGCTTCACGGAAGCGAGACTGCCGAGTATTGTAAAAAAATAAATGCACCTGTTATCAAATATTTTAAGCCGGATATGTTTGCTCATATTGATGAGTATGATACGGAATATCTGCTTTTTGATTCCGGCACCGGCACAGGAAAAGCCTTTGATTGGAGCAAAATACCAAAAACAGATAAGCCCTTTTTCCTTGCAGGAGGAATAGGCGCTGACAATATCCAAAATGCTTTGGAGCAAGTAAATCCTTATTGTGTTGATTTATCGTCATCCGTTGAAACAGATGGATATAAGGATTATAATAAAATAAAACAGATTATGGAGAGTGTAAGATGAGTAAAGGAAGATATGGTATTCACGGAGGTCAGTATATCCCTGAAACCCTTATGAATGAAATTATAAATCTTGAAAATGCGTATGAGCATTATAAAAATGATCCCGCATTTAATCAGGAGCTGAATACACTGCTTAATGAATATGCAGGCAGACCGTCTCTTTTGTATTATGCAGAAAAAATGACAAAGGATTTAGGCGGTGCCAAAATCTATTTTAAGCGTGAGGATTTAAACCATACCGGAAGTCATAAAATCAATAACGTTTTGGGTCAGTGCCTGCTGGCAAAAAAGATGGGCAAAACACGTGTTATTGCTGAGACGGGTGCAGGACAGCACGGTGTTGCAACAGCCACTGCCGCTGCCCTTATGGATATGGAATGTGAAATCTTTATGGGTAAAGAGGATACAGACCGTCAGGCACTTAATGTTTATCGTATGGAGCTGCTGGGTGCAAAGGTGCATCCTGTAACTACCGGCACAATGACACTTAAAGATGCGGTGAATGAGGCTATGCGTGAATGGGTGTCCAGAGTGGATGACACCTTTTATGTTCTCGGCTCTGTTATGGGACCTCATCCTTATCCGATGATTGTCAGAGATTTTCAGTCCGTTATATCAAAGGAAGCACGTGAGCAGATACTTGAGTTGGAGGGCAAGCTGCCAACCGCTGTTATGGCATGCGTGGGCGGCGGTTCTAATGCTATGGGTATGTTTTATAATTTCATTGGGGACAAGGATGTAAGACTTATCGGCTGTGAGGCAGCAGGCAAGGGTATTCATACCGGTGAAACTGCGGCAACCATCTCCACCGGTACGCTGGGTGTATTCCACGGAATGAAATCGTATTTCTGTCAGAATGAATATGGACAGATTGCACCTGTATATTCAATCAGTGCAGGTCTTGATTATCCGGGTGTCGGTCCTGAGCATGCCAATCTTCACGATACAGGCAGAGCCGAATATGTGCCTGTAACAGATGATGAGGCAGTTAATGCCTTTGAGTATATTGCAAAAACAGAGGGAATCATCTGTGCAATTGAATCTGCACATGCGGTAGCGCATCTTATTAAGCTTGCACCGACTATGAGCAAGGACGATATCATTATCTGCTGTCTGTCAGGCAGAGGTGACAAGGATGTGGCAGCAATAGCAAGATACAGGGGGATTGAGATTAATGAATAAAATTGCAAAGGCTTTTGAAAACGGCAAGGCATTTATTGGATTTGTAACAGCCGGCGACCCGAATATGGAGGTCAGCCAGCAGATTATGTTGAATATGGCAAAGGCAGGCTGTGATTTAATTGAAATCGGTATTCCTTTTTCAGACCCGATTGCAGAGGGTCCTGTTATTCAGGAGGCAAATTTGCGTTCACTGTCACAGGGTACTACCACAGACAAGGTATTTGAGTTAACCAAGAAAGTATCGTCACAGATTGACATCCCTTTGGTATATATGACATATCTGAATGTTTTGTTTAAGTATGGATATGACAAATTTTTGGATAAGGCAAGGGAAGCAGGTGTTTCCGGCGTTATTATTCCGGATATGCCCTATGAAGAAAAGGAAGAACTTCAAAGTGTAGCAAAGAAGTATGACATAGAAGTGGTTTCCCTCATCGCACCAACCAGCGAGGATAGAATTAAAATGATAGCCGGTGATGCAGAGGGCTTTGTATATACCGTATCTTCACTGGGCGTAACAGGTACAAGAAGCGAGATTAAAACAGATCTTGAAACCGTGACAAAGGCAATTAAGGTTGCAACAAGCATTCCGGTTGCTATAGGCTTTGGCATAAATACACCCGAGCAGGCAGCACAGTATTCTCATATTGCAGACGGCATTATTGTCGGCTCTGCTATTGTGAAAATTATTGAACAGTATGGCGCAGATGCTCCAAGCAGGGTTTATGATTATGTAAAGTCAATGAAGGATGCTATAAGATAAAGCCAATAAAAAATAAGCACCGCAGAAGTAAATTTTCTGCGGTGCTTTCCGTTTATTCAGTTTCAGTTCAAGGGTGAATGATCTGTGCCGTTCGGTGTACTGTTGTTTACCTTAACCGTATCCTTGTTCAGCTTCATAATCGGTATCATCAGTCCGGGCATACCGGTAAAGGAAGTAACCGTATTCACTATTTGTCTGACAAAGGGGAACAGCTGGTCAAAAGAGGTGGTATGAATGTCAGGCTTTTCGTCGCCGTCTCCATAGTTGAATTCAGCCACCATTTCTATTTTTATTTCAAATGGATTTAAATCAGCGTCAGCAATTCTCAGCTCCATAATGCCAATACAGGTTTTATTATCGTCAAGGTAATTTACATTGTATTTCAGCTGGTTCTGCAGCTTGAGCTGTGTTCCGGGCTTAACCTTATTTTCGATTGTCAGCTTGTTTACCTTATACCCCTTTAATTCTACCATAATTACACCTCTGTATATTTCACGTTGTTAAATTTATAATCCTCTGTTGCAGGGTTGACTGCGTGACCGTTAAAACGGATAAGCTCCAGATTTTCTACATTTTCAGCATCAATCGCGTGCTTATAATTGTCGCAAAGTCTGCCCCAGCGGTTTTTTGTTTTTTCAATAGTAACATTCTTTGCATAGCGGATAAAGAATGCAGAATTGTCAAAGCTTTCCACACCATAGTCAAGGCAAGGTCTCAGGTCGTATAAACCACAGCTCCATTTGCTTGTTTTTGTAAGCTCGATTTTGCAGTTCTCAAATGTGATATCTTCAATAATATTATCTGCATTTCCGTGAATTAATACACCGTTTTCGCCCTTCGTGGTAACGTTGAAGAAACGGATGTTTTTAATCGTACCGCTCTTGGTGTTCTCATCTCGGTTAAAGGTGGTAATAACAATCGGCTCAGCAGTACCCCACCAGTCAGGACAGAAGCGTCTTGTTTCCACAATAATGTTCTGGTAGGTTACATTCTCAACATTGCCGCCGTCACGGATTTGGATGGATAAGCCTCGGTTTGATTTGCTGATTACACAGTTAGAAACAATAACATTTCTGAAATCTCCCACACCCTCAGTGCCGATTTTAATTGCTGCAGAGGTGGAAATCAGTGTGCATCCGTCAATAACAATATTCTCACAAGGTCCGTATTCGCTGTTGCCCTTTGATGCCTTGAGACAAATACAGTCATCGGCACAGGTTACGTGGCAGCCGAGAATTCTTACGTTTGAGCAGTGGTCGGGGTCAATGCCGTCACTGTTTGCAACATCAAGGTCATTCAGTATTCTGATTCTGTCAATCAGCACATCGTCACAGCCTGCCGGGTGAAGGGTCCAGAAAGGTGCGTCAATTACTGTGAATTCCTTGAAGGTAATATGATTGCTTTTTTCTACATACATAACAGTTGGACGAGGATAAAAGTCACCGGTGACATAGTATTGGTCCTTTCTTGCAACAAATGCGTGTCCGTTTGCATCAATCGTACCCTCACCGCTGATTGTACAGTGATCAGCCTCGTAAGCATAAATAAATACAAAGCTTGGCTTGCCTGTAACCGGGTTGCCGATTAATGCAGTTTTAGGGTCATTAATCAGCTTGTTCGGTCTGATATATCCGTCGATATTGCTTGTCGCTTTCAGTGATGCACCCTTTTGAATGTGCAGGTCAACATTTGTTTTCAGCCGGATGGAGTCACTGTAAAATACATGACCGCTGGTAAGTACAACCTGACCTCCTCCGTTTTTTGCACAATCATCAATGGCGTGCTGTATAGCAAAGGCGTCATTTGTCTTTCCGTCGCCTTTTGCTCCATATTGCATTACGTTATAAATTTTCATAGTTTGCCCTCAAAATTAATTTATTATATCTATCATATCATAAAAAAAATAGCATTACAACATCAATAATAACTAAATTTTTACCACATTGCGTCCTAATAATTTCATTGACAATGCAATCTCCTTATAATATAATTGAGTGTGGGTCGTTAAGGCTCGTATTATGATATATAGGAGAATTAAAATGGTAAGAGCTATTGTTGGTGCAAACTGGGGCGATGAGGGTAAAGGTAAAATTACCGATATGTTTGCCGGTCAAAGTGACATTGTTATCCGCTTTCAGGGCGGAGCTAATGCAGGACACACAATCATTAACGAGCATGGCAGATTTGCTTTTCATTTAATGCCGTCCGGTGTTTGCTATGATCATACAACTTGTATTATCGGCAATGGTGTTGCACTTGATATAAATAAATTTTTAACCGAGCTTGAGGATGTAAAAAAAGCAGGCTTAAATCCAAATCTTCTGGTAAGTGAGCGTGCACAGATTTTGATGCCGTATCACATTCTGCAGGATGTATATGAGGAGGAGCGCCTTGGCAAAAATGCGTTCGGTTCAACAAAAAGCGGTATTGCTCCATTCTTCAGCGATAAGTATGCTAAGATTGGTATTCAGGTAAATGAGCTGTTTGATGATGAAACACTCAAGGCAAAAATCAGCAATATCTGCACACTGAAAAATTTAACCTTTAAATATGTATACAACAAGCCTTTGCTTGATGAAGAGGAGCTTTATAATACCTGTGTTGAATACAGAGAAAAGATAGCACCTTATGTTTGTGACACCCGCAAATATCTTGCTGATGCACTGAAAGAAGGTAAGAATATTCTTCTTGAGGGTCAGCTTGGCACCTTAAAGGATCCTGATTTTGGTATCTATCCAATGGTTACATCATCATCAACCCTTGCAGGCTATGGTGCAGTTGGTGCAGGTCTCCCTCCGCACAGCATTGAAGATATTGTTGTTGTAACAAAGGCTTATTCATCAGCAGTCGGTGCAGGTGAATTTGTAAGCGAAATTCTTGACGAAGAAGAGGCACAGGAGCTTCGAATTCATGGCGGTGATAAGGGTGAGTTCGGCGCAACAACCGGCAGACCGAGACGTGTTGGCTGGTTTGACTGTGTTGCTACACGTTACGGTGTTGAATGTCAGGGTGCAACTCAGGTGGTTATGACTGCACTTGACTGTTTGTCTTATCTTGAGGAAATTAAGATTTGCGTAGGTTACGAGGTTGACGGTGAGATTATTAAGGACTTCCCGACAACGCCGACACTTAAAAAGTGCAAGCCTGTACTTAAAACCATGAAGGGCTGGCATTGTGATATCCGCGGTATTAGAAATTACGATGAGCTCCCGCAGGAAACAAAGGACTACGTAGAATTCATCGAAAGCGAGCTTGGCTATCCGATTACAATGGTATCAAACGGACCGGAGAGAGAAGCTATCATTTACAGAAATAAATAAAAATTAAAATCACCTCATTAAGCATTTTTAATGAGGTGATTTTTTAGTTTTGCCAATCTATATTAAATATTATTTTTTTCTTTTTTCTTTTTGTTTCTAAGGACAATCATAAATATCATACCGATGATTCCGCCTATGGAATTCATCATCATATCCGTCATAGTGTCCACCAAGCCCAAATAACCATATTCGTTTCTGTATTTAGCAATATCTATGCCTGCGGTTTCTGCACCTTCCTTAGCCAGCTGCAGGTTTGTTCCGTGAAGGCTGTCCATAAGGAATTCATAAAATTCCCATCCAACAGCAATGGACAGTGC
Organism: Clostridium sp.; assembly: GCA_023663865.1. GTDB lineage: Bacteria > Bacillota > Clostridia > Oscillospirales > Acutalibacteraceae > Eubacterium_R. The sequence goes on from JAMPGU010000027.1 coordinate 28,823, forward strand.
GAACATTATGGAAAATAGTGCGGCAAGCGTTGCGGCACACTGCCCCTTTTTCCTTTGAATAATAACGGCAAAGTCATAGCCGAATACTGCACAAACCAGACCGGACATGATATGCATCATATTGTCAAACCATGGTATTTTATCGAAGAGCTCGAAATAAGAGCCGATCACAATCCCGATAAAGATAATGATGTTAAGCATTGTCTGACTGAGCGGAGGTACCTCCTCAATAAAGCTTCCGTTGCCGAAAACCTGAAACATATCCCACAAATGTGTAAATATAAAGCAAAATATACTTTCAAAGCCCATTACCACATCACCGTGAATGAAGGAGTATGCAGCACAGATCAGCATAGCCAGTCGGACGATTATCCAAAAAACAAGCTGCGCCTTTGGAATTTTATCTATAGGATCTTTTTTTATTTTGTATGCCATATCGTTGTCCCCGAATCAAACTGATTAGTTATTTACCATTTTATCATATAATGCCCAAAAGTCAAATTATTAAATAAAAATAAACTATTTTTATAATTATAGAAATTATAAAAATAGTTTGGTATAATCTCAACATCAATAAATGTACAAATGGATTGATTTTGTTCATAAAGTCGGAGGTTTGCTATGGCTGAATTTACCAGCAAATATGATGTAAAAAAGACAATGTATGAAAAGTTTATGGATTCTGTTGCCGCAAGAGGTGATAAACCCTGCTTTTACTACTATAACAATACAGTCAGCTTTAACGAAGCAAATGAAATGGTTGATTTATGTGCTGCTGCACTTCTTGCCAACGGTGTAAAAAAGGGAGACAGAATTATTGTCTGCGCCCCCAATATGCCCCAGTGCATTACAGCAATATATGCCATTAATAAAATCGGCGCAATTGCTTCCATGCTTCATCCCTTATCTGTTGCAAGTGAAGCTCAGTACACCAAAAAATTAGTAGGGGCTAAGTTTGCCTTTTGCTTTGACGTAAGTGAAAAATCATTTTCGGATATGGAGGATCTTACACTTGTTAAGTGCAGAACGGCACAGTATTTTCCTAAGTCACCCTATGGTGTAATTGCGAACATGCTTTATAAAAAGAAGATTAAGGGTAAGACCGCAAAGGCAACAGGCGTGAAGAAGCTTATTGACTGGGCAGATTTCCTTAAAGAGGGTCAGGAATATCTTAAAAGCAATGCAGTTAAGATTGAAACAGATTATAACGCAACAGCAGTTACGATGATGACCGGTGGTACTACAGGTAATCCGAAAGCCGTTATGCTGTCTAACTATAATATCAATAATTTATCCTATGAGGTATGGGATGTTGTTGATACCGTAATTGAAAAGAAAATTGACCCGGACAATGATGCAATGCTGACAGCACTTCCTGTATTCCATGGATTTGGCTTTGGTATGTGTATGCATTATTCAATCATTGTTGGTATGGCACAGGCATTGTTCCCGCAGTTTGATGCCAAAATGTGCAGTGATGCGATTAAGAAATATCATATTAATTATGTATTCGGTGTTCCTGATTTCTTTGAAAAGGTATACAAAGCCGGTTATCTCAAGGGTATTGATATGAGTACAATGAAGCTGATTGGCTCAGGCGGAGATGTTGTTCCATATTCATTAACAGAGAAAATGGACAGAATGCTGAAAGAAAATGGCTCTAAGTTCCATTTTGCAACCGGTTATGGTCTCACAGAATGTGTAACCGTTTGCTCCTTTACAGATATGAGAAGAGAAGCACCTCAGGGCTGTATCGGTGTTCCTACCTATAATATTGAGGTTATGACTGTTAAGCCGGGTACCACCGAAGAGGTTAAGGGTGAGGATGGCGAGCTGTGTGTTTATGGTCCTACATTAATGCAGGGCTACTGGAATGATCCTGAGGAAACTGCGAAGATGCTTGTTCAGCATGACGATGGCAGAGTATGGCTTCATACCGGTGATATGTGCTTCATTGAGGAAGCTACGGGAGATATTTATTACCGTCAGAGACTCAAGAGAGTATATAAAATCAGCGGTTATCTTGTTTATCCGTCATTTATTGAGGAAGCATACAGAGCAATGGCAGAAATTTATGACTGCTGTGCAATCGGAACCGGTGAAGAGGGCAGCACCAAGCTGAAGCTCTATGTTGTAAAAAATAAAAAGTTTGCTTCTGACGATGAAGAATCACTGAAGAAAAAGATTTTTGATTTCGGAATGCAGAATTTATCCAAGTGGTCTGTTCCCAAGGAAATTGAATTTATTGATGAATTACCAAGAACAAAAATCGGCAAGGTAGATTTTAAAGTACTCAAATAAAGCTTCGTTACGGCACCTCAGCTAATAGATTAAGGTTTCTGTTCATTTACAAATGGGCAGAAACCTTTTTTCAAACAGCAAAAAAATTAAAAAAGGGTATTGACAAATGGGGAATAAGGGAATATAATGCAAATGTAGTCAAAAGTAAATAACCTAATAGCAAAGCTGGTGAAAGCCAGTGACGCAAAGCTAAAGGGACTAAGTCGAAAGATAAGTTAGCCAGCTGCCGTTTAAGAGACGTAATTCTTTTTTTCGTGCCCAAAAGTACGAGAGCGAGCAGCCGGTTTTCTAAATTGAGAAAGGAGGCTGTTTTTTTTATTTACTAGGCAATGAGTAGAAATCTGAACCATGGTTTAAATTGGTAGATTCCTCTTACTCAGCGTCAAAAGTACTTGAAATACACAAGTATTTCTGCGTTTTTGTTTCTTGATTAAGAACAAAAATAAACCATAATAATTAAATTGCAATAAGGACACCAATAGCAAAGT
>JAMPGU010000028.1 GCA_023663865.1 Clostridium sp.
TGTAGAAAATGCCGAGGCTATGATAAGTGAAATCAGCAGCTATATCGGTAAGGTTTCTGACTTGGCTATTCAGACAGACAATGACTATATCGAGTCAGTATCAAATAATTATATTACGATAATTCATCATCCTATTTCAAAAATGGCTTATGTGAAAATGTTTATAAAAATAGTTCTGTTTTTCGTGGTAGTTATTTTTGCAATAGTAATAGTTTATAAATTTATAATCGTTAAATTTTCAGACAAGTTCAAAAAGCTGCTGGAATTATTAACAAGAAAAATGAAGCTTGATGAGGAATAAAATATGAAATTCAGTATTTGGGATATATTTAAATATATTTATAAATGGAAGTTTGTTATCATTATAACAGCCTTAGTATCATTTTTAATATCTGTTGCTTACATTGAAATGTTTCAAAGCTATAATGCACAGGCTATAATCAAATATAATGACAGCAGTATTGCCAGAGGCAAAACACCTGACGAAGAGGATTTTGACCCTTATGAGATTGTTTCTCCCGATGTTATTACAGCGGTAATAAATGATTTATCACTGAGTGACACAGTTGATTCAATCCGTTCCAGAGTGACGATTACTTCTGTTGTTCCTGATGCAGAGCTCAAGATTGAGGCGGCTAAGCTGGAAAACGGTGAGGATTATGAGTACCTGCCAAACACCTTCAGCGTTACCTATGAGGGCAAGGTCGGTGCATCTGAGTCCAGCTCAAGAGATATACTCGATTCACTGCTGCAAAACTACCTTGCTTATTATCAGGAAAATCACGCTACACAGGCCTATATCAATGACGTTTCCTTTGACGGAGATTTAGGTGATTATGATTATATCGAGATTGCCGAGATTATCAGCAATCGCATTGACTCCACGATAACCTCTCTTGAAGGCTATCAGCTTCAGGATGAGGAATTCCGTGCACCGTCAACAGGACTTACCTTTATGGATATCAAGAGTGAGTATACACATCTTCAGGACTATAAGGTTTCGAACCTTTTTGCTGATATTTACAGAGGTCAGATAACACAAAATAAGCCTCTTCTCATTGAAAAGTATACCGAGAGAAAAGAAAATTTTGAGCTTGAGCAAAAAGACTTTGCTGCCCGTGCAGAGCTTACTAAGAGCCGTATGGATAAATTTGCCGAGGCAAATAAGGATGTGCCGAACTCATATAATAACAACACGGATAATAATAACGATAATCTCGCTATATTAGATGATGTTCATAGTGATGCATATGGTTCAAGACAGCTGAAAACAGAAACCACCTATGATACTCTTGTTGAAAAGTATGTTTCTTATTCAAAGGCTGCCAACAATGCATCTCTTGATGCAGAGCATTGTGTCAGTGTTATAGAAAAATTCAGCGTTAAGCCTGACAAAACAATTAACATCTCTGCACTTACGGAATCTATTGAGGAGCAGATTGTTGACATTAAGGATGAAATGGCTCAGCTTTACGGAGACCTCAGCAAAACAATTGACGATTATAATGACAAAACAGCAGCGTCACATATTGATTTGCTCACAGGCATTCAGTATTATGCAGCAAAGAGTCAGGGGCTTTATACAATACTGATTGTTGCCGTTGGTACTGCAATTTCAGTATTTTGTGCAATTGCCTATGAATTTGCAAAGGCTTATATCAGTACAAGAAAAAAGGAAGCTGAAGTAAATGAGGAAGCATAAGAAATTCTTAAAAATTGTTTTATCCTTGTTTTTGGCGGCAGTATTGGCGTTCGGCTGCTTTGGAATATATGTGGTGTGGGATAATGCAAGAGTTGTTGTCACAAATTACACATATGAATCAAAAAAGGTTTCTCCTGCTTTTGACGGATATAAAATTTGCCTTATTACGGATTTTCATAATGGCAAAAATTATGAAAAGGTAATTGAAGCGGTTAATAAAGCACAGCCTGACATAATCTGTGTCGGCGGTGATTTAATCAATATGGAGGATACGGATTTTCCAAATTCCGAAAAGCTTTTAAGCGGTCTTACCGATATAGCCGATGTGCTGTATGCCTATGGCAATCACGAGGTAAACTGTGAGAATATTCAAAAAATGGCTCAGCTTGCCGAGGATATGGGTGTTGAGCTGATTAACGATAGGGTTGTGCCTGTAGAGAAGGACGGTTCACGTATAAACATAATCGGCTATGGCGATGATATCTATTCCGATTTTACATACCATTTTGAAAAGCAGGCGCAAAAAAGGCTGACAGATTTATCGTATCAGTTTGACAATGAGGAGCTTTCCGTGCTGGTAATGCATCGTCCTCAGTATTTTGAAACGACTTCAGCCCTGCCGTATGACCTTACTTTGTCAGGTCATCTGCATGGTGGACTTATCAATATAGAACCGATTCGCACCAAGGTTTTACAAGAGCATTTCGGTACAGATAAATATTGCAAGGGTGAATATAATATTGGTGACAAAAAGCTGATTATATCTGCCGGAATTGCAAAGGAAGAAAAAATTTACAGAGTTTTTAATACACCTGAAATTGTAGTTGTGGAGATTAAGAGCTTATGAAAATACTGATAGTTAATAATAATATGCACGTTGGCGGAATACAAAACGCACTCATAAACCTTCTGCAGGAGCTTAGCAAAAACGACAGCTATGAGGTAACACTCTGCGTTCTCGGAAATGTTGGTGAGCAGCTTGACGCTGTGCCGTCAAACATTAAGCTGATTTCAGGCAACCGCTTTACTAAAATTCTCGGGTTAAAGCAGTCTGAAGCTAGGCAGAATGGTTTATTTACATGGTTTTGGCGAACCGCCTTTGTTGTGCTGACAAAAGTGTTCGGCACAAGGCTGACCTACGGTATACTCAGCCATATGCAGAAAATCAAAGCGCATTATGATGTTGCCATTTCTTTTATGCAAAATGAAAGCTTTAATGTATTTTACGGCGGCTGTAATGAGTTTGTTTTAAATGCGGTTGACGCTGATTTAAAGGCTTCCTTTGTACATTGTGCCTTTACCGATTACGCAGGAAAAAATCATTATAATGCTGAGATATATACGAAATTTGACAGAATTGCCGGTGTTTCAAAATCTCAGGCAGAGCGCTTTAAGAGAAAATGTCCGGAGGTTCCCGGCGATAAGGTTTACGCTGTTCATAACTGTCATGATATTGCCGGAACCTTGAGAAAGGCAGAGGAATATGAGGTAAGTGTTAACGAGGACGTTATCAACATTTTTTCTCCTGTCAGAATTTGCGAGGAAAAGGGTGTTATGAGAATGATACCTATTTTTGCAAAACTCAAGGCGCAGGGCTTCAAATTCTGCTGGAGAGTAGCCGGTTGGGGTCCTTTGTATGAGGACGCAATTGCCCTTCGTGACAAATATCAAATGCAGGATGAAATAGAATTTTTAGGACATTTAACAAATCCTTATCCGTATTTCCAAAAGAGCGATTTGCTTCTTCTGCCTTCCTTTAAAGAGGCTGCACCAATGGTTTACGGTGAGGCTGAAATACTCGGTGTGCCCGTCCTTACCACAAACACTACTTCAGCCATTGAGCTGGTTGCCGATCGTGGTATCGGATATGTTTGCGAGTGTGATGACGACAGCGTTGAGGCGGCGCTTCTTGACATAATGAAAAACGGCAAGCCCCAAAGGCTTACAGAGTCTAAGCTATCAAATGCTTTGGCACTGGAGGAATTTGCCGCTATTATATCTTGATAAAATAGGAGATTGTTGTGAAATTACAGATTTTAGTATCCACCATGCACCGTACGGATCATTCTCTTCTTGAGAAGATGAATATCCAGAGTGACGCTGTTGTTATAAACCAATGCGACAGAGAGGAAACAGAGACGTTTTTGTATAACGGTCACAGCATAAAATGGATCAGCGTTAAGGATCGCGGTATCGGAAAAAGCCGTAATCTGGCAATAGAAAATTCGGATGCGGATATTATCCTTTTTGCTGACGATGATGTTGTTTACGATGATGGTATGGCGCAGGATGTTATCCGTGCCTTTGAAGAGCATAAGAACTCTGATATCATTGTTTTCAATTTGGAACTGCTCAATAAAGATAACGAACGCCCCGAGTTTATGGCACAGCAGGAAATCAAGATAGGAAGATTTAATTTTTTGCGATATGGCGCAACAAAAATAGCCGTACGAACTGACAGTCTTCGTAAACATAAACTGCGTTTTTCACTCCTGTTCGGCGGCGGTGCAAAATATCAGTGCGGTGAGGATAATCTCTTTTTAATTCAGGCTATAAAGGCGGGGATGAATCCCATTGCCGTGCCTGTTAAAATTGGATGTGTTAAGCAGGAGGAATCAACCTGGTTTAAAGGGTATAACGAAAAATACTTTTACGACCGCGGTGTGCTTTTCGGTGCAATGTTCGGCTTATCGGCACCGATTTATCTTTTGCTTATTGATATAAAAAACAACAGCAGATTTGATATCCCGTTTTTTAAGCGCTACACAATAGGGCTTAAAGGAACCAGGGAATATAAAGAGCTTGAAGAGAGGTAGCATATGAATACTGCGTTAATAATTGCCGGCGGCAAGGGTAACAGAATGGGGCAGGATATCCCCAAACAGTTTATAAATGTGTATGACAAGCCTGTAATCGTTTATACGCTGGAGGCGTTTCAAAACCATCCGCTGATTGATTCTATTGCGGTTGTGCTTATTGACGGCTGGGAGGAAATGCTCAGGTCATACGCACGGCAGTTCGGCATTTCAAAACTGGATATCATTGTTCCAGGCGGTGTAAACGGTCAGGACTCTATACGAAACGGTGTTATGGCGATTGCCGAAAATGCCGGTGACAATGATTTGGTGCTGGTTCACGACGCAATCAGACCAATGATTAGTGAAAAAATCATTACCGAAAATATTGAGGTTTGCAGGGAAAAGGGCAATGCAATCACTGTAATTCCCTGTCAGGAGGCAATGCTGCTTTCACCTGACGGCGAGAGTGCCGGCGAGAGTATTGCCAGAAGTACCTTGAAGCGAACACAGACCCCGCAGACCTTCTTTGTCAAGGAGCTGAAAAAACTTCACGAAGAGGCGCTTGAGGCAGGCATAACAAACTCCATAGCCTCCTGTACACTTATGGTTGAAATGGGCAGACAGGTTTATTTTGCAGACGGCTCTGAGAAAAACATCAAACTTACAACTACGGATGATTTGGAGATTTTCAAATCACTTTTAAAGCAAGAACATTCTGATTGGATAAAATAATTATGCTTACTGAAAACGAAGTTTTTATTGAAGATATTGAATATATTAAAAGCACGATTAACATGGATATCACTGCAAGCAGGTTTCTTATAACAGGTGCCTGCGGTATGATTGGTACAATGCTTTCCTATGCGCTGATTAAAGCAGGTGCAAAAGTTTACGGCGTGGATATAAGCAGTGAGCGTGCAAACGAACGCTTTCGTGAATATATGGATAACGGCAGCTTTGTATTTATAAATTGTGATATAACAAAGCCGCTGCCCTTTGATTTTGATGTTGACTATATTATTCACGCAGCCTCTAATGCATATCCAAAGGCCTTTGAGGTTGACCCTGTGGGAACGATGCTGCAAAACTTTTTCGGCACAAAGTATTTGCTGGATTACGCTGCCGAGAAGAAGGCAAGGCTGTTATATATTTCCACCGGTGAGGTTTACGGTCAGTACAGTGGTGAGGATTTTAACGAAAATTCATATGGCTGGGTGGATGTTCTAAATCCTCGTTCCTGTTATCCCAGTTCTAAGAGAGCGGCAGAAACCTTGCTTGCCTCTTATGTTAAACAATACGGTGCAGACGCCTTGACAGTCCGTTTGTCGCATACCTACGGCTTGACCGCAACAGCTGCCGATACAAGGGCTTCAACGGAATTTCTCCGCTGTGGTGCAGCCGGTGAGGATATCGTGATGAAAAGCAAGGGTGAGCAGGTTCGCTCTTATACATATATTGCAGACTGCGTTGGTGCAGTGCTGTTTGTTTTGTTTAACGGCACCTGCGGCGAAGCATACAATGTTGCCTTCGAAAACGGCATTATTTCAATAAGAGATATGGCTCAAATGATAGCAGAGCTGAGCGGTGTTGCGGTTCGTCTTGAGCTTCCGAGCGATGCTCAGGCTGCCTCCTTTAATCCTGCTTCACGCTCAGTCCTTGATGCGAGCAAGCTTTCTAAGTTAGGATATGAAGCACATTATGATATTTATGAAGGAATAAAAAGAACCCTGCGGGCTCTTAAATAAAAATATGAATGAATTAATTAGTGTAATTGTACCTGTGTATAATGCAGAGCAGTATCTGGACAGGTGCATCCAATCCATCATCAATCAAACATATAAAAATCTTGAAATCATTCTTATCAACGATGGCTCGGCAGATAAGTCAGGTGCAATTTGTGATGCGTTTGCAAAAAAGGATTGCAGAATAAAGGTTATCCATAAGGCGAATGAAGGTGTCTCAGCCACAAGAAACAGGGGACTTGATATCGCATCAGGCGAATTTATTGTCTTTGTGGATTGTGATGATTATATTGAAGAAAATTATATTTTAAATTTATATGAAAATATGAGCGATGACATTGATCTTGTTGTCAGTAAGGCGGAAGCGTATAATCCTGACGGCAGTCTTGATAAATACTGGCCCCATAAACTTGATGCGTCCATTGTGCTTGATACAGATGATATGAAGAATATGCATTGGCGATATCTCCATTTCTGGACATGGGGTGTTTTGTACAGAGCAAGGTTTGTAGGCACAATCAGGTATAATACCGATTACTGTGTTTGCGAGGACTCGCTGTTCTTCTTTTCCGTGTTCAAAAAATGTAAAAGAGTCAAATACATTAAGGAAAAGCTTTACTGCTATGTGCTGTATCCGCAGTCGGCTTGCCACGGCAGCTTTGATGATAAAAAATTCACGGAGTTTTATGCATGGCAGGATATATGCAAATTGTTTGAGGGTACTGTATTTTATGAAAAAATCCTCTCACACTATGTGCTTCGCTGCTTCAGAATATATATATCTATGCTCGAGGCAGGGTTGTACAAGGATGCAAGATGCAAGATGCTGGTGAAAGAAATTAGGAAAAACTTAAAATATTCCATGAGCCTTGAGGGCTACCCAAATCAGTATAAAAGGGATTTTGTATTGTATTCCATAATGCCCTTTTGCCTGCACAGACTTATCTTAAAAACACAGTTGTTTTATAAAAAGGTCAGAAGCAAAATTGCAGGTATTATTAAAAAAGGATAAGGCGAAAATATAACCGAATTCAGGTGCACTTATGAAAAAGAAACTTACACTGCAGCAAATGCAGGCACTACAACTTAATATGGCAAAATGTATTCACAATGTCTGCGAGGAAAATGATATTAAGTATTTTATGGTGTCGGGTACGTTGCTGGGTGCTGTTCGCCACAAGGGCTTTATTCCCTGGGATTATGACATAGACTTCGGAATGCTTAGAGAGGATTATGACAAATTCATATCCGTCTGTAAGGCAGGTGCACTGGGCGATAAATTTGTATTAATCAACAATGAAGCATTTGCTGAGTTTGAATTTCCAATCACAAGAATCGGTGCTGTTAATACATATAGCTATGATTCTATGAGGGATCATATAAAGGACTGCAAACTTATCTATGTGGACATTATTCCTTTTGACAATGTTCCCGATGATGAAAAAAGCAGAATTACTCATAGGAAAGAGATAAACAGACTGAGAAAAATTATTTATTACCGCACAGGCTATAAATATAATGGCTTGATTATCAAGCGAATTGCGGCAGTAGTCAGGTCAAGGCTGTTCAAGTTGATTTCACTTTCATCTTTAATTGCTTCCTATGAAAAACAGCTGAGGCTGTATGATGATACCAAAACCGCCCTGTGCGGTGCTTTGGCAGGCAGATATGATTATGACAAAGAGGCAATGCCAAGCGAATATTTTGAGAAAAGAATTTTGATGCCGTTTGAGGATACCTATCTCTGGGGGCTTGAGCGATATGATGATGTGCTTACCCATTTATACGGCGACTATATGAAGCTTCCGCCAAAGGAAGAGCAGTATGTAAAATTTGATGCATATATTATTGATGCTGAGGATAAAACAGTTAATTCGTAATAGGAGATACTTATATTTATATGAAAAAAGCTAAATTAAAAAATTCATTGAGCTTCAGATATATTATTGTAAGCTTTCTTATGTGTGTGACAATTTATATTATTACTATGGCAGGCTCTGCCTTCCTGTATTCAAATGCGATTGAAACAAGATATGCAAATCTGTGCAAAACGGTTTCTTATGTTGTGGCAGGCTCATTTGATGCAGACAGCGTTGATAGCTGGCTGAAGGGGGAGCATACCCACAGCTATATTCAGGCTACCAACAAGCTGGAGGAGCTGAACGGCAACATCCCGTATTTGGATTCAATTGCCATATACCAGATGCGAGAGGATGGTATGTATACCATTTATAATACTAAATCAACTTCATTAAGACGTGATTTGGGAAATGTTGTCAGCTATGATAATAAATGGGAAACTTATAAAGACGCTTTTTTAACCGGTGAAAAGGTTGAAAACATCTTTGTAAACGGATACGACGGCAAGGTGCTGACCTACTGCATGCCTATTTTCGATTCAAACGGCAGATGTGCTGCCTATGTGTGCAGCGGTATATCTGTAAACACGATTGCGGCAGAGCGTTCAGGCTTTGTTAAATCCTTTGGTATGGTGCTTTTTGTAATCATTGCAGCGCTTTATCTTGTGATTTTTGGTTACTTCAAAAGCAAAATTATTCACCCGGTAAATAAGCTGAGCCGTAATATGGGAGATCCCAACAGAAGGGATTGTATAAAGCATATGCGTAAGCTGGTGTCCAATGATTCCTATTCCGTTTCCGATTTGCAGAAAATTTTTAGATCGGCAGCCAAGGTGTTTGAAGAGAAGATTGGTGTCGACACCCAAAACCATAAGTATCAAAGAGATGTGATTTGTACCTTTGCTTCTGTTATGAGCCGTTCAGATGTTGTTTCAGAGAAGTATACGGATCATGTAGGTGCGTATACAAGAATTCTTTGCGAAGAACTTTCAAAGGATGAAAAGTTTGCACAGGAATTAGATGCTGATATGCTTAATATGTTAGAGCTTGCAGCACCGCTTCACGACATAGGTAAGCTTTCCGTTCCGGATGAAATTATATATAAGCCCTCCCGTCTTTCGGACGAGGAGTTTGACATCATCAAAAATCACGTTCAATATGGTGCGGATATTATCGCCAATGTTAAAAAGTCAATGCCAAAAGCAAAGTATCTTGATGTTGCTTATGATATTGCACTTTATCATCACGAACGCTACGACGGCAATGGGTATATAGCACAGAGAAGCGGTGAGGATATTCCCCTTGCTGCCAGAATTGTTGCCATAGTTGATGCTTTTGATGCCATTGTGCAGAAAAAATGCTATCATTCGGCAATGGAGCCAGAAAAAGCGTTTGACGTGATTTCGCAGGACGAGGGACATTTTGACCCGGATATTTTAAAATGTTTTATGAATGTTAAGGATCAAATTATTAACGAATACAATTCTTAATGTCTGTAATGGGGGATATATGAAAAGAAAAAAGATAAAAAGCGGCAAAACGCATAAGATGGTGGTAGTGCTGTTTTTGCTGATGGCTATTATTCTTGATTCAGTAGTAATCAGCGTTGCCGGCTATGTTTATACAAAGGATATAAGAGAAAGCTATTCAAGAATATGCACCGGGGCAGCACTCGTTATTGCATCCTCAGTTGATGGCAAAATTGTTGAGGAAATGACGGAAGGTAAAGCTGATGAACAGTATGCGGCACTGAAAAATCAGGTTGAAAATACACTTGAACAAATACCGAATCTTGAGCATATCTATATTTACAATATGCAGCGTGAGGGTATGTATCTGTTTGTTGATACCAATTTAAAGGATTATAAAATTAACGAAATCATGCCTTATCCGAAAGCCCTTGAAAAATATAAGGATTTGCTTTGCGCAGGCAAAACGCCTGAGGCATTTGAATCAAACTATAACGGTCAGTTTTATATGACCTCTCTTTTGCCTGTTTTTGATTTGAGAGGGAATTGCGTGTGCTATGCAGGCTGTGATATTGATATGGATGAGGCATATGCAAACAGAGCCGATTTCATCACCCGCTTGGCTGTTATCGTAACTGTGCCTACATTGGTGATTGCTTTAGGTACAGCTGTTATTATTAAAAAGCGTATTTTATCGTCAATAGATTGTCTTGATGATTATTTAAAACTTTATCACGGATAGGACGAAATATTCATTCGCTATCCGCTGCGCCGCTCAAATTTCATCTGTGCTGACGCATATTAATTTTAAATACTATTTGTAGCAGAAAGGTTCTTGAAATCAGTATGTCTTTAAACGAAAAGAGCAGAACTGAAAACGCAAAGCGAAACGCAATGTTTGCTGTTGCGAAAAAGCTGATTATGCTTCTTCTTGTATTAATCAGCAGAAGGTTTTTTATTAAATACATAGGTGTTGAATATCTGGGAATTAACGGTTTGTTTGCCAATGTGCTGACGCTTTTGTCTCTGGTCGATTTGGGTATAGGCACGGCACTGAATGTCAGTCTTTATAAACCGATTGCCGAAAAGGACACCAGAGCATTGGCTGCAATCATCGGCTATTTTAAAAAGGTTTATTGGACAATAGCGGCGGTTGTAACTGTAGTTGGTTTGGGATTAATTCCTTTCTTGAAGTATATTGTAAATATGGATCAGGATATTCCTCATCTTTATCTGTATTACGTTATAATGGTAAGCAGAAATGCATTTTCCTATCTTTTTGCATATAAGTCTTCTATTATAACCGCTGACCAAAAAAGCTCCACGCTTGATAATGTTGAAATATGCTTTAATGTAATAAAGACCATATTGCAGATTGTTGCAATCATTGTTTTCCAAAAATATCTTGCGTACCTTATTTTGGATGTTATCTATGTGGTGGCAAGAAATCTTATGGTAACATTTGTTGCAAATAAGAATTATCCCTTTATTAAGGATAAGGCTGAGCTTCAAGGTGAAGAGAAAAAGCGTATACGCTCAAATCTCTTTTCCCTTGCCTTATACAGAATTTCCTACGTTGCACTAAATGGTACTGACAACATTCTGATGTCGATTTTAATTGGCACCGTTTATGTTGGTATGTATTCAAATTATTATTCCATAGCCAATAATATTGAAGCCCTTATAGGACTGGTGTTTATGGCGCTTACTCCCAGTATCGGCAATCTTGTTGCCACCTCAAAGGCTAAGGATATCTATCGTGTGTTTCATCAGGCACAGATAACAAGCTTTTGGCTTAGTGGCGTAGTCTGTGCAGGACTGACATTTTTAATGCAGGATTTTATTACCCTGTGGCTTGGTGAGGGTATGCTGCTTGATAAGTATACGGTAGCAGCCATTGCCCTTTACCAGTATTATGCTATCTGTATGCGTCCTATATGGATATTCAGAGAGGGTACGGGAATGTACAGGCAGATACGCTATATTATGCTCATCACAGCAGTGCTGAATATCGTGCTGTCAATCGTTCTTGGTAAATATATAGGGCTCAGCGGTATTCTGTTTGCTACAACGATTGCGAATTTGCTTACCTGCTTCTTGTATGAGCCGAGAATTCTCTTTAAATCCTTCCTCAATACAAAACCAATTGTTTACTACAGAGATTATTTTATAAATGTTTTGCTGACACTTTTCGGTATGGTTCTGTGTTATTTTGCACTCAGAAAGCTTACTGAGGTCAGTGTAGTTATGTTTATAGTAAAGGGTGTAATCTGCACTTTGATTATGAGTGCTGTCTATTTTGTAAGATATTTTAGAACACCCGATTTTAAAGAGCTCGTCCAAAGAGTTCTGTCACTTATCAGAAAAAAACAGGGTTAATCCCTTTCGTATACATTATTTAGCCATCTTTATTTCATAGGAAGGAAACAAAATGATATCTGTTATTTTACCTGCATTCAACAGAGAAAAGTTTATTGAAGACAGTATTGCTTCAGTATTAAATCAAACATACAGTGATTTTGAATTGCTGGTTGTTGATGACGGTTCAGAGGATTCTACAGTAGAAATTGTTGAACGCCTTATGAATAAAGACAGAAGAATAAAGCTGATTAAAGCATCACATCAGGGTGTTTCTGCCGCCCGCAACCTTGCTATTGATAATGCCAATGGTGAATTTATTTTCTTCGTTGACAGCGATGATTTTATTCATCCCGATTTGCTTAAAACACTTATGGACAAAATGGCTGATAAAGATATAAATATGGCATTTTGCAGATATATGCAGCTTGATGAGCAGCAAATGCAAGAGGTTATAAATTCGCCTGCACTGCCTGTAAATAAAAATCCTCACTTTGAAGAATACAGTGAGGAAGCATTTATGAAGCTGCTTATTGAGGAATCCTTTCCAAACACCGGTGCTATCGGCGGCAGACTTTTTAGAAAAAGTGTTATTGACGGCATTCGCTTTAATTCAAATCTTATTTATACGGAAGATACTTTCTTTGTATATGAATATGCTCTTTGCAAGGGCAAAACCGCTTACTGTGATGAGAAGCTGTATTATTATCTTCAGCACGGTGATAATTCAATAAAAAAATGGGAAAGTAATTTTGAAAATTATGAGCCATATGTTAAGGCGTTTTATCTAATGTCTGAACGGGAAGCCAAGCGCGGACGATATGATTATGCACAGCAGTGGAACAAAAAAGCATACCTTCGTCTTTGTACATATTATCATTTGGCACTCAGAAAAGGTAAGCTGCGCGCCGCAAATAAAATCAGTAGAAAGCTTTTGAGCGAAATAAGACAAACCACATCTGCTAAATGGCGAATGCTTTACATAGTTTGTTTTATCAATCCTAATGTGCTTTTGTTCATGCAAAGGGTTTACTATTCGTTACGAAGAAAGGATAAAGGCTATGACTAATAAGAATACTGCTTTTACAACAGGTCTCGTGTCCATAGTTACTCCGGTTTATAATAATGAAGCTTATTTGGGTGAAATGCTCGATTCTATTTTAAATCAAAGCTACAATCATATTCAGATGATTTTGGTCAATGACGGCTCAACAGACAGCACCGCGGAAATTGCCGGGTCGTATGAGGATAAATTCAAGCAAAGAGGCTTTGAATATATCTTTGTTCAGGCAGATCACAAAAGTGCCTCTGCTGCAATAAACAGAGGTCTTGAGTATGTTAAGGGTGAGTTCCTTATCTGGCCTGACAGCGACGATATTCTCAATGAATATTCCGTTGAAGCCCGTGTTAACTTTTTGAATTCTCATAGAGCGTATAATGCAGTGCGTTCCATTCCCGATTATTTTGATACAAAAACGGGAGAGGCGGCAAAGCCGAGAGAAAATATTGATGATGGCAAAAATGAAAATCTGTTTTGGGAAATACTCGAAAACAGATCCTATGTAAGCTGTGGCTGCTATATGTTTAAATCGACCTTGTTTTTCAACATATATCCAAATAGAAAAATACCGGAATATCCTGTGGGGCAGAATTTTCAGATGCTTCTTCCGTATTTGTATCGTTATCCCTGTGCAACAATATCAAAAAAACTTTACAGGGTTAGGGTTCACGATAAAAGCCATTCCGTACGAAAGCTGAATCTTCTGCAGAGCCTGAAAAAACTTTTGCGTTTTGAAGCGCTTGTTGACGATATCACAGAGATTTCCGGCATACATAATGAGATAGAGCTGCGCAAAATCAATAGATGGAAAATGCACAGGCGCAGAGTTTTTGCAACAGCATGGATTGAACCGCATTTTCATAAAACAGCGTTTAGAGAGCTGATTTTTAGGGGGTATTTGAGGGTGCTTCATACGTTTAGAAAAATCGTTCATACTCTGCATTATCATGGTGATTCTCAGACAGCACGTAATCTTATTAATAAAAAAAGCAGCTGTTCAGGCTGTGGTGCCTGCAGTAATATATGTCCGGTCAATGCAATTGAAATGCGGCTTGACAGCGAGGGCTTTACATATCCTTCTATAAACCCTATGCTGTGTATTGGATGTGAGGCATGCACAGGTGTTTGCCCAATGATAAACAGTCAGCGCCTTGAAAAGAAATGTGAGGGCTTCTACGCCGCAAAAGCATATGATGACGATTTGCGTTATGCAAGCTCTTCCGGCGGTGTTTTCCCTGTGCTTGCAAATTATGTGTTTGAAAAAAACGGCGTTGTTTTCGGCGCAGCTATGGAAGAAAGAGGTATTGTAAGGCATATTGCCATTGAAAAGCCTTCGGATATTAAAAAAATTCAAGGCACAAAATATGTTCAAAGTGAAATAGGTCATAGCTACAAGCAAATTAAAAAACTTTTAGATCGAGATGTTTTTGTAATGTTTGTGGGAACACCATGCCAATGTGAGGGATTAAAGCTATATCTCCATAAAGAGTATGAAAACCTGTTTATTGCCGATTTGATTTGCTATGGTGTGCCGTCTCTGGGAATATGGAATAAGTATGTTAGGCATCTTGAAAGCAAGTTTGGCGGTGAGCTGACCTCCTACTATTTCAGGGATAAGCGAAATAAGGATAGAGGCCACACAGTTGCCTGCAATATAAAAGGTAAAGAGCATACCTGGAAGCTTAATGACGATATATATTGCAGCTTGTATTTTGATAATAATATCATTCGTCCGTCCTGCTATGAGTGCAAGTACTGCACCGAGATGCGAAGCAGTGATATTACCCTTGGTGATTTCTGGGGAGTTGAAAATATCTATCCTGAGCTGAATGACGAAATGGGAACCTCTCTTGTGATTACACATACCCAAAAGGGCGAGGAAATTGTTAACGCTTCAAGTGCTCGTATGGAGTATTATAAATGCAGTAAGCAGCAGGCTCAGCAGCCGAGACTGCAATCTCCTACGGAAAAAAAGAAGCATAGACGATTCTACATAAAACTTTATATGCACACTCCATTTATAATTTTATTACCTCTAATAAACATCTACAGAAGGAGCAAACGGAAAAAATGATAGGAATGCTAACCTTTTATTGGGCAGATGATTTTGGTGCTATGCTTCAATGCTTTGCGCTGAAGGAATATCTCAATACATATGAAAAAACTGTTATTATCCCGTATTTTCCTAAGGCGCTTCGCAGCAGGTATCAGGTTTTTCGCAGAAAGAAAAATCAAAGCTGGCGTTGGAAAATAGCTGAAATGGTTAAGCCTCCAACTGTGTTCAATACGTTAAACAGAAGAATAAAAATGGTGAATTTCAGAAAAAAGCATTTTCGTGATTTAAACAAAACGATTGCACTTTCAAGCGAAATTCCGCAGTGTTTCAGCGATATTGACACCTATGTTGTCGGCAGCGACCAGGTATGGAATCCCGATATTACAGAGGGCTTTCAGGACGGCTATTTCTGCACCTTCAAAAACAATACAAAAAAGGGGACTCGCTTTGTAAGCTATGCCGCAAGTATCGGTATGAATGCGTGCAGGACGGATTGCGATGCATATTTCAAACGCAATTTACAGAACTTTGATGAGATTTCAATTCGTGAGGCAGGCTCTAAAGAATATCTTTCTCAATTCTGTAAAAAAGAACCGCTCTGTGTCCTTGATCCGGTGTTCCTTTTAAACCACAGTCAGTGGGAGGAACACATCAAAAGTATACCAAAGCATAACGAAAAATATATTTTTGTTTATTGTGCCGAGGAAAATAAAGAGCTTATCAACTATGCAAATAAACTTGCCAATGAAAAGGGTTTGAAAATATATGTCTGTGACAATTTCTTTCCCCAATGGCAGCAGTGGTCACAGGGTGACTTTACCCTGAAAAATGAGGCAAATCCATTTGATACACTTTCCTATTTGAGAGATGCCGAATATGTTGTAACAAACTCCTTCCACGGTCTTGTGACAAGCATTATTTTTGAAAAGCAGTTCGCTGTTTTTTCTCACAGCGTGAGAAGTGAACGTCAGATTTCACTGCTTAATACTGCACAGCTTAATGCAAGAATTGTAACAGATATTGACAGCTTTGATATAGATGAAAAAATTGATTACAAAACCTCCAAGACCTTGCTTGATGTCAAAATCAAGGAATCAAAGGATTTTATACAAAACAATATTTTAAAATCAACAATTTCATAAGCATACATAAAGGCGGTACAGTTTTTTGACTGTACCGCCTTTGTATATAATTATTTTTTATCGCCCCTATGCAAGGATTATGCATAAAGTAATGATTTATTTTGTGATTTTGAAAATCTGTATACACTCATTTCTATTCCCAGTGCAAGATATATGCAAAGTGACGATGAACCGCCGGCTGAGAATAAAGGCAGCGTAATACCAATACATGGCAGGAGTGACAGCTCCATACCAACATTTATAAAGATTTGTGCAAACAGCATAACTGATATTCCCGAGCACATCAGATAGCCAACATTATCTCTGGCTTTCAGTCCTGTGAACAGCACTCTTAATACAAGCACAAGCAGAAGCAGGATTACTGCCATAGCACCTATGTAACCAAACTCTTCCCCTGCAACGGACATAATCATATCACTTTCGTTAACAGGTACTTCTCTTCCTTGTGTCATTGAGCCATTTAAAAAGCCCTGACCGAACCAGCCGCCGCTGCCCATAGCAATTTTGCCGTTGGTTTGCTGATAAAGCGTATCTGCATATTCCTCGGGAAAGAAAAGAGCTGTGATACGTTCACGCTGAATGCCGTCAATAAGATTAAACTTCCATGCCCCTGCAAAAGCAACAATAATTGCACATATACCTGCAATAAAATAGCCAATATTTACCTTTGCAAAAAATAACATTCCGATAAACATAATAAGGAAAATCAGTGCCGAGCCTGAGTCGCCTGTGGCAATTACAAGCGCGACAGGAATCATTCCGTGAATAACCAGCGGTACAATGCTTTTTAATCTGTCAATATGATCCTTAACCATATCCAAATGATAAGAAAAGCTGATTATAAAACCGACCTTTAACAGCTCAGATGTTTGGAACATAAACACCTTGAAATCAAGCCAGCATCTGGCATCCGGTCTGTCAGGATTGGCAGCAGTTCCGAATAAAAGGGTGACAAGCATAAGCAGTATGCAGCCGCCGGCAATGATCGGCCATAGCTTCGATATAATTGCATAGTCGATATTGCATACAATGAGTGCAAAAACGATACCGCCGAATATGGATATCAGCATACTTCTGACATCACTGGTAATTATTTTTCCCTCGCCAAGTCTGGAGTAGGTTGCACTATAAACAAGAGCAAGTCCATATACAGAGCCGATTAGTGCGGTAATTGTAGTAACCCAGTCAAGACCGCCAAAGAAACCTATTCTTTTTTGTTCCATAGTGCCTCCTTTCTAAATACTGTTACTATTATATTAAAATATATATTTTATTTCAAGTCAATAATAAATTTGTGTATAATATGTAAAAATTAGTATTTTATTATTGCTTAAAATATGCTATACTATAATTCAAATAACATTAAGGAGTTATGTTATGCTAACTGATATTGAAATTGCACAGCAAGCAAAAATGAAAAAAATTAAGGATATTGCAGCTTCAATCGGTATTGCCGATGATGAGCTTGAGCCCTATGGTCATTATAAGGCTAAGATTTCCGATGCAGTGCTGAAGAGGCTTCAAAATAAACAGGACGGAAAGCTGATACTTGTTACAGCTGTTAACCCCACACCTGCAGGTGAAGGAAAAACTACGGTTTCCATCGGCTTGGGTCAGGGTATGCACAAAATTGGCAAGAATGCAGTTATAGCACTTCGTGAGCCATCCTTGGGTCCTGTATTCGGTATAAAGGGCGGTGCAGCCGGCGGAGGCTATTCTCAGGTTGTGCCTATGGAGGATATTAACCTGCACTTTACAGGTGATATGCATGCGATTACCAGTGCCAATAATTTGATGTGCGCACTGCTTGATAATCATATTCAGCAGGGGAATGAACTGGGTATTGACCCCAGACGTGTTCTTGCTAAGCGCTGTCTGGATATGAATGACAGAGCCTTGAGAAATATTATCTGTTCACTTGGCGGTACGCTTAATGGTGTTCCTCGTGAGGATCATTTTATTATAACTGTAGCCAGTGAGGTTATGGCAATACTTTGTCTTGCCGGTGACCTGTTTGATTTGAAAAAGCGTTTGGGGGATATTCTTGTTGCTTATACATATGACGGCAAGCCTATTTATTGCAGAGACATTAAAGCAGACGGCGCAATGACGGTTTTGCTCAAGGATGCAATTAAGCCGAATCTTGTTCAGACTCTTGAGAATACACCTGCCATTATGCATGGCGGTCCATTTGCAAATATTGCCCACGGCTGTAATTCCGTAACTGCTACAAAAACAGCACTGAAGCTTGGTGATTATTGCATCACCGAAGCCGGCTTCGGCTCTGATTTGGGTGCTGAAAAATTTCTTGATATCAAGTGCCGTTTTGCAGGCTTAAAGCCAAGCTGTATTGTTCTCGTTGCAACCGTACGCTCTATGAAATATAATGGCGGTGTTCCTAAGACGGAGCTTGCCGGTGAGAATATGGAGGCACTGGAAAAGGGCAGTGTTAATCTCGGCGCACATATAGAAAACTTAAAGAAATTCGGTGTTCCCGTAGTTGTTGCCATTAATCATTTCTATGCAGATACGGATAGGGAAATTGAGTTTGTAAAAAGCTTTTGCGAAAGCAAGGGTGCCGATTTTGCAGTAACAAAGTGCTTTGCCGAGGGCGGAGAGGGTTCTAAAGAGCTTGCTCAAAAGGTTGTAGATGCTTGTGAAAAGGAAAATCATTTCCATCACCTTTATGATTTGGATATGCCTCTCTACGATAAGGTGGAAACCATTGCAAGAGAAATTTATGGTGCTGACGGAGTAGACTATACAAAGCAGGCTAAAAAGGCGATTGATGAATTTATTGAACTGGGTGCGGATAAGGTTCCGATTTGTATGGCAAAGACACAGTACAGTCTTTCAGACAATCCGGCTGCACTGGGCAGACCTGAGCATTTCAGAATTACAGTTTCCTCTGCATCCCTGTCAAATGGCGCCGGCTTCTTGGTACTGCAGACCGGCTCAATTATGACAATGCCGGGTCTTTCCAAATCACCGGCAGCCTTCCGAATTGATGTTGATGAAAACGGAAATACAGTAGGGCTGTTTTAATGAGAGAGTTTGTTACTGATTCATATGAGGAAACCGTCAGCCTTGGTGAACAAATAGCGTCACAATTGCCAAAGGGCAGTGTGATTGCTTTTATCGGCGGACTTGGTATGGGCAAAACCGCCTTTACAACCGGCTTATCAAAGGGTCTTGGTATTGCGGCGGATGTATCTTCACCAACCTTTGCCATATGCAATACTTATATCGGTGGTGATAATACGCTGTATCATTTTGATATGTATCGCGTTGAAGGCTGGGACGATTTGTATTCCACAGGTTTTTTTGACTTTTTGGATACGGATGCGTATATTGCCGTAGAGTGGAGCGAGAATGTTTACGGTGCTTTGCCTGATGATGCGGTGATTGTGGAAATCACGAAGTGCAGTGATACGTCAAGGCTGTTTAAAATATATAAAAAATTCGAGGAAGAATAAATGCTTTTATCGGTTGATTCATCGGCTGTTACTGCATCAGCTGCATTAACAGATGGTGATGAGGTTATTCAAAGTGAATTTATCAATGCAGGATTAACCCATAGCGAAACACTGTTGCCTATGATAAAAAGAGTAATGGCGGGTCACAGCTATAGTGACTTGGATGCGATTGCTGTTACTGCAGGTCCGGGCTCTTTTACAGGTGTCAGAATTGGTGTGGCTACGGTTAAGGGGCTTGCATTTTACAACAATATTCCGTGCGTTTCTGTATCGGCATTGGAAGCGATTGCCTGCAATTTTATAGGCGATGAATGTGTAGTATGTGCTGTGATGGATGCAAGACGTATGCAGTTTTATAATGCTTTGTTTAAGATTAGCGGCGGCAAGGCTTTGCGCCTGTGTCCTGACAGAGCCATTTCCATTGATGAACTTAGAAATGAGCTTCAGCAATATGACAAGGTTATCATAGCCGGTGACGGAGCGGAGATTTGCTATAACAATATTCATTTATCTAACACAGTGCTTGCCGATGAGGCACAGAGATATCAAAACGGTATTGGTGTTGCCCGTGCGAGTGCTGATAAAAATAAAATTCCTGCAAAGGAATTAATGCCTGTCTATCTCAGACTCAGTCAGGCAGAAAGAGAATTAAAGCTTAAAAGGGAGAAAAAGTAAAATGATTGCTATCGGAAGTGACCATGCAGGATTTCCGTTAAAGGAGGAAATTCGTAAATATTTGGACGAACAAAAGATTGATTATATAGATGTTGGATGTTACACACCTGAGCGTTTTGATTATGCAATCTCTGCACAGAAGGCTTGTGATAAGGTTGTGTCCGGCGAATGTGACAAGGCTATCCTCTGCTGCGGAACAGGCGTGGGTATTTCTATGGCGGCAAATAAGGTTAAGGGTATTCGTGCTTGCTGTTGTTCAGATTATTTCAGCGCTAAGTATACGCGTGCACATAATGATGCAAATGTTTTGTGTATGGGGGACAGAGTGATTGGCGCAGGCCTTGCGTTAGAGCTGGTTGACGTTTTTCTCAATACAGAATTTGAAGGCGGCAGACACGCTGTCAGAGTTGATCAAATTATGGCTATTGAGCAGGGCGAGAAGCTGTATTAATATTCTATATAAATAAGTAGGAGCTGTAAAACAAAAGTTTTTACAGCTCCTTTTTAATATCTGTTTATTTAATTTTTATAAAAGTGCTTGTATGCTTAGGACCATTTCAGTGCTTTTACAGAGAAGCCGAGTGTAGCCTCCAGTCTGTTTTTCTGAATAATAGCAACTACCTTCTTTTTATTACAGCCTGAAACATTGGCTGTAACCTTGTAGAAGTTATTGCCGCCAAGGTCCTCAATGGATGCAATGGATACAGTTTGCTTTTTAGCTGTGTATTCGGTTATATCAAAGGTGTCATTGCTCTTGTTATAATGAATGGGCGCATTGACATCTTTACTTGCAGCAAATTCATTGCACTGTGTTTTAAAGTTAATAACCGTCTGTCCGTAGTAATAAAACAGATTTAATACAATCGGGCTTGATGGATAGGTTTGTCTTACATTTCCTTCACGCTCTGCCATCCATACTGCTGTATGACATGCAATGCTTATCGGAACGCCGTCACTGTTTTCATAGCTGTCAAGGTACAGGTATGGCACCTCAAGCATAGATTTAATGATGTTCTGATCCTCTGCGGAGAAATTAACCTTTTTGCCGGAGGCGGATGTCTTAGGTACAGCTTCGGTACCGTTGAATTTTGTTGTGTCAGGTGTTGACGTAAGAGGGGTGCTGCTGTCAGCCTTTTGTGTGGTGGATTGAGATTTCTTTGTAGTGGTGGTTGTAAGCTTAGCAGTGTTTTCTTTGTTTGCTGCTGAATCCTTATTGTTGCTGCCGCCCATCTGATAATCGGTTTTTACAGTTACATTATTACCGTCTTTATCCGTAACCTTTTCACCTTTCTCGTCGAGCTTAACAGCTATCGTTTTGCCGTCTTTGTCAGTCTCATAAGCAACGGCAACCTCTTCACCGTTTTCGTCCTTCTCAAATCCAACCTCGGTATCACTGTTTTCAAGATTGATATCACTTTTAGTTGTTTCCTCATCATCTGTTTTTCCCGAGCAGGATACAAATACTGCAGAGATTAAAACAATAAGAGCTAAAAGTAAAATAAAAAATTTTTTCAAGATGTTACCCCCTCTTAAAAATCAAGCAAAATAGACATTGCCTGCGTTCACTATAACTAATATATTATTTGATAAATTAATAGATATAATAAATAAATTATGAATAAATAATTAAATTATTTAGTGTATTTACTTGCTTTTACTTTAGTGGTAAAATTTTCTTGGTGATGATATGAAAAATGCGGTTAAATTAGCCTTTTGCGGTATCACAACAGCATTGTCGGTAATCTTGTTGTTTTTAGGCGGTATTACCTATGTGCTTGCTTATACAATGCCTATGATAACGGGCTTGCTTATGATTATGCTCAGGCGTATATTCGGAAAGTCCGGTGCACTGATTACCTATACGGCCACGAGTATACTTTCCTTCATTCTTGTGGCAGATAAGGAATGTATGTTGATGTATACTATGTTTTTCGGTTTTTATCCGATTATTCTAGAGGATATAAATAAAATCAAGCCCGCAGTTGTGCGATGGCTTGTTAAGCTGTTGCTGTTTAATGCCGCAATCGGAGCAGTCGAGCTGATTCTTTTTTATGTTTTTGGTATCCCGTTTTCAGAGGGGGATGAAACGGCTGTATTTGTAATCGCATTCGTCTTGCTGATGAATGTTCTTCTTGTTATATATGATACTTTGGTTTCAAGGCTTATCAGGCTGTATACTGTAAAGCTGGAAAAACGAATTAAAAAATATTTTAAACAATAAAATAAAGCTGGGTTGTTATTTGATATGAAACAATCCAGCTTTTTTATTTAGTTATTTTAATATTTAATTATTTAATTTGTTTACCATCATTCTGGCAGCCTTATATATATCTCCGCATCCAAGTGTAATTACCAAATCACCGTCATCTGCATTTTTCAGTACATAGTCGCAGATTTCCTCAAATGTGTTCAGCTGAACAGAGTTCGGAACCTTTTCAGCCAGGTCACTTGCTTTAATTCCAATCGTGTTCACCTCTCTGCTTCCCATAATGGCAGAGATTACACATTTATCAGCGATTTTTAATACCTCTGCAAAATCATCCAGCAGCAGTGAGGTTCTGGTAAAGGTAAAGGGCTGATGCACTGCCCATACATTCTTGTAGCCCATTTTCATAGCTGCTTCCAGTGTCACCTTGATTTCAGCAGGGTGGTGTGCATAATCGTCAGCAAAGGTAATTCCGTTATATGTGCCGAGAAGCTCAAAGCGTCTGGATGCTCCGCCGAAAGCTTTCAGCCCTCTGCAAATACTATCTGTATCTGCTCCGCTTTCATATGCTGCAGCAAAGGCACAAAGTGAATTCAGAATATTATGCTCACCCGGTACAGACAGCTCAACCTTGGTTACAAATTCACCATTGTGATAAACCTCATAGGATGAATGAAAGCCGCCGGGTACGTCAATGTTTTTTGCAACCCATTCGTTACCATCATTTCTGCCAACGGATATCAGCTTCTTTCCCTCAATGCCGGACAGCGTGTCAACCGTATTTGCATCATCACCGTTATATATAATGGTTTTTGTTGTTTTGTCAGCAAATTTTCTGAAGGATTTTTTTATGTTTTCCAGATTGCCGAAGAAATCGAGGTGATCCTCATCAATGTTAAGAATAACCGCTATATCAGGATTCATTTTCAAAAAAGTATTATTGAACTCACAGCTTTCACAAACAAAGTTTTGGCTGTTTCCGTATCTGCCATAGGCATTGATAACAGGCAGCTTTCCGCCGATAACTGCACTTGGATCAAGACCTGCCTCCAGTAAAATCTGGGTAATCATAGAAGATGTTGTTGTTTTGCCGTGGGTGCCGCAAACGCCGATACAGTTAGAAAAAATTCTGCTCATTGCACCAAGAAGCTCTGCACGCTCAAAGCAGGGGAAATGCTCCATAGCATAATCAAGCTCTTCATTTCCGGCAAGAATGGCATTGGTGTAGATGACAAGCTCTATATCCTCTGTTAAATTCTCCTTGGTTTGACCAAGGTATACCTTAGCACCTTCCTTTTCAATTCGTCTGAATGTTTCCGTGTCGTTATTGTCAGAGCCGGACAAATTGTAACCCAGAGAAAGCATAATTTCTGCAAGGGGACACATACCTGCTCCGCCGATTCCGATAAAGTGAACGCGTTTAACCTGTTTTAATATTTCATCTATAATCAATGAAGTAACCTCCAATATAATCAATAAATAATCACTAAATTATATTATACAACTTTCACACCGAAAAATAAATACTTTATTGGTATTAACTATTATTTTTTTATTTCATAGTATGACGTAGTGGTATTTCATTACAAAATTATTTTTATTTGTATTTGAGTACTGACACTATGGTATGTGACAATGAACAAAATAGATTGTTTCTCTGTCTTGTACTGTAGCTGCGGCGGATATTTATTTATCCATTTTTATGTATATTATTTGTTGAGGTGTTACTTTTGAAAACTTTTGCAACTCCATATCTGACTGATGAGCGAATCAGCTGGGCATCAGACTATCTGAAAAATGCAGGATATGCGCATATTATTGATATTGAAAGGGCAGATTTTATTCTGCTTCCCATACCGTCAAAGGACTATATGTTTGATGGCTTGGAGAATAAGCTGGTGTTCTATGGCACAGGCAAGCATAAGGGTATTGACTATAACCAAAACGAAGCCTTTTTGCTGGAAAATGCATATTTGACAGCGGAGGGTGCTGTTGCCTTGCTGAAAAATAACAGCGATAAATCTATATATGGTTCTGACATTTTGATTACCGGATATGGCAGAATTGCAAAAGCACTTCATAAAGCACTGCAGGCATTGGGCGCAAATGTAACCATCTGCTCCAGAAAGGAAGAAAGCAAAATAGAGGCAATGCATAACGGTGCAAGCCATATAACCTTTAATGCGCTTTGTACATCAAATCATTTTGATGTTGTGTTTAATACAGTACCGCATATTGTTTTTACCAAAAAAGAATTAGAAAAATTTAATAAGGACACATTGCTTATTGATCTTGCATCCTTCCCGGGAGGTGTAGATACTCTGCTTGCGAAATCAAATAACATAAAATTAATTGATGGCAGACGGCTTCCGTCAAAATATTCAAAAATATCCGCCGGAATATTAATAGGAAAAACGGTTGATAAAATAATAAAGGAGGATTTCTCTTGAATATAGCTTATTGCTTAACCGGCTCCTTCTGTACCTTTTCAAAATCCATAGAAGCCCTGCAGGAGCTGGTAAAGCGCGGACATAATGTAACGCCTATTATGAGTGAAAATGCTTATACCATTGATACCAGATTTGGAAAAGCAGCTGAATTCAGAAAAAAGCTTGAGGATATAACCGGCAATAAAATTATTCATACCATAGAGCAGGCGGAGCCTATCGGTCCGAAAAAAATGTTTGATGTGCTGGCAATTGTACCCTGCACCAGCAATACACTTGCCAAGCTGGCAATAGGCATTACGGATACATCTGTTACTATGGCTGCAAAAAGTCATCTGAGAAATAACAGACCGGTTGTAATCGGTTTATCAACGAATGATGCACTGGGGGCAGCGGGCAAAAATATAGGTACTCTTCTTAATTACAAGAATTATTATTTTGTACCATATGGTATGGACAACTGCGAATTAAAACCAAAATCTATGGTGTGTGATTTCGCTCAGGTTCCGCAGGCTGTGGAGCTGGCATTTTCAGGAAAGGAAATTGTAAAAAAAATATATTGACATTTTTAAACATATAACTTATATTAAATCTATGACTTAAATATTATTTTACTGGGTCAAATCGTGTAAAAAGCTGACTGAAATATGCAAAGGCTTTTGTATATTTCTCTAACGGGTCGCCGGATAAAGAAGAGGATGTGACAATTGAAAAAGATAATCGATATTAAGGATATCACTGTAAAATACGGTGATAATGTTGTACTTGACAAATTGAATTTGTATATTAATGAAAAAGAGTTTATAACGCTGCTGGGTCCTTCCGGCTGTGGCAAGACCACAACGCTGCGCTGTATTGCAGGTTTTTTAGAGCCTGACAGCGGAGATATTATTTTTGAAGGCAAAAGGATAAATGATGTTCCTCCTCACAAAAGGAAGGTGAACACCATTTTTCAGCGTTATGCTCTTTTTTCTCATTTAAATGTATATGAGAATATTGCTTTCGGCCCTGAGCTTCAAAAAAAGTCAAAGGCTGAGGTGCGTCAGATCGTTGCGGATATGCTGTCGCTTGTTAATCTGAAAGGCTTTGAAAAACGAAGTATTGATTCCTTATCAGGCGGTCAGCAGCAGCGCGTTGCCATTGCACGTGCATTGGCGAACAGTCCGCATGTTTTGCTGCTTGATGAGCCTTTGGGTGCTTTGGACTTGAAGCTCAGAAAGGATATGCAAACAGAGCTTAAAGCAATACAAAAACGTCTTGGCATAACCTTTATTTATGTTACCCATGACCAAGAGGAAGCCCTGTCTATGTCTGATACTGTTGTTGTTATGGATAAGGGCAAAATCCAGCAAATCGGCACACCGGAGGATATTTATAATGAGCCGGTCAATGCTTTTGTTGCCGACTTTATTGGTGAGTCAAATATTGTTGATGCAATTATGCTTAAAGATTATCTTGTTTCATTTGGCGGGGTGAAATTTGAGTGCCTCGATTCAGGCTTTGGAGAGAATGCTTTTGTTGAGGCTGTAGTAAGACCTGAGGATATAAAAATTGTTGAGCCCGGTGCAAAGGCTTCCTTGACGGGAAAAATTACAAGCGTTACCTTCAAGGGCGTTCATTTCGAAATACTTGTTGATGTTGATGGATTTATTTGGATGATTCAAACCACGGAGGAAAATCACAAGGTAGGCGAAACGATTGGTATGTATATTGAGCCGGATGCGATTCACATTATGAACAGAAGTGAGTACAGCGGTGAGTTCGGCGATTACTCCTCTTTTTCTGATGAAATGGATCACATTTCAGATGCTGATTATAATTGGGAGGACGAGAGCGATGAGTAAAAGGTCCTCAAAGCTGATGGATAAACCTTACCTTGTCTGGTCTGTTCTTTTTATTATTGCACCACTGATAATGGTTGCGTATTATGCTTTTACGGATAGAAGCGGTGCTTTTTCCATTAGCAGTATTTCACAGATTCCGTCATACCTGCCTACAATTCTGCTGTCCGTATTATATGGCTTGGCAGCTACATTGATTTGTTTAATTATAGGATATCCATTTGCATATATTTTTTCTAAATTCGCGAAGCGCAGACAGCAGATTATGATATTGCTTGTTATGCTTCCTATGTGGATGAATTTTTTAATTCGAACCTACAGCTGGATGACAATTCTCGGCGATACAGGTATTATAAACACAGCCTTAACAGCCATTGGTCTTGAGCCTGTTAAGCTGATTAATACCGGCGGGGCAGTAATACTCGGTATGGTATATAACTTTCTGCCGTATATGATTCTGCCTATTTATTCTGTTATATCAAAGATGGACAATTCTCTTATTGAGGCTGCACAGGATTTAGGCTCCAATAAGCTGCACATTATGCGCCGTGTTATATTTCCTTTGTCACTGCCGGGTGTGCTGAGCGGAATTACTATGGTGTTTGTGCCATGTGTTTCCACCTTCTATATTACACAGAAGCTTGGCGGCGGTCAGATTGTTCTGATTGGTGACGTTATAGAAACACAGTTTCAGAGTGCGAATAACTATAATCTCGGTGCAGCATTATCCTTTGTGCTTATGATATTAATTCTGATTTGCCTTGGTGTTATGAATTACTTTGGTGCTGATGATGAGAATGGAGGAGGTGTTATTATATGAAAAAAAAGACCTCCTTTATTTCAAAAATCTATATTCTTTTGATATTTATTTTTCTTTATGCACCTATAGGTGTAATGACCTTATTTTCCTTTAATTCAACAGCCAGCACGTATACCTTCGGCGGTTTTTCACTTCATTGGTATAAAGAGATGTTCAGTGATGCTGTTGCCAAAAAGTCTCTGGAAAATACAATTATTCTCGCTGTTTGCACAGCTGTGCTTGCAACAGTGCTTGGCGTCCTTGCAGCCATAGGCTTGTTTAATGCGAAAAGCAAATTTTACAAAACTGCAATGATGAATGTGACCAATGTGCCTATGATGAATCCTGAGATTGTAACCGGTATTGCGATGATGCTGCTGTTTGTGTTTGCAGGATCACTGGTTAATAAGAGTGATGTTCTCGGTTTCTGGACACTGCTGGTGGCGCACGTAACCTTTGCATTGCCCTATGTAATATTGAATGTACTGCCGAAGCTGAGGCAGTTTGATATGCACGTGTATGAGGCAGCAGTGGATTTGGGCTGTAAACCGGTTAAGGCATTTTTTAAGGTGGTTTTGCCTGAAATTATGACAGGTATCATAACCGGCTGTGTTATGAGCTTTACATTGTCACTGGATGACTTTATTATCAGCTATTTCACAAATGGTCCAAGCTTCCAGACCTTGCCTATTTATATTTTCTCTATGACAAAAAAGAGAGTGAAGCCGGATATGTTTGCACTTTCCACCCTGATGTTTGCTATCATTCTGGTGCTTTTAGTGCTTATGAATGCGGCGCAGAGCAGGGCAGAAAAAAAGGGTAAGAGTGATGCCAAATGAAAAAATTTTTTGCATTGCTTTTGACAGCGGTAATCTGCTTGTCAGTGTATCCTTTAACGGCTTATGCTGCCGAGGATGATTATTTCACACAGGAGCAGATAGATTATTATGCAGGCTTGGGACTGCAGGGAACAACTGTCAATGTTTACAACTGGGGTGAATATATTTCTGACGGCAGTGAGGGCTCCATGGATGTTGTTCATGAATTTGAAAAACTGACAGGTGCTACCCTTAATTATACCAATTATGAATCAAATGAAAATATGTATTCCAAGCTTGTCGGCGGCGGTGTATCCTACGATGTGATTGTACCCAGTGATTATATGATTGACAGGCTGATTGATGAGGATATGCTTCTGGAGCTTGATTATAACAATATTCCGAATATGAAGTATGTCAACGAGGATTATACGCATTTGTTTTATGATTCGGATCAACGCTACACCGTGTGCTATAATGTTGGCACTACCGTGCTGATTTATAATAAAAACCTTGTTTCCGAAAAGCCTGACAGCTGGAACGTTTTGTGGGACGAACAGTATAAGGATAAAATACTGATGTTCAACAATCCGCGTGATGCCTTTGCCATAGCACAGGCCATTTTGGGTCAGGATTTTAATACGACCAATGAGCAGGACTGGGTTGACGCTGCCAATCTTCTTGCTGAGCAGAAGGACGCTGTCAGTCCGATTTATGTAATGGACGAGGTATTCAATTTGATGGAAAGCGGAGAATACGCTTTTGCAACCTATTATGCAGGAGATTATCTGCTTATGCTGGATAATAATGAAGACCTTGATTACTGTTTCCCGTCAGAGGGTGTTAATGCGTTTACCGACGCTTTTTGCATTCCTGCTTGTTCACAGAATAAAAAGGGCGGGGAGGCCTTCATTAACTTTATGCACGAACCCCAGGTAGCCTTTGAGAACTGTGAATATATTTATTATCGTTCTCCGAATACCGCAGTTGAAAATGACGAGGAAAGCTCACTTTACGGCGAGGAGGTTATATATCCTCAAAATATTGTGACACAGGAGTTTAAAAATCTTCCTCAGAATATTATTGAGCTTGAAAATAATTTGTGGACACAGGTTAAGAGCGGTAAGCTTTCAACAGACAGCAAAGCACAGGACACAAAAATTTATATTGAATGTGCTGTAGTAGGCGGTGTTATTGCAGTTGTTGTGGTTATTAAGCTATTCTCAAATAGCAGAAAAAAGAAAGAACAGGATTTGAGTGACCTATATGATTAAGTGTGCTTTGTTTGATTTGGACGGAACCTTGGTGAACACCTCCATTGATTTAGGCAGAGCTGCCGACTATGTGCTGAGGCAAAAAGGGGTTATTTCAAAGTGGACTGAAAAGGATTATCTTTCCTTCGTCGGAAACGGAGCAAGGGTGCTTCTTGATAAAGCGTTTGAGCATACGCTTAATGATAAGGAGCTCGATGATGCACTGGAGCTTTTTAAAACAAAGTATAATGAGATATTAATAGATAATGCCTATATTTATGATGGTATGCTTGATGTGCTCAATGAGATGAAGGCTATGGGGATTAAGCTTGCTGTTGTAACAAATAAGCCCCATAGCTCAGCTGTTTTGATGGTTGAACGTCTTTTTGGTAAAGATTATTTTGACTATATCATTGGTGCTTTTGAAGATAAACCGAAAAAGCCTGACCCGTATTCAGCAAATATGGCTTTGGAAAAATTAGACTGTAAGCCGGCAGAAGCTATCTTTGTCGGAGACAGTGACATAGATGTGTATACAGCACAAAATGCAGGCATAGAGGCTGTTGCTTGTTCCTGGGGCTTTAGGAGCTTTGCGTGTCTTTTGTCAGTCTCTCCATCCGTGATTATAGATAGTCCTGAATATATTTTAAAACTTTTTTAAAAAAGTGTTGACAAATGACAAATACTCTGCTATAATCTCTATCGTTGAGCGAGAGTGGCGGAATCGGCAGACGCGCACGTTTGAGGGGCGTGTGGGGCGACTCGTACGGGTTCAAGTCCCGTCTCTCGCACCAA
>JAMPGU010000029.1 GCA_023663865.1 Clostridium sp.
GTATTACAGGAAATTACCACGAGAAACCAATACTTCGTTATGGCACCTCAGCTAAATTCAATCTGCACGATTTTTATATGAATTTGGTTTTGTTAATATATAAAAATATATGACAAATATTTTCTTGACTTGATTGATTTTTTGTGCTAAAATACGCTCATTAAAAAATTAAATATGCACATAAACGACACAAGTAGCTTGGAGAAGCATAAATCTGATTACGGTAATTATGACTATAATTTGGTTGTTCTCCGGGACTGCTTGTTTTTTTATGTGCAGGTACAAATTATGGAGGAATTATTATGCCAAGAAATCAATTTCAGCGAATGATTTTCGCACTTATCACAGTAATTATCACTGTGCATGCTTATGTGTTTTACAGCCTTTATGTTGTAAACGGAAGCACCTTGATGGAAATAACCGGTGCCGGTGGAGTGCTTGATGCAATTAACGCCCA
Source organism: Clostridium sp. (assembly GCA_023663865.1). Lineage (GTDB taxonomy): Bacteria > Bacillota > Clostridia > Oscillospirales > Acutalibacteraceae > Eubacterium_R. The sequence goes on from JAMPGU010000029.1 coordinate 458, forward strand.
AGGCGGTGTATATATGTTTGGAAAGATGCTTCCGATCTGGGCAGTCATACTTGTTGAGTTTTGCTGTGCATATTTGCTGGAGGTTGTTATGGGCAGCCCTTGCTCATTCAAGCTTGCATCAAAAGTTTTTGATATGAAAAAGACAAATCCGGTTATTTTCGAAACAGCAATTATTTGTGCTACTGTTGGATTAATGTGTCCTGCAATGAGCTTTTTAGCTGCAATTTTCTATTACCCATATTATGAAGGCTTTCATGTGCTTACCTTCCTTGCAAACTGGCTTAAACTGGTATGCTTCAATTTCCCGTTTGCATTCTTTACACAGCTGTTTTTCATTCAGCCATTCGTAAGAACCGTATTCAAGGTTTTGTTCAGAAAGGACCTGAAAAAGCGCAAGGAATTTGAAATGAATGCATCAAATTAATTTTTATCAATAACAAATATTTTGACTTAAATGCAGAAAGCACCTCAGATTGAATGAGGTGCTTTTTTCTTTATTATCCGCCGTATTAATCTAATGCATCCTTTACTGCATCGCCGGCATTGTCGACTGCTCCGCCTACGCCGTCTGCAATATCATCAGCACCGTCACCGATATCATCGCCGACTTGGTCTGCCTTTGATTCTGCTTCGTTTACAGCATTGCTGGTGCCATTGTTTGTGGTGTTATTACCGGTTGTATTGTTGTCGTTCGTTGTAGATGTTGCACTTTGTGTTGTCGTTGTTGCTGTTGTGGTTGTTTTGTCGTTGTTATCCTTAGAGCAACCCATAAATACAGTTGCGATGATTGCGAGTGCCATTGTGATAATTAGAATTTTACTTTTCATAGAGATACTTCCTTTCAACAATATGATTTACATAAATTTAATTTTTATTCATTTATTTTGTTAATGTTCCGCCGTCACTGTACAGCAGAAGTAAGATGTTTTCCTCATAGCCGGTTTGACTGTTTACATAAATCAGCACCTCTTCTCCGGTTTCCTTACTTTCACAGTGGAATTCATAGCATTGTACCTCAAGCCCGCTTTCAAGCGGAATGACACATTTTTTGCTGTCCATAACCTTCAGATAGGAACTGATCTTTTTCTGTGCGTCCTTTTGCTTTATGGTCTCTTTAAAGGACTCTCGTTCCATATGATTTGTGAGGTAACCCTCTGCTTCAAGTGATAATATTTTACCGTCCGCCATAGAAATGCCGACCTTGATTAAATCACTGTAATAGGTTACATCCTTTTCTTTGTAGGCAAAATTAATTACACAAATATTATTGCTGCACATAAAATAGGTTTCTGCCATATTTTCATATCCCAGCTTGTTTAAAAAGGATTGTGCAATATTACGTGCATTCTCCTCGCTGATGTTGCTTTGGTTTATTTTTCCGCCGTATAAAATATAAGCAACGTATCCGCCCTGCTTGGTGATGCCAATTGTTTTTTGACCGTAGTTATAAACATAACAGGGAATATTGCCATCCTCTTCTGTTTCAAAGCTAACCTGATTGGTGTTGCAGCCAAGGGCAGTTGCGGCAATTTTTCGGGCTTCCTCCTGACTGTAGGTGTCCTTGTCCTTGATTAGCTGTGATGAACGGTTCAGTACAGCGTCAGCAAATGGTCCGTCATATAATAATGTGGGATAGTTGCTAAAGGCTTCCTCGGCTGTTGTCATATCTGTTGCTAAAGCGTTCGCAGGAATGTTTGTACTGCTTTTCACGTTGCTGGCAGTGATTTTTCCGCCGCTGTTGCAGACAGATACCATTGAATCAACAGAGCTGCACAGAGCCTGTGCATAGTTTAACAGGGTGGAGAGATTCTTGTGCTCCTCATCTGTTATCTGCTGACCGGATGATATTTTTTTCGCAATGTATCCGGCATAGTCGCTGGACTGACTGATGAATTTATAGGTAGCACTTAAATTCATCTGACTGACAGGCAGTCTTGACAAAGCATCCTTTGCCTCTCCGCACTCAGCGTACAAATCGGCACTGATATCCAGCAGCATTTTGTCTGAGTTCGAATAAATACTTTTTGTCAAATTTGTTTCGATAGAATCTAATGACTCAGCCAGCTCATTTAGGCTCTGCTGGTATGTGTTTTCAAGCTGCATCTTGTAGCTGTTGGCATGATTCATATTTATAATAGCCCATATACCAAGAGAAACAATAATTGCCAGAGTAAAAGAAATAATCCTAATATAGCTTCTTTTTGTCATATAAATTACCTCCAATAACTATTTTTGCAGATTTCAAAAAAAACATACAAAAAATATTGAAAAAATATTTCATTCTTTTATTATATATGGTACAATAAAATTTAATTTTGGTAATAAATACACTAAACGGAGATTGTTATGGTGAATTTTGAAGATAAAAAAAGAATTGTTGTCAAGGTGGGAACATCGACCCTGACCCATAAAACGGGTAAAACGAATATCGCACGAATGGCTAAGCTCGCCTCCGTGCTTTCTGATTTAAAAAATGCAGGTCACGAGATTGTTCTTGTTTCCAGCGGTGCTATTGCTGTTGGTGCCGTTAAGCTTGGATTTAAATCAAAGCCTACAACGACGAAGGGTTTGCAGGCGTCTGCAGCTGTGGGACAGTGTGAGCTTATGTTTTTATATGATAAGCTGTTCAGCGAATACAGTGTTGTAGTCAGTCAGCTTCTGTTTTCAGCAGATACCTTGGAGAATTCAGAGGAAACAAAGCATTTGATTGACACCTTTAATCAGCTTTTAGAATATGATGCTTTGCCGATTATCAACGAAAATGACTCGGTGTATGTTGAGGAGCTTCTCAATGGTGATAATGATTGTCTCAGTGCTAAGGTTGCTGCACTGATAGATGCAGATTTGCTGATTATGCTTACGGATACAGATGGCTTGTATGATGATAATCCAAGCACCAATGCCAATGCTAAGCTTATAGCAAAGGTTGACGAAATCAATGACGATATATTTGCACTGGCCGGTGATGCCGGAGAAAAGGGAACAGGCGGATTTGTTACAAAAATCAAGGCTGCCAAGATTGCTTCCGACAGCGGTATACCGGTGGTCGTTATGAATGGCGAAAAGCCAACAGATATATATAAGGTGCTGAATGGTGAAAGCATCGGAACATATTTTAAAGCGGTGGGTGAATAAAATGCTGGAACAATTAGGAATGAATGCAAAAAAGGCAGCTGACCAATTAACAACTGTCACAACAGAACAAAAAAACAATGCCTTGTATGAAATCAGCAAAGCGCTGGTTGAGAATGCGGACAAAATTATTAAGGCGAATCATATTGATATAGAAAACGGAAAGAAGGCCGGACTCAGTGATGGTCTTATTGACAGGCTTATGCTTGACAAATCCCGTATAGAGGGTATTGCTGACGGATGCCGTCAGGTTGCTCAGCTGGAGGATCCCTGCGGTAAAGTGCTTGAAACTGTTATAAGACCGAATGGACTGGAAATTCAAAAGGTATCCTGCCCAATGGGTGTTATTGGTATTATCTATGAGGCAAGACCAAATGTTACGGCTGATGCAGCAGTGCTTTGCCTGAAAAGCGGTAATGCTGTGATTCTTCGCGGCGGCAAGGAAGCGATTGAGTCAAATAAGGCAATCGCCGATATTATGCGTGAGGCTGTAGAAAAAGCAGGCCTGCCTGCAGATGCAATTCAGCTGGTTACGGACACAAGCCGTGCATCATCCACTGAGCTGATGCGAATGAAGGATTATCTTGACTGCCTGATACCAAGAGGCAGCAAAAATTTAATTCAGGCTGTAGTTGAAAACTCAACAGTGCCGGTAATTGAAACAGGCTCAGGTAACTGCCATATCTATGTGGACGAAACGGCAGATATCCATATGGCAGCAGAAATTATATTTAATGCAAAGACACAGCGTGTAAGCGTTTGTAATGCTTGTGAAAGTCTGGTTATTCACAGTGCTGTTATTGATAAGGCATTGCCTGCCATTAAGGCAAGACTTGATGAAAAGATGGTTGTTGTTAAGGGTGATGCACGTGCAAAGGCTGTTTGCCCTGAAATAGAGCCTGCCGATGAGGCGGATTTTGCCACAGAATATGGTGACTACATCATCAGTGTTAAAACAGTAGATGATATTAATGAAGCAATAAATCATATAAATAAAAATTCAACCGGCCACAGTGAAGCGATTATTACAGAGAATAAAGAAAATGCTGCGCTGTTTATGAGCAGAATAGATTCCTCCTCTGTTTATCACAATGCATCAACAAGATTTACAGACGGCGGAGAATTCGGATTAGGTGCTGAAATCGGAATTTCTACACAGAAGCTTCATGCAAGAGGTCCGATGGGACTGCGTGAACTGACTACAACAAAGTATTTGATTTTTGGAAACGGACAGGTTAGATAATGGACGATAAGAAAAGAGCAGAGGATAGAAAAAAACGTGCCAAAGCCAAAAAGGAACATAAAATCGGCAAATCTCTATTGATTCTTTTTGCCATTATTGTTTTGGCTGCAGCAACGTTTTTAGTAACACTGAAAATTTGCGATCCTGATTTTACCATTGAATCTATAGTCCCGCAGGACAAGATGCAGCAGGCAGTAAGTTTTATTAAAGAGGATATATTAAAGCAGACGACCGAAGCAACTACTAAGGCATCAACAACAAAGCCGGTCACAACAAAGCCGGCAAATTACGATTATGCGGAATTTGATGAGTTTGCTTTTGACACCTCAATGCAGGGCAACCAGCTTGGAAATCTTCTGAATAACACAAACGGTGCTGTTACATACAGTTCGTCTTACATTTATTATAGTATAGATGGTAAGGGCATATACAGATTTGAGCCGAATGAAGAAAAAAATTCTAAGGTAAACGTGAATAAGTATCATTTCAAATGTCTTAATGTTCTGGGTGATTATATTTATTTTGTTGATACTGATTCTAAAAAACTGAAGCGCTGTGAAATCAGAGGCGGTGATATACTGGAACTGGCAAGCGACATCAGTTTTGCGTATCTGTATAATGATAAAATATATTATGTAGGCAGTGACAACAGCATAGGATATATTTCTACCGATGATTTTACCAAGACTGCTTTATATACTGCGCCGTCAGGAAAGGAGCTTGCATTTGTAGGTATATCCCTTTCAAGAGTGTTCTTTACACAATATGATACAACATCAAATTATTATGAGTATATCACAGTTGCTTTAAATGACAGTAATGATAAGCATTTCTTTAGGAATGATACAAAGGGAGACGAAATTACAAATATGCAGCTGGAATGCGGCTTTTTCTACTATTATGAAAAGCAGAGTGATGACACATATAATTTAGTGCGTCAAAAATTCGGTTCGGAGAAAACAGTTACACTCATCAAAAAGTGTACATTGACGGACTATCCTGTTGTATATGGAAACAGACTATATTATTCCAATTTAAGCGGCAGCAGCCTGCAGGCGAAAGAGCTTAATATGAATTCTATGGAAAAGAAGATTATGGTAACTATGAGCAAGGCTGATAAAACCTCCACAGCCGGTGTTGGTTATGGTTATCAATATGTATTTTTATTCGGAAAGCCTAAGTCGGATGCAAAAATGGCTTACCGCGGAAGCTGTATTTACACCTCCGCATCAAGCAGTAATACGATTGTTTTCAGCGGCAACGGCTGGAAATATAATTAATCAGCAAGTAGTTTAAAGGAGCAAATGCATTGGATAAGTACAAAAAGCTGGCATCAAATACTATAATTTTTGCTATTGGTACATTTTCATCAAAAATATTATCATTCTTGCTTATGCCTTTTGTTACCAGAATGATGGGCACAGGTGATTATGGTGCTGCAGATTTGGTACAGCAGACGGTTAATGTGCTTATACCTATAGTAACCTTGCAGGTAAACAGTGCGGCTCTTCGATTTGCACTGGATAAGGCAGTAAGAAAAGGGGATGTATTCCGGGTCGGTGTAAGAACAACACTTATCGGTTTTTGTGTCTTTTTATGTCTTGCATATCCGATAAGTCTTATCACGATAAATGATTTCAAGCTTGGCGATTATATTATACTGATTATTCTTTTTGTACTGGTGTCAGGCTTTAGACAGCTTTGCCAGCAGTTTGTACGCGGCAGCGGGTTTGTTAAGCTGTTTGCAATAGACGGCATTATAGCTACAGCGACTACATTATTATTCACCATCCTGTTCCTTGGTCCGTTTAAATGGGGTGTTACCGGTTATATTGTTGCCATTATCGCATCAGATGCTTGCTCAATTGTGTTTTATTTTGCCACAGTTAAGCTGTATAGATTTCTCAAGCCGAGAAAGCTGCAAAAAAATGTTGCGTCAGAAATGCTGAAATATTGTATTCCGCTGATTCCTACTGTAATTTTATGGTGGATTATCAATGTTTCAGACAGATATATGGTAACCTATTTTATCGACTCGTCGGCGAACGGATTGTATACAGCCGCATCAAAGATACCTAATTTTGTAATACTGTTTTCGCAGATATTTATTGATGCGTGGCAGCTTTCGGCGGTTGACGAGCACGAAAGTAAACGTGAAAGAGCAAGATTTTTCACACGGGTTTTCAGAGTGTACAGCGGCGGTGTGTTTGCTGTTGCGTCAGCCCTTATATTGCTTTGTCAGCTGATAACAAAAATTCTTGTGTCAGATGCTTTTTATGACTCCTGGCAGTATGTTCCGATTTTGATTATTGCTACAACCTATTCCTGTATTGTGAATTTCCTTGCCTCGGTATATATGGCAGAAAAAAAGTCACTAATGGCCTTGCTGACAGCAGCCTCAGGCGCAGTAACCAATATTGTTTTGAATTTAATATTTATTCCTATTATGGGGGCAAACGGTGCCGCTCTTGCCACTGTTTGTGCATTTCTTGTGGTGTTTGCTACCAGAGGTAAAAATACAAGAAAGTATATTAGAATTAATTTCAAATTACCGCTTATGATTACGGAAACCATTATATTGATAACCCAGAGTGTTCTTATGCTTACGGTTAAGAATAATATAGTTTTATATATTATAGAAATTCTGCTTCTTGCGGTTATGGTATTCCTAAATCGTAAGCCAATAAAAAATTTGGCTCAATTGTTAATGAATAAGTTTTTAAGAAAAAATAACGGCGCATAATATAGTCGTATGCTATTATATTTCTTATAGGTGTTGCAAAATAGAAAAATTTAGTATATAATATACAAAGTTGATTAAAAATTAACTGATAATTATAATACATTTTGGAGGATTTGTATGAAAAAGATGACTGTTGCTCAGGCTAAGAAAGCAATTAGCGACAAGCTTAGCCATTTCTTCGGCGTAGATCCTAAGGCTGCTACTAACGAACAGTACTACAAGGCTGTAGCTATGATTGTTAGAGATAAGCTATCAGAAATGAACAGTGAATTTCGAAACACTGCTAAGGGACAGGACTCAAAGGAAGTATACTATTTGTGTATGGAATTCTTGATGGGTCGCTCACTTAAAAATAATTTGTATAATCTTGATTTAGTTGATACCTTTGACGAAGCATTGAAGAGCTTTGATGTTAAGCTTGACAGACTCTATGATGAGGAGCCTGATGCGGGTCTCGGCAACGGTGGTCTCGGCAGACTGGCTGCCTGCTATCTTGACGGTCTTGCTACCAATGGTTTTCAGTCAATGGGTTATTCCATAAGATACGAGGCCGGTATATTCAAGCAGAAGCTTGTTGACGGCTGGCAGACAGAACTTCCTGATTTCTGGCTTCCGGGTGGTGACGTATGGCTTGTTCCTCGTGAGGAGAGAGCCGTAGAGGTTAACTTTGAAGGCTGGATTGAGGATAGCTGGGATGGTGACTACCATCATGTTGAATACAGAGACTGCAACACGGTTACCGCAATTCCGTATGATATGTATGTTTCCGGTAAGGGAAAGGGCGTATCAAGACTTCGTTTATGGGCTGCAAGAAAGCCTTCTCTTGATATGGGTCTCTTTAATTCAGGCTCATATATTAAAGCTATGGAGCAGTCAGCTATGGCTGAAACAATATCCAAGGTGCTTTATCCTGCAGATAATACCCAGGAGGGTAAGTCTTTAAGACTTCGTCAGCAGTACTTCCTTGTTTCTGCATCTATTCAGGATATTATCCAGCGTCATTTAACACGTTATGGTACTTTGAATAACCTTCCTGACAAGGTAGCAATTCATATTAATGATACCCATCCGACTATGGCTATTCCGGAGTTAATGAGAATAATGCTGGATGAATGCGGCTATGACTGGGATACGGCTTGGAATATTGTTACAAGAACAGTGGCATACACCAACCACACAGTTATGAAGGAAGCACTTGAGTGCTGGAGTGAAGATTTATACAGACGACTTCTTCCTCGTATCTATGAGATAACGAAGGAAATCGACAATCGTTTCCGTGCTTATATTTGGGGTGCCACACAGGATGCAGATAAGGTTGAGCGTATGGCTATCGTTTCCGGCGGTGTAGTCAGAATGGCAAATCTTTGTGTTGCCGGCTCTCATTCCGTAAATGGTGTTTCTGCGCTTCACAGTGAAATTCTTAAAGATACTGTTTTCAACGATTTCTATACAATCACACCGGATAAGTTCAAGAATGTAACAAACGGTATTGCTTTCAGACGCTGGATTTGTCAGTCCAATCCGCAGCTTACCGGATTTATTAAGGAGCTTATCGGTGACGGCTTCATTACAAAGAGTGATGAGCTGTTAAAGCTTCGTGACTATAAGGATGACAAGCAGGTGCTTGACAGAATCAGTGCAATTAAGCTTGCAAATAAGGAAAGATTTGCAGATATCATTAAAAAGAGAAATGGTATTGAAATTGACCCGACCTCTATTTTTGATGTTCAGGTTAAGAGACTGCACGAGTATAAGAGACAGCAGCTGAATGTGCTTAACATTATTGCAGAGTATCAGATGCTGAAGTCAAATCCGAATATGGATTTTGAGCCAAGAACTTATATTTTCGCTTCAAAGGCGGCTCCCGGCTACTTTATGGCGAAGAAGATTATTGAGCTGATTGATGCGCTTGCAAAGGTTGTAAATAATGATCCCGATATAAAGGGCAGAATAAAAGTTGTATTTATGGAGGATTACAGTGTATCTCTTGCAGAGGCTCTTATGCCGGCAGCGGATATCAGTGAGCAGATTTCACTTGCAGGTACTGAGGCTTCAGGTACAGGTAATATGAAGCTGATGCTCAATGGTGCTGTAACTCTTGGTACAATGGATGGTGCCAATGTGGAGATTTTCGACGCTGTAGGTGAGGATAATATCTTTATCTTCGGTATGACCACACCTGAGGTTGAACAGCTTCAGCGCAGCGGCTATAATCCAATGCAGTATCTGAATAATAATCCTGTATTGAAGAATGCAGTTGACTTCATCAGTATGGGTGTTAACGGCAAGCAGTTCGGTGAAATTTCTTCATCCTTAATGAATGTTGATCCATATATGGCTTTAGCTGATTTCGCAGACTATCAAAAGGCACAGCGCATTTCTGCTGAGGCATACAGAGATAAGGAACGCTTTGCAAGAATGTCTCTTATGAATATCAGCGGTGCAGGTGTGTTCAGTGCAGACCGTTCCATTATGGATTATGCAAATGATATTTGGAATACCAAGCCTGTTGTTTTCAGTGAGGATAAGCCAAAAACAGCAAAGAAGAGTGCTCCAATGGCACCAAAGGCTGCTGAAAAGCCAGCGAAGAAAACTACGGCAAAAAAGACAGCAAAAAAATCTAAGTAATATATAATTATCAGACACAGTGTAAGTATAACCTTTTGCACTGTGTCTTATAGTATTTGAGGGTATTATGCTAATTTTCAACTCACGTAATAAAGAGTACAAGTCAATAATAGCGGCTCTTGCTACAGAGGAAGAATGTAAATTCCGTATAGCAGTGCCCAGAGATATGAGATGCTCTTCTGCAACACTGGCAGTTGCCAAGGAAGGTGAAGATACCGTATATTACGGTATGTTTTGGGCAGGAATGTGCGGTAATGATTATGAGTACTGGGAGCTTCATTTCAGCGCAACAACCAGCGGTTTGTATTTTTATCATTTTGAGCTGGATACGCCTTGGGGCAGAAGTATGATAAAAAATGATGGTATGGGTAACGGCTCCTTTTCTCCGGAGGGTATTGAATTCCAGCAAACCGTATATGATAAGGATTTTAAGACACCTGATTTTTTAAAGGGTGGTATAATTTATCAGATTTTTCCTGACAGGTTTTATAACTCTAAAGCAGAAAAAAGAAATGTTCCTGATACTCGTGTAATGCGTCAGTGGGGTGACGAACCCTATTGGAAAGAGGAACAGATGAATGGCATCTGGAATAATGATTACTTTGGCGGTGATTTGAAAGGTATTGAAGAAAAGCTGCCGTATATAAGTCAGCTTGGTGTAAGCTGTATTTATATAAATCCCGTATTTGAAGCCCATTCCAATCATAGATATGACACTGCTGATTATGAGAAGATTGACAGCCTTTTAGGGGATGAAGAGGATTTAAAATCGCTTTGCAAAACCGCTAAGGAACAGTATAACATTTCTATTATTCTTGACGGTGTATTCAGTCATACAGGCTGCGACAGCAAATACTTTAATATGTATAACCGCTATAATAGTGTCGGAGCGTATAACAGCAAGGAGAGTCCTTATTACAGCTGGTACAAATTTATTGATTATCCTGACAATTATCATTCCTGGTGGGGAATTAGGTTGTTGCCTGAGGTTATTGAAGAGGACGAAAATTACAGGGATTATATCTGCGGTAAGGATGGCATTTTAAGAAAATGGCTTAGATGCGGTATCAGTGGCTGGAGACTGGATGTTGCTGATGAACTGCCGGATATTTTTCTGGATGATTTGCGTAAGGCAGTGAAAGAGGAAAATGAAAATGCTGTCATTATAGGCGAGGTTTGGGAGGACGCTACCAATAAATTTGCCTATGGTGAAAGACGCCGTTATCTTTTAGGTGCACAGCTTGATTCCGTGATGAATTATCCCTTTGCTGATGCGGTGCTTAATTTTGTCCGCTTTGGACATGGTGAGCATTTCTTCAATCAAATTATGAGTATTATTGAAAATTATCCGCCCCAGGTGCTTAATGTACTTATGAACCATATTGGCACCCACGATACAGAGCGTGCCATTACAAGATTGGCAGGACCTGATAACGAGGGCAGAGACCGTCAATGGCAGTATGAGCATAATGCACTTTCTCAGGTGGATTATCAAAGAGGTGTGTCCATGATGAAAATGGCATCCCTTATTCAGTTTACCCTTCCCGGTGTTCCGTCCATTTATTATGGCGATGAGATTGGTATGCAGGGTATGAAGGATCCCTTTAACCGTGCAGCTATGGACTGGGATAATCCGAATACGGAACTGCTGAAATGGTATAAGCGTCTGGGTCAAATCCGAAATGGATTTGATGCTTTTGTTGACGGTGAATTCAATCCTGTTTATTGTGACAATGCAGCAATTGCCTATGAACGTGTAAGTGCCGACAGCAGTGTGCTGGTTGCCGTTAATAATAATGATGAGGAAGTAAGTATTTTTGTGGGTGAGCAGTGGAATAATGCATATCCCCATTTTGATTATAAATGTGAAAATGGCTTTATTACACTTCCGCCTTACCGATACACAATCCTTTCAAGATAGTAAATTTTAAATTTATATTGTTTATTAAACAGCAGTATGATATAATTTAAGCAGTAAACGTAGCAGATTTTTATGTTAAAGATTTGGGTGATATTATGAAAAAATTAATCAGTATTATCATTTCAATAGCAATGCTTTTCACGATTGTTTCCGGTATAGATATATCTGCCTTTGCGGCTGAATACAAGCAGGGAATAGATGTATCAGAATGGAATGAGAATTTTGATTTTGAAAATGCAAAGAATGACGGCAATGCATTCGCAATGATTAGAATAGGCTATTATAATTACCTTGACAAGTATTTTTGGCGTAATGTCGAGGCCGCCTATAATGCAAAAATAAACTTCGGTTTTTACCTTTACAGTGAAGCTTTTGATGAAAAAGAGGCAAAGATTGAGGCACAGTTTGTAATTGATACTTTATCTCAGCTGGGTAAGTATGCAGATTATTTTACTTTGCCTGTCGCGTATGACCTTGAGTCAAGCAGAATTACTGACCCTAAGCTTGGCAATTGCGGTAAAACGCAGATTACCAAAAATATGACAACCTTCTGTAATGCAATTAAGTCAGCCGGATATATACCAATGGTGTATGCGAATTTGAACTGGTTTACAAACTATATTGATTTATCCAAGGCTGTTAATAATGGTTATGAGATTTGGTATGCTAATTATAATGTATCAAATCCCGATTTTGCTGATGGTATAGAAATCGGCAGTACAAAGGTAATGCCGGATATGTGGCAGTATACAGATAGTGATGGTTTGGATAAAAATGTTGTTTATCCATCTATTAGTCGCTATTCCTCAATTGGCTGTGTACATACATATTCTATAAAAACTGTAGCCCCGACCTGTACTGCCCAGGGTTATAAGTCCCATACCTGCAGTAAATGCGGTCATTCATATAAAGACACATTCAAGAGTACGGTTGCACATAAAACAAAAACAGTTGTTTCAAAAAAGGCAACAACCAGTGCAAACGGAGAGGTGCAGACAAAGTGCAGCGTGTGCGGTAAAGTAACCAAAAAGACCACTGTATACAAAATCTCCAGCATAAAGCTGAATTATTCCAGCCTGACCTATAACGGCAAGACCCGCAGTGTAGGCGCAACCATAAAGGACAGCAAGGGCAAGACCCTCAAGAGCGGTACAGACTATACAATCACTTGGGCGAGTGGCAGAAAGAATGTAGGTAAGTACAGCGCAAAGATAACCTTTAAGGGGAACTACAGCGGAAGCAAAACACTGTATCTGACAATTAATCCTAAGAATACAAGCCTGTCAAGCGTAAGTGCAGGCTCAAAGAAGTTCACAGTAAAGTGGAAGAAGTATACAACCCAAACCACAGGCTATCAGATTCAGTACAGTACGGACAAAAACTTCAAGAAGAATAACAAGACAGTAACCGTATCAAGCAATAAAACCACAAGTAAAACTATATCCAAGCTCAGCAGCAAGAAAAAGTATTATGTAAGAATTCGTACTTACAAGACTGTAAGCGGTACAAAGTATTACAGCTCCTGGAGCAGCGCCAAATCTGTTACGACTAAGAAATAAAATGAATACGAATGGTATTGAATTTTAGTGCTTTGGCTATGGTATAAGGGGATTAATTGTACAATGAAAGCAATATTTTCAAGTGAAGTATTATTTTGTATGTATACTTATAAGTATAATTAAAGCATTTTATGCGATAGTAATATATTATAAATGTAATGATAAAAAAATATTAGTAGCCTTATCAGTACCATTTCCGATAATTACAGGAATTATTTGCGCTGCAAAATATAGAAAAAATGTTAAGGATGCATTTATAATTATAATAGCACTTATAATTTTTCTTGTTTCCGGAACAGCGGTAAGCTTTGCCTTTAGAGAAAAATACTATGATAAAGATGGAACAGTTCATATCTATTTGTACGATGTGTCTTTTACCGATACTGAAGGGAACAGGTACAGCTATGATTACAATAAAGCAGGGTATGAATATTTATATATAAATTCGACGGAAAAATATTTAGAGGCAGACTATTGTTATCTTGACAGCGAGGGTTACCTTCATTACGATGAAGATAAGTCTATAACAGCAAAAGATGAAAGCTGTTGCGTTGATGAAGATGGAACAATATATTATCCGGCAAAATTTACTAGCTTCAATAAAGATGGAACAATAAAATATAGCTTTAATAGTGCAAATTTTGAATACGATAGATTCGGAAATGCCTATACTTTTGAATATATTCCTTATTATGATTCTGAAGGAAATAAGTTTTTTTTATTCATTTGATTCTGACGCTCTTAAAGGAACATATACAAAATTTTCTACAGGAGAAACATATGAAAATGAATATTCTTTTGTAGATGAAAATGGATATTTTGTATATGATAAGAATCATGACTTCGTCAAACAAGAGGATATTGAAAATGTTAGAACATATAAGGATTCGGCAGGAGAAACTTATTATTGGGCGTCAGGTGTTTTTTGGGATGAAAATGGAAACCTGCTGGATTCATATGGCGAGATAATTTCATAGGTAAGAAATCCTTATTTAATAGAGTCAGCTATTTATCAGCAGGCATTGTTTCGAGAAATAAAATAAATAAAAGAGAACACCTCGGTTATAATAGTACCGAGGTGTTTTTTTATGCACAAAATTGGAAAAACAATTTTTTTTGATAAACCGCCGATTGTAATCGGCAGTGCCGGAGTGGTCGGAAAAAAGGAGGGCCAAGGACCTTTAGCAGAGGATTTTGATGCTATATTTGAAGATACAAGTATGGGTCAGACATCCTATGAGCTGGCAGAGTCAGCAATGCTCCATGATGCAATTATCCGTGCATTGACTTCGGCAAAAGTAAGTGCAGGGGATGTAGATTTTGTTTTGAGCGGTGATTTGCTTGATCAGTGTATGGGCTCTGCTTTTGCAATTAAGGATTTGGAGATTGCCTCTATCGGACTTTTTGGTGCTTGCTCAACAATGGCGTTGTCTCTGTCTGTAGGCTCAATGCTGATAGACAGCGGAGCGGATTGTGTGGTTTGTGCAACATCAAGTCACTTTTGCTCCAGCGAACGTCAGTTTAGATTTCCGCTGGAATATGGAGGACAGCGCCCGCCTACGGCACAGTGGACTGTTACCGGTGCCGGAAGTGCAGTGCTGAAAGCAAAGGGAAAGGGCATTAAGATTTCTGCTGTCCAAATCGGCACAATCACCGATTTAGGCGTTGCAGATGCCAATAATATGGGCGCCGCCATGGCACCTGTTAATGCTATACTTAGACCATAAGGTGATATGCAATTTTTCAACACAAAATCTTATGAAAGGAGTTTTTTAAGCCTCACCTTAATCAAATTTAAGGAGAATAAATGATGAAAGTACAAAACAATCTTACATACATCGAAATCGACGGACTCAATTATCCTGATTTCAAAGATGCAAACCAACCTAAAAGAAAAATAGGCATCTGGGGACATCGCCATGCAAACTATCTGCGTGAGTTTCACCCGACAATCTATTACTCAATGCTCTGCAAAATGACCCTTGCCGATTATCTTGAAATAATAGATAAACAAGCAAAAGAAATGTATGACAAACTCATAAAGGACTTCGCCAATAAACAAGGCGTAACCGAGCAACTCAAAGCCGATAACCAACTCCTTTGGGTACAGCAAATGAATAACATTGCCAACCAAGCCCGTGAAATCATCTTTGATGAATTAATTTTTACATACAACAAAACTAAATAAATTAACTAAAGGACTGATCAATTTTAATTTATTGATACAGTCCTTTATGCTTTAGATAAATATAGTAATAAAATTGTTTTGGGAAATAACTCCTGCAAGGAGGTCAAATGAACGATAATATAATTAATTACATTTTTATTGAAATGCAAGAAGAAGTCAGTAAGTCTTGTTTAAGAGATGAAGAATATTCATCTGCTAAAAAGCAATCTTATGAGCTTGAAAAAGAATTGCTGTCTGAATTATCTGATAATCAAAAAGAAAAGTTAAAAGAACTTATCAATTCTTTGTCAACAACTGCTTTTATTGAAAGTAAGCAAAATTTTTACGAAGGATTAAAAATAGGTGCAAATCTTATTTTAGAAATAATTGATAAATGATTATTTCAATTCCTGTTCAATATCTCTAAATTTTTGAGTGTCGAAAAATTCAATTATTGAAATATCTAAACCGTCACAAATTTTTTTGATGGTGACAATACCGGGATTTTTACTCTCCCCATTCAAAATGCTTTTGATTGTTGACTGTGAAATTCCTGCCAAATAACTTAACGCATTGGGGGTTATTTCTCGCTCTTTGCAAAGCTCATATATCCTGTCAACGACTAATTCATATATACCCATAGTTCACCTCAAAGTAAGTTTATACTTTGATGATATATCACTATATATTCACTTGTTAGTGAAAAATCACTAAAACTTTATCAATTTCTATTTACAAACAATTCTCTTTTGTATATAATTAGTGATATATAACTAATTATATTGAAGGGCAGTGAGAATTTATATATGAAAAGAGCAATTAGTTTAATTTTATCATTGGTTATGATATTTGGCATTACAGCAGGTGTGGATTTTTCTGTGTATGCTAATTCTTATAATAATGGTGATATTATAGAATTAGGATATTATCCACAGACAGAAGTTAAAGATACTGATTTAATAGAAAGTCTTAATTCGCAAGAACTTTGGTGGGGTAGTTATGATTATTATATTGGAACAGGTATAGTTGGCTGGATGGAAAAAAGTGATTATATGCAATATGTAGATTTAGAATATAATGGTTCTAAATACCGTGGAGTTAAGTTTTCGCAGTATAGACCTAATAAAACATATTTAAAATCTGCTTCCACAGCATCATCACAAGACAATAATGGTTATTATGTAAATGAAGTCTATTGGTTTAAATATGAACCAATACAATGGCAGGTAGTAGATGTTGAACAGGGCAAATTAATAAGTGTTAAAGCGATTGATTCACAAGCTTTTTCAGATAAACAATATAGCGAAACTATAGAAATTCAGGGTAATAAGACTACCCATTATTATATGGATCGTCCTTATTCTACATACGCAAATAATTATGCTTATTCATCGCTACGAACATGGTTAAAAAGTAATTTACTAATAACAGCTTTTAATAGATGTGAACGAAACAATTTATTAACGGATATTCCAAATTGGCCGTATAATGGTAATGACAAAATAAGTATTCCTTACGGATTTGAATGGAATGCTTATACAAATGTTACTGATGAAATCAGAAAAACAACAGGTACGGATTATGCAAAGTGTCAAGGATTGTCAGTATCTAAAGATGCTGAAAGTCTTGGTAACGTTTATTGGTGGGTAAATCGTGAAGGTCCCAAGGATAACTTAATGGAAGTTGTAACTCCTAATGGGGAAATAAATGAAGGACAAGATGTTTCAAGAACAAATTATGGAATTAGACCTGTAATTTATATTGATTTGACAAAAATAAATTCAGATAGTATTCATAATATTGTTGATGATCACTCGGTTGAGTCTACATGTTCTCAAGAAGGAAAAACGGCAGGAACGCATTGCGATGATTGTGGTAAAGTTTTTACACCTCAAATTCCAATCCCTAAAAAAGAGCATGATTATTTTAATTCTTATACCTCAAGTGCAACTTGTACTGAAAAGGGATTGAAAAAGTATACCTGTTCAAAATGCAGAATAGAGAAATTGGAAGAAATACCAGCAAAAGGGCACAATGAAATTATTGATAATGCAAAAGCGGCAACCTGCACAAGAACAGGTTTAACTGAAGGTAGTCACTGTTCGGTTTGTAAAAAAATTATTATAGAGCAAGAAGTTATTCCGTCAAATGGACATACAAGTACCATTGTTAAAGGAAAATCTCCTACATGTATTTCTACAGGTCTTACGGATGGAGCAAGATGTTCTGTTTGTGATTCTATTATTGAGGCACAACAAGTTATAGAAAAAACGCCTCATACTATTGTTATTGATTTAGAAAAATCGGCTGACTGTTGTTCATCTGGATTAACACAAGGCAGTCATTGTTCAGTGTGTAATACTGTTATTGAAGAGCAAAATATCATTCCAATAATTGAACACAAATATAAAACAACTGTTGTCCAAGCAACGAGTACACAACAGGGTTACACGACATATACTTGTTCCTCTTGTGGCAATACATATAATGCTGATTACTTTGATGCAGCAACAGTTTATTCTGATTTCAGCGATGCCACAGCAGGCTCAACAATCAGAGTGCCTGTATCTATAAAGAATAATACAGGTATACTCGGTTGGAAACTGACATTTGACTATGACAAGGACGTATTGACACCTATATCCGTTGATTATGGCGATGTAATCAGTGGCGGTATTCAGGATAATATCGAGGGTGATATGATACCCGGCAGTATAAATGTGTACTGGGCTGGATCAGGCAATGAGGATTACAACGGTGTTATGATTTATATCAATTTTGCTGTTAATCAATCTGCTGCCGGAAATACAAAAATAGATATTTCCTATTCACCTGAGGATACTTTTGATGATGATTTCAATGATGTTTATCTTGATTGCCAGCCGATAAATATTAACATCACAAATAATAATTACTCACAGTTTGCCAAGATAAATGCACGTGCAGATGATGTTATTGCAGGCGACGATGTTCAGTTGAAACTGAATATTTCAGAAATAAATAAGGTATCAAATGTTAATTTAACCGTTGATTATAATGCAGATAACTTTGAATTTAAAACAGTAACAGCAAATGGTGTAACCGTTAAAGACTCAAATTCAAATGGTAATATTGCACTTGATATTTCAGGTGTTTCATCAAATGTCAATAACACAGATTTTGTAGTATTAACCTTTAAGGCAAAAGATAAGGCAATGTCAGGACAATATGATTTCACTGTTTCTTCAGATGATGAGGGTATTATCTGCAAGGGCTGCAGTGCAAACATCAAGCCATCTGCAACAAGTGAAATTGCAGAAATTTATGCAGATGGCGTTACTGCAAAATATAACGATAAAATAGATATTCCTGTATATATTGAAAATAATCACGGCATAATGGGTTATCGTCTTGATTTTAAGTACGATGCTGCCGTGTTAGAACCAATCTCTGTAATCTGCCCGACAGAATTTAGTAAAAACGGACAGTTTAACGATTCGATAGGCGTTAAAGACGGTGAGTTCAAAGTTCTCTGGAATAATGTTGATGAAAAATTGCATAACGGAATTTTAATGACGCTAAAGTTCAAGGTGCTCACTGATGTAACAACAAATACAGTGATTTCAATGGATTACAATCAACCTGATACATTCAATGAAAAATATGAGGATGTTATATTTAATTGCAGCGATATAAATGTTTCATTAAATTCAGTTCATTATCATTTATTTGAACTTACAGAAATAATAGAACCTACCTGTGAGTTTGCAGGTTATAAAATTTATACTTGCGAATGTGGTGAGTCATATACTGAAGAAATTGTTAGATTAGATCATAACTACTATATAAGCAATACAGTAGAATCCACTTGTACAAAACAAGGTTATACAGAATATACCTGTTCAAGATGTAAAGACACATACAAGGATAATTATACTTCTGTATTAAATCACAATTACAATAATGGTGTGGTTACAATTCAGCCAAGTTGTGAAACAGATGGTGTGAAGACATTTACCTGTACAGTATGTGGTGATACATATACTGAGAAGGTATCAAAACTTAATCATGATTATAATGTAATAGTAAATGCTCCTACATGCACAGATAAAGGATATACAACTTATACTTGTTCACGCTGTGGTAATTCATATATTGATAATGAAGTGTCCGCATCTGGACATAGTTATGGACAGTGGACATATAATGGCAATGCTGAATTTGTTTCATCAAGCAACTATAAAAATGGAACGCAGACAAGAACTTGTGCGGTTTGTGGTGAAGAGGAAACTGTTGAAGCACCCAATACTGCTTTATTAAGACGAAGAGGAACAAGTTTAACTCTTGAAAGTTCAATTTTAATGAATGTAATGGTTGGCAAAGAACAGGTCGATTATTATGATGAAGTATATATTGAAGCTGTAAGAAGCACAAGCTTAGGTGAGCTGACCGAAACTATTACTGATTTTGATAAATTTAATAATTCATTCTATAAATTCGTATATCATGGTGTTTCACCACAAGGTATGAATGATGACATTAAATTTATTGTTTACGGTATCAAAGATGGTGTTAAGTATTGGGGACCTGAATATCATTATTCTGTTGCAGCATATATTCAGGATTCATTTAAAACAACCAAGAGTGAGAATTTAAAAACGCTGTTAGCAGATTTGGTTTATTATGGTTATCAGTATCAATTATATACAAATTACAATACAGATGAACCGCTTACTAATATTCTGACAGAAGAACAACTTGCATATAGAACAAAAAATAATTTAAGTCTTGAAAATATCGGTACATCTACATACGAAACAATAAGCAATCCTGTAGTCAGAACAGGCATATCTTTAAGAATTGACAGTAATGTGTCGATGATTTTAACACTTGCAAATATATCTTCAACAACACCTGTTGACTTATATAAAACAAAGGTAAAGGTTGTAAAGGATAATGGAGCAGCTGTTTATTATTCATACAAAGATAATCCTGAAATGTTTGCAGTAAATGGAAATTATTTAAATTTCTATTACGATGGCGTTGAAGCAAAAGAAGCAAGCAAACCGGTTTATTTTACTGTAGTTGATGAGAATGATAATGCAATAAGTAACACAAGAAGATACAGTATAGAATCATATTGCTGCACACAATTAGCCACAACAACTTCAAACAATCAAAACCTCAGAAATTTGTGTGACGCACTTATGCGTTATTGCAATTCAGCACAAAAATATTTTGCTAATCCTAATGTTTAATAACATTGATTATAGAAATTGTGCGAGGAGGTGAAAAAATGAAAGAGAATTATACAAAGCCAGTAGCAGAGGTTGAAACATTTGCAACAGTAGATGTTATTACAACTTCAGGCGGTGAAGTTAATCCTAATCCAGGTGGTAGTGATCTTCCTGTTATTTGGGACTAACACACAATACGGCTTGGTAATATATCAAGCCGTAATTACGGAAATTCCTTTTGATTATCAAAAGTTTATATAGATTTAAAATTAAAGGAGGAACAAAATGAAAAAGAAATTAAGCACAAGAATATTTTCAATATTTTTGTCATTGTTAATGGTAGTTTCAATCCTACCAGCTGGTACTATTACTGCCAGTGCACAAAATATGACAATTCAAAAAGTTTCCACTATGAGTGGATTTAAACCAGGAGATAAACCAGGACTTAATTGTAAAACTTTTTGCAATGCTGTTTGGAAAAAAATGTATGGTACTACACTTGGAAGCCAAAAAGCCAATCAGTATGAACTTGACACTGGTAATGCTAATTACCAAGTAGGTGCAACATTATCAGTAAGTAATAAGAATTTAACTTTAGATAATGTGTGTAATTTATTAAAATCTTCAATTTCTGGAGATGTTGTACAATTAAATAGTAAGAAAACGGGATATTTACATGCGTTAATGATATACGAGAACAATGGTACTGGTATAACAATTTATGATTGTATAAGAATAAATGGAACATATACTGTTCGAACTAAAAAGTACAATACATATTCAGACTTCTTTTATGGTTGGTTTAAAGTTTCGAATGGTGAAGGTATATCGTTATATAGATCACCAAATAATGATGGTACAGGAGGTCCATTGCCTCCAACGAATGACACTCATTATAATCCAAATGACACATCAAAAACTACCGGAACATATAAAAATACTTGTAATGCAGGTGTTAATATGAGAAGTAGTGCCGGTGCCTCTTCCTCAAAAAACAAAATTGGATGCACAGTTCCAAATGGAGCAGAGGTTTATGTTTATGACATTGATTGTAACTGGGGTAAAATCACTTATGCCAATAAAGTAGGTTGGGTATGTCTTGATTATTTTACTAAAGTCAGCATTCCTGTTCCTGCGGCACCCTCGATAAATTATATCAGTTCAGAAAATATTGCTGTAGGTAAAAGTATTACTCTTAATTGGAATGCCGTAAGTGGTGCTGACAACTATACAATCAGTATCAAAAGTGCACATGTTAATCAGGATATTAACGTGGGTAATACTACTTCATATAGTTACACACTTTCTTATGCAGAAAAATATGAATTCTATGTTAAAGCATCAAATGTTTCAGGTTCAAGCAACTGGTCATCGTCAAGAGGCTGTACAGCACATAATCCTGTGACAGTTAGTTTTGTAGACTGGGATGATACACCTTTAGGTTCACAAACTATTGACTATGGTGCCAGTGCAACTGCACCTTCAGCACCGCAAAGAAAGGGTTATACTTTCCAGGGCTGGAATGATTCTTTTTATAATGTGACAACAAATAAAACAATTAAGGCTACATATAAAATCAATACATATACGGTTAATTTTTTTGATAGAGAAGGTACTTTGATTGAAAGTCAGAAGGTGACTTACGGAAGTGATGCAACACCTCCAACTGATACACATGAAAGCAAAACATATAAATTTTTGGGCTGGAACAGTACAGATTATATTGATGTATATACTGATAGAGCAGATAAAAATATAAATATTGATGGTGTATATACATGGTACAATTATGATTTGCCTACAGTGTGTACTATTAAATCCGCTACTCGTCAGTATGATGGTTACTATGTAACATTTGATATTGAAAATAATGATTCATTGCCGACCACAGGCCGTGCTGTTGTAGCATTAAAAACAGCAGAAGGTAAGCTTGTAGATATGACTGAATCAACCGCATTCAGCATCCCAGCAGGAAAGACGAAGAGCGGTGTTGAAGTATTCATTCCTTGCAATAAGGTAGCTTCATCCATTGAAGTATTTATGGTATCTGATTATTTATCAGGTGTACCGATTTCACCAAGTGTTAAAACTACAATTAAAGAAGGCTTAATGTATGCCGAGTCTACTGTTAAGCCTGAAAATAGTGACGGAACACTTGATATTCAGACAGTAACACAGTACAGATACAGAGATAAAGAAAAATCAACCGGTAATACAAAAACCAAAGATGGCTGGATTTGGGAAGGCACAAAAAATACTGTTTACCAAAATGAAACCGGCTATCAGGATGCAGTTTTATCAACATATGACAATGAATCAGGCAAAAGAGTATTAGATAATACACGTTCTGTAGCTACATACGGAACAAGAACTAAATATGAATATTATCATTACAGAAATTATAATAAGGGCAGTAATCACGTTTTATGCCCTGTAGATCATGGCGGAGCTTCTTATCATTCTTTCCAAACATATAGCCATATGGGATGTAACGGTAACTCTACTTGTAATGGTAGTCCAAGGTATGGTAATGCAGTTTGTCCGAATGGTTGCACCAATAAGGCTGTCAACAATGAATGCTGG
Organism: Clostridium sp.; assembly: GCA_023663865.1. Lineage (GTDB taxonomy): Bacteria > Bacillota > Clostridia > Oscillospirales > Acutalibacteraceae > Eubacterium_R. Next base: position 23,650 of record JAMPGU010000029.1, read on the forward strand.
TGGCAAAAGTCATGGGCAGAAACTTATCAAAACGGAACAAAAACGCAGTATAATTACAAAACATATCAGTACACCTACAACTTCTATCGCTGGAACAACTGGACAGATTGGAGTGATTCAGAAGTAAGTGCAACTTCTAATCGCGAGGTGGAAACAAGAACAGTTTACAGATATAAGAGTAATAATGTTCAGCCTGAAGATACAACCGGTAAGACAAGAACAATTAACGGAAATCTTGACTCTTCCTTTGCCGGTAAGCAGATTACACTTTATGTTTATGGTTATACAGGTGCATCAGACTATACAAACCAGTATATAGGTCAGTCTGTTGTAGCAAGTGACGGTTCTTACTCATTTACATTTAAACTTCGTGAGGAACCGACAATTAAGACGGGTGATTTCACTGTAGCAATCGGTATTGAAGGAACAACAGACAGAACCATTATTGATACAATTGAAGCACCAAAGCCCACATATGAAGTTAAATTCTATGATTGGGACGGCACTGTTATTAGCACACAGACTGTAACAGAAGGCAAAAATGCTGTTCTTCCTGAAAATCCGACAAAAGAAGGCTATGATTTCTTAGGTTGGGATAAAAGTGTTGCTAATATTACTGAGGATACTGAGTTCTTTGCTGATTTTGAAAGGAAGCAGTACACAGTTGTGTTTGTAGACTGGGAAAACCAGCAGATAGAAATTAAGAAATTTAATCATGGTGATGCTTTAGTTGCACCTGAGGCAGAAGTTGTTGAAGGTCATACGTTTGCAGGCTGGGACAATGCCGAAGCAATTGTTACACAGGATATGGTTGTAACAGCACAGTATGAGGCTAACGAGTACACAATCAAATTCTATGACTGGAATAATAATGTTATCGACAGTCAGTCTGTTAAATACGGCGAAACAGCAGTTGTGCCTGATGATCCTGAAGAAGAAGGCGTTAATTTTGCCAATTGGTTTAATCCTGATGATTATCAGTATGTTGAGCATGATGCTGCCATTTATCCATCCTATTATTTTGATGAAACAACTGATGTAGTGACAGCAAATTATCAAACCGGCGAGTATGATGATAAAATTCAGCTTGAGCTTTCATCCAGTGATGAAAATGCGGTAATTTTCTATTATATCAATGACGATAGAGAAACTGAGGCAATTTATACAAAGCCAATTACGATTGACAAGACCTGCTCAGTAACTTATTATGCAACAAGTTTAGGTAAAAACGACAGTGATGCGGTAACGGAATATTATTGTATCAATACAGGTGACAAGCCGACAGAATGGATGCTCTATTCTGAAATTCCTGAGGAAGTTAAAGCTAATTTAAGTGATTATGTTCTTGAATCCGAAACAGGGTACAAGTATAAGAATGTTCAAAAAACTTCTAATCCTGATGAAATTGAGCAACTTGAAGATAGCGGCTGGACACGAGAAAAGGTATCATATACAAATTATACCGATTGGCAGGATGAAGAAATTACCGTTGATAATAGTTTAATTGGCTTTGAGATTGACACTCAGCAAACTGATGATACTTCTGTTAAATGGTATCAGTATTCTCACTATAAGTATACTGACAGCAATGGTGATGTTCAGTATTCACCAACAGCAGTTGATGGTTATGATTGCGAATATGAAACTGTTACACTTGAAAATAGATTAAGCATTGCAGGCTTTACAGATAATAATGTAAGTTATTACAATCATGATGGTCAAAAATGGTTTACACAAACAAGAGTAAACGGCTTAAAAACGCAGTATCGTTCCCGTTATCAGATAGCAGAATATTATAAGTGGACAGATTGGAGTGTTGATACTCCGTCATCAAATGAAAAACGAGAATATATAGCAGATGATGTTTATAGATACTGTAATAAAAATTATCATCTTGTTTATATAGATATTTATGGATTTGTTCTGTTAGTTGAGGAAGGCAAGATGATTGATACAACCCAGCTTGATAATCTTGAGGGATATGATTTCAAGGGACTATATACTGATGAGGAACTTGTAAATAAATTTGATACTTCTACACCAATAACTGAAAGTATTACATTATTTACTGAATATTCTCCAAAGAAATATACAGTTACATTCCAAATGCAGGATGGTACAGAACTTGATACACAAACTGTTGAATATATGCAATCTGCAATTGCACCTGACACGGACATTGTACCGGGATATGTATTTGGTGGCTGGGATAAGGAATTTGATTGTATAACAGGTGATACCATTATTACCGGTAAATATTTCAAAGAATCTGAATATGCAAGAATATTCCTTGACAAAGCGAATGTAAATATATATCAAGGTAATTCTGTTTCATTGATCGCAACGATTACACCAAGCAATTTGACTGATGAAAAAATTGAGTGGATATCAAGTGACCCAAGTGTCGCAATTGTTGATGATACAGGTAAAGTTACAGCAGTTGCAGCAGGTTCTGCAACAATTACAGCAAAGGTAGTTAAAACTAAGGAAACTGCTACTTGTACAATCAATGTTTCTCCCGACAGCAGTAATTTCATAGTTCTTAAATCCGATTCATCACTTAACTATGATTCGTTAGGATATTTAAGAAGAATCGCACTTAAGACTTCTGCTGAAACTGTATCTAAAGAATTTACAAATGACAGTTTAAAATTCTTTAACATTAGCGGCACAGAGCTTAATTCAACTGATTATATCGGAACTGGTACACAGATTAAGCTGTTTAACGGTAATAACGCTGTTGATACAAAAACAGTTGTTGTTACAGGTGATATGACTGGTGACGGTATCATCAACAACAGAGATGTTGCTATGATGAACAAAAAGCTTATTGACAAAGTAGATGTACAGGAATGTCAGATGCTTGCAATTGATGTTAACGGTGACGGTTATGTCAATAACAGGGATGCTGCAATGGTAGCAAGATACCTTGTAGGTAAAGATGCATTTTAATCAAATTATATCAGCCACACTTTCGGGTGTGGCTGATTGCTTAGAGGTACATATATGAAAAAGATAATTACAATTCTATTGAGTATATTATTGATGCTGCAATGTAATATCATTGCATTTGCATCAGATAATGTAACAGTATTAGCAGATAGCGTCAGCTTATCACAGACTGAGCCTATACTCATTCCTATAAAAATTGAGAATAATAGTGGTATTATGGGATTCAAAATGACTGTGGAATACCCTGTTGATAAGCTTGATGTTAAGTCTGTATCAAGAGGCGAAATTACTGCAAAGGGTAATTTTAACAGTAATCTCGGTATTAATGACGGCAGGTTTGATGTGCTCTGGAACAATGTTGACGAGATAAAAAATGACGGAACACTGTTCGTTATTTCAGTACAAGCTAAAACGGAAATCAAAAAGGATACTGAAATCAAACTCTCTTTCAGTCAGCCTGATACATTCAATGAAAAGTACGAGGATGTTGTATTTGACTGCAAAAATATAATAATTAGTGCTGATTACATTAAGCTAACAATGCAAGAAACAACAACTCAAAACGGAGAAACAACAACTCAAAACGGAGAAACTACAACCAAAGTACCCGCCCCGATTGATAATTCTCAGATTATAGATGCTGTGAATACAACTCTTGAGCAAAACGGCTATGAGAATTTAAAGGATGTTGAAGATGCTGATGATTTTATAAAAGATTTTAACAAAAATCTTGAAACAATTACAGGCTCAGACGAGCATAATGTTACTGACTTTGATACAATCAAAAGTATGTATAACAGTGCTTATGAGGGTGAGTTTATCACAGAAACCACCAACAATATTGACTCTGATACAATCAATTCAGCAGTCAAAGAAACACTTGATGAATTTAAAGTGAAATCAATAGATGCTCTTGATGATAAAGATAAGGTAAAATTTGTTCAGAAGGTTGAGGAAAAGTTAAAAGAACAAAATCCTGACACACCGAATATTTCAAAGGATTTAGAAACAGATGCCGCACTTGATATTATTGAAAAACTATATGATTCAACTAATGCAGAGCAAGATGAACAACAGAAAAACGAAAGCAATAATTCAAGCAAAACCATAATAATTGTTGTTACTGCTGTTGTATTAGTTGTTTTAATTGCAATTGTAATCATTATTCTAAACAAGAAAAAGTTATCAAATAAAGATAGTCAATAAGGCAGTAATAGTATATAATAAGTTTAAAATATTGATGAAGTGTAGGACTTACTATATGCTTAAAAAGATTTATGAAATTATTGAACCATCTGATAACGAAAGCTCAAAACTGAGTTCGCTTTATGATATTATTATGATGATTTGCATTATTGCCAGTATGATACCATTAGCAATAAAAGCGGACAATATAATTCTAAATATCATTGATAAAATCACAGTTGTTGTATTTATTATTGACTACATATTCAGGTTGATTACCGCAAAGCAAAAATTGAATAAAGGTATAAAATCATATTTTCTTTATCCAATTCAACCAATGGCAATAATTGATTTATTGTCAATCTTACCATCACTTGTGCCTATAAATGCAGGATTTAAGGTATTAAGGTTATTCAGAATTGTAAGAACATTAAAAGTGTTTCGTAGCTTCAAAATATTCAGATATTCAAAGAACATATCAAGACTTGTAAAGGTGTTGAAAAAGCAGTCTAAATCTTTGTTAGCCGTGCTCTCAATGGCTTTGTTCTATGTTTTGTTTACTGCACTGGTTATGTTTAATATCGAACCTGACACATTTAACAATTTCTTTGACGCAATTTATTGGGCTGCAATTTCATTGACAAGTGTAGGTTATGGTGATATTACACCTGTATCTGATATAGGCAGATTATTTACAATGCTTTCAGCATTTGTAGGCGTTGCAATTATTGCTCTTCCGTCAGGTATTATAACTGCTGGATATTTGGATGTGCTAAAAAATGAAGATGATAAATGATGAGATGAAACATTTAAAATGTACATAGACCTATACAAACCTAAAACAAAATTTTTTTGTTTTATTTCATTGACATAAGTAAATTTATCTGTTAATATTTCGATATAAAATTGAATATGTGTTTATGTTTTAAAGGGTGCAAAAGTACCTATACATATAATTAATATAGACTAAATTTAAGTCGTTTACATAGTGATAAACACGCTATGCAGGTAGAGTTAAGAACTCTGCTTGTTCGTGTTATTCACTAATGTAAGCGGCTTTTTCTTTTATCAGAATTTGTAAATTAACTGTTAATTATCCGAAAAAAGCAACACATTCTGGCAGAAAAATGTCCGTATAGTGAGGAGGTGTTTTTGAAATCTAAGAAGTATGTCCTACACAGTAGCGAGCATCGGATTTTGACATACAAAATCCGAAAAGTCAGGGAATAATTCCCTATAACCCTTTGATGAATGGAGATGATTAAATGAAGAATGAAAAAGTGAGAATAAGCGTTCGGCTTAGTGAGGAAGAATACGAACAATTTTCAAGTTATGCAAAATTATGTGGACTGTCTGAATCACAGTTAGTGTCAATGCTGATTATGGGTAAGCATCCACAGCCATTACCTGATAAAAATTTCTGGCTATTACTTGAACAGTTATACAACATTCACGATAGCTTGAAACAACTTTCAAGGTTTGATAATTCCTTGCTCAAAAAATGTGATGAAATTGAACAGTTAATTCTTGACTTGCAAAGATCTGTTACTGTTCCAAAGGAGGTTGATATATTTGGCAACAACAAGCCTGTGGCACATAAAAGGAAATCTGCGTGATTTGATTGACTATGTAGAAAATCCAAACAAGACTGAATTAAATTCAGGTATGAAGGATTTTGTTAATGTGTTTAGCTATGACATCAACCCAAGCAAAACAAATAATAAAGAATTTGTAACAGCAATTAATTGTTTGAAAGAAATTGCATTACAGCAAATGATACTCACTAAAAAGCAATTCAACAAAGAGGACAAATATATAGCGTGGCACGGCTATCAAAGCTTTAAGCCCGATGAGGTTGCACCTGAACTTTGTCACGAAATAGGAGTTAAACTTGCAAAGCAAATGTGGGGTGATAGGTTTCAGGTAATTGTCAGCACGCATTTAGATAAAGATCACTTGCACAATCATTTTTGTTTTAATTCAGTTTCATTCCTTGATGGAAAGAAATATAACTATTCAAAATCCGAAATGCAAAAACTTCGTGACACATCAGATTTAATCTGCAAAGAGTATGGATTATCTGTTATTCAATCTCAAAGCAAAGCACCAAGCAGAACATTGTATTTTGCAGAAAAGAATAACGAACCTACAAAATATAACCTAATGCGAACTGCCATTGATGAGGCAATAAAGATTAGTCCAACACCAAAAGAGTTTGTTAAGATTATGAAAAAGAAAGGTTACATTGTAACAGTTAATCCTGAACGCAAATATGTAACAATTCGTTCAGTTAATGACAGTAGAAATACAAGATTGAAAACGCTGGGTGTAAATTATGATTGGAATAATATTGTTGAACAAATTTATGCACAAGACAACTTTGAACACTTTCCTGCATATAAGGAATTTAATCGAAAAAGTAAAACAAAATATATTAAACCT
>JAMPGU010000002.1 GCA_023663865.1 Clostridium sp.
ATATGTTTTGTTCAATTTCTATGATTTTTATAAAAATGATAAATTTTTAACAATATTTTTGTATGAATTTTTCATATCGCTTGCTTACTTTGTGAATAATTTAACAATATCATAAAACATTGTAACATTCAAATTTAATTTGCATTTAAGAAAATTTACAATAACAGTATATTCAAGCAAAGCCATATAGATAATGAAAATTATAAAAGCATCCGACTGTGCCAAAACGACATAATCGGATGCTTTCTCCTTATATTATATGTTATTATACTTTGTACTTTTCTGCCTGCATATTGAACATTTTTGCATATGTTCCGTTCATTTCCATCAATTCATTATGACTGCCGCTTTCAATAATTCTTCCCTGCTCCATAACATAAATCTTGTCAGCATTTACGGTAGTTGACAATCTGTGGGAAATAAAGATTACAGTCTTGTCCTTTGCCGCACTCAGCATCGCCTGGTTAAGATTATATTCTGCAACCGGGTCCAGATTGGCTGACGGCTCGTCCAGAATGACATACGGGCAGTTTTTATAAAACGCTCTGGCTATAGCAACCTTTTGATTTTCACCGCCTGACATCATAATACCATTATCATCAAACTCCCTGAGCAGCTCCGTATCCATACCATAATCAAGCTGTTTGTTAAAGCCACTGTTCTTCAGTGCCTCAAGAACACGACTCTCTTTTGGTTCAATATCCAGAGCAACATTTTCTCCTACTGAGCAGGCGAAAATCTGAAAGTCCTGAAATACAGCTGCAAATCTGTTTCTGTGTGATGCGACAGTGGCATTCCTTATATCCTCGCCGTCAATCAATATTTCACCGCTTGTCACATCATAAAGCCTTAACAACAGATTAGTCAAAGTCGTTTTGCCTGCACCATTGAAGCCCACCAGTGCAACCTTCTCATAAGGCTGAATGGTAAGACTGATATCGTTAAGCGTAGGTGCACTGTTATTCGGATAAGTAAAGCTCAGATGCTTAATTTCGATTGGCTTTGGCTCTGTTACTTTTGCTTCATCAGGTCCATCATTAATTTTGCTTTCGGTCTTTAAGAATTCCCGATATTTTTCTATCATCTTCGCTCTTTCCGAAAAGGTTCTTGCCGCGGTAACAGTTAAAAACGAGAAAGACGTAGCAATTGAAAATGCACCGTTAAAAGTTGCAACAAAATCACCTGAGGATAATGTATGCTTTTCCAGCACACAATATCCAAGATATAAAGGCAAAATAAACATAAAGCCAATAATCTGCACACCTGTCTCCTGAATAAAATATGCTATATCTATTTTTCTTACATATTTCTTTTGATTATCACACACAGCCTGTGCTGCGTCATTATATCTGTCTATCAAAAGAGGCTTAATATTATTCATTCTGACCTCTTTTGCATAATCCTGCAGATAAAACACACGGGCAAAATAATCAGCTCTTCTGTGAAGTCTGTTATTATCAATTCTTCTTTGCATCTGCAGGGTGCCGATTTTTCTGCTGATAGGTGTAAAAATGATAACAATAACAACAATTATAATCAGACAAACAGGGTCAATGGTGAGAAGCACTGCACAAATTGTCAGCAGTGAAATAAACTCACCAATATAATTTTTTACAAGCATTAATACATTTTGTATGTTATCCGAGGAGGATTCAATCGTTAATATAAAATTATTGTAAAAATTGGGATTGTCATAGGACTCTAAGTCAAGACTCTTCGCTTTCTCATATAAAGTCGTATTCAGAGCCTTATATGCTCTCTCCTTTTCAACATTCCAGTAAAGCTCACGATAAAGCCATACCGCAACCTCGCTGATAATAAGCACAAGCGCAATCACCAATATTGCCTTAAAAATCGTTTCCTTGCCTGCACCATTCGACACAGCGTCAATAATATATTTTACACCGAGAACAGCCACCAGTCTTGTAGGCAGCTTCTGCACCACGCCCGACAATATCTCGCCTATAACAAGCCCCGGAGAATGCTTAAACAACAGACAAATAAAATAAAACACGCTGGAAAACATAGAATGACTTTTTTCTGCCTTTTTATTCTTCATCACTGCCCACCTCCTTATAGCTTGAAGCCTGAAGGGTAAACATTTCGCTGTATGCACCACCGGTTTCCATAAGCTGGCTGTGACTGCCGCTTTCCATAACCTCACCATTACCGAGAACAAAAATATTGTCTGACAGCACGGCGCTGGACAGTCTGTGCGAAATATAAATTACCGTCCTGTCAGCTGTTGCCTGAATCAGGCTTTCATACATTTTATACTCTGCAATAGGATCCAAGGCTGAGCTTGGTTCATCAAGAATGGCTATATCAAAATCCTTGGCAAACATTCTCGCCACCGCGGTTTTCTGCGCCTCACCGCCGGACAGACCCGCGCCATTCTCATCAAACTCACGTGTTAAAACTGTATCTGCCCCATCATCAAGTGCTTGTATTTTGTCCCACGCTCCGCTTTGCTTCAATGCTTTTTCGGCAACAGCCTTGTCCCTATCGTCACATTCATGACAGATTACATTTTCATTGACAGACAGCGCAAAGGTTTTGTAATCTTGGAATACTGTAGCAAATTTCAGTCTGTACTGCTCTAAATCATATTCTTTAATATTTTTACCATTATAAAGAATTTCGCCCTCCGTAACGTCATAGAAACGAAGCAGCAGCTTAACCAGCGTAGATTTTCCTGCACCATTAATGCCGACGATTGCCGCCGTTTCTCCTTTATTAATCCTGATGTTTACATTTTTCAGCGAATACTTTTCTGTACCCGGATACCTGAAGGACACATTTTTAAGCTCAAGGCTTTCAAAATCACCCGGCACTTCTCCGCCTGATTTCACCTTGCTTTCGTACTCAAAAAATTCCCGCAGGTTATGGAAATAAAGCGCCTGCTCCGAAAGCGTTGAAAAGCTGTCAGCAATATTTGCAGCTGCAGTTCTGACAGAATTTATTGAGGACAAAACCACTGAAAAGCCTGACACGTCAAGACTTTTTGTTACCACAAACTGATAGCCCGAAAAAGCATATGTGCAAACAATAGGAATAAGCTCACCGCAAATCGAGCTGACCATACTGTATAAAAACAGCTTTACACCATAAGCCTTCAAAATTTTTATATTGCTTTCTATCGCCTTATTAAATCGATTGATAATTACGGAAAATATATTTGATGTTCTTATATCCTTTGAGAATTCCTTGAGATATACGGTACGCTGGGTATATGCCTTTATTCTATCGTTGGTAGTCATTTCCAAATCACGATTATACAGCACCTTGCTTTTCACAATCTCTACCGCAAAAACCAACAATACCGGCAATAAGAACAGAAGATAAACAGGGTCAATCGTCGCAACAATGGCAATTACCGAAAGAAAAGAAACAGCAGAACCGAACACAATCGACAAATCCCAGGAAAACATAATAAAATATCCTTTTGTCAGAATATCTGTTGCCCTTTGATATTTGTCGTAAAATTCAGGGTCCTCATAACAGCTGATATCAACAGAATATGCTTTTTCAAAAATCATATTATTGATTGCTTTAAATATCTTTTTTTGACCGACATTATTAACATAGTCGCCCCATACAGATACAATCTCTGTTACAATACCAATCGCCAAAAACAGCAGCAGGCATTTTATGTAGTAGGCAAAGCTGCCTGTTCCCTCAATAATTGACAGCAGCACCTTTAAAAACAAAACGCCCTGAATAAACAGCTTAAATAAATCAGCCGAAATTTCTGTCAGTATCCCTGCCAGTAAAAACCTTTTATCCGCCTTATTGATTATTTTAACAGCCCATATCAAATTTTTTATGATAGGCACTTTAATTTTTTCGTGCACCGGCATCCATCTTCTCACGCTATCACTCCCCCGCTAATTCATTACTTGCATTGCTGAAATATCATCTGTGTTTCAGCAAAATTATAATTTAACCGTCTCTGTTTTTAAAGTCTTTGTATCAAGAATTTTTACTGTTGACCTGCACAATTTGTCATAGGAATTACTGCCGCTTCCGCCGCACTGAATCAGCTTAACACCCTTATATGTCAGCTCAAACGTATTTTTATGATCGTGGCCAAAGCACATAGCCTTCAAATGCGGTGCAAGCACCTCCAGCTCACCGGTGTTAATGGCAGGAGGACAAGGTCTTTCACCCAGCCTTCCGCTGTACTGCACACTGCTTTTTAACTTGTAAAATTTTCTGCCGTCCAAAACCGAGCCCTTAACCCAGTGCTTGTACTCGTCAATCAAGTCCATGATGTCAGGCACAATAATATGCTGGAACAGTATCGCCTTTTTCCCTTTAATCCTGTTCAGTATAAAATCAATCTGTGCAGGCTTTACCGTATCATAAAAGCTTCCGTCACCGTCAAAGTATGAACCGCTGTCCACAAAAGCCAGTATTTCTCCCATCATTTCCAGCACATAATCTCTGCCGTCTGTCAAGCAGTTTTTATAGGATTTTAGCACTTCCAGTATTTCCTCTTTTTCAGTATCACACTCATCATCATGATTTCCGAAAACAGTTGCAAAAGGAATCTTTCCTGTTAAATCCAGCACCTGTCTCAAATACATCTGATAATTTTCAGGTGTATCAGGGCCATGAACAATATCTCCCAAAAACACAATCAAATCGCAATTGGATTGACGAATGGCCTTTTCTAAATTTTTCAAGGTTTTTTTACTGCCCCTTGGCTTGTTATGCACATCGGCAATCAATAAAATTTTCATATACTCACCATATAATTTGATTATATTTTTAAATAACTATTTTATATTATCATACTGAAAAATCATTTTCAAGAATTGATTAAATATTGCATTGAGGGTATAATAACATTATGAAAAATTATCATACACATACTACAAGATGCCGGCACGCCTTCGGCAAAGACAGAGACTATGTAACAAAAGCAATAAAAGCAGGCTTTACCGTGCTTGGTTTTTCCGACCATGCGCCGATGCTGTTTCCCAATAAGGATTATTATTCCGACTTCAGAATGTTCCCTGATGATTTGGAGGACTATGTTCGTTCCATTCAATTTCTAAAATGCGAATATGGTGACAAAATAGAAATTCATATGGGCTTTGAGATAGAATATTATCCTGAAATATTTGACAAAACCGCCGAGTGGCTTGAAAATGCAGGAAGTGAATATTTTATTCTCGGTCAGCATTTTACCGATAACGAGTATGAGCGCTATGCCCATTATAGCGGAAATCCCACTGATCGAACGGATTTGTTTGATAAATACATCAGCCAGGCGCTGGCAGGTCTGGCTACAGGCAAATTCTTATATATTGCACATCCCGATTTATTTAAATATACAGGCCCTGATGAAATATATATAGAAAAAATGACATACTTCTGCAAGGAAATCAAAAAGCTGGGTTATCCTGTTGAATTCAATTTGTTAGGCTTTGCCCAGCATAGAAATTATCCGGATAACCGATTTTGGAAAATCGTATCCGAGCTTGGTCTTGATACGGTTATCGGCTTTGATGCCCATTCTCCTGAGGTATTCCAAAATAAGAAGATTTACAAGGATGCTGTCAAATATCTTGCAAATCTCGGCATAACACCAATAGAATTAGATATAAAAAATGAGCTGTAAAGTCTTTCGCTTTTACAGCTCATTTTTATATTGACAGCCATTGTCAACGCCTTATCCCTTGCAGCCGACTGTGATATAATTCACCGCACTGATTTCATTTACGGTTTCCGGCTCGCTGCACTCTATCTTTTTATATCCATCCTCTTCCGATATGTGTGAATACGTTTCAGATACCTTGAATTCATTTCGCTTGGTATCTATATCAATATACAGATTACACCTCTGTACATCCCACCAATTCCACTGATACGCAAATAAGTGAAACGCACAGCCTGCAATATCAGCATACATATTGTAATCCCCGTAGCTGTCCGCCTTAACAGAAAAGGAAGTATACTCACCATTATCTGTAACCTTAATTGTATTTTCTTCATTATCCTTACTCGCATACACATTGTCAACATAGATTTCATTGGACATTCTGACCTGAATATCCTCTGTTTTCACCGGCTCTCCATCTATGGTTACATATAAATTCACCGTTATTCTGTCCCCGTAATAGTGCATTCTGTAGTAGCTCCATTTCGATACGTATGAAAAAATATATACACCAATACATACAGCAGTCAGCACAGATATAACGGATATTAAAATCTTTTTTCCTTTAGACATAAAAAATTCCTCCTTGCCTAAATTATAGCAAAGGAGGAATTTCTCATCAATGTACACATAGTTGATTCAATCCACGCATCGTGGATTTGTGTTTTATTCGCATATTATACCGACTAAAACGCATAAGGTTCAACGGAATTACATTATAAAACAAACCGAAGGACAAGGCAGAGGTTTGTGCCTCTGCGAATGTATCCCTCGGTTTGAAAGCTTCGTTATAATGCAATAATTAAAGTGCTTTTGTTTCTACTTCTTCCATAATTCTTGCAATAAATGCATCGAGAGTTGCTGCACCCTCGTCACCCTGCTTGCGTGAACGAACAGAAATTGTATTGTTTTCAATATCCTTATCACCTGCAAGGAGCATATAAGGAACCTTTTCAAGCTGTGCTGAACGGATTTTAAATCCTATCTTCTCTGATCTGTCATCTATCTCACAGCGAATGCCCTTAGCCTCAAGTGCCTTTTTAACCTCATAAAGATAATCAAGATGTCTGTCAGCAATAGGAAGCAGCTTAACCTGAACAGGAGCGAGCCAAACAGGATATGCACCTGCAAAGTGCTCTGTAAGAATACCAATAAATCTTTCTATACTGCCGAATACAACACGGTGAATCATAATCGGTCTGTGCTTTTCACCGTCTGAGCCAACATATTCCAGCTCAAATCTTTCAGGCAGCTGGAAGTCCAGCTGTATTGTTCCGCACTGCCATGTTCTGCCTAAGCAGTCCGTGAGATGGAAGTCAAGCTTAGGGCCATAAAAGGCGCCGTCACCCTCGTTAACCTCGTAATCATAGCCCAGCTCAGTGATTGCATCACGCAATGCATCTGTGGCAATATCCCAGTCCTCCTTCGCACCCATGGAGTCCTCAGGCTGGGTTGATAATTCAATATGATATTCAAAGCCAAAGGTGCTGTAAACTTTATTTATGAGGCTTACTACACCCTTGATTTCATCCTTAATCTGTTCTCTTGTCATAAAGATATGTGCATCATCCTGTGTGAAGCAGCGAACTCTCATAAGTCCGTGCAAAGCACCAGAAAGCTCATGTCTGTGTACCAAACCAAGCTCACCCATACGAAGAGGCAAATCCTTATAAGAATGCATTTTTGTTTTGTATACAAGAATACCGCCCGGGCAGTTCATCGGCTTAACAGCAAAATCTGTATCATCAATTACTGTTGTATACATATTCTCCTTATAATGATCCCAGTGACCGCTTCTCTCCCACAATGCACGGTTCAGCATCATAGGTGACTGAATCTCATCATAACCTGCTTCACGGTGAATTTCTCTCCAGTAATCCACAAGCGTATTCTTTAAAATCATACCCTTTGGCAAGAAGAACGGGAAGCCCGGACCCTCTTCCATAATTGTAAACAGCTCCAGCTCTTTACCGATTTTTCTGTGGTCACGCTTTTTAGCCTCCTCAAGCATTGTCAAATGCTCCTCAAGCATAGAAGCCTTTGGGAAAGCTGTACCGTATACTCTGCACAGCATTTTATTTTTGGCATCACCGCGCCAGTAAGCACCTGTGCAGTTTGTCAGCTTAAATGCCTTAACCACCTTCATATCCATAAGGTGAGGACCTGCACAAAGCTCTGTGAATTCACCCTGCTTATAGAAGCTGATTGGCTCACCCTTTTCTGCATGCTCATTGATGAGCTCAACCTTATATGGCTCCTTTTTTTCCTCCATAAGCTGAACAGCCTCAGCAGGAGAAAGCTCGAACTTTTCAATCTCTAAGCCCTCTTTTACAATGGCCTTCATTTCTTTTTCTATTTTCTCCAAATCCTCCGGAGCGAATGGAGTTTCAACATCAAAGTCATAATAAAAACCGCTGTCAATGGCAGGGCCGATTGTCAGCTTAACATCAGGATAAAGTCTTTTAACAGCCTGTGCCATAATATGTGATGCTGTATGGTTAAAGGTCTTTTTACCATCCTCATCATCAAAGGTCAGTACTTCAAAATCGCAGTCGCTGTCAATGATTGTTCGCAAATCCTTAACATCACCGTTAATTTTACAAGAACATGCATTTCTGTAAAGACCCATAGAAATTTCTTTTGTAATGTCGGCAGCAGATATCGGAGCTTCAAACTCCTTAGCTGTACCATCTTTTAATGTAATCTTAATCATACATCAATCCTCCTAAAAAATAAAAAACACCCTGAATAAATCAGGGTGAATAAAATCCACGGTTCCACCTGAATTGCGTAAAAATACGCCGCTCAAAGCTGTTTAACGGAAGCCGGCCGGCCTGTATTAAAGGCACTCCGAGGTGGTAATTTATCTGTCTGCTTATGTGTTTTCACCAGCCACACACTCTCTGAAAGCTTTCAGGATAAATCTTGTCCTCATCATCGTTTGAAAATATTATAACGCTTATAATCACAAATGTCAATAATTCAGTAATATGTTTATTTTTTTAGAATAAATATATTTTTTATTTCAAGTAAAAAACATTATAAAACGTTATTTTTCGCCGTGCTGCAGCCGTTTTTGACAATAATTTCAAGCTGCCTTGACAAATTTAAAAACTTGACAGATACAAGATATAGGTGTATATTAATAAAGATGTTTTACATATTGTAATTATTTCTTTGTGATTTTATGTATTACATTTCTAATTGCATTTAAACTGTACCTTTTCTGATTGGTAAATTTCAAGAATTTTAAACAGAAGGAGGTGCTGTTAACTATGGGTAGTAATATTATCATTCCAATAATTATTGGCGTTGTTTGCGCTGTTGTTTTTGGCGTTCTTGGATTTGTTATAGGCGGTGAACACCGCAGAAGAACCAGTGAAAAGGAAATTGGTTCTGCCACACAGGAGGCCACAAAAATAATTAACAATGCACTGGCTGAGGCTGAGGCTACTAAAAAGGCTAGACTCGTTGAAGCTAAGGATGAAATTCATAAACTTCGTTCTGATGCAGATAAAGAAATCCGCGAAAGAAGAAATGAAGTTCAAAGACAAGAATCTCGTTTAAACCAGCGAGAAGAATATCTTGACAAGCGTGCTGACTCCCTTGAGAGCAAAAATGAAGCTCTCAGCGATAAGCAAAAGCAGCTTGATGAAAAACTACTTGAAATTGACGGCATTAAGAAAAGTCAGTTTGATATGCTTGAGCGTATATCAGGACTTACACAGGAGGCAGCTAAAAAGCAGCTTCTTGCAAATCTTGAGGAAACTCTTGATACGGAAAAGAGCAAGCGAATTATGGAGCACGAGCAAATGATTCGCGACCAGAGTGATGTCCTTGCCAGAGAAATTATAAGCACTGCGATTCAGCGCTGTGCTGCAGACCACACTGCTGAAACAACGGTATCTGTTGTTAATCTGCCTTCTGACGAAATGAAGGGCAGAATTATCGGCCGTGAGGGTCGAAACATCCGCTCTATCGAGACAATTACAGGTGTTGAATTAATTATTGATGACACACCTGAAGCCATTACAATCAGCTCCTTTGACCCTGTCAGAAGAGAGATTGCAAGACTTACTCTTGAACGTCTTATTCAGGATGGACGCATTCATCCCACAAAGATTGAAGAATATTTTGAAAAGAGTACAAGAGAGGTTAACGCAGTCATTAAGCAGGAGGGTGAAAAGGCTGTATTATCAGCAAACTGCGGACAGCTTCATCCTGAGCTGGTTAAGCTTATCGGAAAACTTAAATACCGTACTTCTTATGGACAAAGTGTATTAAAGCACAGCTTGGAAGTATCTTATATTGCAGGCCTTATGGCAGCTGAAATCGGTGCCGATGAAAGACAGGCAAGACGTGCAGGTCTTCTTCACGATATCGGTAAGGCGCTTGACCACGAGATGGAAGGCTCTCATATTGCACTTGGTGTTGAATTTGCAAGAAAGTATAAGGAAAATGAAAATATTGTTCATGCCATTGCCGCTCACCACGGTGAGATTGAATGCAAGACTGTAGTGGCTTGTCTCGTTCAGGCAGCTGACGCAGTATCTGCATCAAGACCCGGTGCAAGACGTGAAAATATTGAAAATTATATTAAACGTCTCCAGCAGCTTGAGGAAATCTCATTGAGCTTTGAAGGTGTTGAAAGAGCGTATGCTATCCAGGCAGGACGTGAAGTCAGAGTTATGGTTAAGCCAAATGTTATTGACGACAGCAGAATGCCGTATGTAGCGCACGAAATTGCGAAAAAGATTGAAAATGAGATGGAATATCCCGGACAGATTAAGGTTAATATTATCCGTGAATCCAGAGCATCTGACATTGCAAAATAAGTATTAAAAGCCGACCCGTGTCGGCTTTTCTTATAGGCAAAATACACATATGCATTCTATGTCTGTGATATGCTGTGTGGAATTAAATTATATCAACAGACGGAAAGGTTATTGGTAATTATGATAAAACATATCGTTTGCTTTAAGCTGAAGGAAAACAGTGAGGAAATGTGCACGAAAACAGCGGACATCTTAAAGTCTATGAAAGGCAATGTTCCTCAGCTTATGGATATAGAGGTTGGAATTGATTTCCTTCATTCTCCAAGATCATACGATATCATTCTTCAGGTTACACTTGAAAATGCTGACAAATTAAATGAATATCAGAATGATCCTTACCACTGCAATATAGTCAAAAAGCATATGCACGCGGTTATGGAAAGTTCTGTAGCTATTGACTACACCATTTTGTAAAAAAATATTGTGAAACGAATGATGATATGCACCTCAGGTTTATGAGAGCATATCATCATTTTTGTCTTACGGCATTTTATTTTGTACATCAGCTAAGATAGAAATAAGCCTTTTATTCCAAATTTCGACAGTTTACAATTAATTAATATTATATAATTAATTATATTAATTGACATCGAGCAACTGGACTGGTATAATAACCTTGTATAATTGTACATTTTAATGCAATTTTGGAGGAAATTATGGAAGAAAACAAAGAAATTGAAATTGACCTGAAAAAGACGTTTTTAATGCTGAAAAAAAAGGCAATTATAATTGTCATTATTGCTTTTATCGGTGCTGCATTGGCAGGTAGCTTTACAAAGTTTTTTATAACCCCGCAATATACAGCTGCCGTAAAAATGTATGCCTGGAGTAACAGTGACAACATTATAGGCTCAACCGGCAGCATATCACGAAACGACTACGAAACTTCACAGATGCTTGTTAATACGTATCTTGAGGTTATCAACAGTGACACCCTTGCAGAAAAGGTTGCCAATGAGCTTGGGAACAGACTTACCGCTGCTGAAATTAAAAGTATGATGAGCTGCTCTCAGGTGCAAGATACAATTGCTTTCCAGATCAGCGTCACCAGTCCTGATCCTGAGGAAGCCAAAGAGATCGTAAATATCATAGCCGATACTTGCCCTGATGTAATTGTTAAGGTGCTTAAAGTCGGCGGTGTAGAGGTAATTGACTATGCCAAGACCCCTACCCATCCGTCATCACCGAATTTAAAGAAAAATCTTGTAATCGGATTTATGGCAGGATTTGCGATTTCCTTTGTTATTTTCTTCATTAAAGAGCTGTTTGATACAAGCATCAATGACGAAGAGGATCTCAAGAAGGAATTTGATATTCCTATCATCGGAACAGTTCCGCGGCTGCTTCCTGTTACTGAAAAAAATAAAGCCGAGGATACTGCCGAGCATTTAGCACCGCCGCAACCCGCAATAGCACATGACCGAAAGGAGGACAAGTAATATGGCATTGTTTAACAAAAACAAGAAGAAAATCAAATCAAAAGGCTTTTCCAGGGAAGACCAAAATAAAATGTTGTGTACCGACTCTCCTTTTGTTGTTAAAGAGGCATATAACGCAATCAGAACAAACTTACTTTTCTCACAGCAGGGAGAAAAGTGTCCGGTATTCATAATTACAAGCTCTACTGCTAACAATGGTAAATCCATTAATGCAATAAATATGGCAATTTCTTTTGCGCAAATGGGTAAAAGAACACTGCTGATTGACAGTGATATGCGTAACCCAACCGTACACCGTATGTTCTCTATACCGGTAAAAAACGGTCTGTCCGAAATTCTTGCCGGACTTACAGACAATATTACTGTATCAAAAACAGATGTTGAAAATTTATCGGTGCTTACTGCCGGTAAAATTCCTCCAAACCCTACAGAGCTTTTATCCTCTTCCAGAATGGATAAGCTGATTGATTTTGTTAAAGCACATTATGACTGTGTATTTATTGATACCCCTCCGGTTAATTTGGTTACTGACGCAACCGCCTTTTCAACAAAGGCTACCGGCTACATTTTAGTCGTTAAGTCTGAAACCACAGACATTCAGGAGTTAAAGGTAGCAGTCACTACATTAGAGCAGATTGAAGCAAACATTGTCGGCTTCGTGTTAAATGATGTAAATGCTACCGGAAAGAAATATTATTCCTACTACAAACGAGGATATCGATACAAATACAGCTACAACTATAATTATAATTATTCATACAATTACAAATAAAAAGCAGGTGTTCCAATGAACAAACGAAGCAGAATTCAATCCTTCCTTGAATTCTCCAGTGGATTGTTAGCATTATTATTGGCAAATGTTTTCTGCTATATATTATTTACTGAATTCATACCAAAAATATTGACATATGAAACAAAAGAGTGGTGCTCATACGTATATTATTTATTGGCATCATTCCTATTTGTTTTCCTATGCTTTTATTCAAAATTGAATATTACCCAAAGAAGCAGACCCAGAGAACTTCTCTCAACACTGAGAAACTGCGTTTTGACCTATGTATCTCTTGCTGTAATATTGCTTATCACAAAAAATGAGATTGTTGAGTCGAGATATCTGTTTATAAGCAGCTTCTTTACATATTTTGCACTCAATTTACTTCTCAGATACGTTACTAAGAAATATATGCTGAAGAAGATTACAAACAGCAGCTATGCAACACAGACAGGCGTTATTACAACATATGACAGAGCGATAGACTTTATTCCCACAATAAAATTTGACTGGTCTAAAAACATTAAGGCAATCGCTCTTGCTGATGCTGTTTATGATGGCAGCAGCTACAGATGCAGAAGCTCTGCAAAAAGCAATAACGGAAGTGTTATTACCGAGCAAATGGAAGCTGTAGAAAGCATCTATGATATCCCTGTTGTTGCCAATAAGGATAATCTTATGGGGTGGATCAGAACCGCCTCCCTTGATGAGGTATATATCAATCTGACTATAGACGAAAGCGAAGATTTTATTGAGCAAATTGAAGAGCTGGAGGATATGGGAATTACGGTTCACGTGAATATCCCTACCCTTGAAAAAATCGTTGAAAACAGTAAATTCGACAATATCAGCTGCGTGGTGAACTCCGGATATCCGATAGCTACCTTTGCTCCTGCCGTACATAGTGACAAAGAGCTTTTTGCAAAACGCATACTGGACTTAATCGGAGGTATAGTCGGATGTATCATATCCTTGCCGATTATACTGATAACAGCTATACCGCTGCTGTTGGAATCCCCCGGTCCGCTGATTTTCAAGCAGCAAAGAATAGGCAAAAACGGACGTGTATTCAATATTTACAAGCTTCGCTCTATGTATGCAGATGCTGAGGAACGTAAAAAAGCGCTTATGGATCAAAATAAAATGGAGGGCTTTATGTTCAAAATGGATGATGATCCGCGTATTACAAAGGTCGGAAAAATCATACGTAAGTTCAGCATTGACGAGCTTCCCCAATTTTGGAATGTGGTTAAGGGTGATATGAGCCTTGTAGGCACTCGCCCGCCAACCATAGATGAATTTGAAAAATATGAGAGTCACCATAAAAGACGTCTGTCACTTAAACCGGGCATTACAGGTCTGTGGCAGGTATCAGGTCGGTCTGATATTCAGGATTTTGAAGAGGTTGTTAACCTTGACTGTGAATATATTGACAACTGGTCTTTGGGACTTGACATAAAGATATTATTCAAAACAATTGGTGTTGTTCTCACCCATAAGGGCGCAGAATAATGCAGATAGGACAAAAAATGAAAATTGCTATGATAGGCCACAAAAGAATACCCTCACGCGAAGGCGGTATTGAAATCGTTGTTGACGAGCTGTCCAGTGAGCTTGTTAAACGGGGGCATACTGTTGTTGCCTATAACCGCAAGGGTCATCACGTATCCGGATCAAAATTTGAAACTGCAAACCAAAAAGAGCATAACGGTGTTCAGCTGAAAACCGTATTCACCTTTGAAAGCAGCAAGCTCAATGCAATTGTATACAGTATTTTAGCTGCAGTCAGAGCAAGCTTCAGTCGATTTGATGTGGTTCACTTTCATGCCGAAGGGCCATCCGCAATGTGCTGGCTTCCAAAGCTGTTTGGAAAAAGAGTGATTGTTACTATTCACGGCCTTGACTGGCAGCGCTCCAAATGGGGCGGATTTGCCACAAAATTCTTAAAATTCGGAGAAAAGATGGCAGCAAAGCATGCCGATGAAGTTATTGTCCTTTCAAAAAACGTTCAAAAATATTTTCTTGACACATACAACAGAAAAACCGTTTTCATCCCAAATGGTATATCAAAAGCAGAGCCTGCGGATGACCATATCATCAGCGAAAAGTATGCAATTACCAAGGACAGCTACATTCTTTTTCTTGGCAGAATTGTGCCTGAAAAAAGAGTGCTCAGCCTTATAAATGCCTATAAGAAACTGGACACAGATAAAAAGCTGGTTATTGCAGGCGGCTCAAGCCATACCGATGAATATATGAAAGAGGTTAAATATCAGGCAAAGAATAATCCGAATATTATCCTTACTGATTTTGTTCAGGGTGAGGTTCTAAAAGAGCTGTACGCAAATGCTTATATATATTGCCTGCCCAGTGATTTAGAGGGTATGCCTCTCAGTCTGCTTGAAGCTATGAGCTATGGCAACTGCTGTCTCACCTCTGACATTCCGGAATGTACCGAGGTTTGCGAGGATAAAGCAGAAGCATTTGAAAAGGGTAATGAAAAGGACCTGCAGTCAAAGCTGCAAAAGCTGATTGATAACCCTCAGCTTGTTGCCGGCTACAAGCTGAATGCAAGCAGTTTCATATGCAGTAAATATAATTGGCAGTCTGTTGTTGACGAAACATTAAAGCTATATCAGGTGAGCAAATGAAAATTCTAATGGTAAATAAATTTCTGTACCCGAACGGAGGGTCAGAAACATATATGTTCAAATTAGGCGACTATCTGAAATCATTGGGCCATCAGGTGCAGTACTTTGGCATGGAGCATGAAAACAGATGTGTAAATAACCATGCTGAGCAGTATACATCTGCTATGGACTTTCACAATGCCAAAGCAATAGACAAAATAAAATATTCCTTTAAAACCATTTATTCTTCAGAAGCGAGAAAAAAAATAAAAATTGTTTTAGAGGACTTTAAGCCTGATATTGTTCATTTAAATAACATTAATTTTCAGCTCACTCCGTCAATCATTTACGAAATAAAAAAACATAATATCCCGATTGTTCAAACCGTTCACGATGTGCAGATTGCCTGCCCGAATCACAGAATGTATATAGAGCATAAGGAGGAGATTTGCTCCAAATGCCTTGGCGGTGATTATTCAAACTGCTTGAAGGAAAAATGTGTGCAGGGCTCAACCATGAAAAGTGCAATCGCCATGCTGGAATCAAAATATTATCACAAAAAAGATACATACAGTCTTGTTGACAGATACATATGCCCCAGCAGCTTTATGGCAAAAACGATTGAAAAAGGCGGCGTAAATAAAAATCGAATTCACGTTTTGTGCAATTTCAGTGAAAAACCAACTATAGATTTAGAAAAGAATGCATCCTCAAAATATGCCGTGTATTTCGGCAGACTGAGTATTGAAAAGGGAATAAAAACACTTGTTGAGGTATGCAAAAGCCTTCCGGACATCAAATTTGTTTTTGTAGGAAATGGTCCGCTGAGAGAGCAGTGCGAGGGCATAGATAATGTCTTTTGTGCCGGTTTCAAATCCGGTGATGAACTCAGCGAAATAATAAAAAATGCAGCCTTTTCGATAGCACCCTCAGAGTGTCACGAAAACTGTCCTATGTCCATTATTGAATCAAAAGCACTCGGCACACCGGTAATCGGTTCAAATCTTGGCGGTATACCTGAGCTTATTGATGAGGGCAAAACAGGTCTTATCTTTGAAGCAGGCAACCAACAGCAGCTTGCCGAGAAGCTGACCTATCTGTATAACAATGATGAACTGCTTGCACAGATGAGCAAAAACTGCATTGAATCAAATACAAACACCATTGATGTTTATACAGATGATTTAATGAAAATATATAATGAACTTTTAACGGAGCAGAAAAATGGTTAAATTCGTTTCAAAGCTAATAAGCAAAATTAAACACAGAGAATATCATATAGACGAAAACATAACCTCTTCAGATTTAATGGGAATTGTTTTTTCAAGAATGATTATGCTCATCAGAGGTCTATTCTGCAAGGCAGGCTTCAAGTCCTCTGGAAAAATTGCATTTATCGGTAAGCGTGTTAAAATCCAATCAAAGAAGCATATTCAGTGCGGCTCAGGTCTTACGATTGAGGATGGCTGCTTTATCAATGCACTTTGCAAGGGCGGAGTAAAAATCGGTGATAACTTCTCACTGGGTAAGAATAGTATCATTGAATGCACAGGCGTTATCCGAGAGCTTGGAGAAAGTCTTGAGATTGGTGATAATGTAGGAATCGCTGCAAACGCTTTTATTTCAGTCAGAGGAGATGTCAAAATCGGCAACTCCACCATTTTCGGACCGGGCGTAAAAATCTTTTCTGAAAACCATATTTTTGCCGACAGAGATACACCTATTTATCTTCAGGGTGCATCCAGAAAGGGCGTAGAAATTGGAGAGGACTGCTGGATTGGTGCAAATGCAGTTATTCTTGACGGTGTAAAAATCGGCAAAGGCTGTGTAGTAGCAGCCGGAGCTGTTGTAAATAAGGACTTTGATGATTATTCAGTAATCGGCGGTGTACCCGCAAAGGTTATTTCAAACAGATAAAGAGGTTGGTTAAGCTATGGCAAAGAAATTAAACGGAACTGTAATTGTTACATATCGCTGTAATGCACGATGCAATATGTGCAACAGATATAAAAAACCTTCAAAGCCTGAGGAAGAGCTATCTATTGAGACAATAAGAAAGCTTCCGCCAATGTACTTTACAAACATTACCGGCGGTGAACCCTTTATACGTGAGGATTTAAAGGATATTGTTCGTGAGCTTTATAAAAAGAGTGACAGAATTGTTATCTCAACAAATGGCTTTTTCACCGACAGAATTATTGATTTGTGTAAGGAATTCCCAAATATCGGAATACGAATTTCTATTGAAGGACTGGAGCAGACAAATAATCAAATCCGCGGACTTGACGATGGATTTAACCGTGGCTATACCACTCTTAAAAAGCTGGTGGATATGGGTATGAAGGATGTGGGCTTTGGTATGACCGTGCAGGATGCCAATGCCAAGGATTTGGTAGAGCTGTATAAGCTGAGCGACCAAATGAATATGGAATTTGCCACAGCATCTCTTCATAATTCTTTCTATTTTGTTGAGGCAAAAAATATAATTAAAGACAGACCAATGGTTGCCGAAGAATTTGAAAAGCTGATAAATGAGCTGTTAAAATCAAACTCTCCTAAAAAATGGTTCAGAGCTTATTTCAACCACGGACTGATTAACTACATCTACGGTCAGGACAGATTACTCCCCTGCGATATGGCATTTGATACCTTCTTTATTGACCCTTACGGAGATGTAATGCCCTGTAACGGAACGAAGGAAAAGGAAGTTATGGGCAATCTTAACGACTCTGACTGGGATACACTTTGGAACAGTCCCCAGGCAGACAAGGTAAGAGAAAGGGTACGTCACTGTGACAGACAGTGCTGGATGATTGGCTCCGTATCTCCTGCTATGCATAAATATATTCAGAAGCCTGCGATGTGGGTCATCAAGCATAAATTCCTTAGATATTTTAAGGATAAAAAATATTCTATGTACGAGAATAAAATTTGCCGTGATTTACGTGACGGCAAAATCACAAAGGAAGAGCTGGATAAGCTTTCCACCTGCGATATGAATGCTATTGTAAATGATGGTTTATCTGATTTATCAAGAGAACAGCTGAAAAATAAATCAGGTGAAGAAATTGTTGATGCTGATATTATGGCGCAAATAAGCAAATGATAGGATAACTTTATGACTGAAAATAAAAAGGTTGCAGTAATAACAAGACATGCCGTTTCTAATTATGGATCTGTTCTCCAGGCATATGCACTCCAAGAAGCTGTAAAAGAGCTGGGATTTGAATGTGAAATCATAGACTATATACGAGATGATGAGCATTACAAAAATATAACAGATACTCTGATAAAAAAGACAAACTGGAATTCAAACCCATTAAAAAGAATCATATATAAAATGATTCAAACCCCTGAATACATAAAGATGGGAAAAGCCTTTGAAAAATACAGAAAGGCATTATTAAACGAAAGCAAGACAAGGTATACATCTCTGGATGCACTCAAGCAAAATCCTCCCGCTGCAGATATTTACTGCACAGGAAGTGATCAGGTTTGGGGCAGAATCGGCAGCAGTGAAATGGACGAGGCTTATTTCCTTTCTTTTGCACCGAGTGATAAAAAAAAGGTGGCTTACGCTGCCAGCTTTGGTAAGACTGATTTAAGCAGTGTAGACCCCTTGCGTTTAAAAAAATGGCTTAATGCATACAGCACCATAACAGTCAGAGAAAAGAGTGCGGTAGATATCATAAAAAGCCTTGATATAAACAAGGTTAATCAGGTGCTTGACCCGACACTGCTTCTAAACAGTGATTGCTGGAGCAAGCTTATAAATAAGGATATTGACGGCAAATACGTGCTGCTGTATCAGCTGCACCATAATCCTCAGATGGATAACTATGCTAAGGAATTTGCAAAAAAATGCAATCTGAAGTTAATTCGTGTGACGCCACTGTTTCACACAATTTTTAAGGGCGGAAAAGCTGTATATCTTCCTGATATACAGACTTTTTTATCCTATATAAAAAATGCAGAATATATGATTACCGACTCCTTTCACGGAACCGCCTTTGCAATCAACTTTAACACACAATTTGTTGATGTGCTTCCGGGTGAAACAAAAACCAGAAATCAAAGTATATTAGAGCTTACCGGCTTAACAAACCGTGTGCTCAATGATTACAATGATTTCAGCTTTATTGAAAAGAAAATTGACTTTTCATATGCAAATAAAAAAATTGCATATGAACGTATAAACGCTTTGAATATCTTACAGCAAATGCTTGAAAGCTGAGTGAACAAAATGAAAATTACAGTTCCGATACTTGTTGAAAAAAAAGAATATTGCTGTGGCTGCGGTGCCTGTGCGGCAGCGTGCAAAATCAATGCCATCTCAATGAAGTGCGATGAATACGGATTTGAATACCCAAGCATTGATGAAACCAAATGTGTCGGCTGCGGAAAATGCAAAAATGTCTGTGCTTATCAAAAGGATGGACAAAGGTGTACACCCATAAATTCCTATGCAGCAGTTTCGGTAAGTACGGATGTTATGCAGTCTGCCTCAGGCGGTGTATTTGCATCCATTGCCACAGAATTTATAAAGCAGGGCGGAATTGTAATCGGTGCTGCTCTTGAAAATATAAATGACGTACTGACACCGCACCACATCGCCGTAGATAATTGTGACGATTTGCAGAAGCTGTTAGGCTCAAAATATGTGCACAGCGATACAGCAGAAATATTTGAAAAGACCAAGGAAATTCTTAATGACGGCAAAATGGTGCTTTTCTCCGGCACACCCTGTCAGGTTGATGCTTTGTATACATATCTTGGGAAAAAACAGGAAAATCTTTACACAATTGACCTGATATGTCACGGTGTTCCGAGTAAAAAAATGTTCTCTGATTACATTGACCTGATTTCTGCAAAATACGGCAAGGTCAAGGACTTTGTATTCCGCGACAAAAAAAGAGGATTAACCTTTGTATCACGTGCCTTGTGTGAAAAGAATGGTAATAAGAAATACAGATATATTCAGTACGGCGAAAGCTCCTACTATTCAAATTTTCTAAAATGCAATACATACAGAGAAGGCTGCTATTCCTGCAAATATGCTGCAAATGACCGAATCGGTGATATTACAATCGGCGATTTTTGGGGAATAAAAAAACAGCATCCGGAGCTGTTTGACGGCAGCCGCAAGGATTTTGATGCAGATAAGGGCATAAGCTGTATACTTGAAAATACAGAGCAGGGTAAAAAACTGCTGGATTTATACGGCAGCGGACTCAGCCTTTATCAAAGCACCTTTGAAAAAATCGCAGAAGAAAACAAGCAGTTATCAAAACCAAGTATACCAAAGGGTAACCGAACGGATATTATGGAACTTTATAAAGAAAATGGTTACAAGGCTCTTGATAATTATTTTAGAAAGCAAGCCGGATACAAACTGATTCTTGCAAAAATCAAATCCAGAATTCCCTTATGGCTCAAAAACATCATTAAAAATTAGAATAGGATTAGATTACTATATGAAAATATTATATTCAGCTTTCACTGCTAACCCTTATTTCGGCTCAGAGGCGCAATGCGGATGGTCGTGGGCATATGCAATGAGGAATTATAATGAGGTGTATCTTCTCACCAGAACCGATAATAAAAAGCAGATTGAAGAATATTTGGAAAAACACAATATAACGAATATAAATGTTTTTTATCATGACATTCCGAAGTGGCTGAACCTTTATCGCAAAACACATAAAAACTTCTTTTACTTCTGCTATTATTACCTGTGGCAGAGAACGGTTTTAAAAACCATAAATAAACTTCATAAAAAATATCATTTTGATTATATACAGCACGTAACTTTGGGTGATTTCAGACTTGCTGCACCGCTGTGGAAAACAGGCAGCAAATTCATTTTCGGCCCTGTTGGCGGTGCCCAGACTACACCAAAAGCATTCAAACCTTATATAAAGGGTCACGAAAAAAGTGAGAAGATAAGAGACGTTATTAATAATTCTGTAAGGCTTAATCCTTTTTACAAGCGCACGCTTAACAAGGCGCACCTGATTCTTTGTGCAAATAAGGAAACACAGCAATTTCTCAGCAGTATCGTCAAAGACAAAAGCAAATGCCGCCTGCTGACTGAAAACGGTATCATGCAGGATCGAATTGAGCAACCGAATTTTAATGTAAAAAACGAAGCGGACACAGTCAATATCCTATGGGCAGGCAGATTTCTTTACAGAAAAGGGCTGGCATTTCTGCTGGAAGCATTAAGCCGGGTTGATACCGATAGAAGATTTAATTTGATTTTAGTCGGAAGCGGTGCAGAGGCGGAGAGCCTGAAACAAAAAACAATCGAGCTGGGAATAGAGGACAAGGTGGCTTTTACCGGTCAAATCCCCTATCTTGAAATGAAAAAGATATATGCTTCAAGTGATATTTTTGTTTTCCCCAGCTTGAGAGAAACTACAGGAACGGTTTTGTTTGAGGCAATGAGCAACGGTCTGCCGATACTCACCTTCAATCAAAACGGTGCAGATTTGCTTATTGATGAAAGCTGCGGAATAAAAATAGACATAAACCAAGACTTAGAAAATATAAAAAATGACTTTGCCAAGGGACTTAAAACACTTATTGAAAATGATGAATTAAGATTAAACCTGGGCAAAACAGCATATGAAAAAATATTAAATGAATACACTTGGGAAAACAAGTGTCAAACATTTGAGAATAAATTTTTAAAGGATACAAAATGAGTAAAACAGTTTTCTTTATTACCAACGCCCTGTCAGGCGGAGGTGCAGAACGCGTAATGAGTAACCTTGCGAATTACCTTATCAGCAAGGACTACTGCATAAAATTTATACTGTTAAATGGTGACGAGGTTGTATATCCTCTTGACAAGGCTGCAGAAATCATTGTACGGCCTGATGTTAAGGAAAAGGACACACTTGCACAAATCAAATTTCTTCATAAATATATGAAAAAAAATAAAGAGGCTCTCTTCGTATCCTTTTTCACACATCAAAATCTTTACACCATCCTTGCGTCTATAGGTACAGGCGCCAAGGTTCTTGTATCTGAAAGGAATGACCCCGGCAACTCCTTCACCCATAAGGTGCAAAAAATAGGAGACCCGGCAAGAAGAATACTTTACAAAAATAAGAACTGTAAAAAAATCGTATTTCAAACACAGGGTGCTGCTGATTATTTTGATAAAAGCATCAATGCGAAAGGGCTGGTTATACCCAATCCGTTAAAGGACGACCTGCCCCTGCCTTATACAGGTGTACGAAAAAAGACAGCAGTTGCTGTGGGCAGATTTAATCCGCAGAAAAACTATAAGCTTATGCTGGATGCCTTTGCACGGTTTTCGAAGCAGTATCCGGATTATAAGCTGGAAATTTACGGTGACGGTGCACTCAGACCAACTATGGAAAAGTACATTGAACACCTTGGTTTAACCGATAAAATTGAGCTCTGCGGCTTTTGCAAAAATGTTCACGAAAGAATTATTGATGCAGGTATGTATGTAATGTCCTCCGACTTTGAGGGGCTTTCAAACGCTATGCTGGAGGCACTGGCAATCGGCTTGCCTGTTATTTCAACAGACCATCCGCCCGGCGGTGCAAGGGCTTATATAACAAGCTATGAAAACGGAATTCTCACACCTGTAAGAGATGCTGATGCTATGGCAAAGGCAATGTGCTATATGGCAGAAAATCCGCAAAACGCACAAGCAATGGGTGAAAAAGCGTCCTTAGTACGTGAGGAGCTGTCAGGTGAAACCATCTGCAGTAAATGGAAATCACTATTTGACGATATATTAAAATAAGCACGAGGTATGAAGATGCAGAAATTCAACAAAATGAATCCTGAAAAAAAATATTTCATTACAGGTGCAGCCGGATTTATCGGCTTTCATCTTTCAAAAAAACTGCTTGAACAGGGTGCAGAAATTGTAGGAATTGATAATATGAACGATTACTACGATGTCAAATTAAAGGAAGCACGCCTGAATATTCTTGATAAATATGAGAAATTCACCTTCATCAAGGGCAGTATTGCAGACAAGGCACTCGTAACTGATATTTTTAAAGAGCATCAGCCTGATATTGTTGTAAACCTTGCAGCCCAGGCAGGTGTCAGATATTCAATAACAAATCCTGATGCATATATTGAATCTAATATAATCGGATTTTTCAACATTCTTGAGGCGTGCAGGCACAATCCTGTTGCGCATTTGCTTTATGCATCCTCCTCCTCTGTTTACGGTATGCAGGAAAAAACACCTTTTTCCGTGACTGACGATGTATCACATCCCATCAGTCTTTATGCCGCTACAAAAAAATCAAACGAGCTTATGGCATTTACATACTCTCATCTTTATAATATACCTACCACCGGTCTGCGTTTCTTTACGGTTTACGGACCTTACGGCAGACCTGATATGGCATACTTTGGCTTCACCAACAAAATGATTAAGGGTGAAACCATTCAGATATTCAATAACGGTGATATGAAAAGAGATTTCACCTATATTGATGATATTGTACAAGGTGTTGAAAATATGCTTTGCAATCCTCCGCAGGGTAATGATCCTGCTAAGGTTTACAACATTGGCAACAATGAGCCGGAGGATCTTATGACATATATCGAAACCTTAGAAAAAGCATTAATGCACGAAGGCATAATAACTGAGCCTGCAAAAAAAGAATTTCTGCCTATGCAGCCGGGTGATGTTTACCAGACCTATGCCGATGTAACAGAGCTGATGAATGACTTTGATTTTAAGCCTGATACATCTATTGAAAAAGGTCTCGGCGAATTTGCAAAATGGTATAAGGTCTTTTATATGCAGGGAGGCAATCAATAATGAAAATAGCAGTTGCAGGCACAGGATATGTAGGACTTTCCATTTCTGTTCTTTTGTCACAGGAAAATGAGGTAACTGCTGTTGATATCATAGAAGAAAAGGTTGCTATGATAAATAACGGACTGTCCCCTATTGTTGATAATAAAATTGAAGATTACCTGAAAAATAAAAAATTAAATCTTAAAGCAACAACTGACGCAGAAAGTGCATACAAGGATGCTGAATTTGTGGTAATTTCAACACCCACAAATTATGACCCTAAGCTCAATTTCTTTGACACATCATCAGTAGAAAACGTCATCGAGCTTGTTATGAAGGTCAATCCTGATGCTGTTATGGTTATAAAGTCCACCGTTCCTGTTGGCTACACTGAAAGTATCAGAGAAAAATACAACTGCAATAAAATTATGTTTTCACCGGAATTTCTGCGTGAGGGACATGCCCTTTATGATAATCTCTATCCATCAAGAATTATTGTGGGTGCTCCCGATGATATGGCAGAAGCAGCCCATACCTTTGCAAGACTTCTGAATGATAATGCACTTAAAGAGGATGTGCCGGTTTTGTTCACACAGCCTACTGAGGCTGAGGCAGTTAAGCTTTTTGCAAATACATATCTTGCTTTGCGCGTAGCTTATTTTAACGAGCTCGACACTTATGCAGAGCTGAGAGGTCTCAATACAAGACAGATTATTGACGGCGTATGCCTTGATCCCAGAATCGGAAATCACTACAACAATCCGAGCTTCGGCTATGGAGGCTATTGTCTGCCTAAGGATACAAAACAGCTCAGAGCAAATTTTGCAGATGTTCCAAGTAACCTTATCGGCGCAATTGTTGATGCAAATGTAACCAGAAAGGATTTCATTGCAGACAGAATTATAGAAAAAAATCCAAAAATCGTGGGCATTTACCGCCTCACTATGAAGTCAAATTCAGACAACTTCCGTCAGTCCTCTATTCAGGGTGTTATGAAACGTATTAAGGCCAAGGGCATTGAGGTAGTTGTTTATGAACCTGCCCTTAAAGAGGATTCCTTCTTTAACAGCCGTGTCATCAGAGATTTAGCTGAATTCAAGCAAATATCCGATGTTATTGTGGTAAATCGTTTCAGCAGTGACATTGAGGATGTTAAGGATAAGGTATATACAAGAGATTTATTTTTTAGAGATTAGTTAGGAGCTATAATGAACATTATTCAAAAAGGATTTATGTTTTTATCAAACAGAGGTTTTTTTGACCGTATGTCTGACAAGAAATATCTTGAACTTCGTTATAAATATATTATCGGTAAAAAGCTTAATCTTGAAAATCCGGTTACATATAATGAAAAGCTGCAGTGGCTTAAACTCTATGACAGAAAGCCGGAATACACAAAAATGGTTGATAAGTATGAGTCAAAAAAGTATGCTGCAGATATAATCGGTGAAGAGTATATCATTCCCACCCTCGGTGTTTGGGACAATGTAAATGATATTGACTTTGACGCTTTGCCAAATCAGTTTGTGCTAAAATGCACGCACGATTCCGGCGGCTTGGTAATATGTAAGGATAAATCCACACTTGACATAGAAAATGCGAAAAATACATTAGAGCATTTTCTGCACAGGAATTTTTACAGCATTCACAGAGAATGGCCTTATAAAAATGTAAAGCCCAGAATTATTGCAGAAGAATATATGGAGGATGAATCAGGCTACGAATTGAAGGATTATAAATTCTTTTCCTTTGACGGCAATGTAAAAGCAATGTTTATTGCAACAGACCGAAATGCAGAGACTGAAACCTGCTTTGATTTCTTTGACCGTGATTTTAATCATCTGCCTGTTCTCAATGGCCACCCAAATACCACAAAAGAAATCCATAAACCTGTTAACTATGAAAAAATGATTGAGCTTGCCGAAAAGCTCAGTAAAAATATTCCTCAGGTAAGAATAGATTTTTATAATATTAACGGTAAAATTTATTTTGGAGAAATAACCTTTTTCCATTGGAGCGGTTTGAAAAAGTTTGAGCCGGAAAAATATGACAAAATATTCGGAGACTGGATAACCCTTCCAAATAAAAATGTTCAGGAGTAATATATGGAAACCTCTATCCCCTCAACCAAATACAATGCTGTAAAGCCGAATTGGGCTTTCTTTTTGTATTTTTCAGTAATGTTTGTGCTGTATACCCACACATATATTCAGTTAGGCATACAGCTGTTCATTATAGCATATGTTATTTTAACAAAATTCTTCAGCGGAAAAATTATTCTGAGAAAAAGCACAATACGAAACGCCGTTTTTATTTGCCTGTGGTTTGGACTGTTTACATTGCTTCTTTTTCTGTCGACTAAGTTTTGGGCATACAGCACGATGATGGGCTCAAAAACAATGCTGGGCGTATTTCGGTGCTTCGCAATTGGTCTTGCAATTTTTATTTATGCAGATACTTCTGAGCGTGCACTTTCCGTAATGCAGTCATTTGCACTTGCGGCTGCCATTATGGGTATTGCTGCAATGGTAACCACGCCTGCAAGTCAATATTTCCAGGCAGGTGATGAGGGCTTTGGAACAGCCATCGGTCAGCAGAGAAATCTTGTTGGCGCAGTATCTACCTATATGATTTTCACCTGTTACTTTTTAAAAAAATATACAAACTTTCAATACGGATATCTTTTGATGACATTTTTCCTTATACTTTCCATTGTAACAGGTTCCCGAAGCTCTCTTATTCAGTTAATTCTTTTGCTGGTTATGTTTATCGTTTTCGACAGAAATTATTTCAGAATGCTTACCAAGCTTTTGGCAGTTGTTCTTGTTGGTACCATCGCTGTAATACTGCTGAAAAACATACCGATATTATATGAAAATATTTGGTTAAGATTTGAAGCTATGTTTACCACAATGTCGGGTAATGAAATTGAAGATACCAGTACACTTGGCAGACAATATTACAGAGAAATTGCTTTTGAAATGCTGAAGAAGCGACCACTTTTAGGATGGGGCCTTGATGGATTTTACTGCTATTTACGTGATAATCCGATTTATAAGGGCTATTATATTGATGCCGTTTACAGCCATTGCTCCTGGTCTGAAATTATGTCCAGCCTGGGCATTGTGGGATTACTGGTTTGGTATATACCAAATCTCTATGTATTGGGATCTAATATGAAGCATTTTTATAGTCATCCCCTGCTAAAATACAGCCTGTTCTTGCTTATTTCATTACTCATTATGGACTATGCACGACTTCCATGGATGAGCCATCCCGGATGCTATCAGTTTTTTGTACTCTTTGCAGTTATCATCAATCTGGCACGTGATTCAAATTATTACAGAAAACAATATCTGCAAATGAAAACACAAAATAAAAAATACTTGAATTAGAAAAACGAAGTATTATCAAAATACATACGGAGGCAATAAATGAATATTTGCATAATAACTGTTTACAACAGTGAAAATTGCGGCAGCTTTTTACAGGCATATGCACTCAAAAATGCCTTGGAAAAGCTTGGGCATAATACTTGCTTCTTAAAAAGAAATATAAAAGGGACAGCTCATTCCTTAAAGCCCCATATAGAAGACAGCATAAAAAAACTCATTAAATTTCAATTTAATGAGTTTCGCTTCATATGGAAAAGATACAAAGCCTTTACGAATGCGCAAACCCTTTTTCCTGTAATTGATAAGCATACAGAGCATTATGACAAAATAGATTGCTTTGTCATAGGCAGCGATACCGTCTGGAATTTAAACTCCAAATATTTTTCAAAGAATATGGACATTTACTTTGGAAACAGCTTGGGAGATAAAAAAATTATAACTTATGCTGTGTCGGCAGCAAATACGCCTAAGGAAAAATTTGTAAACAACAGGACTGTAGCAGAAGGCATACAAAAAATCTCTGACCTTTCTGTAAGAGATACTGCAACCTATGAAATTGTCAAGGACGTATTCCATACTGAATCTGAAATCGTATGTGACCCAACGCTTTTACTTAATAAAGAGGATTATAACGCTTTAGTAGAAAACGAAGTAACATTTCCCCAGTCGCCTATATTAATTTATTATTTCGGAAATCTGCCGGATAACAGCGTTAAGCAAATCCTAAAATTAAAAAAAGAAACCGGAAAGCAAATTATATCCTTCGGACAATACAGGGCTTGGTGTGATATAAATATTCCATTTGACCCATATCTTTTTATCCGCTCCTACAGAGACTGTTCCTTTGTTATTACCAATACATTTCACGGAACAATATTCTCGCTGATATATCAAAAAAACTTTGCCAACTATGGGCAGGAGAAGAAAAAAATTGAACACCTGTTAACATCATTAGGTGCAGAAAATACATTTGCACTGGATAGTGATGACTTATTACCCTACTATAAAAACAATCTTGATTATGATACCATAAATAAAAAAATCGAGGAACAAAAAAATAGTTCCATGCATTATTTAAAAAGGAATCTGAATATTTAATATGAGAAGTAAAAAAGCACTTTATAATACAGCAGCCTCCATTGGCTATGAGGTTATTGCCGTTATCTGCGGTTTAATTCTGCCCAGACTGATTTTAAGCCATTTTGGCTCAAGCTATAATGGAATTACAACATCCATTACACAATTTCTATCCTGTGTAGCTTTGCTTAAAGGCGGTATAGGCGCAGTCACTCGTGCCTCGCTTTACAAGCCGCTGGCGGAAAAAAACACATACGAATTAAGTGCTATTGTTAATGCCACCGCACAATTTATGAAAAAAATTGCACTTATCTTTTTAGGTGCAATTTTTATTTTTGCCGCTGTTTACCCGCTTCTTGTAAAGGGTGAATTTGAATGGCTGTTTTCATTTACGCTGGTTTTAATACTTGGTATCAGCACCTTCATTCAGTATTATTTCGGACTGGCTTACCAGTTTTTATTTGAGGCTGACCAAAGGCAATATGTGCTTATGCTGGCACAGACCTTTTCAACCATTCTCAATACCCTGCTGGCGGCAATACTGATTTATGCAGGAGCAGGAATTCATATCGTAAAGCTTGGCAGTGCATTAGCCTTTTCAATAAATCCGATTTTCATATTTATTTACGCAAAACGCAAATATAAAATTGATAAAACCGTAAAGCCGGATAATTCTGCCATAGCACAAAGATGGGATGCTTTTGCACAGTCTGTTGCCTATTTTATACATAATAATACGGATGTTATACTTCTTACATTTTTTACAAATACAAAAGAGGTTTCCGTATATACCGTATATAACTATGTCATTTTCAATATAAGAAATGTTATATCAACATTTGTAACCGGCTTTGGCGCTGCCTTTGGAAATATGCTTGCCAAAGGCGAGCAAAAATTGATTGAAACAAATCTGAAAATATATGAGCTTATTATTTTCGGTACTACCTCAATAATCTATACAACAGCAGGAATTATGATTGTTCCCTTTGCACTTTTATATACATCCGGCGTAAATGATGTAAATTACAGCAGACCTGTTTTTGCATTGCTGATAACGATTGCAGGTGCATTCAGCTGTTTCAGAATACCTTATCAAACAATTGTTGAAGCTGCCGGACACTTCAAGCAAACAAAAAATGGTGCTATTTTTGAGGCGGTACTGAACATCACTATTTCTTTAATTTTTGTTACAAAACTGGGACTTATAGGTGTTGCAATCGGAACGCTGGCTGCCACGGTTTTCCGTTCATTCCAGTATGCAATGTATCTTTCAAAGCACATTGTTAAGCGTAATATAATGATCTTTGTCAGTCATATCCTTGTTAACGCTGCTGTTGCTGTAATAACCTTTGTTATTGCAACCTATCTGTTCACCTTTGATACACCAAATTTTGCGTGGTGGGTGCTTAAAGCCTTCTTGGTTGTTATTACATCAGCAATCATATCCTTTATTATTCATTTTGTATTTTATAGAAAAGATATTATTGCACTAAAAAATAAGGCCGTTCTGTTGATAAAAAAGAAATTCAAAGGATAAAATTATGGCAATAACAAATAAATTAAAAAAAATCATAGCTTTGCTGCTGGCAGTAACCTTATCTGTCACCGCATTGTCAGGGTCAAACCTTGTATTTGCATCTTCTGACAATGCAGTATCCATAACACATCAGCCACAGAATACGTATGTAAATGTTGGTGATCGGGCACAGTTTACAGTTCAGGCTGAAGGTACAGAACTTCAATACCAATGGCAGCTTAGCAATAATAATGGAAGCTCTTGGACCGCATCAACCGCGAAAGGCAGTCAAACTACAGCACTTTCCTTCCCTGTTACCAGCTATTCGTATAAACTGGTCTACCGCTGTGTGATTACGGATGCCTTTGGCAATACCGCTGCATCAGACACCTGCCGAGTATTTGACAACAGCGGTTATACTAATATTGACATTATAACTCAGCCTGCATCTGTGGAAGCTGCTATAGGTGACAGAGCAGCATTTAATATAAAAGCATCCGGCACAGGACTTACCTATCAATGGCAGCTTAGTAATAATAACGGAAACTCTTGGACTGCATCAACTTCAAAAGGCAGCCAAACAGAGGCTATTTCCTTCCCTGTTACCGGCTATTCGTACAAGCTGATTTATCGCTGCGTTATCACGGACGCCTTTGGAAACAGCGTTATATCGAATACATGCCAAGCCATCGAAAAACAAAATTATACACCCCTGCAAATAGCAGTACAGCCTGTAAATACGGAAGTCCGTATTGATTCCACTGCATCCTTTACATTAAGTGCCATTGGCACCGATTTGACATATCAATGGCAGCTCAGCACAGATAATGGTGCAACATGGATAACATCAACAGCAAAGGGCAATAAAACAAACACCCTTTCCTTCCCGGTTATCAAATATACTTATAACCGGCTTTACCGTTGTGTTGTTACAGACAGTATCGGAGATACTATAATATCAGATACGGTACGCGTTTTCGAACCGCAGGAAAAGGTTTTCACCCTAAGTAATTCCGATTATGATGCATCCTTTTGCGGCAGTGATAACGATTCTGTCATAGACATCCATAGCTTTTTAAAGGATGCTGTTCTTACTTCTGCCGATGCTGAAAACAATGCCGCTGTAAAATACAGCTGTAATATGACACTTAATCGTACAGACCTGCACATTTTAAAATTAACCGTGCAGGCGGAGAAAAGCTGTGCAAAAATAAACATTACTATAAACAACAACGCAATTACTGCAACATATCCTGTCTATACGCAGAAGGCAGATTATTATATTCCCATAACCAATATCAGCAATTTAAACTCTATAGTAATCAGCCTGATTACGGATTATCAAGCAATTACAATTTCCGATTTTCAGCTGGTCAATTTTTCTGATGACGATATTACCAACCATAAAATCGGTATATATCCTGTCGATATAAAGGAGACCGTGCTGGAAGAAAAAGAGGCCTTTGGTGAAGCCTCGAACGCATCTATTGCTGATAATGAATATCTTTATTCCGTAAACAAAGGCACACTTACAGTATACGATATAACCCAAGACACACCATCATTGGCTGCATCACTTGACGGCTTAGGTAATTGTCACGACATTTCCTTTATTAATAATGGGAATGCACTTGTTATCTCCGCCAGAGAAAACGGTGCATATTTTGTTGATATAAAGGACCCGCTCCATCCTGTTCTTGCAGCAAAATATCCTACCCTTGAAATGAGTTCGGGTCTGGCGGTAAACGGCAGCTACGCATTTATTTGCAGCCGATATTTTGGTGTTGAAATCATTGATGCCTCTGATATCTACAATCCAAAATACTATTCCCAAATATCCAATAAAGAGGAAATGTATGATTGCTGTACAGACGGCAATTATTTATACGTAGGCATTTGGGCACAGAAAAAGGTTATCATTTATGACATAAGCAATCTGAGAGAACCCGTACAGATAAACACCATTAACCTTGATGGAAATGTAGGCGGAATTGTTGCGGAAAACGGTATTTTGTATGCTGCAACCGGTTATCATAGCCGTGATAATTCTGCTGCTGTCTCTTCCGTAGGCTTCGGAATGGGCAATGGCCTGGAAATATACGATGTCTCAAATCCAAAAAATCCGTTATGGCTTTCAACAAGCAAAATCGACGGACGGTATAAATATTCAGGATTTGATTACTGGAAGGTTAAAGTAAGCGGAAAGTATGCAGTGCTTGCAAGCACGTATAATGGTATGTATGTTTACAATATAGATAACCTTTCTGCTCCGATATTGATAAACAAATCAACCATTAGAATTGAACGCAATTCACCGAATTACAAAAAATTGGTTGCAGGCACCTTTGTCTTTAATTTTGACAAAGCATCATTTAATCAGGCTCCTGTGATGTCTGTATGCACTGCATCCGATAAATTATATTTCGGTGCTCCTAATACGGGAATTTATCAGATGACACTGCCGAATATGACCAAGGAAAGCATTCCTGACAATGCATTGAGCGGCAGTGATAAAAAAGCACTTCAGGTACCAACTCTTGCAGGATATTCATCCGGTATAATAAATACAGGTGATTGCGTATACCGAGCTAGATGTGCAAATCATTTGATTTATCTTGCAACCTCTAAAGGAATCACGGTTTTAGATGAGGACTTAAATACCATATCGGCCTACGAAACAAAATCTCCTGTTAAGGATATAGCACTTTCAAATGACGGTCAATATTTATATACCGCTGAATGTGATGATGGTTTAGGAATTTACACTGTTGACAATGCTGAAATCAAGCCCCTTGGCAGCTGTAAAAATTCCGGCTTATATGACTTTGCAATAACAAGCATAACACTAAATGCTGACGAAAATTACATTATTGCGCAGGGCGGCTTCTC
The DNA here is from genome assembly GCA_023663865.1 of Clostridium sp. GTDB lineage: Bacteria > Bacillota > Clostridia > Oscillospirales > Acutalibacteraceae > Eubacterium_R. The sequence goes on from JAMPGU010000002.1 coordinate 33,028, forward strand.
TCGCATATGCACGATTGACATAAAAAACAAGAAGCATCCTGTAATGAATTCCATGGCATCAGGCGGTTCGATGTATTACAGAAATATTTGCCAAGGACTGATTGACGGAAAGTATGCGGCAGTCTGTGATAATGGTAAAATCAATTTGTTTGAAGCAAACAGCAGCAATCTGTCTGTAGTCAAAACACTCACCAATACAGTCGGCACGGAAACAAATGGCATGGCTGCATATAATGAATACATTGTAGCTGTTTATAACAATGGATATGTTTATTTTAATCCTATGACTGAAAGCCGAACGCTGTCATCACTGCCTTTGCATAAGGTTTCAGGCATCAGCTATCTCAGAGGAAAACCGATCATTTATGACAATATCATGGTTGTATCCTACTGCTATGGCAAAGAGGTAACAATTATTGATATATCTGATTTGGATAATCCAAAACTGATTTCACAGTTAAAAATTGATGCAAGCCTTGACCTTGCTGAAATGACGGATGAGTTTATAATTATACCAATGAGAAATGATGGTATTTTCGTGCTGAAAAAGGAAGCTCAGGTAGCTGCCTATGCATAAAATATTAAAAACGCTGTACCACAATGTGGGAATATTCTTTGACGAATACTTTATTATACCTTTCCTTTTTTCAGTCATTTTAACTCTGATTTTGTTAATTCTTTTCAGCTTGAAAAGCAAACGCAAAAAAATACAGCATTATGCCACTATATTTGCACTGATATTTTATTTTGCTGAATTATTTTACACAACAATTATTTTCAGAATTGGAAGCAAAACAAATCCGCTGGCAGATGTATTTGGTGAATGGTTGATTTATGACGGTGAAACAAGTATGTATATTAATCCTAAGCCGATTTTAAATATCATACTTTTTCTTCCTATGTGCTTTGCTGTATTTTATATCGCAAAGTATCTTGTAAAAAAGCCATTAACGAATAAGCGTATGTTGACAGTGGTCACAGCTGTTTCATTTGCGGTATCACTGTGCATTGAGCTAACTCAGCTGATATTCAGCATAGGCTCATTTCAAATATCAGATTTGGTATATAATACCTTAGGCGGTTTAATCGGTGCTGTATTGTATATAACAGTCAAGCATATCATCAAAAACAAAACAAGGACATGAGCTTTGCTCGTGTCCTTGTTTGCTGTTATATTATTTTTTATTACCAATAGCCTAAAACATGCTGCATAACTAAGCTTATTACGGCAATGGCTACCCAGCAGGTAAAGCCCATTAATATCGGTTTTCCGCCCTTTTTTACAAGATTTACAATATTCGTATTCAAACCGATTGCACACATCGCCATCGCAATAAAAAATTTAGCCAGCCACTTAGCACCCTTTACAAAATAGTCACTGTAAAAAGCAGTAAATCCACTTTCGGGAAGAAGTGCCACACCTGTTGTAACCAGCGACGCAATAAGAAAATAAAGTATAAACCACGGAAAAATTTTCTTCAGTGATACCTTAGAGCCTTCCCCACCCCCTTTTCTGGCATTTCTTGTTCTAATAAAAGCCAGCACCAAAGTAATCGGTATAATGGCAAGTGTACGTGTCAGCTTAACCGTCGTTGCCTCCGCCAGCACCATACCATTGGTTGCCTTCATACTATCCCAAGCAGATGCGGCCGCTGTAACGGAAGAGGTATCGTTAACAGCTGTTCCGGCAAACAATGCAAAGCCTTCATTGGTCAAACCGATTGCATTGCCAAGGCTTGGGAATATCAATGCTGCAATAACGTTAAACAAAAATATAACCGATATGGACTGGGCGATTTCCTCGTCATCTGCATCAATAACCGGAGCAGTCGCTGCAATGGCTGAGCCTCCGCAAATTGAGGAACCTACACCAACCAAAATAGAAACCTTCTTTTCAACCTTCAAAACCTTGCACATAATTGCCGCAACAATAAGAGATGTGGCAATGGTTGCAATAATAATCGGAAGGCTTTTTCCGCCTACAGACAGTACCGTTTTTATATTCAGTGTAAAGCCGAGAATAATAACTGCCCATTGCAGTATCTTTTTCGATGTAAAGGTAATACCGAACTTCATATGCTCATTAACGGCAAAGCGCTTGAATACAGCCGTAATAATCATACCTATAACAATGGCAAATACCGGTGCGCCAATTACCTCCAGTGAAAAATCACCAACGCTAAGACCTGCCAAAAAGGTGGATATTCCTGCAATAACGGCACATACCAATATGCCCATACCATTCTTTTTAACAAAACTCATTCGTACACCTCAATTCTTTTGAAGCTCTGTGATTTCAGTATCTTCAATAAATCCGCATTATTATTTATCGGCTCATTTGTAATAATTCCGCCCCGTGCCAAATTACGTACAACATGGAAGTCTGAGCCCGAGCACATAAGCTTATGATTTTCTTTTGCCCAGGCGTAAGCCTTGTCATTCATCGCTTTATTGGTTTTTCCGTTATAAACCTCAACACCATCAATATAGTCAGGATTGCATCGGCGTATACCGACTCTGAAGGGATGCGCCTGATAAACAAGATACCCCCTATCGTGTGCAAGCTCAAATACCTTCTTTTCCCAAATTGTCATAAGATTTCCTGAATGATACAAAAAATCCTCATCAATTCCGTAAATCAGATAATCGTTTGCAGTACCATAATGTCTCAGCTCTATGCCAAGCAAAACAGTGAAATCCTCCCCTGCTGCAGCCTTCATCCGTCTGTATCCGCTGAGATAGAAGTCAATTTGCTTCTGGGGACACCAATTCGGCTTAAAGGTCATAGGACTGTAATGATCGGTTACTACAATGCCGCTATATCCTTTTTCTTTATACAATTTTACAATTTCTTCCGGTTCTACTCTGCCGCAGCGGGACACACAGCCCGTATGGCAGTGAAGCTCATATTTATATTCCATAGCTATCATAGTAGCACAAAGCAGAAAATTTATCAACTAAATTATATTTTGAATACGCCCTAAAATAAAAGGGAGCTGAGGCAAAGTGCTCTCAGCTCCTATGTATATATTATTTTATACCTGCTCTATTTTTATAATTTCATTATAATCAACACCGCGAATAAATGCAGGAATTCCTACGTTCATAAGATATGCACCGGACTTTTTATATGCCTTGCCCTGCAGTGTGAATTTATAATCCCTGTTTTCATCAAGACCGGCAAATTTAATCGGTATACGCTTCTTAAAGAATTTGGTACCGTTAGCCGCAATAAAGGCAACACTCTGCTTTTTATCAGCTGTAACATACTGCGTCATCAGAACCTCATCCTTCTCAATTGTCATCAGTCTGTACAAATCACCAAACTGTACAATATGGCGAATATCCTTATAAAGCGCAATATTTTTTTTGCTTATCTCCAAATCCTCTGCACTGTATTTAAGCATATTACCGCCAAGACCAAGCGCACCCTGCATAGCAATATTGAAACGGAAATCAAGAGATGTTGGTTTATTGCATCCACCTATATCTGTTACCCAAGCACGCATTGCCTTAATCGGTCTCAATAAGGAATATCCGTTTTGAATGGTCATTCTGTCAATTGCATCTGTATTGTCACTGGTCCAAACCATATCAAAATGACTTAATGCACCCAGCTCTGCACGTCCGCCGCCGGAAGCACATGCCTCAATCTGCACATCCTGGTGCTTTTCTTTAAGTCTGTCAACAATATCATAAACCGCCTTTGTGTGCAGATAAGAATACATCTTAGGATTGTCAAGATTTTCTGCCCCTGCCTGTGAGAAAGGTCTGTTCATATCCCATTTGATATACTTGATATTATAATTGGAAAGCAGGTCATCCACCATATTGAATATATATTCCTGCACCTCAGGTATCGTCATATTTAGGACAAGCTGATGTCTCAGCTCACTTGCCTCTCTGTTTTCAAAATGGTATGCCCACTCAGGATGTGTGCGGTATAAATCACTGTCAGGATTTACCATTTCAGGCTCGACCCAAAGACCGAAATCCATTCCCAGCTTATTTACATTGTCTACAAGCTCACCAAGTCCGTTGGGGAATTTTTCCTTATTAACATACCAGTCGCCCAAGCCTGCGCGGTCATCCTTACGCTGACCAAACCATCCGTCATCCATAACAAACAGCTCAACACCGATTTTTGATGCAATCTCTGCAAGCTTTGTCTGCTCCGCAACGGTTACATTAAATCCTGTAGCTTCCCAGGAATTGTATAATACAGGAAGAAGCACCTTATTAAACTGCTTAGGCAAAATATGTGAAACCGCAAAGCGGTTCATCTGTCTGCTCATCTCACCAAAGCCCTGTGTGTGTCCGCAGTATACTGCAGGCGTATCAAAGATCTCGCCGCCCTTAACGGTATGTGAAAAATCAAAATCACTCATACCCATATGTACACGTGTTGTGCTGAATAAATCTCTGCTGGCATTTACCATAAAATTACCGCTGTATGCCAGTGATGCAAAATAAACATCACCTGCATTTTCGTCCGCATTCTGATAAGCAATAAAGCAAGGTGAATTATTATGGTTAGATGCACCTCGGCGGCTTTCCCAAACGGCATAACCACCCTCAAGCGTGGTGTTACATTCTATAAATTCTCCGCCCCATGCACCATTGGTGTTTTTAAAGGTATACGGCTTATTGGACGGCAGGGTAAATTCTGCACTGAACAATCTGTCAAAAACAATATCGTCCGTACCTGTATTCTTAATACTGATGTATTTCTTTATAATATCGCTGTCGTCATATACCTGATAGTTTAAACAAATTTCAATAGGATAATACTTATCCTTAAAGCAAACAGTCAGCGTATTGCCATCTGCATTATAGCCTGTATAATCCAGCTCCAGCTCTCGGCAGCCGTCACTAAACTGCGCCTTTACCGTGCAGTCACGGTATACCGTCAGTCCGAATACTGTCAGCTCCTGCTTATACCAGTCCAGATAGGAATGATTTGAATTTTCGTCACCCTCAACAAGCATATCATAATCCTCAGGCTTACACTTTTTGCCCCAATGGATGTGACGGTTATAGCCTAAATCATCAATGCCGAATACATAGTGGGTATTTTGGGTTTCAAGGACAAACACCTTATTATCCAGTATCTTAATGCTCATACTTTTTCTCCTAAAAATAAAATTCAAATAGTCGGAACAAATATTTTTGGTTTAAATCCACGTTTAAATTATCACAAATTAAATCTGATTAATAGTGATAAAGTCACAGGATTTATTGGATTTATCACAATCTTAACGTTTTGTGATTACTTGCCCTGTGGTACGAGCTCAATACATTGCTTGCCTGTCATATGCTCTATGCTCAGTTCAAGCATATACATATTATTTTTAGCACCTTCAAATTCCTGTGTTATTCCGTTCTCATTATCCTTTACATATTTTCTTGTAAGTATTCTGATGGGCTGTTCCATTTCCTCAATGGTTTTAAGCACTTTGATTTTTCCGAACACGACAACACTCTTGTACTTTGTTGTGAACTTTTCAGCCAATATATCATCCTTGCTGATAACGCAAAAGGACACCTTGTCACAGCCTTGAACAGCATCCAGCTTGTGACCTGATTTTGCACAATGAAAATAAATTTTACCGTCTGTGTAAACATAGCTCAGCGGAACAGTATAGGGATAACCCTCATCACCTATTACCGCCAACACGCCGGATGTACAGCTGTTTAATATTTCCTCTGTCTCAGCCTTAGACAAAAGCTGTCTTTTTCTTCTCATTTCTCTAAACATAATAGACCTCAAAATATATTAATTTTTAATCATTATATAATATATATTCTCAAAAGACAATATAGAAAAATGCAGATGCTGTTAAATTGTCAGCATCTGCATTTTGTTATTTTTCAATGATTGGAACCCAAATTTCAAAAAATCTTTTTTTACGCCGCTCTGCTCGGTCTGTCCAAAGATGGTACACTTCAATTTCCAAATCATCTGCCGGCTTGTATCCGCTGTTATCCAGCCAGGAATCAAAAATCTGTCTGTGCATTTTAGGGAATGCATCACCTGCATACACACCCCTTTCACTTGTAAAAACAGCGTATCTGCCTGCCGGAATTTTTACAGCTGTCAAATTTTTATTTACAGCATCTGTCTTTTCTCTGGCGATAGAATAATCACCCTTATCCCAAACACCATACCAAAGTCCATCATAACCGTCACATATTTTTTCGGGCGTATTCGCACAGTCATCAGCCCACATTATATGCTCCTGCTCAAAGCGTTCACCTGCTTTTCCGCCAAAATGCTTGGTAATACCCAGCAGCTCTTTTTCGTCAGTATCTATGATTTTGAAGTTCATTTTTTCTCCTCCCTTAATATCAATATAAAAGGTTATGGGAGGATATATATTCACCGACACAGCGGAATTCATAACCTTTGAGGGCGTCATTCCATGCTGCTTCATAAATGCTCTTCGAAATACATCCGAGCTGTTAAAGCCATACTTAAATGCAATATCAATCACCTTTTCATCTGTATTCTGCAATTCAATCGCAGCTAGACTTAAACGGCGCTTTTTGATATAGTCATTTACTGTCATTCCTGAAAGCGCGCGAAACAATCTGCAAAAGCTATCCGCACTTTCATATGCAATCTGCGCAGCCTCATTTATATCAATATGATCCTGCAAATGATTTTCAATATATGCAACTGAGGCATTGAGCCGATTTAATATATCCATTACCTCACCTCCAAAATCATTTTACAAATAATCATTGTTCCCTGCCCGACGATTTCAAAGCAGTATTTGCAATAATGCGTAAAAATAATTACAGATCCGCAAATAAATGATTTATATTATTCATTTTCTTTTATGGGAATCCAAATTTCACTTTTATAGTTTTGAGAATTCATATTCCCTGCACTATAAGCTTCAATATTAAATTCAAATGTCGGCTCATAATTAGACGATGGAATAAATTCGGTACAAATTTCATGCCAGCGATTCTGCATTGCTTCAGGCATTGGTCCCACGCATTCAAAAATCACCCAGGTTCTTGCAGGAATTGTGCTGACTCTATATCCGTTTGGAGCATGCATATCCGGCTTACACTTTCCTGCTATTGAATAATCGAAAACACCTGTATCCAAATTTGCTGATTTATCATAGCAAATTCCCAACAGGTCATTGTCATTATCAAGATTATTCAAAATCGTTTTTATTGTACCATCTGTCCAGCTTCTTTCCCAAAATTCCGGAATCGTATTTTTATTAATTTCATTATCAACTGTGTGCTGTTCTACCTTTTCCAGTACAGTAAAGGCTTCCTTTTTCATAATTTTATAATCGTTCATACTTCCACCTCTTAATGTAATACTTACAGAAAGGCGTGAAAAAGATTTGAGCTTACTGCCGCCTGCCTTCGCCTGTGACGGAGTTATTCCATGAAACTTAGTAAACGCTCTGGTAAAGCTTTCTGCACTTTCATATCCATACACTTGAGTGCTGTATCAATAACCTTAACATCAGAATTTACAAGCTCGCTGCCGGCAAGTGCAAGCCTTCTGAATCTAATATAATCTCCTATGGAATAACCGCATAATGCTCCAAATATACGCTGAAAATAGAAATTGGAAATACATGCCTTTTTAGCAAGCTGATTATAATCAATGTTATCTGTCAAATGCTCTTCAATATAATCAATTGCATTTTGAATTCCTACAGCAATATTCATCTTCAACACCTCCCTGTGCAATTACATTATAACGGCATACTGCATTAAATTCCTGATATTTTTTGCACAATAATGATAGATATATATATTTAACAGCTATTTTTCAAATGGATAAATCAGATTCATTTGTCTGCGGCATTCATCCATAATTTTCATACAATCCCTTGTTGCCTGAAACGGAATATACTCAGACTCTTTTTTGCCGTCCAGTATTTCCTGTGCTGCTCTTGTGAATTCGGTTAAGTAATCTGTTTTGCCGGTAAAAATTTGTTTTCCGTTTTCATTCTTCAAAATTGCCTTTGAAGCCATATGGAAAAATACAGGCAGAGATACACTGCCTCTGCTGCCCTTAATGAAACAATTTTCCTGCAGCTTACAGAGTGACATATTCAGCGTACATTTAAAAGTATCATATTCCAAAATGACGGTTTCGCTTATATCTATTCCGTCTTTCATCTTACCATCACAGTAAATTTTCTTTGGGTATCCAAACAGATTGTAACAATATGTTATCGGATAAATACCAATATCAAGAAGCGCACCTCCGGCTGTATCCGGCGTTAAAACACGAGAGGTTTTGGGCATAAGAATACCCGGAAAAGCATAATTGATAACAACATCCTTTATATCTCCAATTTCTTTGTTATCTATCCACCTTTTTACCGTTAGTGCTACATCGCCGAACCAGGTCCACATTGCCTCGCAAAAATATACTTGATTTGTTTCAGCGGATTTAATGAGAATATCTACATCCTGCAGAGATACACCAACGGGCTTTTCACACAAAACAGGCTTGCCAAGCTCCATCGCACGAACTGCATAATCCACATGGGATGTATGCGGTGTAGCAATATAAACAGCGTCAATATCATCACGATTAACCGCATCGGCAAAATCACGAAATGCTTTGGCATTGTACTTTTTTGCAAAGGCATTCGCCTTCTCTTCATTCCTGCTGTAAACAGAGGTAATGCTATGATTCCCCTTAAGGATATCTCTTGCCGTTGAATTGGCTATATTTCCACTGCCTATATATGCCCACCTGAATTTTTGCATAATCAAACTCCTTTGCCATCCGCTTTTACACGATTATTGTTAATACTGTAATTATAACATATTATTCGTTTCATATCCATATTCAAACATACTTTAGATAAAAGTATACAACCGTTAAATGATTCATGCTATAATTTATTTATAAATGAACCTTTTGGGTACAATAATCGTCTATAATAATGAAATCGATTTCAAATTTTAACATTGGGAGGTGAATATATGGAGTTTGAAAAATTGCTCAATGAAAACAAATTTGCAGTTGAAAGATTTATTCATTTTAAAATTTCAGATTTTGATGACGCCGAGGATATAATACAGGAAACGTATATTACAGCATTTCAAAAATTTGACAGTATACATAGTGTTGAATGCTTTAAGCCTTGGATCATAAGTATCGCTAAAAATAAGTGTAATGATTATTACCGAAAGAAAGCCAAAAGCATTGAAACGATTGAGTATAATTCATATGAGGTTTTATATCAACAAAATATTTTTGGCAGAACAGACGAAATAGATGTTTCGGATACTATGTATGCTCTCAGCGATGATAGCAGAAAAATACTTGAAATGTTTTATTTTGCTGAACTCTCACAAGCTGAAATAGCAAACCGACTGCGTATTCCTATTGGTACGGTCAAGAGCCGTCTTCATTACGCAAAGAAAAAGTTTAAAGAAAAATATCCATATACACCTAATTCAAAAGGAGATACTATGAACAGCTTACCAAAAATAATGCCTGAATATAAAATAACGAAATCCGACAAAAAGCCATTTGAAGCAGAATGGCAGGAACTTATGGGATGGCTGATTATTCCAAAATTAAATGAAAAAATCACATGGGCACTATATGACTTCCCTGAAAGAAAACAAACACAGTTTGTAGAAATGGAAGTTGTAGGAAAGGCGGAGGTACATTCCATAGAGGGTGTAGAAATATCTGCAAAAGAATACAATCCTATTGACAGTGAAAAAACGGATAATGATTTGATGTCAGAACGCCGTTTCATTGCTCAATTAACTGACACACATTGCCGATTTCTTGCAGAAAGCCATAAAATTAACGGTGTAAACAAATATTACACGTTTCTTGACGGAGATGATTTTATAAAGAACTGGGGTTTTGGAAAAGACAATTGCGGAAAGGAAACTACACTCATTCAAAAAAATATAATCACACGAAACAACAATATAATTGAAGTCGGTGAGAAGGAATACTGTATGGATGTTGTCGGCAGATATACCGTAATTATTGACAAAAAGGAGTTTGACACAATCTGCTTGATGGATATCAAAAGCTATGACACAGGAGTAGTAACTGAGCAATACATAGACCGAAATGGTAAAACTGTACTGTGGCGAAGATTTAATGCTGATGATTGGAATTTTGATAAATACAAACAAAAATGGAGTGAAAAGCTTCCTTTTAATGAACAGCTAATTGTTAACGGCAAAACCTATGTTCATTGGTACGATTGCATTTCTGATTATGTGATTTGATTATTGTCAAATTTTTTCAATAGTATTTTTGAATACACTTCACAAACTATACTTGCAAGGGCGAGAAATGAGAAATAATTATGAGAAATTATCATTATTTTCATTTCATTTTTCATTCTTGCAAAATAAATGCAAAAGAGGTGTATTCAAATGTCAAGCAATAAGAATGTTGTTCCTGAGGCTAAGGAAGCTCTCAACAGATTCAAGATGGAAGCTGCTTCTGAGGTTGGTGTTAACCTTAAAAATGGTTACAATGGTGACCTTACTTCTAAGCAGGCTGGCTCAGTTGGCGGTCAGATGGTAAAGAAAATGATTAAGGCTTATGAAGAAAGCATGAAGTAAGCTAAGTTATAATAACTTTCATGAAATGAAAAAGGCGTAAAGGGTAACCTTTACGCCGATTTTATTTAATATTGATTGTTGACATCATCATCGGAGGATGCCTGATTAAGCTTTATACTGCCTCCGTGATTTGACGAGCCATAGCCGATATATGACTTACCCGGATTCAGTGCAAGGTCCTGTCCATCACTTGTTTTCATCCAGAGCTTGCCATCCGTTACGCCCCAAGTAATTTCTGCTGCAGTGCCTTCTGAAAGCACTGTGCCTTTTCCTCCGGAAAGCTTATAGTCACAATATATCTCGCTTGAACCGCTGTTCTTATAATTCTCTTTAACAATATACTCTGTTTCGTCCAGCAGTAAAATCAAATTTTCAAAAGCAGCATTTGATTCGCCATAAGAGGAATCAAAATCCGTTGTGGTGTACTTATGCTTGTCAGCATCATATGTAAATTTACCGGTTTTAGGGCAAGCACTTAATCCTGTGGTTGACCATACAAATTCGCAGTACTCTGCCTTCGTATCTCCTATAGCCTTTGCTTCCTTATTAAAATTCAGTGAAGAAAACTTAGATGAATCAAGCTTCATAGAAATATTCTTTTCTTCAATAAGCTTAGGCAGGTTTGTTCCGTTCAAATATCCGGTGTGCTCAACAGCCGTATATCTGTCATTATTTCTTCCGAAATATTCTCCGTCCTCGGTACAGCTGAGCAAATTGATATGATCAACATTTTCTGTCTCAAACACAGTATTTGCACCAATATAATTACCCTTTGATGATGATAAGCCTGCATGGATAAACACACTGTCAAACAGCTGGCTGAACCTGATAAAAGGCGGTCTTGCGGAACGGGTAGGTCCTACCATTTCAGGCACATCCGTATAGTCCGCCCAGAACAAAAGTAATCTGGTTGAAAACTCACTTTCGCCCTCTAACACAATATCCGCATCACTCAATGCCCATTGCGGTCTGACAGCCTCTGTAGAATACTCATTTTCAACAACAACTGCAACAGGTCTTGTATCAATCGCATTTTTGTTATATCCGCTTTCTCCGGTCAGTGGATTTAAAACTGTATCAACGACTGCTCCTGCCGTGGTCTTAGGCTTAGCTTCCTTGGTATCGGTATTATCCTTTTCTTTACCAAATATAAAATAGCATCCAATGGCTACAGCAACCACAAGAACCACTGCAATGATTGCAATGATTATGCCCTTTTTATTGTTCTTCTTTGGCGGCTTTGCAGGTTTGTTTTGATGATCTCTGCTTTCATAATCATCACGGCTTACTCTGTGATTATCAGAAAAAGATAGTAAATCAAAATTATTTGCATCATTTTTTCTCTGCGAAACAGCAGAACTGCCGGATAAATTTGAGGCAGATGCGGATGACCTGCTGCTTCCGGCATCATTAGAAGAACGCACCACAGGCGGCTCAACAGCCAAATTTGCATTTGCTCTTCGCTTTATATCGTTTAATATTTCGTCCAATTCGTTTTCACTCATAAAAGTTCCTCATATCAGCAGGATTGCATAAATCATAACTTTATCAAATAAGACTGCAATCCCCTATTCATAAATAAGAGCAAAACGAAATACCGCTTTGCTGTTTTTTGATATGAGGTTATTATACCATACACACTGAAAAGTTCTACAAATTCAGGTAAATTGTAATACTATTGAAACCCTATTGAAATATTTAAAAATATAAAAAGCTGATAATCTGTTGCTTTAATAACAATAGATTATCAGCTAAAACGCTGCTATTTATCTTTATTTCTTAATCTCTTAAAAAAATCTGTTAAAAGTGCAGAACACGCCTGCTCCATCAAGCCCGAAACAATCTCAGGCTTATGATTATACGGCACAGTATTAAAATCTATAACCGAGCCGAAAGAGCCTGCCTTTTTATCATAAGCACCGTAATATACTGTTTTGATTCTGGAATTGATAATTGCACCGGCACACATAGGGCAAGGCTCTAGGGTAACATATAAATCACATTGCCAAAGCCGCCAGCCGCCAAGCCGTTTACAAGCATTATCAATTGCCTCTAATTCAGCATGATACAGGGCATTTTTGCCAAGCTCACGCCTGTTTCTGCCCTCACCGACTATTTCATTATCCTTAACAACTACTGCACCTACCGGCACTTCACCCTCTAACGCAGCCAGCTGAGCAAGCTCAATCGCACGCAGCATAAATCTATTATCCATACTATTTGATCGTGCTTACTGTAAAAAGAATCAAAATCAAAAACGGAACAATCATCCACGGGAACAGGAAGCTGACAAACTTCTGCCCCACGGTCAATACACCGTTATCTTTTTTTACAGTATTCTTTTTAAGCTCACCTTTCCTAACAAGATAAATAAGTCCGAAAATACCGAAAACAAGCCAAAACAAATAAATGAATACGACTACCGTTCTGGCCACACTCTCATCAACAGCATAGGTGACAATGGAATTCACAACCGATATACCGTTATTGCAGGCATGAATACATATTGCCGGAACAATACTGTCTGTCTTAACCGTAGCCAGACCCAGTACTAAACCTATGATAAATGCAAAAAGAAACTGCACAACATTACCGTGGAGAAGACCGAAAACGATACTTACTGCGAACACCGCAAAGCCCTTGCCGTATTTTCTGAGAAGCTGAAGAGAGCAGCAGCGCATTGCAAACTCCTCACATATTGCAGGAATAATTGCAGTGCCGATTACTGTCATTACACAAGCTAAAACAGAATTTGGAGAAAGCGGCTGAGATTGGGTAAATTCAATATCAAAAATTGCCTGCAGGGTTGTGATGATATAATTAACCACTACATTGGCAGTAATACAGCTAATCATACCGAACGCAATCCATGCAAAGCATCTTAAAAGACGGATAGGCTTATTCGGCACGATAGGCACAGTATATTTCTTTTTATTAACCAGTGCCATTACGCCAAAAGGAACAACGACAGACATAAATGAAACGCCTATAATAATAAATGCACTTTGAAAAACAGGACTGCTCAAATAAAGCTCTGTAAGACCGAACAGTTGCAGCAATAAAACAACAAATTCCTGTACAATAAGATATGCAATAATTGCACAGCCCATAGCCAGACTGATTTTTCTGATTTCCCTTTTTTCGTTTTGCTCCTGCTGTTTGCGCATAAAGTAACGCTGGCTTTCCTCATTCACATCACTGTTACCAAATGGGTTATAATAATATTGTGACATTAAATTTATCAATCCTTTTATTTAAGATTAATCTAAATCCTTAGCGATTTCCTTAATATAAGCCTTCAGCTCCTCCTGTGTTTCAGGATGCTTGAGACCTACCTCGATATTTGCCTGAAGAATACCAAACTTGTTACCCATATCATAACGAGTACCCTCATAATCAACAGCTACAACACCCTTTGTCTGTGCAAGCGTTTTCATAGCATCTGTCAGCTGAAGCTCGTTACCGGCACCAAGAGGAGTTTCCTCAAGAATATCAAAAATCTCAGGAGGCATAACCACTCTGCCAAGAATAGAATAATTGGAGAGAATTTCATCCTCTGATGGCTTTTCTATCATATTCGTACAATTAAAACAATTATCCTCAATAGGATCAACTGCAAGAGAACAATATTTTGTAATTGCCTTGCCGGGAACCTCTTTCACACCAACAGCACCCTTGCCGTATTTTTCATAAGCATCACAGAGCTGCTTTGTTACAGGTGTTTCTGAAATAATAACATCGTCACCATAGAGTACTGCAAAAGGCTCGTTGCCAACAAAGCTCTTTGCACATAAAACAGCGTGACCAAGACCCTTTGTTTCCTTCTGACGGATAAAGTATATATTTCCAAAATTTGAGCAGGAAACAACATCGTCATAAATCTTCTTCTTGCTTTCGTTACCCTCAAGCTTAGCTTCAAGCTCAAAAGCATGATCAAAGTGATCCTCAATTGCACCCTTGCCGCGGTTTGTGATGATAAGCACATCCTCTATACCTGAAGCAAAAGCCTCCTCAACAATATACTGAATTGCAGGCTTATCAACAATGTTAAGCATCTCCTTAGGAACTGCCTTTGATGCAGGAAGAACTCTTGTTCCCATACCTGCTGCCGGAATTATTGCCTTTTTAACCTTCATAATAAACTCCTCCATTACTATTATATTCCATTAAATAATTGATGTAATAAATCGTATTGCCAGCATTGCTATAAGTGGAATCGAAATACTTGTTCCGCCCAGCTTGCCGAGATAAAGCTCTTTCATCTGACTCTGCGACAAATTGGAGCCGCTCTGAAGCATACCAATCTGATTAAAGCTGCTTCCGTCTGCCAGTTGGTTATTTACTTTATCAACAATATTAAATACCTTTGACCTGTAAAATCTGTCAGCAAACATTGCTACGGTTATACTTATAATAATACTTACACCCATAGTAATCAAGTATGCCGGCAAAACGGCATCATATAATTTCATCAGCTCTGCCAGCTGGCTGTCACTGAGCTTCGCCATTAAGCTGACATCGGGAAAACCATTTGCTCCTGAAATAAGATTTGAAGAAATAAACTGACTGAAATCGGTTATCTGTTTAATAAAAAATCCTCTGGTAAGCAGGCTTGCAATCAGCTCCACTGCCATACAAACAATTCCCTGGGCATACATTTTTCTGAAAAACAGATAATATGCACCAAAGAAAAAGCCTCCCCAGTTCCATGAAAACCTTTTATTTTCTTTGAATTTTTTAATAAATCTGCCCTTATTGCTTCTGACAACTGCAGCAATATCATCAACGCTCTTGTCATCAATCGTATCATCACCGTCAACAATACTGCCGCCAACCTCAAAGCTTGCTGTTGGTCTGAAGCTGTCATAATCAACATTTTGCTGTTTTGCACCGCAGTGACTGCAAAAGGGAGCAGAACGCTCTATTTCAGCACCGCACGCCGAGCAAATTGTTTTTGTATTCTCCGGCTTCGCACTGTAATACGCATTTTCAGCATTGGTCTTTGCTTCTGCATCATCCGTATTCTGATTATCCTCAGCAGATCTTTCTTCTGTGAAAAATGAATTTTCTCTATAATCAAAGCCATCCTTATGCTTGCCCGCATTTATACAATGGCCGATTTCACTATAGCAGCTTCTGTGATGCGGTGTACCGCATATCGGACAAATTACTATATCATCTTCTTCGGTGAAAAGTTTGTCGCAAACAGGACATTTTTCATTTTCGTGAAAAAACATTATATATTCCTTTCCTATTCAATTCAATATATTATACCTATACTAACAAAATAAATCAAGAATTTAGTTAAAATATTGTTAATTGATTTTAAATATTGCATTATTTTCCATAGTTGTATATAATATTATGAATGTAAATTGATTTATGGAGTTATACTATGATTGAGTATGAAGAGCTTAGATTCAGACTGCTTGAATCTGAAAAAACAGTAGAAAATTTAAAAGAAGCCTTGGCAATTGACAGCCTTGTAAAGGAAATTGCCGAGCTTGAGGAGCTGAGTGCTGCACCTGATTTTTGGGATGATATGGAGAAGAGCCAGAAAACCATGCAAAAAATCGGGGCATTAAAGGCTAAGGTTTCCTCCTACGAAAACGTAAAAAATGATTATGACGATGCACTTGTTATGATTGAGCTGGCAAATGAGGAGGAGGATGCAGAGCTTTTAGAGGACTGCACCAAATCTGTTGATGATATTGAAAAGAAGCTGGAGAGTCTTACACTTTCAACTCTGCTCAGCGGTGAATTTGACAATAACAATGCCCTGCTCACCTTTCACGCAGGCGCAGGAGGCACCGAGGCGCAGGACTGGGCAGAAATGCTCTTTAGAATGTACAACCGCTGGGGCGAGCGTCACGGCTATAAGGTGTCCACCCTTGATTATTTAGACGGTGATGTTGCCGGTGTCAAAAGTGCAACCATCCTTGTAGAGGGTGAAAATGCATACGGCTATCTCAAAGGAGAAATGGGTATTCACAGACTTGTCCGCGTATCTCCTTTTGACTCCTCCGGACGCCGTCACACCTCCTTTGCATCCCTTGAGGTTATGCCTGAAATTGATGATGACGTAGAGGTGGAAATCAGAGAAGAGGACATAAAGATGGATGTATACCGAGCATCCGGCGCAGGCGGACAAAAGGTAAATAAAACCTCCTCTGCAGTACGACTGACACATATACCTACAGGTATTGTAGTATCCTGTCAGATTGAGCGAAGCCAGCACCAAAACCGAGAGGTTGCTATGCGTATGCTCAAATCAAAGCTGGTAGAAATCAAGGAACGAGAAAATCTGGAGCGCATTGAAGATATTAAGGGTGATCAAAAGGAAATTGCCTGGGGCAGCCAAATCCGTTCTTATGTTTTTATGCCCTACACAATGGCAAAGGACCACAGAACAAATTTTGAAATGGGAAATATTAACGCTGTTATGGACGGAGATATAGACGGATTTATAAATGCTTATTTAAAGATGAAATCCGTTGAGGGAGCTGAAAATCAATAATGGCAGAAATCCTTGATATAACAACGGTCACCGGCTTTTCACTGCGGCTTATAATTGCAATTATTTTAGGCTTGCTTGTAGGCTTTGAACGGCAGTGGACACGGCATCAGGCCGGTATACTCACCAATGTGATTGTATGCATCGGCGCATACGCCTATTGTGCCTACGCATACATATCGGGTGACGATAATATTGATATAACAAGAATTGCCGCACAGATTGTTTGCGGTGTGGGATTTTTAGGTGCAGGACTGATTTTGCGTGACGGAACAAACATTAAGGGACTTGCTACGGCTGCAACCATATGGACAACTGCTGCTATTGGCGTTTTATGTACCGTTTCAAATATTTTATATGCAATCATTGTTGCACTGGCAGTGGTCATTTTGCATCTTATTCTTCATCCCCTATCCTCTAAAATAAACAAGATCAGGCAGTATAATAAAGATAAAGAAAGAAACATTGAGTGCCTTTATAAAATCACCATAAAATGCACTGAGGAATTTGAAACAGACATCCGCTCCCACTTAATTAAAACGATTCGAGAAAAAAACGATGTACTTCTTCATAATTTAGACAGTATGGCAGCGGATGACGGAAACATAAAAATTAAAGCATATATCACAACCGTAAAAAAGAATAATGATTTAGTGGAAAGTATTTTTGCACATATCGGCAAGGATGAGGGCATTATTTCTGCCGGATGGAATATCGACAGCTAATCTGATAAAATATTACCACAAATATATAAATCCCCTTTGATTATAATAATTCAAGGGGGATTTTTTATGAAAAAAATTATTATTGCATTTATGTGCTTATGTATTCTGACAGCCTGCTCGGCAGAAAAAAATGATAACAAAAGCAATGACGAAACCAGCACAAAAACAACTACAAATGTGGCGGAAACAACAATTGAAGCAACAGGTGTCGGCAATCAATACTACAGCACCGAAAAGGTTGTTTGGGGACCGGGAAGAGCAGATAATCACCAGCGTCCGACAGATCCCTTAATGCTTCAGGAAAGCTATGGAAAGCTTGGCGGACAATTTATTATGAGCGATGATAAATTCATCTGTCTTACATTTGATGAGGGCTATGAAAACGGCTACACACCTGCCATTTTAGACACCTTGAAGGATAAGGGTGTTAAGGCAATTTTCTTTGTTACCTATGATTTTGTCAAGGATAATCCTAAGCTGATTGAGCGTATGATTGATGAGGGTCATATCATCGGCAACCATTCCTACAGGCATTACACTATGGACGAGGTTTCCGTAGAAGATGCCACGGAAGAAATTGTATTCCTTGATAAATATATGAAAGAAAATTTCCAGTACCGAATGACACTGTTCAGATTCCCTAAGGGAGAATTCAGTGAAAACACACTGGCTCTTGCCGACAGTCTGGGCTATAAAAGCGTATTCTGGTCATTCGCCTACGCGGACTGGGATACTGAAAATCCAGTGGATAAGGAAGAAGCCTTTAACACAATAACCACCTATACCCACAATGGTGAAATTATGCTGCTTCACGCCGTCAGCCAGACAAACGCAGAAATTTTAGGAGATGTCATTGACGAAGTAAGAAATCAGGGCTACGAATTCACAGTTGAAATATAATGGACAGAATAAGCCTGAAGCCTTCCTTAGACTTCGGGCATTGTTATTTGAAAAAATTAGAACATTTTGTTAAATTTCAAATTTGCTATTGTGATAAATTCTTATATATTATATAATACAGTATATCATTAAATTATTAGAATGGGTTATTAGCTTAATTTAGTAATTCCATTTTGGAAAAGAGAGATACATATATGATTTTTTCAAGGGATCTTGGCATAGACTTAGGCACTTCCAATACGATTATATGTGATAAAAAAGGACGTATTGTTGTAAACGAACCAAGTGTTGTTGCTGTCGATGTTAAAACAAAAAGAGTTGTTGCTACAGGAAATGAAGCAAAGGATATGATTGGCAGAACACCGGGATCAATTGTAGCTGTCAGACCATTGAATTACGGTGTAATTGCTGACTTTGATATGACCTCTGATATGCTGAGAAACTTCATTTATCGTTCCAGCAAAAGAAGTCTGTTTACAAGAACAAGAATTGTAATTTCCATCCCGAACAATGTTACAGAGGTTGAGCGAAGAGCCGTTGAGGACGTTGTACGCTCAGCCGGTGCACAGGATGTAGAGCTAATTGAAGAGTCTATGGCGGCTGCTCTCGGGGCAGGACTTCCGGTATATGATGCCACCGGCTCAATGGTTGTAAACATCGGAGGCGGTACCTGTGATGTAGCTGTAATCAGCCTTGGCGGAATTGCAGCCTGCAGAAGTATAAAAATCGGCGGAGATGCGTTTGATGACGCCATTGTCAACCATATGAGAGACAAGCATGATTTGCTGATTGGCAGCAATACTGCTGAAGATATAAAGCTGAAAATCGGTTCAGCAAGCAACTATGACGGTGAAGCGGTTATGGAGGTTAAGGGAAGAAATACTGCAAACGGACTTCCGAAAAGCACCGAGGTTTCTTCCGCTGAAATCAGAGACGCACTGAGCGAATGTGTCAACGAAATTATAAATACAATTAAAGCAACACTTGAGGTAACACTGCCGGAGCTGGCTGCCGATATTATCGACAAGGGAATTTATCTTACAGGCGGTGCCTGCAAGCTCAGAGGCTTAAAAGAGCTGATTGCCAAGGAAACAGGCATATCCGTAGTCATTCCCGATAAAGCCACCGAATGTGTTGCCATCGGTACATCAATAAAACTCAGAAGGACAATGTAAATATGAAACACCTTTTTAAAAGCAGTCGTTTCAAGTTAATAGTCGGAATCATCGCACTGCTGATTGCAGGTATGCTTTTATGTGCAGTTAACGGCCATGGCGAATCTGCCCAATCCTCTGTTGTGGGAACAATATTTGCACCCGCCCACTGGATTGCAGGCAAGGTATCGGACGGTATCGGTCAGATAACAAAAAACGCCAAGGGCGATGCTGAATATGAGCAAAGAATTGATGATTTGCAGACGCAGATTGGAGAGCTTGAAAATCAGCTTGCCGATTACGAAAACCTGAAAACCCAAAACGAATTATACAAGGATGCCCTTGAACTGAAGGATGAAAACCCTGATTTTAAATATATTGATGCATCTATAATCGGCAGAGACAGTGCTGACCCGTACTGCAGCTTCACCATAAGCAAGGGTACTGCAAACGGTGTTGAGGACGGATATGCTGTGCTTTACGGCAAATGTCTTGTAGGTGTTATCAAAAAAGCCTATCCTACCTACAGTGTTGTAAGCTCTATCATCAGCCCTGATTTCAGTGTGTCTGCCTACGATATCAATTCCAAAGAGCTGAGCTATGTTACCGGCGATGCAAAATTGTCACAAGATGGTTTTTGCAAATTTGAGAATCTGGATTCTGATACACGAGTTACATATGGTTCTATTATTGCAACTGCCGGCGTCAGCTCCACAATGCCAAAGGGTATCGTTATCGGAACCGTTAAGGAAATCAATAACGAGGAAACCAACATATCCACCTATGCCGCTATTGAACCGGGCACAGATATAAAAAATATCGACAGATGTATGGTGCTTTCCGGCTTCAGCCCTGAAAGAGAGGCTGAGTAATGGATTTATCAAGAAAACAGCGAGCAATAAAATACCTGTGCTATTGTGCCTTGATTTTAATTGCCGAGCTATTACAGAACGTTGCCGGCATTCTGCCTGAAATTTTTGGTGCGCGATGCTTTTTACTAATCCCCTGTGCCGCTATTCTCGCTATCGGAGAGGACGAGCTTTCAGGTGCCTTGCTGGGACTGTTTGCAGGTCTGCTTTGGGATATGACATCTGCAGTTCATATGGGCTTTAACTGCATATATTTCGCAGTTTTCTGTTTCCTTTTATCTGCCCTTGTTAATCATTTACTGCGGGATATATTTGTCACCAACATTATATTGAGCATAATCGGCATAATACTATACAGCCTTATTTACTGGCTTTTCTTTATTTTTGCCAGAGGTATGGAAAATGCAGATGAAACTCTGGTCAGCTTTTATCTGCCGTGTATAATTTATACCGTTTTAATAACACCGATTGTCTATATAATATACAAGCCAATCAAAAAGAAATTAAACGCAAAAAATAAAACAAACAACAACTAACAATCACAGAAAATTTGAAAGGAGGTCAAAATGAAAAGCAGATATAAAAGCAGCAGAAGCATTATTGCTATTTTTATAATGGTTGCAATTGTTATTGGCTTTGGATATGACCTCTACACAATTCAAGTCCGTGATCACGATTACTATACGAAACGAAATAATACAGTAGATACCTACGTTATTCCGATTGAAGCCGCCCGAGGCGATATTGTAGACAGAAATGGTAATTTGCTGGTAACAAACAGGCAGGGCAATTCCATTATTCTGAATGCAGTCTACTTCCCCTCCTCTGAAAATAACGAGGAACGAAACAGAATCATCTATAACCTTATCAGACTGTTTGAAAAGAACAAGGAGGAATATGCACAAAACCTTCCTCTAAAATTTGATAAAAAGGGCAATATTCAATTTCATGGTAAAAAGCAGGATATAGCCACTATGAAAAGCGCAGATATGCTGAATCTGCAGCCCTACGCTACGGCGCAGAATTGCTATGATGCCGCCATTGAAAAATATGAAATCGAAGGCTACAGCGACGATATGACGCTGAAAATAGCAAACATACGCTACGAGCTTACAAGACTTCTTTTTTCCTACGAAAATCCTGTTACAATTGCAGACGAGGTCAGTGATGAAACAGTAGCAATAATCAAAGAGGACAAGGCGAATTATCTGGGAGCTGATGTTCAGGTTGTTGCATATCGTGAATATATAGATTCAACAATTGCACCTCATATCCTCGGCACAGTACGAAAAATAAATGCTGAGGAATACAAGGACAAAAAAAGTGACGGATATAAAATAACAGACCAAATCGGCGAATCCGGAATTGAACAGGCTATGGAAGGCGAGCTGCGCGGTACTGCCGGTGAGCTGACAATAACCGTTGACAAAAACGGAAACATTAACGAAGAGGTAACAAAAAAAGCTGTGCAGGGAAATACGGTGGTATTAACCATTGACAGAGATTTACAGGTGCTTGCCCAAAAGAAACTGGCAGAAACCTGTAACAAGGTTGACGCAAGCTCCTCTGCCGGTGCGGTTGTGGTTGAGGATTGCAACAGCGGTGAAGTATTAACCGCCGCATCGTATCCCACTTATGATTTAAATGATTATTATGATAAATACGATAAGCTGTCAAAAAATCCGAGAAATCCGCTGTGGAGCAGATTTGCAATGGGTACTTATGCTCCGGGTTCAACCTTTAAGCCAATAACTGCCTGTGCATCCCTTGAAAATGGTGTAATCAATTCCGACTCCATTTATTACTGCGAAGGTGTTAAGGAGTTCTACGGTCAAAGATTCCAATGCTTGGACGGAAATGCCCATGGAGCAGAAAATGTAAGAACTGCACTTAGAGACTCCTGTAATATGTTTTTCTATAACTGCGCACTGGACACAGGTATTGAAAAAATAGACGAGTATGCCGATGCATTTGGTCTCGGTCAAAAAACAGGTGTTGAAATTGCCGAGTCAAAGGGAACGCTTTCCTCTCCCGATAACAGAGAGGCTGCAGGAGGTGTTTGGCGAATCGGTGACACCATGCTTACCGCTATCGGAATGAGTGATAACCTATTCACACCTTTACAGCTGGTAAACTACTGTTCCACCATAGCAAACGGGGGTACACGATACGAGCTTCATTTTGTTAAATCTGTGATATCCTCTTCCACAGGCACAGTAAATAACAAAAATGCAACTGTGGCTGAAACCATTGATTTAAGCGATTCTACATTAAATGATGTTAAACGCGGTATGCGAATGGTTGCTACAGAAGCAGGTCCATCTTATATTTTCAGTCAGATTGATACACCTGTTGCCTGCAAAACAGGTACATCAGAAGTCATTGTAAATAACGTAAAGAGAAATAACGGTTTCCTGATTACATATGCACCATATAACAATCCGGAGATTGCCGTATCCTCTGCTATTGAGCTTGCCGGTTCAGGTACTTCTACAGCAGAAATAACATCTGAAATCATCAAGTACTGGTATCAACACAATACCGATGCAAAGGCCAATCAAAAGGTTGGCACCATCCTGTATTAATATCGGGCATACTGGAAATAATGCTTGAAAAGTTTTGATAATATACAAAATTTTAAAGCTTTTCAAATTACTGTCAGCAAATCAGAATTATTTGCTGATATCATAAAATAATAATTATTAGTTGAATAGATTTATTTTTTATGATACTATATTAGAAAATTCGAATATTCATCATGGAGGTATTTTATGAATATAGCACTTATAGCACACGATGCAAAAAAAGAACTCTTGGTACAATTCTGTATTGCGTACTGCGGTATTATCAGCCGACATGATGTCTGTGCTACAGGTACAACAGGTAAATTAGTATCTGAAGCAACAGGATTGAATATCAACTGCTTTTTGGCAGGAAGTCAGGGCGGCGGCCAGCAGATTGCCAGCCGTATAGCCTGCAATGAAATAGATTTGTTAATATTCTTCAGAGACCCTTTATCTCCTAAGCCCCACGAACCAAGTGACAATGATTTACTGCGTCTTTGCGATGTTCACAACATTCCCTTTGCAACAAACATTGCTACTGCAGAAGCGCTGATCAGAGGTGTGGAGCGCGGAGATTTTGAATGGAGAGAAATCGTAAATCCGCGATACAACCCTGCAAGACAATAACTTAAAATAAGGGTGAGATAAGCTCACCCTGTTTTCTTGATATGGAGGTAATTTTATGGCACTTGTTACAAAAGCCATTAAAGGCACAAAGGACGTACTTCCTAAGGAGGTACATAAAAATCAGTATATTGAGGCAGCCTGCCTTGATATAGCAGAAAAATTCGGATACAAGGAAATACGAACTCCTGTATTTGAGCATACAGAGCTGTTTCAGCGCGGTGTGGGCGATACAACAGACGTTGTACAAAAGGAGATGTATACCTTTGATGATAAAGGCGGAAGATCTATCACATTACGTCCGGAGGGTACAGCAGGTGCAGTTCGTTCTTATTTGGAAAACGGATTGTGTAACGAGGCTTTACCGCAAAAAGTATGCTATGTAGGTCCATGCTTCAGATATGAAAAGCCACAGGCCGGCAGACTGAGAGAATTTCATCAGTTTGGTGTTGAATGCTTCGGCACGGCATCTCCTTTAGCGGATGCAGAGCTTATCTCTCTCGGAAAATCTATTTTTGACACCCTGGAGGTTAAGGACTTATCCCTTGAAATTAATTCTATCGGCTGTCCAACCTGCAGAGCAGAATACCACAAAGCATTGAAAGAATATTTTTCTTCAAAAAAGGACGAGCTTTGTGACACCTGCAAGGACAGACTTGACAGAAACCCTATGCGTATTCTTGACTGCAAAAGTCCTGTTTGCTCTGAAATTGCAAAGGATGCACCGGTTGTTACAGATTATCTTTGTGAGGAATGCAGTGCGCATTTCAGCAAGGTTCAGGATTACCTGAACGCAATGAATATTGAATATACCGTCAATCCTAAAATCGTAAGAGGACTTGATTATTATACAAAAACTGTTTTTGAATTTGTATCTAACTCTATCGGCGCCCAGGGTACTGTTGCCGGCGGCGGTCGTTATGACGGTCTTGTAGATGAGCTTGGCGGACAGAAAACACCTTCGCTGGGATTTGCTATGGGTCTTGAACGCTTGATGCTGCTTATGGAAGCACAGAATGCACCATTCCCTGACCCCACGGTTGCCGATTTGTTTATTGTTGCACTTGGTGACAAGGCTACACGAAAGGCAGTTGAAATTGCTAAGGATATGAGAGCAGAGGGCTTTGGCTGCATAATGGATTTAAACCAGCGTTCTATTCGTGCGCAGATGAAATACGCAGACAAGCTTGGTGCAAAATTCAACATTGTTATCGGTGATAACGAGGTTGAAACCGGTATTGCAAAATTAAAAAATATGTCCACCGGCGAAGAAACAGAGATTGCACTCAGCACCTTTGTAAATGGATTTTATAACATATCTTTATCCGAACAGCTGGCTGATTTGGAAATTAACGGAGAAGAATTTGATTTCAGCTCACTATTCAATGTGGGAGGAGAAGAATAATAATGGAAACAATTAAAGGATTAAAAAGAACAAATTACTGCGCAGAGCTGAGACTTAGCGATGCAGGCAAGGAGGTTACCTTGTTTGGCTGGTGTCAAAGACAGCGTGACCTCGGCAACTTGATTTTTATTGATTTAAGAGACAGAACAGGTATTATCCAGCTGTCCTTTAACGATACCACTGACAGAGAAGTTTTTGCAAAGGCACAGGCAGTCAGAAGCGAATACGTAGTGGCAGCTGTTGGTACAGTTGCAGAAAGAGAGAGCAAAAATAAGGATATTCCAACCGGAGATATTGAGATTATTGTTAAGGAATTCCGTATCATTTCAAAGGCAGAAACACCTCCTTTTGAAATCGTGAACAGCGAAAAGGTCGGTGACGAAACTACTCTTAAATACCGCTATCTGAATCTGCGTAACCAAAAGCTTACACAGAATATTTTGATGCGTCATAAAATTGCGAAAATTGCAAGAGATTATTTTTATGACAATGACTTTATCGAAATTGAAACGCCAATGATGATTAAGTCCACACCTGAGGGCGCACGTGACTATGTAGTGCCATCACGTGTACATAATGGAAAATTTTATGCACTGCCTCAGTCTCCTCAAATCTATAAGCAGCTTTGTATGGTAGCAGGCTTTGACAGATACATTCAGCTGGCACGCTGCTTCAGAGACGAGGACCTAAGAGCAGACAGACAGCCTGAGTTCACACAGATTGACCTTGAGATGAGCTTTGTTGACACGGATGATATTATGGAAATGGCAGAGGGCTTTATCACCAAGCTGATGAAGGAAACCGTTAACGTGGACATTCCTATGCCGCTGCCGAGAATGACCTTTGCTGAGGCGATGTCAAAATATGGTTCAGATAAACCTGACACCCGCTTTGATATGCTGATAAACGATATCACCGATTGGGCAGACAGCACTGATTTTGTTGTATTCAAAAATGCCATTGCCGACGACGGAAGTGTAAAGGCAATTGTAGCTAAAAATGCTGCAGCAAGCTATACAAGAAAGAAAATTGACAAATTAACAGAGCACGCTAAGGGAATCGGTGCCAAGGGTCTTGCTTATGTCAGATGGGCAGATGAAAGTCCAAGCTGCTCCTTTAACAAATTCCTGAAGGATGGCGAGCTTCAATCCCTGCTTGAAAAGCTGGGTGCTGAAAAGGGCGACTGTATTTTTATTATCAGTGACAAAACAAGCTCTGCATTATCTATACTCGGCGCATTGCGACTTATAATCGCAAAAGAGCTTGACATTATCCCTGAAAACAAATGGAACTATCTGTGGATTACAGAAATGCCATTCTTTGAGCAGGATGAGGAAACAGGCGAATGGGTAGCTATGCACCATCCGTTTACGATGCCTATGGAGGAATGCATTGAATATCTTGATACAGATAAGGGCAAGGTTCGTGCAAAGGCATTTGACCTTGTACTGAATGGCACAGAGCTTTCCTCCGGCTCTATGCGTATTACCGACTGCCAACTCCAAAATAAGATGTTTGAGCTGCTGGGTATGGAGCAAGAGGAAATTGATGCTAAGTTTGGATTTTTGGTAGAGGCCTACCATTATGCTTCTCCTCCACACGGTGGTATGGGTATAGGTCTTGACCGACTTGCTATGATTATCTGCGGTGCAGACAGTCTGCGTGATGTAACCGCCTTCCCTAAGGTACAAAATGCAAGTGAGCTTATGAGCGGCGCACCAAGCTATATTGATGATATTCAGCTTGACGAGCTTGGTATTCATATAGCAAAGGCGGATGACACCAATGAACAGTAACTTTTTTGCAATGGTAAATCGTATGAAGCTTATCGACAGATGGGCATTAATGCGAAATACCTCTAAGGAAAATATTGCGGAGCACAGCCACAGTGTAGCTGTCATTGCCCACGCTCTTGCTCTTATCGGCAACAAAAAATTTGACAAGAGCTATAACGCTGACAGAGCAGCCATTCTCGCTCTTTATCACGATACAACTGAGGTTATAACCGGTGATATGCCTACCCCCGTCAAATATTACAATGATGATATAAAAAATGTTTATAAGGATATTGAACATATTGCCGGGGAACGACTGCTTGAAATGCTTCCTGAGGAATTTAAAGAGGATTATCGTCCGTTCTTTGAAGTACAGGAAAATGACAAGGAGCTTTGGAAACTGGTTAAGGCTGCTGATAAAATCAGTGCATTAATAAAATGTATTGAAGAAAATCGAATGGGCAACAGAGAATTTGAAATCGCACTCAAGTCACAGGAGAAAAAAATAAACAGCATTGAAATACCTGAGGTAAAGTATTTTACAGAGCATTTTCTGCCGGCATATTACCTTACGCTTGACGAGCATACAAAATAAATATAACTGAAAGGGCTTGCTTGCATTTATTGTGTTTGTAACAAGCCCTGATTTTATGCATATTATACAAATATAATGTAACACGACCATAGATTATGTTGCATTTATTGGTTACTATTAACAAATATTTTATATATTTTTTCTATAATAGTATTGACAATATTTTTTTATGTGCTATACTGTCAGCAACAAAAAGCAAAGGAGGTAATTTGCATATGTTTAAGCAATTACTGAAATGTGCAAAAATCCTTGCACAGCTGGACACAGCATATATAGGCAGATAATCAATTGCTCTTACCGGCAAAACTGCCTAAAGGCATTAAATAAAACCGAAAGGGATATCTGAAAAGATATCCCTTTTATACTATCATTATTTACTTTTGGCTCTTTTTTATTTTTTGAAGTCGGTCTACAATCAGCTTTGATACTACGCCTAACAGCAAGCCTGTAATCAAGCCTGCCACCAGCAAAACCGACAGATAATATGCAATTTGGCTGGTTTCCATAATGATTGCCGCTACAATAATCTGCCCGATATTATGACAGATACCGCCCATCATACTGACACCTATAATGGAAAGCTTTGTCTTTTTTACAAGCCACATCACCAAGAAGCTAAGCAAGCCGCCGCAAAGGCTGTAAGCAATACTGTATGCATTGCCAAAGGTCAAGCCTGCTAAAAAAATTCTGACCACGGCAATAAACAAGGCTTCGTAAGGCTTCATCGTATAAAGTGCTACAACAACAACTAAATTTGCCAAACCAAGCTTAACACCCGGAATACCAAAATTAAATGGTATCAGGCTTTCCATATAGCTGAAGGTAAAGGCAAGTGCCACCATCATACCAAAAAGAGCTACATTTTTTATCTTTTTATTTTTCATAATTACGCAACCGCATCGACTTCATTATTATTGTTTTTTTCATTTTCCACAGTTATTACAACCTTATGAGGAAGACAAATGATTGACTCCCCGGATCTTTTTATCGGATTGTGATTGGTGCAAATTCCGTCAGGACAATTGGCTTGTGTCATCACAGCAGTTCCATCCTTAATGACAAGTACATTCACACCGCCGTTGTCTGTTTCAATTTGCCTTGTAGTATCCTCGGTCAATGACAGAGTTTCTACTACATTGCCATCCACCTCTATTTTGACAACATTTCCGGCATCCTTGTTTACTCCATATAGGAAAAACAGCAGAACTGCTACAACCACTGCCACTGCTGCAATTATAATAAAATCAGCCTTTTTCATTATTCAGCAGCTGCCTCAAGCATGGAAGCATCCTTGAGAAAATCAACAGCATTATTCACGCCGTTAATTACAGCATCTGAGGATATCGTTGAATTTGCAAGCACATCAATTGTTGAGCCCTTGGCTGTGCCAACGGAGGACACTACAGGAAGATATCTTCCTTCAAACTGATTTTTAAATTCATTTGATGCAATTCTTACACCCAGGTATTCTGTCTCATCCTGATGCAGAATATCCACACCGCAGACAAGTGTACCATCAGCAGAAATGGTACTCTTCATCTCAATCGGACTTTCCTGATTATAGCCAATGGTTGTACCTGTAACAACATAAGCAACCGTATTTCCGCTTGCATCAAGTGCCTTTTCAACAGCTGTCACATTATAATTTCCGGCATTTGTTGCCGCAATATCAACTGCCTGTGTTGAAGCAATGGTGAAGCCGATTTCCTGATGCTCTCTATATTTTTTATTTGCAAGATTATCTATTGCAATTGAGCCGAATATAACACCGGCTGACAATATAATCATCACTGCAAGTGATATTAGCCATTTCATAGATTTCGGATTAAAATGCGCCTTTGAACTCATAATTGTTACTCCTTAAATGAAATTATTTTGACACATAGCTGTTAAAGTTTGAACTATATGTTTTGTTATAGTCTTTATCTACCCAAACCGCTTCAACCTCATCCATACTCTCAACCAGTGCCTTACCCTCGCTGATTGGCATATTAAACAAGGAGGTGGATAAAGCGTCACCTAACGCAGAATCCCTGCAAATCACAGAGACGGACGCCACATACTCACTGGGCATTAATGTTTCAGGATTAATGATATGGCAGTATTTTTTACCGTCAACAGTAAAATACCGCTGGTAATCACCGCTTGTAACCACACTTAAATCGGTTACTTTAAGATTAACTAAATAATCCGAAGCATTTGCCTCCGGGTTTTCAATGCCTATATTCCAAAGCGTTTTGCCGTCATCTTCCTTAAAGCCAATGGTAGATATATTTCCGCCTATACTGATTGCCGCTGACGACCATAAATTCTCCTCAACCCATTTCGTAATTTCCCGAACGGCATATCCCTTTGCCACTGCACCTACATCAAGCTTGAGCAAGGGATCGCTGAAATAGACTGTGCTGTTTTCCCGATCAATAATGAGGCTGTTGATATCTGTATGCTTTGCTGCCTCTTTCAGCGCATTCATATCAGGAAGGTATGCCTCTTCAGGATTGTTGATGGACTGATTACGGGCATTATGCCATAACCGCAGCACCGCACCAAAGCAGGCATTGGTTTTGCCGCTGCTTAGCTCATAGGTATACTTGCAATACTCTAATAAATCAATAATTCTGCTATCCACCTGAACAGGTGCTTTTGCCGCCTGCTCATTCACTGTGTAAAGATTATTTATACCTTCGTAGGAATTATAAATATCATATAGCTTATCATACTCTTCCAGCTTGTCGTGAAAAGCCTTGAACTTGCTGTCAAATTCCTCCTGACTGTTATCATAAGCAACAACCGTGGATGCAGTATCAAACAAATCTAAGAAACTTGAAGAAAAGCGCTGCTTGTGACTGATACTGCAGGAAGTAAGGCAGAGCAGCAGCACAAACGACATAAATATACTAACTGTTTTTTTCATAATATATAAATTATAGCAGATATGCAGTTAAGTTTCAATATTTTCTTGTGCTGTAACGAACTTTAAGAAGTCTTTTTATTTTTCACCATATTCATAAAAATATAAGCTGCAATAAGCACAGCAACCGTACATATAAGAATTATGTACATTGTTCCGATTTCAACCTTATTATCAAGGAAATAAATATTACAGTCTACAGAATCCTTTATGACCTCGATAATTTTATCAGGGATACCGCAGTCTGTCATTTCTTCATAAACACCACGCATAGCATGATTGCGTATAAGAGATGTTCCGTAAGTACCGGGCAAGAACGAAATCACCCTTTGCAGTCCGTCTGAAAACTGAGAAATAGGCATATAGGCACCGCAAATAAAGCCGTAACCTGAGCTGACAATTGTTCCCACGGCAGACATCTGCCCCTGTGTATTTAAAAAGAAATTGATGATACTCGATAAGGCAGTGCCAAACATAACCAGTATAAGAACGTCAAGAAGCAAGCATATAACATCTGAGACATCCATATACCAGCCCACTCCTGCAACATAGGCAAGACACACAGCCGCCGCAGTAAAACAAATCAACAAAGTGGAAACCATTGTTGCGGCATAATAGCTCATTGCAAGTACAGAACGCTTCAGCGGTGCAATTGTTAAATCCTTAATACTGCCGTTTGCTTTATCCTGAACCATAAGCATATTGGAGCAAAAAGCAACGGTAACACAGGATACTGCCAGTATGGAAGAAATTAACTGACCGCCCACAAAACCATTTATCAGCTTGTCCGATATCTGCATTCCTTCCGGCAAATTGGAAACAAAGCTGTCATAATAAACATTTTTCAAAAAGGTAGCATAAAGCACCAGCAAAATGACAGGCGTTATCAGTGAAGTAAAAAACATTCCTTTATCTTTGAAAAACAGCTTAATATTTCTCTTTATAAGTATTTTAAGTGTACTCATTTGCCTTCTCCTCCTGTCAGCTTTTTGCCTGTGACGGATAGGAACACATCATCCATTTTTCCTTTTACGATTTCATAATCACGGAACACCGTGGGATATTTCAGAATAAGCTTTGTGGCAGCCTCGGTATTTTCAACCGAAACACGATAGGCATCACGTATTTTTTCATAGGGTTTGCCAAGCAGCGTGACCTCATCATCACTGACATTGTAAAGTGTAATAAAGTCCCCTGTGTATGTGTTTTTCAGTTCCAAGGGCGTTCCCTCAGCAGAAATTTTACCATTGTCAAGAATGACAACATAATCTGCCTCTGCTGCCTCTTCCATATAATGCGTAGTCAGAAAAACAGTCATATTTTGTTCTTTTCTAAGATGGCTTACAGCACTCCATAATAATTTTCTTGTCTGCGGATCAAGTCCGGTGGTTGGCTCATCCAAAATAAGAATTTTAGGGTTATGCAATAAAGCTCGGGCAATATCAATTCTCCTTAACTGACCGCCCGACAATTTACCAACTGTCCTTTTTATTAAATCCTCAAAATCAAGAAGTTTTGCCAGTTCATATAATCTTTCTCTAAATGCCGCACCGTATATACCATAAAGTGCTGCTCGGCTTTCAAGATTATCAAAAACAGTCAGAGACTTATCCAGTACAGAATTTTGAAAAACAACGCCGAGAGCACTTTTAATATGATTCATATTTTCCTTTAAATCGCAGCTGTCAATCATAACATCTCCGCTGTCAAAATCAAGCTGACCGCAAAGGATATTGATGGTTGTTGATTTACCTGCTCCGTTTACGCCTAAAAACGCAAAGAGTTCCCCCTCCTGAACATAAAAGCTCAAATCGTCCACCGCTTTAATATCACCAAAGGATTTGTTAAGGTGATTTATTTCAATACTATTGCTCATATTCGCTCCTTTATTTTGTTAACGACATAAATAACTCCGACATCATTCTGTCAATGTCTTCCATGGTGAACATATTTATTTGCTGTGCAAAAAGTGCTGCAAACCCGTAGGCATAAACAGAAAGATGATTATAGATGTTTCTGGCCTTGTCACTGTCTATACTGTAACTGTTTTTAAAGGCGTCAAGAACAATGTCTGCATTTTCATCATAAGCCGGAAGAAAGCCAGTAAGATGTTCATTTCCATCACCGGTCATAAACAGCAGTTTGAACAGCTCAGGCTCATCCTTGGCAAACTGAATATATTTCATTCCTGCACCCTTGAAAGGAATTGGCTGACGAAGTCCCTCTTGAATATATTCGGCATACCTTGCTTTACCTTTGTCAATAACTGCATTTTGAATTTCCGTAACCGTATCAAACATGGAGAAAATCGTTCCTGTTGACGCACCGAGTGCCTTAGCTAAATTTCTTGCTGTCAGAGCGTTTGCCCCGTCCGTTCTGACAATATCATAAGCAATATTGATAATTTGCTGTTCGGTGTATTTTGCTTTAGGCGGCATATCATCACTCCTTTTAATATAACATACGTTATGTAACACTTGTTATTTTACAATAAAACAAACATAATGTCAATAGAAAAATAAGACAAAAAATTGAGGCACTCTAAAGCTGAGTGCCTCACGCTATACTATTATTTTTTCAAGAATTAAACAGTTGCTGCATTTGCTACAGTTTTAACGATTGAGCTGATAAGAATTGTACAGCCTGCCTTTAAGTCAGCATCTGTTGCATAACCGCTTGCATCAACACCTGCGCTGATTTCAGCAGCAGTCTTGCCGATTGCCCACTTCTCAAAAGCATCAGCCTGCTCGAACCACTCCTTCTGAATAGGAGAAGCGCCCTTCATAGCATAGTTCTCACCAAGCTCTTTCTTTGACTGATAAGCACCCTTCTCAACAGTGAATTTGCCGTCAGCAATTGTGCACTTAGCCTGTGAAGCATCAATTAAGCAAGAAGTAATCTTGCCGTCAGCATCAAGGGTTACAGCAGCATAATTTGAATCATACTGCAGATTTGTTTCATTGCTCTCATAATACTTTTCTGTAGTAACGGAAAGCTTGAGGGTATCTGTTGCCTTTGCACCCATATCCTGAGCTGATGCAACAGCCTTTGCTACAGCCTCTGCAAAGCCGTTGGACTTGATTGTGCAGCCTGCTTTTAAATCGGCATCTGTTGCATAACCGTCATCGCCAACACCTGCCTTAACCTCGTCAGCAGTCTTGCCCTTTGCCCATGTTTCGAAAGCAGCAACCTGCTCGTACCATTCCTTCTGGATTGGAGAAGCAGCCTTCATTGCATAATCTTCCTTCTTCTCAAGTTTTGTTCTGAGGTCTGTTACATTGCCATCATCCTTAGTAAGGTCAGGCTTTGTCTGTGCCTCGTCAATCTTAACATCTACGATTTTGCCGTCTGCACCAACTGTAACTGCAGCTGCAACAGAGTCAATCTCAAGTGCTGTATCAGATGGATTGTACTCATCAGCCATAATTTCACTGATTACAGCAAGACCGGTCTTTACATTGTTTTCATTCGCTGCACCGGGGCCATCTTCGTTTCCGCCCTTACTGCAGGCAGCAAAAGAAACTGCAAGTACAGATGCAAGACCAACTGCAAGAATTTTTTTCATTTTTGTCATAAATTTCTACTCCTTATAGTTTAGTGTCTTTATGATATATTATAATCCACAGATTGTCAATATTTTGTCAAAATGTTAGTTTTAACTAATATAATTTAATTATCTTTCTCGGACATTTTTCTGCACAGGTACCACATTCAATACACTTAGAATAATCAATTTTTGCAATATTATTCTCAAATAGTATTGCATCGGTAGGACAATTTTTAGCACAGATACCGCAGCCGATACAGCCTGCAGTACAAGCCTTCATTACATCCTTACCCTTGGCAATATTAGAACACTGAACACGATAGGTGCTGTCGGCAGGAACAAATTCAATCAGCTCATGCGGGCAGGTTTTCAGACACTTGCCGCAAGCAATACACAAGCTTTCGTCCACAACAGCCTTTTTATCGACAATTCTTATAGCACTAACCGGACAAACCTTAGCACAGGAGCCGAAGCCAAGGCAACCGATTTTGCAGGAATATGGACTTGAACCGGGCATTTTTGCTGCATAAATACAGCTGTCAATACCGAAATAATTATAGTCCTCTTCCCTCTTTTCACAAGTACCGTCACATTTTACATAAGCAACCTTGCGATCCATCTCGCCAACCGCTTGACCCATAATCGCACCGATTTTTTCTGCAACCGGCTTTCCGCCTACAGGGCAAGCACCAACAGGCGCTTTTCCATCAGCAATTGCCTTTGCCAATGCATCACAGCCGGCATAACCGCAGCCGCCGCAATTGGAACCCGGCAAAGCGTTTCTGACCTCAATCTCTTTTTCATTAACGTCAACATGAAACACCTTTTCGGCAATACTGAGAACGATACCTATAATTAAGCTTATTACACCTACAACAGCAACTGCTGTGATAATTTCATTAAAATTCATACACAGCCCTCCTATTATGCAAAGGCATTAAAGCCATAAAATGCAATAGACATCAGACAGGCTGTCATCAATACAGCAGGTGTACCTGCAAAGGATTTTGGAAAATCATTATTCTCTGTCTTTTCTCTGACACCCGCCATAATAATAATTGCAATACAAAAGCCTGCTGCTGTTCCAAAACCTGTAACAACACTTGTTATAAAATCATTGCCTGCCTGAACATTGGTCAGTGCAACACCCAAAACTGCACAGTTTGTGGTAATCAGCGGAAGATACACACCGAGGCTTTTGTGCAGTGCAGGAGACACCTTTTTCAAAAACAGTTCAACCAGCTGAACCAAAAATGCAATTACAGCAATGAACACAATTGTTTTTAAATAGGTCAGATTGAGCTTTTCAAGCACATAGGTGTAAAGCAGACTTGTAACGGCGGAGGACAGCGTAATAACAAATATTACCGCACCGCCCATACCTGCGGCAGTCTTTACATTCTTTGAAACGCCCAAAAATGGACAAATGCCAAGGAACTGGCTTAAAACAACATTATTGATAAGAGCTGTCGTTATAAGCACAAGGAATAAAGTTTTAACCATTGTTCTCTACCTCCTCCTTAGCTGATGGACAATTCTTGCAGTTACCGTCACAGCCGCCATTGCCCTTTACGTGTCTGTTCGCACCCTTCAGCTTTAGTTTATTCTGAATCGCACACAAAATTGCCAGAACAAAGAAAGCACCAGGAGCCATAACAAATATGGATACAGGCTCATAGGATTCCGGCATAACCTGGAAATCAAACAGGGTACCTGCACCAATCAGCTCTCTGATAGCACCGATAATCGTAAGTGCCAAGGTGAAGCCCAAGCCAATGCCTATACCATCAAAGATGGAAAGAAGCGGATTGTTCTTGGAGGCATACTGCTCTGCCCTGCCAAGAATGATACAGTTTACAACAATAAGCGGAATATAAATTCCCAAGCTGCTGTAAAGTGAAGTTACATATGCGTGCATAAGCATCTCTACGATTGTTACAAAGGATGCGATGATTATAATATAAACCGGAACTCTTACGCCGTTTGGTATGATTTTGCGAAGCACTGAGATAATTAAATTAGACATAATGAGAACTGCCATTGTTGCAAGACCCATACCAACACCGTTCTTTGCACTGGTGGTAACTGCGAGCGTAGGACACATACCGAGCATAAGAACAAGTACAGGGTTTTCTTTAATGATACCATTATACAGTCTTTCAAACACTTTCTTCATATGTCTCACACTCCTTTCCCAAATGCTAAAATACCGATGCTTCCGGCATGCGGTGAAGCACTGGCAACTGCATCTGCAGTATCCTCAGGCTCATCAGTCTCATTGGCAAAGCTTTCTGACAAGCCGCCGCCATAATTTTCCTGATAATATTTGATTGCCTCGTTTACTGCCATATCAACAGCCTTTGTTGTAAAGGTAGCACCGCTGATAGCATCAATCTCGTTATTATCCTTATTTGCACCTGAGGCAACGGATGTAATTTTGTCTGCCTTTAATCCTGTAAACTGCTCTGCATAATCAGGCTCCTGTGCCTTGGCACCATAGCCCGGTGTTTCATTTGAGGATAAAATCTCGAAGCCCTTAATTACAGAATCCTTTCCGATTTCAACAGCAAGGGTTATTTTGCCCGCAAAGCCCTTGGTGGTCGTTACAGTGATTTTGTATCCGTCGCCGGTCTCCTCAGCACTGTCAACAACAACATTTTCTGCCTTATCCTTTACACCGCCTGCAAAGTTTTCCTGATAAAATACGATAGCAGCATTCACTGCCTCTGTTACAGCATTACTTGTAATTGTAGCACCGCTGATCGCATCAATCTGATTGTCGGCAGCTGCACCTGATTTTGTAACCTCCAGTGTTAAGGCAGACTTGCCTGCGAACTGGTTTTTAAACTCAGGCTCTGTACACTTTGAACCAAGACCTGCAGTTTCACTGTTTGAAATTACATCAAAGCCGGTGATAACACCATCCTTTGTAATACCAACTGCAATCTGAATATCACCGCCATAACCATTTGGTGATACAGCAGCAATAACATAGCCCTCTGCATTTCCGGAGGCATCATTTACTGCCAAGACATCCTTGGCATAACAGCCATCATATCCTGCTGCAGAAAGGACATCTGCTGAATTTTCCAGCATTGCTTCTGTATTCTCAACCTCTGCAAAGCTTGGCGCATCAGGATAAACCAGCTTATAAACCTCTGCTCTTGCATTGATTTCTGCCTGCTCAATCGGCTCTTTCGTAATCTGATTTACAACAGCAAGCAGGGCAACACATACTAAAGTAACAATTACAATGACTAAGGTATTGATTAAAACACTTGATTTTTTCTTTGCCATTATTTTCTCTCTCCTTTCGCTTTTTCACAGCCGAAAGGCTTTGGAACTGTCATCTTCTCAATAATCGGAACAAGAAGATTACCAATAATGATTGCATAAGATACACCCTCTGCTGATGAGCCAAGCACTCTGAACAACGCAGTCATAAGACCTAAAATGATACCATAAATGACTTGACCCTTTGCTGTAATCGGACTTGTAGCATAGTCGGTAGCCATAAAGAATGCACCAACAAGAAGTCCGCCGGATATAACCTGACCTATCATATAGTTCGCTGTTATGTCATTTCCTGCAATGAGATTAATCAGGAATACAAACAAAACCGTTGAAAGAATATAGGTTAAAGGTATTCTGAAAGAGATAACCCTCTTGGCAATTAAATATAAACCGCCTATCAAAATAGCAAGTGCTGATACCTCACCAATACAGCCTCCGTGGAAGCCGAGGAACAGTGTAAGCAAATCTACACTCTCTCCGCCCTTGAGAACTGCCAGCGGCGTTGCACTTGAAACGCCGTCAATTGCAAAGTCGCTCATTCTACCTGTAAAGCTGATAAGCAGGAAGCATCTTGCAGCTAAGGCAGGGTTCATAAAGTTCTGTCCGATACCGCCAAACAGCATCTTTACTGCAACAATTGCAAACACACCGCCAATAACAGGTATCCACCAAGCCACATTTGCCGGCAGATTAATTGCAAGAATTAATCCGGTTACAACCGCACTGTAATCAAAAATCGTAATCGGCTTTTTCGCAATAAGCTCAAATAATAATTCGCTGAGAACACAGGTAACAACGCAGATAGCAATTACCTTTAATGCACCCAGACCAAAATGATAAACACCAAAAGCAAGTATAGGCAAAAGAGATATAACAACATCACGCATAACTGACTTTGTAGTGTTCTGCGCCCTCACATGAGGAGAAACGGAAACATTATACATTCTTTACCCCTCCTTACACCTTTGCTCTGTTTTCTCTGACCTTAACCTTGCCCAGCTTGAACATTTGGGTAAGCGGAATTTTGGCAGGACATACATAGGAGCAGCAGCCGCATTCAATACATTCCATACCGCCCAGGTCATCGAATTTAACATAATCGTTGGATTTAACCGTTTTTGCAAGCATCTGCGGCACTAACAGCTCCGGGCAAGCACCAACACATTTGCCGCAATGAATACAGGAGGACTGTGAAAGCGCTGCAACATCATCCTCAGAAAATGCAAGAATAGATGCTGAGGTTTTAACAACAGGAA
Organism: Clostridium sp.; assembly: GCA_023663865.1. Lineage (GTDB taxonomy): Bacteria > Bacillota > Clostridia > Oscillospirales > Acutalibacteraceae > Eubacterium_R. The sequence continues at coordinate 71,760 of JAMPGU010000002.1, forward strand.
CATCAAGACTGCTCATAGCAGTACCTGTCATAGGTCCGCCGGAAATCATCTTAACTACATTGTCCTTTGCGCCTCCCGCTGCCTCCAGCACTGCGCTGTGGCTGATACCAAGAGGAACATTGAGATTGCAGGGAGAAAGAACTGCCTCACCTGAAATTGTCATAATTTTGTGTATCAAAGGCATACTGAGATATACTGCCTCGTAAATGGCATAACAGCTTGCTGTATTCACAACAATACAGCCCTTATCCGCCGGCAGCATTTTTGAATTCAGCTTTCTTCCGGTTATGGTATAGATCAGCTGACGCTCACCGCCCTGGGGATATTTTGTTTTCAGAGGCTGAACAGATATTCTGTCCTCCTGCTCTGTTTTGGCTGTAAGCTGCTTTATCGCATCCGGCTTATTATCCTCAATACCTATAACAGCCTTTGCATTCGGAAAGAGCTTTAACACAGCCTTGATTCCTTTAACGATTTCATCGCCCTTTTCAAGCATTAAACGATAATCTGAATTCAGATAAGGCTCACATTCTGCACCATTGATGATAACAGTATCAATATCGTTCGGATTTTTTGGTGAAAGCTTAACACCTGTAGGGAAACCGGCACCGCCAAGACCTACTATACCTGCTTCCTTAACAATATCAACAATCTCTTCCGCTGTCAGATTATCAACATCTCTCTGCTTACCGAAGGATTCGGTGGTCTCATCAAGATTATCATTTTCAATAATTATGGATTCAACCATACTTCCGTTTGTAACAAGTCTCTTCTGAATTGCTTTTACAGTTCCTGAAACGGAGCTGTAAATAGGAGCTGAGACAAATCCACCTGCTTCGGCGATTTTCTGACCCTTCAGTACTCTTTCACCGACTTCTACACAAGCCTTTGCAGGAGCACCGATGCTTTGCACCAATGGGTATACCATCTCACCTGTTGCAGATATACTTTTTATCTCCACATCCTTTGACAACGCCTTAGCGTCATAAGGATGAACCCCTTTCTTAAAAAATTTTGTTTTCATATATAACACTCCTAAAGTTAATATGTCGTTTCATTATAGCACAAATGCAGTCAACAATCAAATAAATATTGTGAAAAATATAACAAATAATATTCTTATACGCGCAGTAATATTATATATCTTTTCATTGTATATTTAGCGCCTTGTATTATTGACAAGCACTATAAAGTTTGATATAATGTGCGTACATTAATTAGTAATTGTTTTAACTAAGAGGGGAATTATGAAAGCGATATTATTAGCTGCCGGAAGAGGTACACGAATTTCAAAATTTATAAAGGAGATTCCAAAAAGCACTCTTCCTGTTAAGGATGAAAAATCATTAATCAGAACCACTGTCGAGACAATGCTCAAAAGAGGAATTCAGCCTGTAGTATGCGTTGGCTTTAAGTATGACCATATCTACAAGGCACTTGAGGGTCTCCCGGTAAAATACTATTACAATCCTTTTTACGCTGTAACAAACAGTATTGCAAGCCTTTGGTTTGCCAAGGATGAGATTGACGACGATTTGATTGTTATGAATGCTGATGTTTTCTTTTCAGATGAAATTCTCGAAAATCTTATCAACAATCCCAATGAGGTTGTTCTTGTATCAGATAAAAGCCGCATAAAAGAGGGCGACTATTTCTTCAAGCTGAATAAGGATAACCGCGTTATCAGCTACGGCAAGGATATTCCGCTTGAGGACCGCAGCTGCGAGTATGTGGGCATGGCAAAAATTTCTAAGAACTTTGCCCCTAAATTTAAGGACAGGCTTGAAACTCTGATTGACAATCAGGAGTATTCTGCTTGGTGGGAAAATGTTTTATATTCCTTTACCGACGAGAATACCGACTTAATCAGCACAATGGATATTGACGGCTGTTTTTGGTCTGAAATTGATTTCTTAGACGATTATGAGAGAATTTTAAGCTATGTCGGAAAAAGCAATACTTAATTGTTTCATAAAATTAAAGCAATGATTAAAAATCCGATACGCTTAAATCACAGTATTTAAGCAGTTTCGGATTGTTTGCTTTGTTATAGATTAGGCAAAGAGCAGTAATCCGAACCGTGGTTTCTATTCATTGCCAACCAAACGATTTTTATTTTTGAGGCACTGATAAATGAATGAAGTTCAAAACAAATTATATCAAATAATCACTAAATTTGATGAATTATGTAAAAAGCACAATATTATCTATTATCTCGGCGGAGGAAGTGCACTGGGTGCATTAAGACATAAAGGCTTCCTTCCCTGGGATGATGATGTTGATTTATATATTACCAGAGAAAATTATGAAAAGCTTTTGTCTGTACAAAATGATTTTTTTGATGATGATTTTGTATTAGTCAATACAGAAAATTTCCCAAGATACAGAAACACCTTGGTAAGATGTGTAGATACACACAGTACTGCAATCACTAAGGCGCGTATTGTTGACCAGTCTGCGAAAGGTCAATTTGTTGAGCTTTTCATTCTTGACCCTATTCCTAAGGATAAAGACGCACAGGAAAAATGGTTTGTAAAGCACTGGATATATGCTGAATTGTTAAGCGTTGCATTCCGTGTTGCCAACAATCGAATTTCTCGATACATTGACGAAGATTTATACAATGAATACAAAAGCAGATGTAAAGAAATCGGCTATGATGCTGTGCTTAAAGAGCTTGAAAATGAGCTGTTCACAATTGAAGAAAAGGATGCAGATGAATACTGCTCAAGATGGGGATTGCGCAATCTGATTTACAAAATAGAATGGTTTCAAGAGCCAAGGTATGTTCCTTTTGAAGATACCCTTCTCCCCGTTGCCACATATGCTGAGAATGTTGCTCGTTTTGACTATGGCGACCAATGGATGTATATTCCTCGTGTAGACGAGCAGGTTACCCATTCCTTTGCCGAAAGTATGCATATTCCTTATAAATACTTTGTGGATGATTATTTGAACTTTATTGATGCGGAGGCAATTTATCAAGCGTATGCTGCCAGAAAAGATAATCTGGTAAATCTCTATCTGGAAACATCAAAATCAAAGAATAAAAAAGCGGAATTAAAAAAGATTGAAGTAAAGCTTTCACTTGAATATAATAAGGATCCTGATTTGGAAAAGAAGCTGAATGATGGGAATTTTGATGAGGTTGCCGTATTCTTTTCTACATGGTATGAAAATCAGTTCAATTCATTATTCTTACAATCAGGTATATATTTGTCAATTGAAGATGATATGCTCTATATGGCACTGGTGCCGCTTCTTGTAAGAGGAGATTATTCTTTAGTCAGAAAAATGATTTTACTGAGAGCCAATGAAGGTGATTTATCTCCAAAGCTGCAGACGCTGTTAGACTTTACCGATGCTATCAGAAATGTTTATATTGCAATTGATAATCACGATCATGCGCTCGCTAAGGAAAATTTAAATAAAGCACATAACATTGACTTCCGTTTTGCAGACAGTCAATTTAACCTGAAAATACTTGATTTGAAATACAAGATTGATGAAGTCCAATCCGGGGACGAACAATATGATGACTTGCTTAATGAAGTCAAAGAATTTTTAAATCAGTACGAAAACAATGGTGAAATCATGTATTTAGCAGCTGAGATTTACTATAGAAAAGGCGACAAAAAATCAGCACTTGAATGGTACAATCTTGCTTATGATAACACACGCCATGGCTTTGTTAGAATGCATATTGACCAAAGAAAACATTTACTCGAGTCGGAGGAAAAGTAATGACAGAAACGCAAAAAGTATTATGTACCTTATTAGATGAAATTGATGAGCTCTGCCAAAAAAACGAGCTTGATTATTTCTTGGGGTATGAGACTGCTTTGCATGCGTATCGCAGCCACAAATTTGAAAATCCAACCACTTATATAACCATACTGATGCCTCTCAAGGATATGCTCAAATTAAGAGAGTTAATTCATAAAGAGAACAGACCTGACAGAGAAATTGACTCAATATATGACAATGACTTTTACCCGAACCTAACATTTAGATATTCTGATAAAAATTCGCTTTATTTGAATTTAAATGAAAGCCTTAATATGGGATTTAAAAGTCACGGCTTATTTATTAAAATCTGTGTTCTAAGACGACATCATAAGAGCTTCAAACGCTCTATAATGAGATTCTTTGAATATGGATGGGTATATAGTAATCCCGATTATTATACAGGAATGCTTCGCAGAAAAATCATAAAAAAGACTGCTGAAATTTTAATAAAAATCAGCCGTCCTCTTTACAAGAAAATTTTGATTGATTTATTTGAGAGCACACAAAAAAACATTGACTACAATCAAAAGCTTATATTCCGATCTATGTATGGTCATGTTACACGTTTTCCTGAAAACACCTTCAGCGAAAAACAATATGTTGAATTTGAGGGAAGAAAATATCCTATACCGGCAGATGCTGAAAAATACTTCAAGGCGATTTATCATCGCGGATGGGAAGAGCATCAGTTTAAAGACAAGCGTGTAAGAGAAAATTTCATTGTTGACCCAAGGCTTCCGTATAATGTTTTTCTGGACCACATCAATGAAAACAATATTTCTTTAGATTTTAAAGAAAGCAACCTGCGGGAAAAGAAGGCTCGTTATGCTGCAAGAATGACGAATAAGCCTATTAACAAAGCATGGAAATATGCCCTTCGCACCGGTGCAAGATTTAAGATGTGGGAACATTATATGCCTTTAAAGGATGAAATTATTCGTCTTTATAAGGATGAAAACTGGGATGCACTTCGTGAAATACTAAGTGACTATCATGACACCATTATGGAATTTAATGAACAGAAGATGGTCGTATTTTTTGACAGAGAGATTTTTGATATTTACAAAGCATTACTGGTATATGACGGACATCCTGCACTGGCAGAAAAACTGGAGCGTAGAATTCCTGAATGTCACTTAAACCCAATTGATATTAAAATAGACGAATAGGGAGATGATAAAATTGAAAATATGTGTTGTAGGGGCAGGTAATATCGGATTAGCCTTAACAAGTGTTTTATCATTACAAAACAAACACGAGGTTGTGCTGTATACGAAAAAAAGTTTTGATCCGGCACAGCTTGTGTTTAAGGATATAGAGGCATCTACGGAATATGAAAATTTAAATTTTGTTACCGAGACCAGTTTAGAAACTGCATTAAAGGATGCTGATTATATTTTCTGTACCTATCCGGCTTTTTTAAGAAAGAATTTTATAGATAAAGCCGCTGCATACATTCCTGCCGGCAGTAAAATCGGTTTTGTTCCGGGTTATGGCGGCGCTGAATATATGTGCAATTCATTAGTTGATAAGGGTGTTACTATTTTCGGCTTGCAGCGTGTACCGTTTGTAGCACGACAGGAAAATCAAAAAATTGCAACCATACTTTCACGTAAAGAGCAATTGTTCGCGGCTGCTATACCAAAAAATCAAACGGCTATTGTTTGCCGTGATTTGGAAAAGCTTATCGGAATTCCGACTGTGGCTTTAAAAGAATATATGGCTGTTACGCTTACGCCTTCAAATCCGCTTCTGCATTTAACAGGACTTTATAATGTGTTTAAGGATTATAAGGACGGAGATTATTATGACAGACAGCTTATGTTTTATGCAGAGTGGAATGATGAAACCTCTGAGCTTCTGCTGGAATATGATAAGGAGCTGCAGGAAATTTGCAGCAGATTAACGCCATTAAATCTTGAAGAGGTCGTATCGTTAAAGGATTATTATGAATCACCTGATGCACAGGCAATGACCAAAAAGCTTAAAAGCATTAAAGCCTTTGAGGTTGTTCAAGTACCTCTTTATAAAGAGGATGATAAATATTATCCTGATTTCAATTCAAGAATGTTCATTGAGGATTTTCCATATGGTATTGCTATCATAAAATATTTTGCAATTTTAACCAATGTGGAAACACCTGCAATTGATACAATATTAGACTTCTATAAAGATAAAACAAATATTTGCTATTTTAACAAAGACAATACCCCCGGCAAGGATTTTGAAAAGAGTGGCATTCCAAGCAACTTTGGACTGACTACACTGGAAGAAATCATTAAATTTTATGTTCAGTAATTTGGAGGATAAATATGTACTACATAAATGAAAACACTTTAAATTTAAATAGAATCTTTGACCAGAACTCAAGAGAAGGATATCTCAGATTTGACCTGAATGAAAATCCTGTTGGACTGCCAATGGACTTTATCAAAAAAGTATTAAGTGATGTTGATCAGGAATTCATCTCAAAATACCCGGAAACTGAGGAATTTCAGCAATTTCTTGCAAACTTCATTGGTGTAAATCCAAATCAAATATGCCTGACAAATGGCTCTGCTGAAGCCATTCGCCATATCTTTGAGGTTTACTCCAGACCTAATGGAAAAATTGTATCTGTTGCTCCATCATACGCAATGTATGAGGTCTATGCAAAGATGTACGGAAGAAAGCATGTAGGCGTTCCTTATGATGACAATTTCAGCATATCTGTAGATAAAATCATTGAGGCTATTGATGACGAAACCGATATCGTTGTAATTGTAAATCCTAACAATCCTGTTGGTGACGTTTACTCAGAGGAAGAGGCTGAAAAAATCATCCTCGCAGCACAGGCTCATGAGGCAACTGTACTTATTGATGAGGCATACTTCTATTTTTATCCAAATACATTTATGCCTTTTGTTGACAAATACGAGCACGTAATATTAACAAGAACCTTCTCTAAATTATTCTCTCTTGCAGGCTGCAGATTAGGCTATTGTGTGGGAAAAGCAGAGGATATTGCTTTGGTTCAAAAAATGTGTACTCCACACAATGTTAATGCTTTCGGCATCAAGTTTGCTCATACCATTATGAAAACCGAGGGTATGCTTGATGAATTAATTAAAATGCAAATTGAAGGTAAAAAGCATCTTGTTGATACATTAAGAGACGCCGGATATAACGTTAATGCAATGGAAGGCAACTTTGTATTTATTGAAACAAAGACAGATGCAGGCGAGGTTACTAAGAAATTAAAAGAAAACAAAGTACTTGTTAAATACTATGCAAATTCAGATTATGATAAATACATTCGTGTAAGCACCGGTATTAAGGAAATTATGGATGAATTCATCAAAAATCTATTGGAAGTTGATAAATAAGAATAATTAATATACTGACTAAAAAGGACAGCGTTATGAAAAATCATAACACTGTCCTTTTTTAATCTATTCAAATAAGCTGTCAAATTCTTCAATTGCATTTTTGTTAAATGCATCCACATCGAATTTCGTTAAGTTCTTGAGTCCGGTATTCTTATAATCTTTAAGACCCTGCAGAATACCCTGCTCTGAATCGTCAACAAGATGACCGTATCCGGCAGACAGGAATTCTCTCGGTCCCGTAATATCTGTTGAAATAACCGGCACATTAAGAATAAGCGCCTCAATAATCGTCATTGGCAGTCCCTCGTACAAAGAGGACAAAACAAATGCACTGCACTTTTTTAGTATCGGATAAGGATTCATAATGGACTTAATGATGATAATATTCGGTATCAGCACATTGCCATTCTCATCCTGCACCATAGACAAAATATTTTTAAACTCAACACCATAACCGCCGATGATAATCAGCCATGCATTTTGGTCGCATTCATTTCTGTATTTATCAAAGGCTGTAATTAATCTGTCAATACCCTTTTCTTTAGAAAATCGTGCAATATTTATAAACTTATTGCAGTCACTCTTCTCCAACACCGCATTCAGCTTATCCTTGGTAACATTGCAATAGGTATTGCCTTGAAATTCAATCTCTCTATTGGCTTTCCTATGAATACCGTCTACATCATTCAAATTGTGTACAACGCAGATTTTTTCGCTGCCGCCCTTATTAACATATTGAGCAAGCTCTTGCTTCATTGTGTCTCTTACAACAACAATCTTGTCACTGGTCTCATAGGCAGTTTTCAAGGAGTCTATATGGAAGTTGTGCTTCAGTTTCTCCTCCTTATACATATTATTATGCGCCCAAACATAAGTCTTGCAATCCATTGCTGACTGCAGATTGAAGAAGTTTGCCTCATATCCGGAGAAGTTGATTACATAATCCACCTTTAAATTTGGAAACAGTCGTTTTGCCTCACGTCTGTTCAAACGCTCCTCTACATTGACAATATGCTTTGTTTTGATATTGCACTTTTTGTACAGGAACTGGCAGAAGGCTTCGGAAATCGTAAAGTTCTTAGGACCCTGCATAGAGATATAATCATTATGCTCAAATTCCATAATCGTCTCTCTGTTCGGATTAACCTTTGACTTATAGAAGGTGATAATGTAATTTTTATCCTCTCTGCCCTCTAAACCATTAATAAGATTTTTAAAGGCGGTGGTGATGCCATTTTTATGAAGAGAGCCTGAAAACAGAAGCACGTTTTCCTTATTATTGGCATAATCTGTTCCATTGATTACTTCCAACTTATCGCCCATTTTGCCGTCAAAAATATAATCACAAAGGATCTTTGATGCATCTGCACTGTCAAATTCAACAAATGGGTGCATACCATCAGCATAAGGCTCAAACTTATCCGTGCTGTTAATTTCATCAACAAGCTCACGTGAATTATATGTCAGCGAAAGGGGCAGGCTCTTGAAATCAAGATACATACCTCTCTCTCGCAGATACTTTTCTAAATCATAAGCATAGAGAATGATTTTTTTATTTGTGTTTGCAAAGTCAAAGAACACGCTGGAATAGTCTGTAATCAGACAATCTGCAATATTAAGGAATTCATAGGTTTCATAATCAGCCGGCATACTTTTTATCTTTTCCAGCTTTCTGAAATCCAAACCCTCACTGACATAATTGTGGAGCTTCACAAACACAACTATATCCTCGTCAAGATATTCCTCCATCTCATAAATCGCGTGCTTTGTATATGTTATCTGCTCCTCCGTATTCTTAGCCTCAAGACTGCCCTTCCATGTAGGCATAAAAACAACAACACGCTTATTTTCAAGACCATACTCTGCTCTTATTTTTTTGCGCAATTCGCTGTTATAAAATGCTTCATTTCTTGGATAGCCGGAAAGAATATATTTGCCCTTGAACAGATTATTAAGCATATAGTCTTTTTTCATAACCTCAAAGGTAAATCTGTTCGGATACAGCAAATAATCTGCCATCATAAAATTCCTTTGAGTATTACCCAGCTCATTAGGTGCATTTTTTATACTTCTGCCAAGTGTTTTTAATGGTGTACCATGCCAGGTATTAAGATAAATCTGTCCGTCACGCTTAATAAAATATGTCGGATAAGTGGAATTATTAATCAAATACTGTGCGGTAGCAAGAATTCTGCAGTATTCCTTGGAATGTATTTCTACATACTCCACATTGCTCCAGCCATTTGACTCTATGCGCTGTTTAATAACCTCCGCCGTGCTCTCGCGAACCACAACATACTTTTTCAGATAAGTATATTTTTTATTCTCGCACAGCTCCTTCAAAATATAATATGGATTGCAGGAAATGCTGGAACCGTCATAGGACTGAATAAGCACCGTGTTTTTAATTATCGGCAGCTTTTCATAATATTTTGTATAAAAGAATTTGGCTCTGAAAAAACCGCTTTTCATAAAACGCTTAGAATTTTTCTTTATTGCTTTGAAATAGGTTTGCGCCAAAAAGTGTCACCTCTGAACTGTATAATATATATAGCATATTATACCAAATACTTTACTACTTGTAAAGACAATAGTAATATGATATTATTAACATATGAATAAAATATAATAAGATGATAAAGGGAGATATATGAAAAACGGACTTACAAAGACAGACTCCTTGTCCATAAAAGGAATTGCTGTATTAATGCTGCTTTTTCATCATTTATATTGCAGTACTGACAGATTTGCAAATTACACTGTCGATTTTCTTTCCGGCGGCGAGGAGATTATTGTAAATATTGCTTACTTGTTTAAAATTTGTGTTTCTATTTTTGCTTTTATAACCGGCTACGGATTATTTAAATCCATATCAAAAACACCCATAAGCAAAAAAGAAATTCTCAAATGGAATACAAACCGACTGATTAAAACCATGTCCGGCTACTGGTTCATATACCTGATTGCAGTTATCGTGTCTCAAATCATTGACCAGCTGCCCCAGCGTGTATACGAAAGCAAAAATGCAACAACTACTTTTTTCTATATTCTGAATGATTTTTTCGGGACAGCAAATCTGTTCGGCACGCCAAAGCTGGACAGCACATGGTGGTATATGAGTGCTGCTATTGTATTCATTCTTCTTATTCCGCTGTTATTTGTCCTTTCGCAAAAATTCGGATACCTTCCCCTGCTGGCAGCCAGTGCTATATTGCCAAATGTTTTTAACTTGGGCTATCTTGGAGGCACAAATGAATTCAGCTTTTTGATGCCGGTTATTTTCGGAATGATGTTTGCTGATTACAACTTGTTTGATAAGATTGAACTTTTCCTTAATAAAAATAAAAAATTGCGCTACCCTGTATTTTTCATACTATCTGCATTGCTGATTGTATACAGCTATTACATTTCATCAAATGTCTCTATTGGGTATATATGGTTTATCAAATTCGGAATTGTACCGCTGTTCTTTATCGTTTTTCTCAGATTTTTTATTATAAGAATACCGGGAGTAAAAAGTTTGCTTTCTTTCTTAGGAAAGCATTCCATGACAATCTTCCTGACACATACATTTATCCGAGAATTCTATTTAGGCGATTTTATTTATTCCTTTGAAAACTATCTGCTCATCTATCTTGTTTTGTGCCTGACATCAATCGCACTGGCACTGCTGCTGGATTGGATTAAGACATTGGTAAAATATGATACTATGATTAGCAAAATGCTCAGCGCAATAAACAAAAAAATAGATAAGGCATAGGAGCAATTCTATGCCTTTATCTATGCCTTTAGTATTTCTTCTACAACTCTTTTGGCTGCCTTGCCGTCATCAAGATAGTTAAACTTATTGTGGAATGCGATATATTTATCACCGTATTTTTTGATATATGCCTCTCTGTCCTCAACTGCTTTAATTTCATAAATAAGCTCCTGCTCATCATCCTTTGTGATGATTGGACCGGGAAGCTCATCAAGATTTATATAAAAATCTCTCATTTCATTTTTATATGCATCAAAATCATACATATAAAAAATCATAGGCTTTTTCAAATTTGCATAATCAAAGAACACACTTGAATAATCCGTTACCAAAATATCGGCAGCAATATATAAATCATTGATATCATCATAGGATGAAACATCATATACAAAGCCACTGTATTTTTCAAAATCAAAGCTGTTTGCTACAAGATAGTGGGCTCTGAAAAGAATAATATATTCATCACCCAGTGCCTGGCGAAGCTTCTCAAAATCGACCTCAGTCTTATAGGTATATCCAATAGAGGAATCATGCTGATTATCACGCCATGTAGGTGCATAAAAAATAATCTTTTTATCCGTATTCTCAATCCCCAGCTTTGCTTTTATGTCGCTTAAATCCTCGCTGTTATAATTAATCAGCTTATCATTTCTTGGATAGCCCTGTTCTATAACCGTATTTTCCTTACCAATCGCCTTTAAGTTCCAGGCAGTGATAAATTTTTCGCTGGCAAATTTTGACGGAGAAATAATAAATTTGAATTTGTCTGCATCCACCTTGTACTTAAATCGGATTTCGTCAATCGTATTGAGTGCATTATCACTGTTTTCGATATCATAGCCCAAACGCTTCAGCGGTGTTCCGTGCCAGCACTGAACATAAACCTGATCATCTTTAGGATAAATATGATCTGCAACACGATAGTTGTGTATCCAATATTTACTGCTTGCCATTGTGTTATAATACGCTTTGCCAATTGTATTAATAACTGTTGTATTCGGGTTATTTTCAAGATATTTATATTTTTCAGGCTCTTTAAATGCCCAGACAAATTTAAAATCCTTATACTTATCCTGTGTCAGCATATATTCATAAATGGCCTTTGGTGAGCAGGCATAGGATTTTCCGTTAAAAGACTTAAAGCAAATCAGCTTGTCATCCGTCTTGTTTTTCTTTTTTGCACGCTCGTACTCCATATATCTTTTGTTATAAAGAAACCATCTGGCAAATTTTCTAATCACAACGCTATGCTTTGTAAGCTCAATAACAATAGCTTTTATTTTCTGTTTCATCTAAAGCCTCCAAACTTATATGCAGTTATTGTAACATATCGGCAGAAAAAAAGAAAGAGTTTGACAATAAGTCAAATAAAATTTAATGAAAAACAAAAAGTCTGTCAGTATCAAGGATAACCCTTAATACCGGCAGACTTTCATTATCATAAGATATTAATTATTTCTCAGCGTACTTGTCTTCGCCGTTCCAGCTGTACATAGCGCGGATGCCTTCGCCAACTTCTTCAAGCTGATGAGCAGCCTCAAGTGCTCTCTTAGCCTTGAAGTGAGCCCAGCCGTTGTTGCTCTCTGTGATGAACTTAGAAGCAAATGTACCGTCCTGAATCTCATCAAGAACCTTCTTCATTTCCTTCTTAGTATCCTCAGTGATGATTCTCTTACCAATCTCATAATCGCCGTACTCAGCAGTATTTGAAATGGAATATCTCATCTTTGAGAAACCACCTGAGTAGATAAGGTCAACGATAAGCTTCATCTCGTGGATACACTCAAAGTAAGCATTTCTTGGGTCATAACCAGCCTCAACAAGTGTTTCGAAACCAGCCTTCATAAGAGCTGTTACACCGCCGCAAAGAACTGCCTGCTCACCGAAGAGGTCAGTCTCTGTCTCACACTTGAAGGTTGTTTCAAGGATAGCAGCACGAGCACCGCCGATACCTGCACCGTAAGCAAGAGCAGTATCAAGGCAATGACCTGTAGCATCCTGATAAACAGCAACAAGACAAGGTGTACCCTTACCCTCTTTGTACTCTGAACGTACAGTGTGACCGGGAGCCTTAGGAGCAATCATAAATACATCAACGAATGATGGAGGTACGATTTGCTTGAAGTGAATGTTGAAACCGTGTGCAAATGCAAGTGCCTTGCCCTCTGTAAGGTTTGGTTCAATATCATTCTTATAGATAGCAGCCTGTCTCTCGTCCGGTGTAAGAATCATAACAACGTCAGCAGCCTTTGTAGCCTCAGCAGTTGTCATAACCTTAAGACCCAGCTCCTCAACATGCTTCCAAGACTTTGAGCCCTCATAAAGACCAACGATTACATTAACACCGCTCTCATGAAGATTGAGTGCATGTGCGTGACCCTGTGAACCAAAGCCGATAATTGCAACTGTTTTGCCTGAAAGTACATCAAGGTTACAGTCTGATTCGTAAAAAATCTTAGCTTCTGCCATTTTAATTTCCTCCAAAATAAATTTTATTTGTCAGGTTGTCCGTCAACCAAACTATATTTTTAACAATTCACATTATATAATGTTCGTTGTCTAATGTCAATACGAAATTTGAAAATTTATTATTTCTTATTCAGCATCTCAATCGCGTGAATGATGTGCAGACGCATCGCCGTTCTCGCCCCCTCCGGATTTCTTTTCTTTAAGAATTCCATAATAAGACGGTCATCCTTCATATTGTCCTCGCTGACATCCTGATCCTTGGTTAACACCATAACGCCCTTTTTTATAGCGTTAAATATGATAGGCATAAACTGCTTCACAAAGGCATTATGCGTTGCATTGGCAATGCTCTCATGAAATTTCTGTTCCTCATAGGTACGATCCTCACCGCTGAGTATTTTCTTTTCTATCTCTTCGCCGTAATAACAGATGATATCAATTTCCTCATCTGTCGCCCTTTGTGCCGCTAAATATGCACAGTCCGGTTCAAACATCAAACGCATTTCAAACAAGTCATCCAGTCCGGAAGCAATGTCATTTAAATCTCCGGAATCTATAATCGTATTTGATGTAACAAAGGTTCCCTTGCCCCGCTGTATCTCCAATATACCGCTGGTGGTAAGAATTCGGATTGCCTCTCTGAGCGTAGATCTGCTGACTCCCAGCTCCCGAGCCAGGTCCAGTTCATTCGGCAGCTTATCACCAACAGAGAAACGATTTTCAACCTCTATCATTTTAACAATCTGCTTTGCGATATCATCTGATAGCTTACTCACATAATCACCTCTGCAGATATCATAGCATACAACGTTTAAAAAAGTCAATACGTTGTAGGACATCATACAACTTATTTTGAAAAATTACTGCCATAATTTGTGTATTTTAACAAATTATTATGCAATCACTTGTAAAATATAATATAATGTTTTATTATATAAATAATAAATATTATGGAGTAGTGTTTTATTTTTGTAATATAAATGGAAGTGAAAATATGAATAAGATAACCAAAATCAAATATTATATGGAATCCCTTTGTGTATACAACCTATGGGATGATGAGATATTCGCCGCTCTTTTCGAGCTTTTAAATTCTGCAGATGAATATATGCTCAATACATACAGTGACTTTTTTAAGCTGGTTTCAAAGACCGGCTCTGTTAAAGAGCATATATCAAATTGTATTCTTACCAATGATAATGTATTTACAAAGGCAGCCTGCAGTGGTAATGTTTCCGACGAGATTACACAGGCAGCAAAAAATGATTTAAGGATGCTGGAGGAAATTGCAAGCATCTCTGCCGACGAAATCATTGATAACATAGAAAATGAGGATATAAAGGAGATCCTATTATCCCTGCCGAAATTCAGCAGTGGAACAGCGAAAGCACCGCTTACAAGTAATTGGGACAAACAAATCAACGGCCTCATCTCCTTTCACCAAACAAATGGCTACGGAAAGTTTGCAAAACACATTGCCTTCACCTGGCGTGACGGCGAGCTTTGCCCCGTAACCTCTATTGACCCTATTACCCTTAATGATTTGAAAAATTATGAGGAGCAAAGGCACAAGGTTGTGGATAATACGGAAAGCTTTGTATCCGGGCATCCTGCCAACAATGTTCTGCTTTACGGAGACAGAGGAACCGGCAAAAGCTCCACTGTACACGCACTGCTGAACGCGTATCACAACCAAGGTCTCAGAATGATTGAAATTCCAAAAAGCACTGTCAGCCAGCTTACACTTATCCGGGAAGCCATTGCAGATTCACCAATGAAATTTATTATTTACATTGATGATTTAAGCTTTGATTCCAATGACAGCTCCTTCAGTGAATTAAAGGCTGCTCTTGAGGGTTCACTGTCAGGAAAGCAGGCGAACACCTTGATTTATGCTACATCAAACAGACGGCACCTGATTAAGGAAAGCTTCAGCGACAGACAAAACGAAATGAATATGAATGACATTATGCAGGAGCAGCTGAGCCTTTCTGACAGATTTGGTTTGTCTATCACCTTTATTAACCCTGACAAGAAAAACTATCTGGAAATCATTGAGAAAATTTGTGATGACAGAAGGCTTGATGTAGATAAAGAGCATCTGTTTTCGCAGGCAGAAAAATGGGCAATACGCCGCGGAGGCAGATCCCCAAGATGTGCCAAGCAGTTTATAGATTTTGTGGAAAGCTGTGTACGCCGAGGAAAAGAATGGTAAAAAATCGTTTATAAAATGTTAAAAATTTTTATAGATTGTTAATTAAAACAACAAAAAAATATAAATTTGTCGTGATACAATAACATTACAGAAATAAAGGAGAAAACAAATGAGTACAAAAATTTTAGTAGTAGATGATGACAAGAACATTTGTGAGCTATTAAAGCTATACCTTGAAAATGACGGCTATACCGTATATGTTGCCAACGACGGACAGGAGGCAGTAAATACCTTTACCATAAAAACGCCTGACCTTGTCCTTCTTGATATTATGCTGCCGAAAATGGACGGCTGGCAGGTATGCCGTGAAATCAGAAAAACCTCATCTGCTCCTATCATTATGCTTACAGCTAAAGGAGAAACCTTTGATAAGGTTTTAGGTCTTGAACTGGGTGCAGATGACTATGTTACAAAACCATTCGATGCGAAAGAGGTAATGGCCAGAATCAAGGCTGTGCTGAGAAGAACAAACGGCAGTGCCTCAGAGGAAAATAACACAAAGAAGGTTGTCAGCTACGATAATCTCGAAATTAATATTGTTAACTATGATTTAAAGGTGAACGGCGAATCTGTTGACACACCGCCTAAAGAGCTGGAGCTTATTTACCACTTTGCTTCAAATCCAAACAGAGTATATACTCGTGACCAGCTTCTTGATGAGGTATGGGGCTTTGATTATTACGGTGACTCCAGAACGGTTGACGTGCATGTTAAGCGTCTTCGTGAAAAGCTGGAGGGTGTATCTGACAAATGGTCACTGAAAACCGTATGGGGCGTTGGCTACAAATTTGAAACAAAGGATTAATATAAATGGCTTATAACAACAGTGTAAAAAGCCGGTATTTAAAAAATAATATATTTGCAAAATACTTTATACTTTTTGCAAGTATGTTTCTGATTGTGCTTGCTATACTCGGTACAGCACTTACATTGCTGGTTGACGCATATATACAAAATGAAAATACCAAGCTGCTGACTGAAAATGTAAGCTCCATTGCAGAAAGTGTAGAGTCCAAGCTGATTGTGCAGGATATGAACGATACCTATTCTGTAGAAAAAAGTATGATTTGCAACTCACTGAACATTATATCCTCCTCCATTGATGCGGATATATTTGTATGTGATGTAGAAGGCAACATTATTATGTGCAAGGAAAAGGGCGAAGCTATGCCGCTTTTCGGAATGCTCCCTGCCTGTTCCTATCATAATCAGTTTGCCATCGGCGACTCTCTTTTAAAAAGCGTATATGAGGGCGGTTATGTCGGCAAGGGTACTGTAAACGGCAGACGGTCCTACATTGTGGGCAAGCCTATTTACAGCGGTCAGCAAATTATCGGATCTGTATTTTCCACCACGGAAACAAACGGAAACGGATTAACCTTTGCCGTACTGAGAATATTTATGCTCAGCGCACTTGCTGCACTTGCAATTGCATTCATTGCCATCTGGCATTTAACAAAGCATTTTGTTAAACCGCTCAAGCAAATGAGTACTGCAGCTAAAAAATTTGCAATAGGTGACTTTTCCTACAGAGTAAAAATCTCCGGAGATGATGAGCTTGCTGATTTGGGAAATGCCTTTAACGATATGGCAAATTCTCTTGACGCACTGGAATCATCAAGACGCAGCTTTGTGTCAAATGTTTCTCACGAGCTGAGAACACCAATGACCTCCATCGGCGGCTTCATTGACGGCATTCTGGATGGAACTATACCCAGAGAAAAGCAGGACTACTACCTGAATATTGTCAGCGGCGAAATCCGACGTCTTTCCCGGCTTGTGGTTGCTATGCTGAATATGAGCAAAATTGAGTCCGGAAGCTTTGAGATGAAACCGTCAAACTATGACATCAGCGAGCAGATTATACACATACTTTTAACCTTTGAGCAAAAAATAGAAGAAAAGAACATTGAAATACAAGGTCTCGAAAATTTAAATCCAACCTATATTGTTGCTGATACCGATATGATTTATCAGGTTGTATACAACATCTTTGATAATGCCGTTAAATTCACAAATGAAAATGGATATATTCATGTTTCTATGCTTGAAACGAATAGTGATATTGAGGTTCATATTAAAAACAGCGGAATCGGCATAAAGTCAGAGGAGCTTTCAAAAGTATTTGAAAGATTTTACAAGGTTGATAAGTCCAGAAGCCTTGACGCCAAGGGTGCAGGCTTAGGACTTTATATAGTAAAGATGATGGTTGAAATGCACGGAGGAAAAATTTGGGCAAGAAGTGACGATGACTCCTCTGCTGAATTTATCTTTAAATTGCCGAAAAACTACAGCCCCATCTATAAAAAGGAGAAGAAGTAAGAATGAACGAATTTGACAACAACAATAACAGTGATAACAATCAATCCCGACCTGATTATTATCAGCCAACAAGCGGCAGCACCTATTACACACCGCCTCAAAATGAAAATGCACAAACGAACGAGTCGACCTATCATTATTCTTATGCACAGCAAAATAACAATTCAGGATATCAGGCTGACCCTTCGTCATACTATCAAAGCAGCAATTATTCAGAAAACAATGCATCAGGAGACGGCAAGCCCCCTAAGAAAAGCAAGGCTGCAATCGCAATTGTAATTATACTTGCTGTATGCTTGATTGTTGCAGTTGTGGCTATTGTTCTTGATACCAAGGGACTGATTGGCTCATCAAATTCAGATACAAATAATTCCACCAGCCAATCTCAGGACGCCAGTGACACCAAGCTGAGCGACAGTGAAGATGTTCCGATGAAAAACAGTGATAACACCTATACCGTAGCAGGTGTTGCTGCAAATTCCATGGATTCCTGCGTAGGTATTTCCGTTTATAAACAGCAGGACAGCTCCTATTACTATTTTTATGGGTATGGCAGCAACAATGACAACAGCGATGAACCTACCAAATCAGGCGAAGGCTCAGGCGTATTAATGAGCGAGCAAAACGGTAAAACCTATATTATTACCTGTGCGCATGTTATTAGTGACGGAGACAGCTTTAAGGTAACACTGAATGACGATACCGAGTACGATGCGCAAATGGTAGGCTTTGACAGCCAGACTGATATCGGCGTACTGTCTATAGATAAAACAGGCTTAAAGGTTGCTGACTTTGCCAACAGCTCCCAGTTGGTCGTTGGCGAGCAGGTAGTTGCTATCGGATGCCCCGGCGGACTTGAATTTAAAAACTCCGTTACAAGCGGATATATTTCTGCTCTGGATAGACCTGTAGCCTCCTCTATCGGCTACAACACCGAATGCATTCAGACAGATACTGCAATTAATCCCGGCAACAGCGGCGGCGCATTATTTAATATGCAGGGTCAGGTTATAGGCATTAACTCCTCAAAAATTGCATCAACAGAGTATGAGGGTATGGGCTTTGCTGTTCCGTCCTCTACCGCAATTGCAACTGCCAACAGCTTAATCAAGGTTGGTTATGTAGAAGGTCGTGCAAAAATCGGCATCACCTATAATCAAATTTCCAGTTTCAACAACGCAAACACCATTATTAATGCACTTGCTGAAAAGGGCTATAAGGACGCTGCAGGCACAATGGTAATCAATGAGGTTACGGACAACTCAGACCTCAAGGAAAAGGGCATTCAGCAGTATGATATGATTGTTGCGGTTAATGGTGAAACCTTAACCTCTATTGATGTAATGACATCCACACTGTCTAAATCAAAGCCGGGTGATAAGGTTACACTCACAATTGCCAGAATTGAAAACAACGACATTAATATAAAAGAAGTTGAATGTACTTTGATTGAGTCAAAGGATTAACAGAATAAAAAGCAAACCCGATATAAGTTCAACAAGACTTATATCGGGTTTTATTAATCATAAAAATAATTCCGAGATACAAACTGCATCTCGGAATATTTTTTATAAAGTATTATTATCGGAATTTTCTGTCTGCTCTGCAGGCTTTTCATTCACGGAATTATCCTGACCGGCTGAATAATCATTTTCATTCGTATTCACCTGATAGGAAAAGTCCGTTTCATTTGATTGGTTATATGCCTGCTGCGGCTGCTCCGCAGTAGGTGCTGCATTATACACATTCGCATTCCCTTGCGCCTGCGGGTTGTAGTAATAATGATTTGTATCTGAACCGGCATTATAATTTGCATAACTATAATAGTTATTGCCGTTATCATTACCAAATTGTGAAGCATTCTGCTGTCTGTAAGCATCCGCTCTGTCATTATAGGAAAGGAAATCCGCTTCGGTAATTCTGCCCTCCTGCAAGGCTCTCAAACGGAAATTTTCGTAATATAAGGCTTTCGTTGTATAAACATAAGGTGCAACATAAATACTTGCCAGACCCAATGTAACTATACACAGCAAATACCATCCGATAAAGCTAAGCTCAAGAACAAACAGCTCTGTGCGATTGCCCTTTACCATCTTTTTGGAAAGCTGCATTGCCTCGTTAAAATTCATATTCGGATTATCCGACAAAATCTCATAGGTGAAATATGTGCTAAGCCAATAAATTACACCGGGAACGATAAGCAGAATTGCAAGCAGTCCCGAAAACAGGCTTCTCAAAAATACAGCGGCAAGCTTTTTAAAATAGTTCTCATTGAAAGCATTTTTAAACAGCGCTCCCAGCTCATTTCCAAGCTGAAAAGCCTCTTCCCTATTGCGTCGAACCAATGACAAAAACATACCTGCCATTGTTACCAGCAGCGGCATAAAGACGATATTGACAAGTGTTAAGCTGCCAAAAATATTTCCTGTACGTGTAATCATCATATTTGAAGTATTTGATACAGGAACAATCTCCGCCTTACTGTCTGCTGCGTCGAACTCAAAATTCTCTATAGGATTATCGTAGTCAAAGTCAAATCCATCGTCAAAATTTTCTCCGAAATAATCGTCAAAATCATAATCGCTGCTTCTGCTGAAAGAATGACTGTTCTTTATATTGTTGGAAATTGTATTGATATTTCCCACAACTGACGAACCACGTGTTAATGCACCAACAATCAAAACAACCAAAAACAAAGGAAATACTTTTCCTCTTATTATTTCTTTTGCTTGGAGCTTAACGACACCTCTGTTAATATTATTCATATCTATCTCTTTCCCTAGAACTCAAGCTTAGCCTCAATAAATGCTGCAAGCTCACTGATCGGTAATCTTACCTGCTCCATAGTATCACGGTCACGAACGGTTACACAGCCATCCTCTTCAGAATCAAAGTCATAGGTAATGCAGTATGGTGTACCAATTTCGTCCTGACGGCGATATCTCTTTCCGATAGAGCCTGCATCATCAAAATCAATATTAAACTTCTTTGAAAGTGCAGAGAACACCTCTAATGCCTGCTCACTCAGCTTCTTAGACAATGGAAGCACAGCAGCCTTGAACGGTGCAAGAACAGGATGGAAATGCATAACCACTCTTGTGTCATTCTTTTCAGCATCAATCACTTCCTCATCATATGCTTCAGTAAGCATAGCAAGGAATAAACGCTCAACACCGAGAGAAGGCTCAATTACATATGGAATATATCTTTCATTATTTACCTGATCTACATATTCAAGATTTTTTCCGCTTGTGTTAATATGCTGTGTTAAATCATAATCTGTTCTGTCTGCTACACCCCAAAGCTCGCCCCAGCCAAATGGGAAATTATACTCAAAGTCTGTTGTAGCCTTTGAATAGAAGCAAAGCTCCTCAGGGTCGTGGTCACGCAGTCTTAAATTCTCTTCCTTAATGCCGAGAGAATACAGCCAGTCACGGCAGAAGCTTCTCCAGTAATCAAACCACTCCAGGTCTGTACCCGGCTTACAGAAGAACTCCAGCTCCATCTGCTCAAATTCACGAACTCTGAATATGAACTTACCCGGTGTAATTTCGTTTCTGAAGGATTTACCAATCTGTGCAACACCAAATGGAATTTTCTTTCTTGTTGTTCTCTGTACATTTGCAAAGTTTACAAAAATACCCTGTGCGGTTTCCGGACGCAGATAAATCTCATCCTTTGCGTCCTCTGTTACACCCTGGAAGGTTTTAAACATCAGGTTAAACTGACGGATATCCGTAAAGTTGTTTGCACCGCAATTCGGGCAGGGAATATTGTGCTCCTTGATGTATGCAGCCATTTCCTCATTGGACCAGCCGGCAACATTTGTACCATCAAAATTCTCAATCAGGTCATCTGCTCTGTGTCTTGTTTTACAGTCACAGCAGTCCATAAGCGGATCAGAGAAACCGCCGAGATGACCGGAAGCAACCCAAGTCTGCGGGTTCATAAGAATGGCACTGTCAAGACCGACATTATATGGATTTTCCTGAATGAATTTCTTTCTCCAGGCTTTTTTAATATTTTCTTTCAGTTCAACACCGAGGGGACCGTAATCCCAAGTATTTGCAAGGCCGCCGTAAATCTCTGAGCCTGCATAAACAAAGCCTCTGCCTTTTGATAAAGCAACCAGCTTATCAAGTGTTTTTTCCGAATTAAGCATAAATCTATACCTCCACTAAAATAGCACGTATTTGTAATA
This sequence comes from Clostridium sp., assembly GCA_023663865.1. Classification (GTDB taxonomy): domain Bacteria; phylum Bacillota; class Clostridia; order Oscillospirales; family Acutalibacteraceae; genus Eubacterium_R. The sequence goes on from JAMPGU010000002.1 coordinate 93,884, forward strand.
ACACATATTTATTATATTTTACTATTTTTTATACAATAAGTCAATAAAAAGCCATTGATTCGAAGTGCTAAACCAATAAATATGACTAAAAAAATTTGTAAAAAAGGAAGGGTCATAAAAAAATAAGCAATCACTGTAATTGCAGTGACTGCTTATTCTATATATTCATTACCATCCAAGTCTCACGATTTCGATTGAGCAGGAGCCTGTTCCGTATCGGTAGCAAGCAGCGTGACCCTCAGGTGTAAAAATGTCAATTCTGCCTACTGTTGAAAGTCCTGAGCCGCCGCGGTCTACTACTGTATAATTGGTACCATCAACACTGATAACTGAACCGAGAGGCAGCCAGTTACAAGCGATATAATATGGATTTTCCATACCATTGGAAATCTTCTTGCCGCTAGAGGTAATACCTCTTGAATTACCATTGCAGGTGGCACAAGCACAATAGTGGGTGTATCGTCCCTTAATTTTTTGTCCAACCTCATAACCGTTCTTTGATTTAACGCCGTTAGACTTAACAGACGATTTCGATGACTTCTCGGTCTTTTTGGTTCCTACCTTAATAATCTCAGTTACAGGTGCCTTAACAGTTTTACGAGAAAGCTCGGTTTTGCTCTCTTCTTTACCATTCACATACTTTACCTGATAGGTAATCTCGTCTTCACCCTTAACGCCCTTTACTGCAACCTTTGTTGTTCCCTGAGTCATTGATGAATCATTTTCTTTTTTGGTTTTAAATGCAACGCTTTTCTTTTCAGTCTCCGTTTTATACGTAACACGGTAAACTGTAACCTTCATATCAGCTTTAAGGTCTGTGTCCGCTGATGGCTTAACATAGTCATCCTTACCAAGTGTTATCTGTGCAAGAGCAAGCAAATCCTTAACCGTACCCTTGTTGATAGCATGCTTCGTTGTTTTTCCATCTGCAGTAACAGATACTGACTTTGCTGATTGGACAGCTATTACCATACCATCCTGAATTACATCATCCGGAGAATAATTCATATCTGAATTATCATCCACACTGATACCAAGCTCAAGAAGTGCAGCATCAACTGTGTCTCCGTAAACAGAGTAGTTGTTGATTACGCCGTCAAACTCGATATTGATGTTCTTTTGTCTGTCTACCTTGATAACGCCGCCCTCACCTGATGTGAAAGCACTGATATCAAGTTTGTCACTGTTTGCTAAGGTAATGTTAGCCTGTGACAGGATTTCGATTGGTTCCGTCTCATTTGTTGTAATTACAAAGCTATCGTTATCGACCTGAATTTCAACATTGTATTGAGCAACAAGTCCAGCGAATGCGCTTGTAGCAAAAACGCCGATTGCAACGATAAATGCAACTACTGCTATCAGAACTGCACGGCTCAAGCCCTTCAGCCCTTCAGCTTTTGATTGGTTTATCATCTTAATCTCCTTTTGTTCTTCGGAAATATTAGGCTCTTCAGTGTTATTGTTTTAATTCCTAATATCAGTGGATTGAACCACCAAACAGAAAGTAAATTTTTCCGCTTTACCGTTATTATTTCCCCGAGCGTTTGACATTATAGTCACAAATGCATAAGTTGTCAACAATTTCAAGTTGTTGTTTTTGTGCACATTGCACAATCAAAAAATTTTAACTTGATAAATTCATTCTATTCAAAACAACATCTTGTGGTTATAAAGTTTAACGCATTAAAGCGTGATTGAAAATTTTTGTTAAAACCTTAGAAATCTTTGCAAAAAAATTTAAAAATTGTAACCTTTTTTTAACTTAAAAAAATTCAGCACTATATATTGTGTAACTTTTGCCATTTTTCAATATTTTGACACCATATGTATAAACGAGAAAATTACAAGTTTGTTTTATTTTTTTACACAAAAAAACTGCACCTCAGCTAAAGCCGAGGTGCAGTTTCAACCACTATTTTGTTTTGATACTGTTTTAATTAATTTATTTATAAATAATATATTATTATATATTAATATATTTAAAACTATTATATACTGCTCACTTTTTTGATCTGCGGTAAGCAGATTTCTTCACAATCAGCCTGTATGACTCATAGACAGACAATGCAGTCATAACCACGCCGACAAGAATGAATAGAAAACACATAACGCCAATGGCCTTATCAAGTGCCGTTCCATAAACCACAGGAGCAATTTCTACATTTTTCAGAATGATAAATTTCCCTGCCAGACCGACTATAATGCAAGTAATTCCGGCAGCAGTGATTGCACTTGAAAAGTACCTTAACGATTTCTTTTTATCATTAAACAAAAACAGAATAACAAGGGTTGCAGCAAGAATCATAACAAGACCATTTGAGGATACCTTTGCTGCATCTTCATTGATAGAAGATACAAAATCCTTTAAGGCATCGGCATTTTGTATGCCATAGCTTTCGGCATAGATTTCCGCTGCCTTGACAGCAGTATTATGCACTGCAGCCTCATCAAATTTTATTTCGTTGCCAACCAGATATTCCTTGCAAAGCTCTTCGTATGCCTGAATTCTTTCATTTAAATAAAGAGACGTATCCGAATTGCTGAAAAATCTGTCAACAGCATTTTCATTATTATTGACCATACCCTCAGCACGCTCAAATACATTAACAGGAATGTTGCTGTTATCTGCCAGCACTGCAATTCTGTCGCTGTATACTTTATCACAATATTCATTTACGTCTGAAGCGTTGAAGAATAAGCTCATATAACCATTGCTGCATACTATATTCACAAGAACACTGCCCACAAATAAGCTGGCTCCCGCAGCAATAATGAGGGAAAGAAAAAAGCAGAGAATATTTCTTGAACCAATATGCTTAAACATAAATATCCCCCTATTCTACAACGATATCACCGCCGGTCATCTCACAGACAACCGCCAGATATTTATTGCTGATTCCTACTTTATCACCAGCATCTGTAAAAATAACCAGTCCTCTGCCAATTCCGTCCCCTGCCTTGGAGAGTGCCTGACGGCTATTGACAACCGTCTTGTCAACAACTTTGTATTTGTATACGCCTTTGCTGCCGTTTTTCTTGCTGTAAAAGCATTGAATATCAAATTCATCATTTTTATCAATAGCTTTCACTGCAGCTGCATCAGCCTTACCGTAGCACAAATATACTGTTCCGCTTTCGCCGAACAGCACACTGTCTTGAAGCATATTCAATTTGCCTGTCCCGCTGACATCATTGCCGTTAAAAAGAATATCCATACTGCCTGTGCCAAGCTTAGCCTGTCCAATAATATTACCGTCAGCCGGCTTCGGCAGCTCAGATTTTCGGATATTTTCAGAAGAAACAACAATATTATCAATAGCCTCCGGCTCCTGAACATCATATTCCGAAAAGGCAATTGCTTTGTCAGAAAAAGACAGTCCCTTTTCCATCTCACAGTATATAATTATATAAACTGCAGAAATAACAACGGCTGCAATAAGAGGAATGACAATGCCTCTTACTATAAATTTTTTCTTTTTAGTTTCCATAACATTTATCTGTTTTGTGATTGTAACGCATTCTCCATAAAGCTGTTCTTTTTCTTTTTCGGCTTATATGCAGGAGGATTAGCGAGCTTTTTGGTCAGTCTGCTGTTTTTCTTTGTCAGCTTATTGATTTCGTGTACAGGGCCTGACATATAATCTGACATATACTGATCGGCAACCTCCATCATTTTCGGATCATTTTTCATTTCACCGAGAATGGTAACACCGATAATATCCTGGACTTCATTTGTTCCGTCCTCATAAACCTCGTTGAGCATTTTAAACAGCTTTTTAACATCCGGCTCACTTCCGTTAGAAATGACCTCCATAACCTTTGCGGTTCCGAATTCCTGAAAGAATGTTTCCGGAAGGAACTCGCCGTACTTAGCAATATTTCTTTTGATTTCATCCTTGCATTCAGGATAAAGTGTTCCGAAACGATTTGCAAGAGAATCCACGTCATAGCTGATATTGCCGTTCTTTGCCTTTGTTCTTGAAACAGCCTTCGGCATCTTAACCTTGTCTAAATCAACCTTTTTTCTGGATTTAAACAAGGAGGTCAGCTCGTCCCTGATTTCGTTTGCAAGAGATTTTGCATCCCTGTCACCATAAGTCTCCAAATCAAACAAAGAGCGTGAAATGGTATTGAATTCAGGCTCAGCCGACTCGGTATCATATGCACACTCAAATGCCATAATCTGCGTATTGCTGTCAAAGGTAACACGATAAATGCCCTTGTCGCCTGAAAATACAATAGCTGCATCCTCATGGCTCTTTAATGAAAATCCTAACTCTTCATTAATCTGTTCCAGATTTTTTTCAACAATTCTGAAAACCTCGCTAATTTCCATATCCTTAACTCCTATCAAGATTATATATTCGATTTATAAATTTACAATATAAATAAACAACATAGCTTACAAAAATACTGTTCCCGCCGGCACGGCATCTGCCATGTTTGTAAAATTAATCTATTGTATTATAACATCACCCGCCTCGTTTGTCACTAATTTTTATATATTATTTTATATTTTATTATATTGATTATTACTTAATGGTGTGGTACAATAATATGACTAATTATAGAAAGCGGGACTTTCTTATGAATAAAAAGACTATAGGCATTATTTTTGGCGGTGTATCCTCTGAGCATGATATCAGTTGTATTTCTGCTAAAAGCATCATCAAAAATATTGACCTGACTAAATATAATATCATTTTAATCGGAATCACAAAAGAGGGCAGATGGTACATTTTCAATGATAATGTGGAGCTTCTGCCGGAGGACAAATGGCTGAACTCAAAAAGCCTTATCCCTGCATTCATTTCGCCTGATACATCCATCGGCGGTCTTGTAACTGCAAAGGGAGATACCATTAAGCTTGACGCAGTATTTCCTGTGCTTCACGGAAAAAACGGTGAGGACGGAACCATACAGGGTCTCCTGCAGCTTGCACAAATACCCTATGTGGGCTGTGATGCTACATCCTCAGGCGTTTGTATGGATAAGGCAGTGGCAAATGCGGTTGCCGATGCTTTTGATATTCCCCAGGCAAAATGGGTTGCCATCAATGAATATGAGTATATTCGCAAGGGTGACACACTGCTTGACAATGCGATTGATCAGCTGGGATTTCCTATCTTTGTTAAACCTGCAAATGCAGGCTCGTCCGTAGGTATATCCAAGGCGCACAACAAAGAGGAATTGAGAGTGGCAATGAACACAGCTTTTAAGGAAGATAAGAAGGCTGTGCTTGAGGAATTTATTGAGGGCTTTGAGGTGGAATGTGCCGTTCTCGGAAACAACGCACCTATCGCCGGTGAGGTCGGTCAAATTCTTGCTGCAGCAGAATTCTATGATTTTGATGCAAAATATAACAACCCGCAGTCAGAGACGGTTATCCCTGCCCATATCGACGAGGAAAAGAGAAACGAGGTTAAAGCACAGGCGCTCAAAGCATATAAGGCACTGGGCTGTGAGGGTATGGCACGCTGTGATTTCTTTGTAACAGCAGAGGGCAGAGTGCTTTTAAATGAGATTAACACCATCCCGGGTCAGACCTCTATCAGTATGTATCCGAAGCTGATGGAAGCAATCGGCATATCCTATAAGGAGCTTATTGACAGATTAATAAACCTCGCTGTTGAAAGAGGCGGTAAAATATAAATGCAAAAGGTACTTTTAGAAATAATAGGTGCACAGCGGATTGATAATCAAAGGGATAAGATGGAGCTGACAACAGTTGCCACTCTTGATGAAAATGACAGCACCTACATAATTAAATATAACGAGGAGCAGGAGCCTCCGTTAAATCCTGTAAATGTATGTGTAACCATTAACAAAAATGAAAAATGCGTTGAGATGACACGAAGCGGAGCCTATGACTCCTGTCTGGTTATTGAGAAATCGAAACGCAATTTATGTCACTACGGAACAGAATTCGGTGATATATTAATGGGAATTTCGGGCCATAATATTGATACGGAATATAATGGAAATCAGGGTCATTTCCATTTTTCCTATGATATCGACATCAACGGCGCTCTCGCCTCCCGAAATGAAGTAAAAATGAATGTTATTAAGCAAATTGAGGCTTAGGAGAATAAAATGTCAAAAATAGTGAAAGAAACAGAAAACAAATTAAAAAGTATAATTGATGAGGCAATTGCAAAGGCTATAGCTGCCGGTGACCTGCCAAACGCAGAAGCACCTGATTTTATTATTGAAAAGCCTGCAAACAAGGCAAACGGTGATTTTTCAACCAATGTTGCTATGGCAGGTGCAAGAGCTTTCAAAAAAGCGCCCCGTATGATTGCAGAGAGCATTGTGGCTCAGATTGATTTGAAGGATACTTTATTTGAAAGAGTAGAAATAGCCGGACCTGGCTTTTTGAATTTCTACTTGTCTCAGAAGTATTATTCCGAAATACTTAAAGATATCTTTGCCTGCGGTGACAGCTATGGCAGATCGAATTACGGCGAAGGCAAAAAGGTATTGGTTGAATTCGTATCCGCCAACCCCACAGGACCTATGCATATAGGCAACGCCCGCGGCGGTGCTATCGGTGACTGCTTGGCATCCGTGCTGGACTGGGCAGGATATGATGTCAACAGAGAGTTTTATGTAAATGACGCAGGTAATCAAATTGAAAAGTTTGCAACCTCTTTGGAGGTCAGATATCTTCAGCATTACGACAACACAGTAGAAATGCCAGAGGATGCTTATCACGGTGCGGACATAACCGACCATGCAGAAAACTTTATAAATGAATTCGGTGATAAATACGTTAACTCCACCAGTGAGGAAAGACGCAAAGCACTTGTTGACTTTGCTCTGCCAAAAAACATTGCAGGTCTTGAACGTGACCTTGGCAGATACAGAATTACCTATGACAAATGGTTCAGAGAATCCACACTTCACAATGACGGCTCTGTAAACAAAGTCATTGACGCCCTAAAGGAAAGAGGCGTAACCTATGAGCAGGATGGTGCTTTATGGTTTAAGGCATCAGAATTCGGCAACGATAAGGATATAGTGCTTATCAGAGCAAATGGTCTTCCTACCTATATTGTTCCTGATATTGCATATCATTATAACAAACTTGTCACACGCGGCTACGACAAGGCTATAGATGTTCTCGGTGCAGACCACCACGGCTATGTTCCCAGAATGAAGGCTGCACTTACCGCCCTTGGACTGGATGCCAATCGTCTGGATGCTGTTATTATGCAGATGGTCAGACTGGTGCGTGAGGGTGAAACTATTAAGCTGTCAAAGCGTTCCGGCAAGGCAATAACATTAAATACCCTGATTGATGAAGTACCATTAGATGCGGCAAGATTTTTCTTTAATCTTCGTGAGCCTAACTCTCATTTTGATTTCGATTTAGAGCTTGCTGCAAAGCAATCCAGTGAAAACCCGGTATACTATGTTCAGTACGCACACGCACGCATATGCTCTATTATCCGCAAGGCACAGGAGCAGGGTGCGCAGCTCAGAACACCTACCGACGAGGAGCTTTTGCTTCTTAACAGTGAAGAGGAAAAAGACTTAATCCGTCACCTTTCCGCACTGACAAATGAAATCATTACAGCTGCAAAAGCATATGACCCTGCTAAAATCACCCATTATGTTGTGGAGCTTGCAACCCTGTTCCACAAATTTTACAATGCGCACCGCGTAATGACAGATGATGAGGCTCTTATGCAGGCAAGATTATATCTATGCACAGCTGTTAAGGATACAATTAAAAACATTTTAACTATGCTAAAAATCACAACACCAGAGGTAATGTGAGAGAGGTAACAAATGGCGCAATTAAAAAGCAAGATACTGCACGGTATCGGCAACCAAATTTTTAAGTATATCTATAAAGATCCAAAAAGGAATATTTTAAAGCTTATAAAAATTGGCAAGGCTGTTACCGGCAATATGTATCCGGAAAGCACCTTTACAAAGCCAATAGAAATACTGAATGACAGCAGCAATATATGGCACGATTTTCTGTTTAACGGTCTTGATGATATCGACCATGATCTTTTGAAAAAAGCAGTACTGACCTTTGGTATTGATCTTGGTCTTATCGGTACATCCACACTGCGCAGAAAGCGTGACGAGGAGCATTGCAATATTCCTTGGGTAGTTTTGATGGATCCAACCTCTGCCTGTAATATGAAATGCAAGGGCTGCTGGGCATCGGAATATGGTCATAACTCAAACCTAACTCTGGATGAAATGCGCAGAATTGTTCGTGAGTGCAAGGCGCTGGGTACACATTTCTTTATGTACACCGGTGGTGAGCCTCTTATCAGAAAAGAGGATATCATTACGGTTGCTAGAGAAAACAGCGATTGTCTGTTTTTAGCCTACACAAACGGCACACTTGTTGATGACAAATTCTGTGAGGATATAAAGGCTTGCGGAAATTTGGCGCTTGCACTGTCCATTGAGGGCAATGAATATACGACAGATCTGCGTCGCGGAGACGGTGCATATCAAAGAACACTGAAAGCTATGCAGCTTTTAAAGAAGCACAAATGCCTGTTTGGCACATCTGTCTGCTACACAAGTCAGAATTATGAGGCTGTCACCAGCGATGAATTCTATGACCTGCTTATAGAAAACGGTGCAAAATATGCTTGGTATTTCCACTATATGCCCGTGGGCAGTGACTCGGATACAAGCCTGCTTCTGTCTCCTGAACAGCGTGAACACGTTTACCGTGAAATAAGAGCAAAGCGAAGTGCAAAAACAGGCAAGCCGATTTTCACTGTTGACTTCCAAAACGATGCCGAATTTGTTGGCGGCTGTATTGCAGGCGGCAGAAACTACTTCCACATCAACAGTGAGGGGGATGTTGAGCCCTGCGTATTTGTTCACTACAGTGACTCAAACATCAGAGAAAAGAGCATCATTGAATGTCTCAAGGCTCCTCTGTTTAAGGAATATTACAAGGGACAACCCTTTAATGATAATATGCTGCGTCCCTGTCCGATGCTTGAAAACCCGCAGGCTCTGCGCAAGATAGTGCATAAAACCGGCGCAAAATCAACCAATCTTGCCCATCCGGAAAGTGCGGAGGAGCTGTGCTCAAAATGCGATGCATACGCGAAAGCATGGGCACCGAGGGCAAAGGATATATGGGAGGAGCAGGAGCGCTTCCATCCATTCACCCAGTACTACCGCGACACACCGGAAGGCAAAGCGGAGCTGAATCAATAATAAAATATAATGCTTATAAAGAAAGGGCAGAGGTTAAACCTCTGCCCTTTTATATATCATTTAATAGCATTATTACACTATTCAATTGGTGTCAAATTTTTCAGGCTGACATCCATAATTGGTGCAGAATGGGTAAGCGCACCGCAGGATACAAAATCCACACCTACATCTGCAATTGACTTCAGTCTCTCCTTGGTAACATTTCCGGAGCACTCTGTTTCTGCCCTGCCTGCAATCAGCTCCACTGCCCTGCGCATGGTTTCGTTATCCATATTATCCAGCATAATGATATCAGCACCGGCTTCAACTGCTTCCTGAACCTGCTCCAGCGTTTCTGTCTCTATCTCAATTTTACGGACAAAAGGCGCATATGCCTTTGCCATTTGAATTGCCTTAGTAATGGAGCCTGCTGCACCGATATGATTATCCTTCAAAAGAACACCGTCGGATAAATTATATCTGTGATTTGTAGCACCGCCAACAGTAACTGCGTACTTTTCAAAGGGACGCATATTCGGTGTTGTCTTTCGTGTATCAAGAAGCGTAGTTGACGTTCCCTCAAGCTCCTTCATATATTCTCTTGTAATAGTTGCAATACCGCTCATACGCTGCAGATAATTCAGTCCTGTACGCTCACCGCTTAATATTGCTTTTATATCGCCATAAATAACACCAAGCAAATCCCCGCTCTTCACTTCGTCGCCATCCTTGAAATTGGCTTCAAATCTGCTGGTTTCATCAAGCAGCTCAAAGGTGCGTTTAAAAATATCAAGACCGCATATAATTCCATCCTGCTTGCATATCAGCTCCGCCTTACCCTGCTTGTCCTGAGGCATAACAGCATTTGTTGATACATCCTCAGAAGTTATATCCTCTTTTAATGTGTTCCAAATATATTGGTCAACATTAATTTTCATTGTTACACCATTTATCATAAAATTCTTCATCCTTTTCTTTTATTTCTGCCATAATAAGATTTTTAAATTCTTTTTGAATTGTTTTCTTATCCGGATACACCTTCAGGTCAATATTCAAAGGTGCAACAGACTTTTCAGTATTATCATCTGCAATGAGCTGTGCTGCCCTTTTTGCAAACACAAGACTTTCCAAAAGAGAGTTTGAGGCAAGCCTGTTTTTACCGTGAACACCGTTGCAAGCCGTTTCGCCCACTGCATAAAGATGCTCCATAGATGTCTGTCCGTTTATATCGGTTTTTACACCGCCCATCATATAATGCTGTGCCGGCGTAACCGGAACCTTGTCCTTTGTTATATCATAGCCCTCATCCATACAAGCCTCAAAAATATTAGGAAATCTGACGCTTGCCTCCTCACTCGTCATTGTCGGCAGAGTAATATACACATGGTCCGTTTCAAACTTATTCATTTCTTCAACAATAGCGTTTGTAACCACATCACGGGGAAGAAGTTCGTCTACAAAGCGTTCTCCCTTTTCATTAAGAAGTACAGCGCCCTCGCCTCTGACACTTTCGCTGATTAAAAATCTTCTGCCCTTTTTCTTGCTGTAGAGTGTGGTGGGATGAATTTGTATATAGTTCATATCCTGCAGTGCCACATTATGCTTTAACGCCAGAGCAAAGCTGTCACCGGTGATATGGGGATAATTGGTTGAATTTAAGAACAATCCTCCGATACCGCCGGTAGCAAGAATAATATCTCTTGCTACAATAGCGCCCATTTCACCGTACTCATCCTCACAAACGATACCATAGCAGGTATTATTTTTTTCGATAAAGTCTATCATCGTTGTCTGCGTAACCAAGGTAATATTGCTGCGCTTCTTGGCTATATTAAGCAGTGTTGCAGTAATTTCCTTACCTGTCTCATCCTTATGATGCAGAATACGGTTTTGCCTGTGTGCGCCCTCTCTTGTATAATCAAAATCTCCCGCTTCATCGGTATCAAATTTAACACCAAGCTCTACAAGCGTACCGATTACATCTGTCGATGACTCGATCATTACCCTGACAGATTCAGGATTGTTTTCATAATGACCTGCCTTCATCGTATCCTCAAAATAGCAATTAAAATCATCAATGCTTTTGAGCACACACACGCCGCCCTGGGCAAGATATGAATCACATTCTTTTAAATCCTCTTTGGTAATAACAAGAATATCCTTGTTGCTAGGCAGGCATAATGCCGCAAATAATCCTGCCACTCCGCTTCCTACTATTACCACATCAGTTTTAATACAATCCTTAATTTCCATAGTTTAATTCATAATTTCTCCTACCAGTGTGAAACAGTATATCTAATTTAAGTTATACTTATTCTAATATATAATTTTTTTTGCGTATTGTCAAGATGTAACGGATATGGTAGAATTTTATAGGGTGTAATAAATATGAATGTTTTTGATTTTGACAATACAATTTATGACGGCGAAACACTGGTCGACTTTATTTTATACTACATAAAAACCGACCCGAGAATATGGAAATATGTCCCCAAGCTGCTTTGGATATACTTTAAGGACAGCTTTCATTTATTTACTGTTGAAGATGCCATAAAGGCATATGCAGGCTTTCTTGAGGGATACTACACAAAGATAAATACAATTGAAGAGGACGTCATAAAATTCTGGGATAAGAACGAGAAAAAAATCAAGCCTTGGTACAATACGGTTCGCAGGGAGGATGATATCATCGTATCCGGCTCAACCGATTTTCTTCTTGATGAAATTATGAAGCGTATGGGCATAAAAAATTATGTAGGCTCCTCCATTGATAAGCACAGCGGAAAATTCAAGCGCCTGTGCTTTTTAGAAAACAAGGTGAAAATTTTCAACGAGCTGTATCCTGACGCACATATTGATAACTTTTATACCGATTCCATGAACGACAAGGCAATGATGGATATTGCCGACCATGTCTTTTTTGTTACCGGAGATAAACTTGAACAAATAAAATAAGGGGATAAAATTAAGCTGAAATTAACATTTATTGCAGATACACATCATTACAGTAAAACACTCGGCACCGACGGCAGACAGTACGAGCTGCGTTCAGGCTCAGATCAGAAATGCCTTGCAGAGACCGATGAAATCATTGATGCTGCATTTGAGGAAATCGGAAACAGCGATACAAATTACGTACTGATAGCCGGTGATGTAACAAACGACGGCGAAATGGTATCGCATCTTGAATTCAGAGAAAAGCTGTACAAGCTGAAAGAAAAGAAGCCTGTGTATTTAATCACTGCAACTCACGACTGGTGCTGTGACCAAAATCCCAGAAGATATGACGGTGACAAGGTCTATCACGATGTGCCGATTATGACCAGTAAAGAACTGCCTGAATTCTACAAGGATTTCGGACCAAATGACGCAATAAGCATTTACACTACCTTTATTGGTACCTGCTCATACGTTGTTCAGCTGAATGAGAAGGTACGCCTGCTTGCTTTGAATGATGACAAAAATGAAAATTATCATGCAGGCTTTACCGAGGCGCATTTTTTGTGGATCGAAGAACAGCTCAAAAAGGCAAAGGATGACGGCTGTTTGATGATAGGTATGGAGCATCATCTGCTGACGCCCCATATAAGCCCGCTTATTACCGGAGGCGGAACCTGTGTTGCAGACCGAGAGTACGTTGCTTCACGCCTTGCCGACGCAGGTCTGAGGTATATGTTTGTAGGTCATTCCCACATACAGAATACGACCAGCTTTAAATCTGTTGCCGGAAACACAATAACCGAGATTAATGTAGGCTCACTGGTAGGGTATCCTGCACCTATGGTAAATGTAACCGTGAATGAGGATATGACCCTCAGCTATGAGGTTAAAAGACTGAAAGAATTTAAAATAAACAACAACACTGTTGATGCACAGGAATATTTAAAGGAGCATGCATTAGCACTAATCCACAGAATAATTGAAGCACCAAGCCGCAGCGAATTCTGTGACAGACTGACTGCACTGCAGCTGAATGGTGAAAAATTTAAAAAATTCTATAAAATCATAAAACCGCTGCTGGAACGGCTCAGAACAGGTACGGTTATGGATTTATACAGCAAATTAAAAAAGCTTGGACTTTCCGGCACAATGGATGAAAATATTGTCAAAAAATTTGCTGATAAAAAGATCATGGATTTTGCCGATCAGATTATGCTGTCCGCCTTTGACGGAAGTGTGACAAAATATAAAAGAACGGATGATTATTACAAGCTGGTAATGTCCGTAATTACAATTCCAAGCAGGCTGTTTAAAAAGAATAACGACTGCAAAAAACTAATTTTTGCAATTGATGCAATCCTCACCGGCGGACGTTTTGATAATCAAAAAGATATTATTTAAAATAAATGTGTCGAATATTCAAATATATATTGACTTTCGCTCTCTTATGTGTTACTCTTTTGTTACCGTTTTGACACACAATATTTTGTTTTAAAACAGCGAATTTATTGCTATACACAATATATCGTATGTCATCTAAACGAATTCGACAAAATAAACACAATTTATAATAGTTACATTTTGGATAAAATATCCGTGATTTAATTTATTTTATCCGTACTTTTTGATATAATGTTTTTGTTTATTAATACATATTCGTTTGCAAACTGCAAATTATAACTATAGCATGTAACCTATGAGAGAGGTGAATTTTTCTTGGAAAATTTTGTAATACAAGGTGGCAGCGAGTTATTCGGCGAGGTTAACATCAGCGGTGCAAAAAATGCCGCTGTTGCAATTATTCCTGCTGCACTTCTTGCTGATGATGTAGTACGTATTGAAAATATTCCAAACATTAGCGACGTTAGTTTAATTATCCAAATTCTTGACAGCATGGGTGCTGATATAAAAATGATAAATAAAAATACCATAGAAATTGATTCTCGTGGTATTTCCTGCAAGCCTGTTCCTTACGAGCTTGCATCTCATTTCAGAGCCAGCTATTACCTTATCGGTACAATGCTCGGCAGATTTAAAAATGCCGAGGTTGCCATGCCGGGTGGCTGTGACTTTGGTACTCGCCCTATTGATTTGCATATTAAAGGCTTTCAGATGCTTGGAGCAAAGGTGGATATCATTAACGGTATGGTTTGTGCCAAGGCTGACAAGCTGGTTGGTGCATCAATCTATATGGATAATGTTTCTGTTGGTGCAACAATGAATGTTATGCTGGCAGCTGTTTTGGCCCGCGGATTAACAATTATCGAGAATGCTGCTAAAGAGCCTCATATTGTTGACCTTGCAAACTTCCTGAATTCTATGGGTGCTGATGTCAGAGGTGCCGGTACGGATGTAATCAAAATCAGAGGTGTGGAGAAGCTTCATGGCTGCACATATTCTATTATCCCTGACCAGATTGAGGCAGGCACATATATGGTAGCAGCTGCTGCCTGCGGCGGCGACGTGCTGATAAAAAATGTTATCCCTAAGCATTTGGAGTCCATAAGCGCTAAGCTGGAGGAAGCCGGTGCAGAAATCATTGAGTATGATGATGCCGTTCGTGTAACCCGTTTTAAGCCTTTAACAAAGTGCAATGTTAAGACTATGCCTCACCCGGGCTTTCCTACGGATATGCAGCCTCAAATGGCTGTGCTGTTGTCTGTAGCAAAGGGGACAAGCATTTTGTCCGAAAGTGTTTGGGACAATCGTTTTCAGTATGTAGGTCAGCTTCTTCGTATGGGCGCAGACATTCAGGTTGACGGTAAAATCGCAGTTATTGAAGGTGTTGATACCCTCAGCGGTGTAAGCGTTAAGGCTACCGACCTTCGTGCAGGTGCCGCTATGATTATTGCCGGGCTTGTAGCAAATGGCGAAACCACTGTTGAGGATATCCAGTACATCGACAGAGGTTACGAAAATATAGTTGAAAAAATCACTACCCTTGGCGGAAGTATTAAGAGAATAACTATAAACGAGCCTGACACGGTGGTAGAAGCAGGTTAATAAAAAATTTCAGAGCGTATCGTTCATCATCAAAAACGATACGCTTTTTTGTCGGAGAGATATATGGCTAAGGTTTGTCAGCTGTTTTCAGGCAGCAGCGGAAATTCAATACTCATATCCTATAAGGAGCATCATTTTTTGGTGGATATCGGCGTTTCGGCTAAGAAGTGCGAAAATGCGCTTATTGCCCTTGGAATTCATCCGGATGACATTGATGCAATATTCATAACGCATGAACACAAGGATCATTGCAGCGGTGTCCGTGTCTTTTCCTGCAAGCATAACACACCGGTGTATGCAGCGGCAGACTGTCTTGAAGAAATGTACATAAACGGCACCATAAACGAAAAAGTAAATGCAGAAAAAATTGAATACCGTATGGAGCTATGCGACACAGAAGTACTGACCTTCAAGCAAAGCCACGACAGTGTAGACTGCATCGGTTATCGCTTTAATCTTCCAAACGGTATCAGCATCTGCGTTTGTACGGACACAGGATACATAACAGACAACG
Source organism: Clostridium sp. (assembly GCA_023663865.1). Taxonomy (GTDB): domain Bacteria; phylum Bacillota; class Clostridia; order Oscillospirales; family Acutalibacteraceae; genus Eubacterium_R. Next base: position 109,527 of record JAMPGU010000002.1, read on the forward strand.
CAAGAGAAATCTGCAGCGGAGCAGATTTAATTTTTATTGAATCCAATCATGAAGTCTCTATGGTGCAAAACGGACCATATCCTTATCCCCTCAAGCAAAGAATTCTTGGTACAAAGGGGCATTTATCCAATTTTGCCTGCGGTGAATTTATAAAGGAGCTGGCAAATTCCGGCACCAAACGATTTGTACTTGCCCATTTAAGCAGAGAAAATAATATGCCCGATATAGCGAGACAGACAGCCATTGCCAGCCTGAGCGAGATTGGTCTCACGGAGGGTATAGATTACAGACTTTATGTATCTTCTCCTGAGAACAGAGGCAGAGGTATTGCACTATGATTAATGTAACCGTAATTGCTGTGGGCAAACTGAAGGAAAGCTATCTCCGTGATGGCTGCAATGAATATATAAAAAGGCTTGGTGCATACTGCAAAATCAATGTTATTGAGGTTGCAGAGGAGCGTGCAGGCGACAATCCCAACAGCAGTGAGATAGAAAATATAATCGAAAAGGAAGGCGAGCGGATTATGGCGAAAATTCCCAAGGGTGCTTCCGTCATCCCCCTTTGCATTGAGGGCAAGGAATTTTCAAGTCCTGACTTTTCAGCACATATTGAACGGCTTTCTATGACCTGCTCTCAGCTTTGCTTTATTATAGGCGGTTCCTTTGGTCTGAGCGAAAGCGTAAAAGCTCTCAGCAGAACAAAGCTGTCCTTTGGAAAAATGACACTCCCCCATCAGTTAGCAAGAATGGTGCTGCTTGAACAAATATATCGGGCTTTTTCCATATCCAACCATTCAAAGTATCACAAATAGTTCTATATACATCTCAATGAATATGCAATGAGTAGTAATCCGAACCGTGGTTTCTATTCATTGCCTCAAGCAATGATGTTCTGACCCACAGAATGTCATTGCTTTTTTAAGTTCTACCATTTTTCGATTTTTTATTCTTGTGCTTATATCGGATATTTGGTACACTTTAATCATAGAAACTCTGCTGTTAAGCAGGCAAACAATATGATTAGCTGAGGTGCTTTTTATGCAAAGCCTTGAATTTGGAGAAAAAATATATACACTCAGAAAAGAGAAAGGCATTTCTCAAAAAGAGCTTGGTGCAATGCTGGGTGTATCTAACAAAGCCGTATCAAAATGGGAAACAGGGGCTGCTGCACCTAAGACAGAAACCTTGATAAAATTGGCTGAAATCTTTAATTTATCTGTAGATGATTTATTAGAAAATAAGGCAGCTGCGCATACGCTGTCACCCACCCTGGAAGAGCTGTCTGTTATAGCTGACGATATGTTCGGCAAAAAACAAGCAAATATATCTATGGACAAAAAAAGTGCAAAAAGATATTTGATTACAGTTATAACACTGTTTGTAACGTTGAGCATTGCCTTTATCCTTCTTTTCACATCCGGAGAATTTGTTACCGGTTATTTTGATGTTTATGTAGAGGAAGGCATAACTGCACTTGATAACATTTTAGGAGCCTTCGGCTTAGCATATATCATTTGTTCTGTTTATACGGGAATTATATTGTTTATCAGGTTCAGTAAAAAAATGCCCACTTGGTTTACCGTATTATGCTGTATATTATTTGTATTCACATATTTTGCCATAGAGCTGTGCGGATTAATATTAACCATTCCCACAATCATTACATCAATAAAAAAGCTGAAAGAATAGCCAAACAAGAGTTGAACAAAATAAGGTTTAACTTTGCAATTTTGCCCAAATACTGCGTTAAAAAGCCTCGGCATACGTACAGTATACCTACGTTTTTTGCCTTGTCTTTGTACAAAATTGCTAAAGCTAAACTGCAAAGCACCTAAAACACTCAGATTTTTGTGCATAGCGTCATTTCTTTGACGCAGGTATACTGGCGTATAGCAAGGCAAAAAATGATGGTAGGTGCGAAAATTTGAGCGTTTTAGGCTATTGTGTTCGACTCTTGTTTGGCTAACCATATAATATAGGAGGAATTATGGATAAGGAAAAAGCAGTTGAAATCGTAAAAAAATATAAAGGCAGAGTAAGAACCATTCAAGCACTGGGAATCGGTTTGACAGCCTGTGTCCTTGCCTTTGCACCTGTAAATATGCTTTACAGAATACTTATTGTTCTGTGCCTCATTATCATCGCAGCCGTTGTGTATAACAAAACCGTAAAAAGAAACATAGACAACATTCTCTATAACGACTGCAATCCCCGTCTGTATTATTTAGTTACAAAAGGCATGGGCTTTAACAACATCGCAAAAGATATAGATGTTGCTTATTTTATAGGTGATTTTAATAAGGCCTATCAGCTTTGCACCTATGTAATGCATAAGGCACCCCAAAAGGCCAAGCCCTTTTACTTAAAAACGCTATGCAGTATTCAGTTTTTATCGGGAAATTTTGATGACTGCAAGGATACTTACAATAGGTTGATTGAGGCAATGAACCGTGCCAAATACAGTGACAAGGTCAAGGCTTATTATACAAGTATTCCTGAATTCTTCCTGTATTTTATTGATGGCAGCTATGACAAGGCATTGGAACAGCTTAATAAATGTGAAAATGTAAAAAAAGCTGCAAACACCTATCGCAATATCATAAAATATTATTACGCCTTAACCTATTACTACAGCGGTAAATTTGATTTAGCCGAGCAATTCTTTAAGGACACTGCTGCCACCTGCCCTGCTATGTACATTGCCGAAAGCTCTGAAAAATATTTATCTGAAAGCAGTATTATAAAATTCCCGCAAATACCGCTGACGGATACTAAAAATAATATGGACATTGCCGATACACAGCTGCCTAAGATTAAGCCTTCTAAAATATTGGTTCTTTGTGCTTTACTGATTTTGATTGTAATATTAGTTGTTTCTATAATAAATCTCAACACCGGCACAATGGAGGATACTTTATCCAAAAACGATATACAGATTAACGAAATATGCAAAACCCTGTGCATTGACGAAAATTACACCATATGTATTTTCAACACAGAAGATTATGATATTGGTGTAAGCCTCTTCGAAAACAAAGCAGACGATAAATATAAATACTGCATATCCTATACAGGTATTGATGATATGATGATATCTGACGGCGGTGAATACTATGTTACAGCCAGCGGAACATCACCAAGAATTCAATTTGGAATAACAGAGGACGACAGCATACCAGATAACTATCAATCCGTCCATTTTACATCTTATAATAAAAGCTACTGCTTCTACTACACTATTGGAGAAGAAGAGTACCATTTTGCCAACATCAGCGGAATTGTAACAGAATAAAAGACAATGAAAAAGGCACTTTGCATAACGCAAAGTGCCTTTTTCAAAGGGGTAAAAATTATAAGAAAACGTATATTGATATATATAAAGCTGAGGAGTATCCACAGCCTTATTGGCTAATTTTCAAATATTCTGTATGGATTTGCATTTACATCAAGCCTGCTCTTTTTAACATACTTAGGTACGGTATTTTTAACCATCGCACCTTTAAGCATAAAGAACGCAACCTCTTTACTGATATGCTCATAATCCACATTGAATATTTTTGCAGATACATGTTTATTAAACACGTTAATCAACGGACCCATACAAAAAGCAGTAATTATCGTACCGATACCGATATTTTTGATTTTGCTCAAATCACCGTTTATCAGCGCTGCCAGACCACCGCTTATTGTGAGACCTATAAGAACTACAGTAACATCGGTAATCACTCTGACCCATTTGTAATCAAGCTTGATACCTCGGCTAAGCATAAAGCCCAGTGCATCATACGGGCCAACACCGATATTTGCTGTAAAGAATAACGAACAAGCAAAGCACAAGGTTATTATACCGGCAATAAGAAGGGGGATTCTTATAGCAAAAGAGTTATTATTAGCTACAATCGGTTTAATTAAGCCCTCGAAAAACTCACAGGCATAACCACAGCCAACCATATTAAACACTGTACCAACGCCGACTAACCCTCTGTGCGCAACTATGATTACATAAAGCAATATAACTGTATTCACAATCAATTGATATGTACCAAAGCTTATGCCCAAGGTGCTTGCTATATTCATATTCATTGAAGTGAAAGGATCTACACCAAAACCTGATACGGAAAACAGAGCGATACCAAAACCCATAATGATAATGCTTAAAAAGGAGAGAACAATACGCTTTATCATATGATGCTGAGAAAACATATCCTTTAGATATCCATATGCTTCAGACTTAATCTGTTTCATAAGCTACCTCTGTTTTTTAGTGTTTTTCCTCTCTTGATACACATTATATGCTTATGATTGAAATAGTCAAGATTTTTGTGCAACTTTCTACTTATGTAATATATTGCACAATTATTTTTAATTATTTTTGTGCAATATTAACAATTATCATTCCATTTGCTTTCCTAAGAAGGCAGCAGCCACCTGAACCAGCTTAATATCCGTTTCACTCGGCAAAGCATGCTCCTCGTCCTCAATAAGAGCAACTGCACCGCTGACATCACCGCCATATATTATAGGATAAACAACATTCGCCTTACGGTTAAAGCCTTCAATCGCATTCATACTCGGGATTGTATCCGATGCAATATGAATGGCTCTGTTTTCCATTAAATCCTCTAAATTTTTGGTAACACGTCTTTCCAGAATTTCACGCTTGCTGATACCGGAGGCAGCAATCACATGGTCATTATCCATAATGGCAATTGGCAAACCGCCGTTTTTGTGCAGCACCTCTGCATACTGGTTTGCAAAATTAGACAGCTCTCCGATGGGCGAATATTTTTTAAAAATAACCTCACCCTCAGCATCTGTAAAAATTTCCAAAGGGTCACCACTACTGATAACATTGACATCAAGAGCCTTGTCCTTCTGGTGTGTCACCTTAAGGACTACTTTGGCATTTGAGTTACTCCTGATGTCCCAATCAAAATTTACAGCTTTATTCAGTGGTACAAAATCCGGCATAAGTTCCTCGCTTATTGTTCCTGTTTCCAAAAGCATTTGTATATCGCTTTTCAGCTGTATATCAATATGGTCATCATAAATATCTACACGGTCAATAATGATTTCAAGGTCATTTTTGTCAATCAGCTCTTTATTCAATATATCATTGAAAATATCAATAGCTGTACGGGCAATGCGATTTACCTTGATTATTGTATTTTCTCGTTCGGTTGCAAAAGTTATCTGCTTTTCTATGCCGGCAATTCTGCTGTGCAAATCATTAATCAAATATTCATAGCTTTCTTCAATTACATCTGCGTTATCAGGATTTTTCTGTATTTCCTTAATCTTTTGACGCATTGTAACTACAAGTTCATCCTTTGCATCTGACAGTTGAGTTTGCAATTCGCTGATTTCGGATTGACCTTTTTTGAGGTTCTTTTTTTCGTCCTTAATTCCTTGCTCTAATTTTGCAAGCATTTCTTCGGAATTTTTCACAACTCTTGCAACATAGCTTTTTAAGATGGCAGTGAGCATATCAACTCTTGTATGATGTGACGTGCATCCCTTTAATCCTCGTTTGTGATAGGTTCCGCAGGTGTAGGCTGCCGCCATATCCGAACGGCTCATTGAAAACATAGGGCTCCCGCAATCTCCGCAGAATAAAAAACCGCTGAAAGAGGTATCGTATTTTTTAACACCCCTGTAATTTGAGCGTGTTCGCTTTTTCATTTGTTCCTGAACCGTGGCAAAGGTCCTGTAATCAATTATGGGTTCGTGATGATTTTCAAACACGATATGGCTGCTTTCGGAAAGTTTTACATCAGGTCCGTTGATTTTGGAACGGCTATACTTTTTCTGACGAAGCGTACCTATATAAAAATCATTACCTAAAATACCTTGAATGGTAGGAATTGCCCAAACAGGCTTTGCTTTGATTTTATTAGGTATATTTTGTTCGTCTTTACGCTGTTTTTCAATCATTCGAGGTGTTGGGATGTGTTCATCAGTCAGATAGTTGGCGATTTTTTTATATCCCCAGCCTTCAAGATACAACGAGAATATCTTTTTAACCACCTCTGCAGCTTGTGGCTCAATTTCAAAATAGCCTAATTTAGTGTTGGTAATCACATAACCAAATGGCACACTGCATATCCAATCACCACTCTTTTGCTTAACATCTATAACTCGTCTTACTTTTTTTGATGTATCTGTTACAGGCATTTCATTCATAAGAAATTTAAACTGAATAAGCGTCCAGTCATCCTGAACAGGATAATCAATACCATCATTTATAGCAATGATGCGAAGTCCGCAATCCCTTAAATCCTCAAGCTCAACAAGACCTCTGCTGTTTCTACGGGAAAAACGTGACAAATCTTTTACCATTAAAATATCATAATTTCCATTTTTTAGTAATGGACGAAGCCGCATATAATCCTCTCTTTGCTCAAAAGTATAACCGCTTCTATCTCTGTCGGTATAAAAATCAAGCTGTGCATCAGGAAATTCTCTTGAAACAAACATCTCAATGCTGCGTCGTTGGTTTTCTATTGATGTATTGTCACGATCCTCTTCCGTATCAACGGAAATTCGCAGATAACCGGCAATTTTCAAAATCTTATTTGCCATAATACTCCTTCCTTTTACAATGTTGTTATAATTATTGTTTTAATTACTGATAACATTGTAACATATAGATTTTGTAATTACAATAGGAAATAATAATTATATATGTAACGAGGTGACATATGCCACCTCGTCTATCTTTCATATTCACGCTCTCTGCGTTTTTTGAGTTTTTCTGCCTGTGCCATTTCGGTTCTGACCTCATTTCTTGCAGATAATTCTCGGTTATACTTCAGTAATCTGATTGTGTTTTCCACTAAATCTTCTTCACCTGATAACAACACAGCCACTTTGTAGCCTGCCGCTTTACATTTTTTATAATACGGCTTAAGGCTTTCTCTGAATTCCGTGTCGTCCCGTTCCTCTTTAGAAAGATAGAGACAAACCACCTTTTCTTTTTCTAACACTTCACGAAGCAAATCATTTACCTCCATTTCATATTTATCTTTAACAATAATTGGTAATACTATTCGTTATCTTTCTTGATTTATTTTTGCTCTTTGAGTTATCCTGATATTTTCCATCGTCATTTCCGTTTTGAGTAGTTCATCAAGATGTGATACTCTTTCAAGTACAGATTTGGCAATTTTCATTTCATCCCGCAGCGGCTTCATTTTCTTTGTAAGTTTTCTTGCTTTTGCATAAAGTAGTTCCTTATCGCTGTTATTTGCTCTGCGGCAACGATTATAAATGCATTGTCTTTGAGAAGATAAAATGTTAATCTGCCCTTGTTTTTGCTCAATAAATAAAGAAAGCTCCTCAACCGAACGAATTCCATTCTTGGTAAGGAGCAAATATTCCTTATTTATTTTTTCTGCGTTTCTAACCTCTTGCCTGAGCATTGGAGACAGAGGCTTTGCTTTATCTTGACTGATATTATTGCCTGTCAGTAACTTCAATAACTCGCTTATCAAAGCAAAGGTTAATTGAATACCATTCATATTTTTGAGTTGATTATACCCTACGAGTAACAACTTTAACGGCTTCTCTTTCGGTTTATAAAACAAATATCCCGAATCAAATCCGTTTTTATAATAGTTTTCGTCAAGTCTTCGCTTAATCTCATTAGCAGGATAGCCAATGCTTTTCATTCGTATTGGTCTTTGCCAGCCGGGAGCAATAACAACGAGGTTGCAATCATTATCTCTTTTCAGTTTATACCCCATAGTTTTTAGGTGGTGTACAAAACTATACCGATCTGTTGCCATTTGCAATGACTCTTCAATATCATGCTTAAGCATATCTCTGTGCGTCATTTTACCTGACTGATGAAACCAATAAGTGTTCTTATTTTTTGAGTAAAAGTTGGCATTTTTGATAACGGATTTACCATAATTAAGACATATCTCATCAGAAATTTGCCGTAATAATTTGTGGTCGCTAATCTTGTTTTCAAACTTCTTGCCATCAACAAATGACAAGGAATTGACTACAATATGGTTATGAATATTATCCGTATTCAGGTGGGTAGTAACTAAAACTTCATATCTGTTGCCCCACATTTTCTGTGCAGTTATGATACCGATTTTGTGAGCCTCTTCAGGTGTAACCTCGCCACTAACAAAACTCTGATAACCGTGATAAGCGACATTACCGCCAAACTTTCCGAAGCGTTTTTTAGTCGTCATCATGGCTTCATAAGCACTTGGTGCTGCACAGTTTATACCTGTAACATACATCTTTTTGTCAGTCTTTTGTTCATTTTCAGAATAGTTTATTACTCTCGCCAAATCATTATCAACATATCTTTTGTCGATAGTTTTATCAGGATTTTGGGCATAATCAATAACCTCTTTAAGTGATGATTTTACAGGCCAAAATCCTGTTGTTGCCATAAAATCATCTCCTATCCTCCGCTAAAAATTCATTTCTGATATCATCAATAAGTTTTAATAATTCAACTTCTGTTTTATTACTGACCTTATCACTGCAAAGTGAATAGAGCATATTTATCCGTGAGTAAAACGGATAAAAAGCATCGGGCGGTATTGTTTTGGGCGTGTGTCCAAATGCCATTTTACGAAGATATTCTGAAACAGAAAGACCACATTTTTTCGCTTTATTGTAAATAATATTTTGCTCTTTTTGAGTAACTCTGATAAAAATACTTTTATCTCTTTTGTTCATAATTTTGTTCCTTTCGATTTTTGTTAAAGGGTTTTAGGGAAACTTTTCCCTAAGAAAAAGGAGAATGTGCAATACATTCTCCCTGCTTGCTACAGGATAAGACACATCCTGTGCGTGTTTTTTGACATAAAAATAACACCTACCGATTTTTTACTTTCAATAGGTGTTTACTAAATTATCTTATTGTCTGAAAAGCCATAATCAACATCTGCAAAAAGTTCATAACTCTGACCGATTTTATGAATTCTTTTTTGTATGCCACTATGATTTTTGTAGCCGAGTTTGTCAGCAATTTCTTCAAGGGTATATCCCAGCATACGATATTCAAGAATTTTTTTGTCCTTCTCACTCAATGTTGAAAGAAACTGTTCAACCAAAACATCAGATGTTACTTCATTCTCAACATCAACGCTTGTATCAACTGCATCCCAGCTTTGACCGTTATGAGCGTTTTCATAATCTTCCTGAAATTCCTCAACTGAAATTTGAGGATGTTTTGTTCTTGTGTGATACCACTTGCGATAAAAATCTGTTTTTTGTCGGCTGTTTCTTAAATCAAAATCATCAAAAGAGCGGTATTCTTCAGCAATTTTCAAAACCTCATACATATTATTGTTTCGCATAGTAACATTAACTGCCGGTTTAAGAAATTTGATAACCTCATCCATTGGCGGATAAGGAAAGAATTTATTTGCCAATCGTTCGGCAACAAATTCAATTTCGTTAATCACACCCTGCTGCGTTAATGTTCTGATCCAATAATATGTTCTGTGAGAAAATGTCCAGGAGGGTTCTGTTTCAGAATAAATTTCTCTGCCAACACCCGGCATCATAATAGGCCATATCAGGTAAGCATAAGAACGCAGAAGGAAATTCATAAAATCAGGACTTTCAACTAATGCAACAGCCTTCTCATCATTAATCAGTGCATTAAATGATCTCGGTATTCGTCTGTACTCCTTACCCCACATTGATACGATTTCCCGTGGCAGAAAATAATAAGCGGGAATATAATCTGCATTTTTAAATTCGCTGAATGTTCCGTTACTTCTGTAAAGATTAATCGGCATTATTTTTCATCTCCTTTCCGAGGAAACGTCCTCTATATATTAAACGACATTAATATGTTAAAATTGTTCCTGTATTTTTAGTGAAATTATACCATTTTTTAATTTATTTGCAAAATAAAAAATCTGATATTTTGTAACAAGTACAAAACATCAGATTTTTATAATTTTTCAAAAGAACGTAAATTATAAATAAGTAAATCGTAAATCACTAATCTTTGTTTAACTATTGACATTAAAGTATTAGTAGAGTATAATTAAGTAAATCATAAATCACTAAAAATAAAAAGGTGAACAAAATGTTTATAGGACGAGAAAAAGAAATAAATGAATTAAATAAACTCTATCATTCCGACAAGTTTGAATTTGCCGTTATATATGGCAGACGCCGTGTTGGAAAAACAGCTCTTATTAATGAATTTACGAAAGATAAAGACACTGTTTTCTTTACCGGTGTTGAAACAAATGCAAAACAAAATCTTGAAAATTTTTCAAAAAGCATTATGGAGTACAATACAGGTAAAATTGTTGATTCAACCTTTTCTTCCTTTCAATCTGCATTGGAATATGTTTTTGAATTGGCGAAAAGCAAAAGAATTGTGCTTGTAATTGATGAGTATCCATATGTCGCTCGTGCGTCAAAAAGTCTTGCCTCTACGCTTCAGCTTTTGATAGATAAATATAAAGATGAGTCAAAATTATTTTTGATTCTTTGTGGTTCGTCTATGTCATATATGGAAGATAAAGTATTAGCATATAAAGCACCGCTTTACGGCAGAAGAACGGCACAGTTTAAAATACAGCCATTTGACTTTTTTGAAGTTTGTGATTATTTCAAAAATTATACCGCTGAAGAAAAACTAATGGCTTATGGAATTATCGGAGGTACACCTCAATATCTCTTGCAGATAAATGATAAGATTTCTATTGAAGACAATATAAAAAATATATATCTTAACCCGACTTCCGCTATATACGAAGAACCAAATAACCTTTTGAAACAGGAAGTCAGAGAGCCTGCAATTTATAATGCGATTATTACTGCCGTTGCTGCAGGCGCATCAAAAATGAGTGAGATTTCAAGTAAGGTAGCAGAGGATACAAGCGTATGCTCAACCTATATTAAAAATCTTATTTCACTTGGCATTATAAAAAAGGAAACACCTTACGGCGAAAAATCAAGTCGAAAAACAATTTATTCTATTGAGGATAATATGTTTCGTTTTTGGTATCGCTTTGTTCCTGAAAATACATCTGTTATTTCCCGTGGTGCGACGGAACTTGCATATAAACGAATTGAACCTATGCTTTCAACTTATATGGGCAGTGTATTTGAAGAAATTTGCAAGCAATATTTGTGGAATCAACTGCTTGACGGAAAAAGCCCGATAAATTTTTCAGATCTCGGTAGATGGTGGGGAGCAAATCCCAAAACCAAAATGCAGGAAGAAATTGATATTATGGGTACTGATAAAGACTCTGCTTTATTCGCCGAATGCAAATGGACAAATGAAAAGGTTGATACAGGAGTATTAGATACTCTTGTAAATCGCAGCGAATTATTCCATTTTAAAGAAAAACATTTTTATCTATTCGCCAAAACAGGCTTTACAAAAGGCTGTGTTGACAAAGCAGATGGGATGGATAATGTAACACTTGTTACCTACAATGATATGTTAAATGCGTAAAATCCAATTTCAATTTAATCATTTTAATAAAAATGATTAAATTGAAATTGACATTACACCATTAATCATGTATAATATGAATAAATCTACTAACCAGGAGAAATCATGAGAAACTTTGATTACAAAAAACAATGCGATGAGTTATTAACACCTGAAATTGTTGCTTTATTAACACAAATACATGAATATAAAGGCGAGTATAATAGATACATTACTACAAAAAAAGATATTTTGGAAAGACTTGTTGATGTTTCAATAATTCAGAGCACAGATGCATCAAATAAGATTGAGGGTATTTATACTTCTGATGAACGCTTAAAAAAATTAGTATTATCAAAAACTACACCCAAAAACAGAAGCGAACAAGAAATTGCTGGTTATCGTGATGTACTTTCTAATATTCACGAAAACTATCAATATATGCCAATAATTCCTTCTATGATATTGCAGCGCCATAGTGAGTTGTATAAATACGAAGGTGTGAGCGTTGGCGGATACTATAAAATTGATAATAATATCATTGAAGAAATTGATGAGTTTGGAAATAAAATAGTTAGATTTGAGCCAGTTGAGTATTGGGAAGTTCCAAATGCAATGGAAGAAATATGTAAACAATACAACGAAAATGTCAATTTTAATAAAGTTGATCCGCTTTTAGCAATTTCTATATTTATATTCGATTTTTTATGCATACATCCATTCAAAGATGGTAATGGCAGAATGAGTAGATTATTAACATTATTAATGTTGTATAAATCAGATTATATAATAGGAAAATATATTAGTATAGAAAAATTGATTGAGCAATCCAAATATATGTATTATTATGTATTAAAAGAATGTTCTAATAATTGGCATGAAGGAACCAATGATTACAAGCCTTTTGTAAAGTACTTTCTTGGAATAATTGTAAAAGCGTATAGAGAGTTTGAAGAGAGAATAATAGTTATTGAAGAAAGCGCTTCAAAACCAGATCAAGTAACTGAAATTATGAAAAACACTTTTGGAAAAATAACCAAAAAAGAGTTATTGGAAATGTGCCCAAACATGAGCCAAGTTACAGTTCAAAGAACATTAAATGACTTGTTAAAGCAAAATAAGATAATAAAAATTGGTGGCGGAAGATACACCTCATATACTTGGAACAGGGAGAAAGAAAAATGATTACAGGCGAATTGAAAAATAAAATTGATGGCATTTGGGATGTATTTGCAACCGGTGGTATTGTTAATCCACTTGACGTTATTGAACAGATAACTTATTTGATGTTTATACACGACCTTGATGAATCGGATAATCTTAAAGCAAAAGAAAGTGCTATGCTGGGCTTGCCTCATGAAAGCATTTTTAGTGGTGAGGTAGAAATCGGCGATAGAAAAATTGAAGGCAATCAACTCAAATGGTCTGTGTTCCACGACTTTCCAGCAGGCAAAATGTATTCAGTAGTTCAAGAATGGGTGTTCCCCTTTATCAAAACATTACATAGCGATAAGGATAGTGCCTATTCTAAATATATGGACGATGCGATTTTCAAGTTACCAACTCCACTTCTTCTTGATAAGGTTATAACGGGTCTTGATGAGGTTTATGAAATGATGAACCAAATGCAAGCATCAGATGTTCGTGGTGATGTCTATGAATATCTTTTGGCAAAGATTGCAACTGCAGGCAGAAATGGTCAGTTCCGCACACCAAGGCATATTATAAAAATGATAGTGGAACTAATGGAACCTAAATCCGACGATGTTATTGTTGATCCAGCTTGTGGGACAAGTGGTTTTCTTGTTGAAGCAAGCGAATATCTAAAAGCTAATCGCAAGGAAGAAATTTTCTTCGACAAAATCAAAAAAGATCATTTTATGAATCACATGTTCTATGGTTATGATATGGACAGAACAATGCTTCGTATTGGTGCTATGAATATGATGACTCATGGTGTAGACAAACCTTTCATAGAATATCGTGACAGTTTGTCCGATCAAAATCCGGATAAAGAAAAATACAGCCTGATTCTTGCTAATCCGCCTTTTAAGGGCAGTTTGGATTATGACACGGTTTCTGCTGATTTGCTGAAGGTTTGCAAAACAAAGAAAACAGAACTGCTGTTCCTTGCACTGTTTTTGCGTATGCTGAAAATCGGTGGCAGATGTGCGTGTATTGTTCCTGATGGTGTGCTTTTTGGTTCCTCAACTGCTCATAAAGCAATTCGCCGTGCTATTATTGAGGATAATAAACTCGAAGCTGTTATTTCAATGCCTTCCGGTGTGTTCAAGCCTTACGCAGGCGTTTCTACTGCTATACTCATTTTTACCAAAACTGAACACGGCGGCACAGACAAAGTTTGGTTTTATGATATGCAGGCAGATGGTTTCAGTCTTGACGATAAGCGTACTCCTACCGATAAAAATGATATTCCCGATATAATAGAAAGATTTAAAAATCTTGAAAACGAAGTTGAGCGAAAAAGAACAGAGCAGTCATTTCTTGTTCCGAAACAGGAAATTGTTGATAATGAATATGATTTGTCAATCAATAAGTACAAAGAAATTGAGTATGTGCCTGTTGAATATCCGCCAACAGAAGAAATTCTTGCAGAGATTAACGAACTTGAAATAGAATTTCAAAAAACTCTTGCAGAATTGGAGGAGTTAATGAATGAATAAACACAATATATTTGACTGTATGAAAATAGTAGGTTCCGCACCTGAACCATTTCAAAGTGAAAAGATTTATGTGAGTACAGGTGCTGTAGATGTTGATCATATTGATTATTCAAAAGTTGATACAGTTCCTTATAACGATAGACCATCTCGTGCTAATCTTGTTGCAAAGCCAAATGATATTCTGTTTGCCAAAATGCACGAAACAAAAAAGACTTTACTTTTAGATGAAAACACAAGCGAAAATATTTATTCTACAGGTTTTTTTGCTGTTAGAGCAATTGAAGAAATAATTACAACAAAATGTTTATATCATTTAATTTGCAGTGATTCTTTTTTAAATCAAAAAGACAAGAATTGTTCTGGTGCTACGCAAAAAGCAATAACCAATCAAGGACTTAAGAAGATTTTTATTAGTATTCCTGATTTACTAAAGCAAGAAAAGCTTGCAACAGTTCTTGATAAAATAGATCATCTTCTCAATACAAGACGAATTCAACTTTTAAAATTGGATGAACTTGTCAAATCCCGATTTGTCGAGATGTTTGGGGATGTTATATTCAACTCAAAAAATTGGAAAATATACAAGTTAGACGACATCTCAACATCAAGATTGGGAAAAATGCTCGATTCAAAACAACAGACCGGTGAATATGTTTTTCCATATTTGGCAAATTTTAATGTTCAATGGTTTCATTTCAACATTGAAAATCTAAATACAATGGATTTCAACGAAGTAGACCAAAAGGAATTTCAGCTTGAATATGGCGATTTACTTGTTTGTGAAGGTGGAGAAATTGGAAGATGTGCTGTATGGCATAATGAGGTTCAACCGTGTTTCTTCCAAAAAGCACTTCATCGTATTAGGTGTAATCTGGAAATAGTGAAACCAGATTATCTATCTTGGTGGTTCAAATTTAACTGCGATAATGGTGGATTTGAGAATATTGCTGGAGCAAAAGCAACAATAGCTCATTTACCAGGTATAAAATTAAAAGCATTGCAAATTGTTGTACCGCCAATTGAGTTACAGAATCAATTTGCTATTTTTGTTTCTCAAATAGACAAATCAAAATTGGCAATTGAGAAAAGTATTGAAAAACTTGAAATTCTCAAAAAATCTTTAATGCAGGAGTATTTTGGATAATAAAAATTGCCAACTTGATGATTTAAGATTGAAAATGCTTGAAAAAGTTAAGTGAATTTAGCAAATTTATAGTAATTAAACTTTCAAATTTTGATTTGTCGACTTGATATACATAATTTGAAAACTTATTTTGTATATCAATCGGGGGAATCGGTATTTCTAAATTAAGTATATCTTTATTTGATATATTAGCTTGTCGAACGCCTCTACTAATTCCTGTTAATTTCTTTTTGATAGCGGAAAATTTAAGTACTTGAGATAAATAGTGTTTATTAATTGTTTGATATAATTTTAACTTTGCATTTCGTTGATTTAGATAATAACAATCATAATCATTGCCCAATATACAAACATTACCATAATCGTCTTTTCCAACAGTTCCGGTTAAAGACATTACTAAATCACCAGCATACATCATATATCTTGATAAACTTTCATCATATTTCCAAAACACTAGATTATTCGGCTGAAAACATCCTGAATTTATATTACCTATTCTCAAAATAGGAATACCAATTTCAGTGAAAAGTTCACTTTTAAACGCATATCCACCAACTACATTTAAATGATACAAAAGTTTTTGCTTACTCCACTTCATAGAATTTGATACTGGATCACCAAACATCTCGATAAATCGGGACTTGACGAGATTGTCATAATTTTTTAATTGTTGCTTTTTTATTGCAATTAGTTTATTCAATCTATCGCCAATACTGTTAATAGTTGTTTGCTTATCAATAGAAATATCTGGCACTTGAATATCTAAAATATATTTTTTAGATATGTGTTGTAACCCAGCTCCGTGAAATCCATCTTCAAGAAGCTGCATATGTGATTCAAAAAATAAATATAATGATTTTAAAGCGTAATCTTTCCTATTGCTATAGAAAACAATACAATCAGTAGAAGTTGAAAACGGTTCATCACAATAATGAACACTTGGAATTCCACCAGTTCCAAAAATCAAAGCAGGTTTGTCATATTGAAAAAAGTCAACATATTTAGTTTGGATATTACTTGAGGTAAAGAATTTATATACTCCTTCTTTTTTTCCTTCTCCTGCCTTAATTTTAGATTTTTCTTGTGCAATTACTAAATTTCCAAACCTAATACTCATGCTGCAACCCCCATTCTATTGGTAATAGACTCACCGAGATATCGGGATTTGACAATGGGATATGTATTAACCGATATATTTTCGGTGTGAGATTTTTACATTGTTCTGGTCTACCATAGCGTATTCCATAGTGGTGTCTATTTTGGAATGGCCGAGCAACTTTTGTACCTGTTCGATTGGCATGCCTTTATCTATTGCTTTTGTGGCTAAAGTTCTTCGGAATTTATGTGGATGTACTTTAGCAATATTTAGTTTTCTTCCCAATTCTCGCAGTCGGATTTCTACTCCGCTGATTTCAAGTCTATCGTGTGGTTTTAACAGAGATACGAAAAGTGCAGGATTGTCATCTGCTCGAGTATCAAGATAATTCTTCAGATGAATTTTTGTTCTTGCATCAAAATAAACAGGCCTTTCTTTGCTACCTTTACCGAATACAATACATTCACGATTTTCAAAATCTATATCGGATATATTTAAGTGGACAAGTTCGCCAACACGGATACCTGTTGATGCAAGTAAGTCGATAATTGCTAAATCTCTTAAACATGAACAATTATCACGCATTGTTTCAAGTGCTTCATCTGTGTAAGTTTCTTTAACTGTTTTGGCAGTTTTGATTTTATGTATGCGTCGGACAGGACTTTTGAGAATATAGTTTTCATCCTCAAGCCATGCAAAAAAACTTGATAGAATTCGTCTGATATTGTCAATATTGCCTTTGCTGCAATTATTTATTTTTTGATATTCGGATAAATATTTGCGTAAATCGTCTGTTGTGATGTGAGAAATGTGTTTATCCAGTAAATCAAACATTTTTTGTATTGTTGCTTTGTAATAACGCAGTGTTTTTTCACTGCAGCCTTCAACTTTTTTAGCAGATGTGAAAAGTTCAAGATAATCCTCATTCGACATCATTTCTTTTTGCAATGAGCTGTTTTTATTTTTAGAAATATCAACATCCCATAATGTATGACTCAGTACATAGTGCAATTGTTCCATCTGAGCATTATCAAGATATGACAGCATATTTTGCTCAATTTCAGCAATAATTTGATTTTTCATAGTGATACACCTCTTTTGTAATAATGTATTACTATAGCATTGACAATAATATTTTACAAAAAGGAAGTTATTTAATATGGCAGGAAAGGAATATATAAGAAAAACTAAAGAAGATAAACCGGTATTAGCAATCTGCTATGATTTTGACAAAACTTTATCGCCTGATGATATGCAGGCTCAAGGATATATTCAATCAGTTGGCTATGATGTTGCAAATTTTTGGAAAGAATCAAATTCTTTAGCAGAAGAAAATGATATGGATGGAAATTTAGCTTATATGTATAAAATGATTGAAGAGGCGGAAGGTCATTTTGTTTTTAATAAAAATACTCTTGCTGAATATGGTTCAAAAGTATCTCTTTTCCCTGGAGTAAATGAATGGTTTGAAAGAATACGAGAATTTGGTGCTGAAAATGATGTTATCGTAGAGCATTATATTATTTCGTCAGGTCTTAAAGAAATGATAGAGGGAACAGAAGTAGCCAAGAATGGCGCATTTGAAAGAATATATGCAAGTTCTTTCTATTTCAATGAAAGAGGCGTAGCCAAATGGCCGGCTCAGGTTATTAATTATACGAACAAAACTCAGTTCCTATTTAGAATTTCAAAGGGCGTTTTAGATATAAATGATCCGGGTGTTAATGACCATTTCCATAATGATGAAATGAGAGTGCCTTTTAGAAATATGGTTTATATTGGTGATAGTGATACGGATATTCCATGTATGAAACTGGTTAATTCATATGGCGGACATTCCATAGGTGTATACAATCCCGACACAATGGACAAAACGAAAGTATACAAAATGATGCGGGACAACAGAATAAAATATTATGTGCCTGCCGATTATTCAGAAAACACGGAATTAGATAAATTATTAAAAGCTATTATCTTAAAAACCGCCAAAAATGAAGAATTAGAAAACATTCATTATAAATATTTAAATGAAGTTGAAACAGTTGATAAACCTGATGTTGAAAAAATAGAAAAACGAGAAAAATTAGAATTAATATCGGATTTAAGGAATAGCAGCTCTTTTGCCGAAACACATATGATAATAAAAAAATTACAGTCATATAATGATTGGTCTGATGAAATGGCAAATGAGTTGTTAAATATTGCCATATGTAATAGTCAGGTGAAATTAATTATTTCTGATATTGATGTGGCTGAATTTTATAGAGATTTAATAAAAAATACTACTGGAGATCAAGAATATATTGAAGAAATAAAAAATATGCTAAATGCGTAAATGGTTATTAGGTGGTAACATGACAAACTTTGATTATTTGAAAAATGAATCTAAATTTGACAGCTTTGCTGATGTTGCTATTGCAGCAGAGAAAATTTTACATATTGATATTGCTGCAAGCGTTATGAATTGTCGAAGAGCAATGGAATATGCTGTCAAATGGATGTATTCAGTTGATACGGCACTTGAAAAGCCATACAATGATCAGCTTGTAAATCTTGTCAATAATGAGAATTTCCGTGATGTGGTAGGTACTGATTTATGGCGCAGACTTGATTTTATTCGCAAAGTCGGTAATTCAGCAGCACACAATGCGAAAAAAGTGTCAGCTGAACAAGCTGAATTGTGTCTTGAAAACTTGTTTGTTTTCTTTGACTTTATTGCTTATTGCTATAGTTCTGAAACATATGTTGAAAGACATTACGATAATGCATTGTTGAATCAACAAGACTCGAAAGAAACAAATCAGAAATTTGCTGATATCGAACTTGAGTCTTTGATAAAAGAAAACGAATCACTTAAGGCAGAGCTTACGGCACGAAGAGAAGAACAGCAACAAACCTATGTTGCCAAACCGCTTGAACTCAGCGAATTTAAAACAAGAAAAATATATATTGATACAATGCTGCAGGATGCAGGATGGATTGAAGGTAAAAATTGGCTTAATGAGGTTGAGCTGGAAGGAATGCCGAATAATTCAGGTGTAGGTTTTGCAGATTATGTGCTTTATGATGATACCGGCAAACCACTTGCTGTTATTGAAGCAAAACGAACATGTAAGGATGTTGCAATCGGCAGGCAGCAGGCAAAATTATATGCAGATATTCTTGAAAAAAAGTATGGCAGGCGACCAGTTATATTTTTGACTAATGGATTTGAAACAAGAATAACCGATAATCTTTATCCTGAAAGAAAATGCGCTGCTATCTATTCAAAACGAGATTTAGAAAAGTTTTTCAATATTCAAACTATGAGAACCAGCCTTAAGCATATAAATGTTGATTCCAATATTGCCGGCAGATATTATCAGGAGGCTGCTATCAAAGCTGTTTGTAATAGTTTCGGAGAAAAAAATCGCCGTAAAGCACTTCTTGTTATGGCAACAGGGTCAGGTAAAACCAGAACCGTTATTGCTCTTGTCAAGGTTCTGTTGGAACACGGCTGGATAAAAAATGTTTTATTTCTTGCAGACAGAAATTCACTTGTAACGCAAGCGAAGCGTTCGTTTGTGAATCTTCTCCCTGATTTTTCAGTAACCAACTTATGCGAGGAAAAGGATAACACTACAGCACATTGCATATTTTCGACATATCAAACTATGATTAACTGCATAGATGATATAAAGGATGATGAGGGAAAACTTTTTACATGCGGGCATTTTGACCTTGTTATATGTGATGAAGCGCATAGGTCAATTTATAATAAATATAAGGATATATTTACTTATTTTGATGCCCCGCTTGTTGGCTTAACAGCTACACCAAAAGATGAGATTGAAAAAAATACTTATGAGGTTTTTGAACTTGATAATGGTGTTCCTACATATGGCTATGAGCTTGCTCAGGCTGTAAAAGATGGATATCTTATTGACTATATGTCTGTTGAAACGACACTGAAATTTATAGATCAGGGTATTGTTTATGATGATTTATCTGATGATGATAAGCAAGCCTATGAGAATACTTTTGAAGATGAAAATGGTGAACTTCCGGAAACAATTCAATCATCAGCACTTAATGAATGGGTATTTAATGAGGATACCATAAAAGAAGTGTTGAATATTTTGATGACCAAAGGACTTCGAATTGACTACGGAGAAAAATTAGGTAAAAGTATTATTTTTGCAAAAAATCATCGCCATGCTGAAGTGATTTTTGAAATATTTAATAAAGAGTATCCTAATTACAACGGATATGCTAAGGTAATAGATAATTATACGAATTATGCACAAAGTGCTATTGATGAGTTTTCCGATCCGAAAAAGCCGCCACAGATTGCTATATCTGTTGATATGCTTGATACCGGTATTGATGTTCCAGAAGTTCTTAATCTTGTATTTTTTAAAAAAGTTATGAGTAAAGCAAAATTCTGGCAGATGATTGGCAGAGGTACAAGACTTTGTCCAAATTTGATAGACGGTAAGGATAAAGATAAATTTTATATATTTGATTTTTGCGGCAATTTTGAATTTTTCAGATTTTCAAACGGAAAACCGACTGCCAATATGATTGCTCTTCAGGGTGCAATATTTAATCTTAAAACACAAATTGTTTTCAAACTCCAAGATGCAGATTATCAAATTACTCAGCTTGTTGAATTCAGAAAACTGCTTATCGATGAAATGGTTGCAAAAGTCAAAGAATTGAATCGTGAAAACTTTGCGGTTCGTCAGCATCTCCGATCTGTTGATTTGTATTCAAACTCGGATAATTACAATTGTTTGACTTATGAAAACACGCTTAAAATAAAAGAAGAACTTGCACCACTCATACTGCCGGATGAAGATGAACCAAGCGCAATTCGTTTTGATGCTCTTATGTACGGTATAGAACTTGCCTATCTTGTTGGTAAAAAGTACACTCGTGCAAGGTCAGACCTTATGAAAAAGGTTAATGCAATAGCGAATATTGCAAACATACCTGAAATTCAATCACATACTGATTTGATAGAAAAAATTCTTCACACTGATTATGTAGAAAATGCAGATATAAACGAATTTGAACATATCCGTCGAGAACTTCGTAATCTTATGAAATACATCCCTCGTGGTGAAAGACCTGTATATTTGACTAATTTTGATGATGAAATTCTTGAGATGAATTGGAATGAATCAGAGCTTGACAGTGATGATCTTGCTAATTACAGAGCAAAAGCAGAATTTTATGTTCGTCAGCATCAGGATAATATTACTATCGCAAAATTAAAATCTAATAAACCTTTAACGCCTTTAGATGTTGAATCACTTGAAAAAATTCTTTGGAACGAATTAGGTTCAAAAACGGATTATGAATCTGAATATGGTTCAAAACCACTGGGTGAATTTGTAAGAGAAATTGTAGGGCTTGATATGAATGCAGCAAAAACTGCATTTGCAGAATATCTTAATAACTCTAATTTGGATAGCAGGCAGATATATTTTGTGAATCAGATTGTTGAATACATAGTTCATAACGGTCTGATGAAGGATTTATCTGTTTTGCAGGAAGCACCGTTCACAGATCAAGGAAGCATTGTTGAAGTATTTACCGATGTTTCTGTATGGTATGGAATAAAAAAAGTTATAGATTCCATCAATGCTAATGCGATTGCATAAGTAATCTATAATTATTTATGTTCTTAAAATTATAGATGTCTGCCTTAACTGATAAAGTCAGTTAAGGCAGACATTTCATTTTATTATCTGACACAACGCTCATAGAAATTAAGCATTGCGAAACAGAAGCGTTCGTTGTCTGTCAATGTTATCAGTGGTCGGTCACCCTCTTTAATTCTGAATGAACGTCTGATTTCCTTTGGTATAACAATCCTTCCTAAATCGTCAATTCGTCTGACAATACCTGTCGCCTTCATAATACGCACTCCTCAAATACTGTAAATTTATCTGTAATATTTTGCACATATTCAAGTCGTATATACGCATTATAAAATGCCATTTTCTAGAAAAAATTTTTTGTTACTTAACCTCTGTTACAAAAAGCTTTTTGCCGTCCACTTTAAATTTGATATCAAATTCAAGATACCTTACACCATAAATTCTTTCGGCATCATTATGATAAGCCGGGCGTGGATCCTGGCGAAGCACACCGATTATTCCCTGCTGCTTTTCCAAAGGAATCCGTTCCAGCAAATGCGCAGGGAAATCCATCTCCAGCGAATAATCAACATAATCCTGTGCAAAGCCCTGTTTTGCATCAGGATGGCTGTCGGTATAGGTAATATACGGCTTAACATCATAAACAGGCGTGCCATTCATCATATCAACACCGCTGATACATAAAATCACTCCGTCCTTTTTTGTATACGCAACCTTATCCAGCTTAACACAGGACATACCTATAGAATTTGGTCTGAAGGGTGAACGGGTAGCAAATACGCCCTTTCGCTTATTTCCGTTTAATCGGGGCGGACGAACTGTGGGTGAAAATGTATCTCTTACACTTTCACTGAACTGCCACAGTATCCATAAATGGCTGAACTCTTCAATCCCCTCAAACGCCTCTTTTACATTGTAGGGGGAATCAAATATAATTTTTCCGCTGAGTGCAGGTACATTCCCTGCCTGTCTCGGAACACCGAACTTGTCAGGCAAATCCGTATAAACTCTGCCAATAAAATTCATCACCAGCTACCTCTGCAAATCATTCTTTCTATTACTGCTACCAAAACAGTAGTAATCGTATTGCTTACAAATATGGACAATAATAAGTATTTTTTATTTTCACTTATTTTTCTTGTAAAGCAATATACAATCGGCATCTCCACAATCAAGGTCATTAATAAAAACACAAGGGTAACCGTATAGGACGGTGTGTTTTCTATCATTTGATCAAAGCTGTAAAGTGTATCAAAGCATCTGCACAAATACGGCATTGCAAACGATAGTAAATTTGCAAAAATGACTACAGCCAACAACTTTCCTGTACTGTCTACCCTGCCCATATACTTAATAATAACCAATTCAATTATAATCGTCAGTACTGCTGCCACCGGCAAAATATCAAAAGGTCTTACTGTGCTAATCCAATACCAAGAAGAATTTGCATAAGCTGTAAACGGAATCATAATAACCAGTGCAAATTCTATTATCGCCAAAAATAAGCTGTTTATCTTTTTCATCCGAACACAAACTCCTTTACCACGCCGAGACCCTCACGCAGATAAAAGTTAGGTTTATCCATAAAGGTGGAGCCGCTGCTTATCCGTGCAGCATCTATTCCGTTTTTCTTGGCAATCATTGTTGCTCTTTTCAAGTGATAATCACTGCTTACAACAGCAATATTATTACTTAGATGATTCTCTTCAATTACCTTTTTAGAGAAAGCAATATTCTCATCTGTATCAGTGCTTTTATCCTCCATATACAGTCTGCTTTCATCAATGCCCTTATCCACTAAATAATTATACATACAAAGGGCTTCACTGATTTTTTCATTCGCACCCTGTCCGCCTGACAAAACTGCCGTTGCCTCCGGATTTTCCTCCAGATAAGCATATGTGGCATTGAGTCTTTGGCGAAGGGTGTAGCTTGGTGAATCGCCTCTCACAAAGCAGCCGAGAACAATTAATGTTTCCTGCCCCTTGGCATTGGTGTTTGCGCTGGCAATAACACTGCCCACCGCAGTACAAAGGCACAGAACGCCAACCATAACAACAGTAAAAAATGAGCTAAGCAAAATTTTTCCTTTTTTATGTTTGAATATTTTTTTGCAAAGTGCAATAAGCTTGTTTAAAAATATTCCTGCAAAAATCATAACAAGACCGATTGCCAATCCGATAATGGTTGCAATATTTATGAATATATACATTGGTGCTGCATACAGACCAACGATAGCGAGTCCTAAAATGATTAATACAGCTCTTATAATATTAATCCTTTTTTTCATAATTATTAATCCTCTTATATGCCATTATAATTACAGCAGCGATTGCTATAACCATAACGGAAATAACATACGGCATAAACACACCAAATCGTGAATAATCTATTATTCTTGCAAGAAATGAGAGTGGAAACACGCAGGATATACCAAACAAAAGAATTGCTTTTTTTCCTGATATACCAAGTATTTCCCGTTTTGAATACGTCAGATGCAAACGAATGATACCCACAGCGAACACCAATACGCCTGCGACTAATGAAAAAAGAGAGACTGCCGCAAACATAATTTCCCAGTGGGTATAAAACAATATCGGAAATGCCCATATGCAGTATATTTCCGTAATCGCACCAAGCAAACCCGAAAAGATAGAAAAGAATAAGGAGATTATGTAGCAAACCATAAAATTATTAAGAGGCTTGTCACTGTCTTCCTTTTCTATAATAATCTCAGGCGCAGGCTTTTCTCCAGTCAGCAGCTCGTCTATTGTAACATCCAAGCATTTTGCAATATCAGGAAGCAATGTGATATCCGGATATCCATCGCCATTCTCCCACTTGGATATAGTCCTGTTGCTTACATTCAGCCTTTCACCCAGCTGAATTTGATTCAGACCCATAGCCTTACGCTTGTCACTTATAATTTTACCGGTAATCTTTGCATCCATCGTATCATCTCCCTCATCTGCATTCTAACACAGACCCTCAAAAAACACAATGTATGAAAATCGGATTTCATCCACGAAGCGTGGAACTGACGGTATCAAGCCGTTTTTCAGCAAAAAATTCATTGAATTATTTTTTATCGGATTGAATTTCACTGCCGTGTATGTTATCATTTTAATATACGATATCTGCAATGAACTGCATTATGATAAGGAGCTTACTTATGGATTTCAGTTATAATTTTGAGTATAAAGCAAACGGTGTTGTAAAAAAAGCCTGCATCCTCAATAACAATGATTTCACATTGAGCGTTGATAATAAGGAGGACAGGATAACAATATCTGTTTTGCCGAAAACGGAAATAGAATTCACCAAGTTCAGTATGACTGCACACTATAAGGTAGACAAGAACGAGCGCATATATACAAATGGTTACCAAAGCTGGACTGTGTCAAAAGAGTATTCCCCTGACGAAGCTATGGACGAATTTAAACCGAGACTTCTCGGTATCGAAAAGGTCAAGTTTAATCCTTTAGGAATCTGGGGTGCAGGAGATTTGAAGTGGCACAAGTATCCTGAACGGGCAGGCTTGTTCTACGGCTACTCCTATGCCTATATCAGAAAGGATAATGCTGTCACCCTTTTCGGCTCTCTTAGCGAAAGAGCGGGATATACAATCATTACCTTTGATACCAAAGCCGATACAATTACAATTGAAAAGGATTTGGCAGGCGTAAAATTCAGCAGTGACAAGCAGGTACTGGATTTAGCCATAATCCAATCTGATTACGACGACGCATTTGACAAATACTTTGCGCTTATGCATATTTCCAAGCCCAGATTTGCACGCAAATGCGGATACACAACTTGGTATAACTATTATACAAATGTTACGGAAGATATCGTTAACCGAGACCTAAAGGCGATTGCCAAGCTTGACAGAAAAATTGATATCTTTCAAATTGATGACGGTTACGAAAGAACCGTCGGCGACTGGCTGATTACCGATCCCGTTAAATTCCCAAATGGTATGAAGGCTGTTGCAAAAGCGATTCACAACAATGATATGCTTGCAGGATTATGGCTTGCGCCTTTTGCAGTAACACCGAAATCCTATATATTTAAAGAACACAAGGACTGGCTTGTTAAGGATGAAAAGGGAAAGTATCATTTTGCCTCTCATAACTGGGGTGGCTTTTACGCTCTTGATATTTATAACGAAGAGGTCAGAGCTTATATCAAAAAGGTTTTTGACACAGTGCTTAATGACTGGGGCTATGATATGGTTAAACTGGATTTCCTCTATGCCTGCTGTCAGCAGCCAATGCACAACAAATCAAGGGGTGAAATTATGTGCGAGGCAATGGATTTCCTCCGTGAATGCTGTGGTGACAAAATCATATTAGGCTGCGGTGTGCCTCTGGCTCCTGCCTTCGGAAAGGTTGATTTCTGCCGAATCGGCGCCGATGTTGGCTTATGCTGGGAGAACAAAGCATTTTCCCGAGAGGATGTGTCAACGCAGAACACATTAACCAACACCATTTACCGCCGGCATCTTGACGAGAGAGCATGGCTTAATGACCCCGATGTATTTTTACTTCGTGACCAAAACATAAAAATGCCTTTAGAAAAAAGGAAAATTGTTGCAAAGGTCAACAGCCTTTGCGGAAATCTTTTATTTGTAAGTGACGATGTTTCAACCTACACAGACACACAAATGAAAATTTTCCTCGATACCATCAACAGCAAAAAGGCACCGATTATAAGCGCCGAAATCGTCAATAACATTGCTGTAATTAAAACAACCAAGGAAGAATATAAATTCAATATTCTCGACGGCGTTGAGATGTAGTATAAATTTAGTTAACATAATATTTATAAAAAATACCACAATAAAACTGCACGAAAATTTTCATGTTGTTTTTTGTGGTATTTTTGTATATGTATTAAAACATTATGTGTGTTATTCGTTATACACTTTCCTTTTTTATTACATCAGAAATATTTTTCACTTTTATTATCCCGTTATATAATTCAGTAATCTTTCCCTCACATTGAAAAAGTGCATCATAGCACTCAATTGCGAGCATTTTTAACGCTTTTATATTTCCACCATCTTCGCTTATAAGCTCTTCAATTGACACAGATTCTCTCTCGTTTAATTCGTATTCTAAAATTGTATCTTTTATTCCACAGTCTTTTCTGTATATTTTAACTGAATAATTCATATTTCCCCTCTTAATCACACATAAATTAATCATAATATTCCAAAATTTGTTCATCCTAAATACATAATAGGTCAATTTCACCATAATGTCAATAGGTCAGAATGACATAATTATATTGGGTGATAAAAATGAGCAGACTGAAAGATTTACGCAAGAAGCGTGGTTATACTCAAATAAAAATACAAATGATGACCGGTATCGATCAAAGTGATTATTCTAAGCTTGAAAGCGGAAAAAGATATTACACCTTTGAGCAATGCAAAAAACTTGCAATAGCACTTAATACGAGCATGGATTATCTCTCAGGTCTTACTGATAATCCCGAGCCTTATCCAAGAAGTAAATAAAAAATAAAAAGCAGTAACCTCTTGTGTTACTGCTTTTTTTGGTGGGAACAACAGGGCTCCTACGGCAACTAACCTACTACGAAAAGGTCCACCGGACCTTTTCTCCCAAATTGCCATTGCTATGTCAATTTGGAGTAGCTTGTCACAGGTTCGAGCCCGTCCTGCATTATACAAAAAATAAAAAGCAGTAACCATTGATGTTACTGCTTTTTTGGTGGGAACAACAGGGCTCGAACCTGTGACCCTCTGCTTGTAAGGCAGATGCTCTCCCAGCTGAGCTATGCTCCCGTTAGCGTGATTTATTATATAATACCTATCGCAATTTGTCAAGCATTTATTTTAATTAATATCATAATTATCTTGCTGCAGTGCTGACGATAAAGCAATTTTTACTATAATCATCACTCTATATTATTTGCAGCGGCGAATAATTCTTTTATCCTATCCATCTGCTCTGTCAGATACAAATAGCCAAAGAGAGCCTCTACCCCTGTAGCACAATGATATTCGCCCTCAGTTGCACTTTTCGGAGAATGCCCAACCTTGGCATTTCTGCCTCTCTTAAACACAGCCAGCTCCTCGTCGGTTAAGCAATCCTTCATTTTCGCATATGCATTTGTCTGCGCCTTTGCCGAAACATACTTCACACTTTCTCTGTGCAAATCGTTTACAGGTCTGTTCGCCTCCGCCACCAAGGTTTCTCTGACCAGCATTTCGTAAACACAATCACCGATAAAGGCAAGGTTAAGGGGGCTTAGCTGCTTTGGATTTATTTCTTTATCTACAAATCTCATTATGGTATATACTCGAACTCAATATCATAAATAGATACTATGTCGCCTTCCTGAATTCCTTTTTCTCTCAATGCATCAAAAATTCCGCTTTTTTCAAGCACACGCTGCATATACTGCAAAGCCTCATAATCCTCAATATCAATACCCTTGAGAACCTTAGGGAACCATGAAGCCTCAACAATATAATAATTGTCATCCTCTACTGTAATCTTGAATCCCTTATCATCCTTTATCAATGCATCAAGAGGAATCTGCTCAATCTCATATTCCTTAATCGGCGGAAGGGTTTGAAGCTTATTCCATACTGCATTCACCAGCTCCTGCGTGCCTTCCAAAATAGGCGCACAAATCGAAAAATATGCATAACCCTTTGCTTCGACATAATTCTTGAATTCTTCAATCTGCTCAGGCTCAGCCATATCAATCTTATTTCCTGCAACAATCTGAGGCCGCTGTGCCAAATCAGGATTGAATTTTACAAGCTCTTCGTTAATTGTATTAAAGTCCTCTATCGGATTTCTGCCCTCGTGGCCGCTGACATCTACAATATGCACCAGCAATCTGCAGCGTTCAACATGACGCAAAAACTCGTGACCCAAACCAATACCGTCACTTGCACCCTCAATCAAACCGGGGATATCCGCAATTACAAAGCTGTTCCCCTCGCCCATTGACACAACACCTAAGTTAGGAACAAGTGTTGTAAAATGATAATCTGCAATCTTGGGCTTTGCCTGACTGACAACGGAAATCAGGCTGGATTTGCCCACAGAGGGATAACCTAACAGACCTACATCTGCCAGCAATTTTAGCTCAAGAGAAACCTCCCATTCTTCACCGGGCATACCCGGCTTTGCAAAACGCGGTACCTGACGTGTCGGTGTAGCAAAATGAATATTGCCCCATCCGCCTTTGCCGCCGCGGGCTGCTACAAATCGGTCCGTATTACTCATATCTGCCATTACTGCGCCGGAGTTAGCCTCTTTGATGATTGTACCCCTCGGCACCTTGATTTCAAGGTCAGGTGCTTTTTTTCCGTACTGGCGGCAGCCTCGTCCGTTTTCACCATTTTTTGCAGCATATTTACGCTTATATCTGAAATCAGCTAAAGTAGCTAAATTATCGTCCACTACAAAAACTACGTCTCCGCCTTTACCGCCGTCTCCGCCGTCAGGGCCGCCTGCTGCAACATATTTTTCACGGTGGAAGGCAACTGCACCGGCACCGCCGTCTCCCGCCTTTATTTTTATTTTAGCAATATCTACAAACATATAAATCGTCCTTTGTTTTTCTTAATAAGAATATTAACAAAAATACAGATAAAATGCAAGAAATATAAATGATATTTGATAAATCGCATAACATTCTCAAAGTCGTATTATACTTTTATATAAATTATATATAGTAACATTGTTAAAATATTAGCAATTTTATTGCTTTATCGTCGATTATTGTGTATAATCAATATTGGTGATGTATTATGAATAAAGCAACGATTATTGCTGTTGCAGGTAAAGGTGGAGTTGGAAAGACTTCACTTTCTGCAACAATTGTACGCTGTTTGGTAGAAAAATATCCGGACAAAAAAATACTTGCAATTGATGCCGACCCTGCTGTAGGCCTTTCAACAGCTCTTGGCATTGATGTAAAAATGACAATAGACGATATAAGAAAAAAGATTATCGCCTCTGTGGACGAGGGCGATACAAGAGGAGCTGTCGAACTGCTTGGCGAGGCAAAATATCGAATCTTCGATGCGCTTGTTGAAACCGACGGATATTCCTTTATTGCTGTAGGCAGACCTGAAACTGCCGGCTGCTACTGCAAAATCAACTCCTATCTCAAGGAAGTAATCTCTATTCTTTCAAATGAATTCGACTATGTCGTAATTGACGGAGAGGCAGGCATTGAACAAATCAACCGCCGTGTTATGGAGAAGGTTACACATCTGTTACTTATTACAGACCCAAGCAAAAAGGGCTGTCAGGTTATAAATACAATTAAAGGGGTTGCCGATGAGCTTGTTATGTATGACAAAATCGGTGCAATCATAAATCGTATGGCAGATGAATCACTCAAGGAATATATCGACACAAACGGCATTGAGGTGCTCAGCTATATTTCTGATGATAAAAATCTGTCAATGTTTGATATACAGGGAGAAAATATTTTCAATCTTCCCGATGAATCAAATGTTGTAAAAGGTGTCAAAGAGGCATTAAAGAAAATTGAGGTGCTGTAATGAAGGATTTAAAACACTTAATCTATTTTGAAAACTTACTTCAGGAAGCAAATAATGATTTGGTGAAGCAGGCCGTAGCAGAGGGCAAAAAGGCTGTAGCATATACCTGCTATCATATTCCTGAGGTTTTGCTTAATGTAGGTGACTGCTTCTCTGTTAGACTGAGAGCGCCGCGAACAGGCTCAATGGATATTGCAACCTACTATATGAGCTCCTATTTATGCGGTTACTCAAAAGCATTGGTTGAAAGAGGTATTGAGGGAGGCTACAACTTCCTGTCCGCATTCATCGGCTCCGAGACCTGTTCGGAGATGAACAGAGCTTATGAGCATTTTGAGGTATTGAATTTAGTTAACAATCCAAACTTCTTTGTTTCTATTTCTGATGTGCCTTTCAAAATTGCGCCTCATACAGTTAAGCACTACAAAAATCAAATGCAGACAAAGGTGCTTGACAGACTTCACGAGGTTTACGGGGCAGATATAAGCGAAGCCTCCCTTCGCAAGGCTGTTGAAGAACACAATGAAATTTGCCGTCTGATTACAGAAATAGGCGAATACCGCAAAGAAGATAATCCGAGAATTACCGGATATGAATTTCATGTATTATGCCTTGTTACATACTGCTGTCCGAAATATTTAATTCTTGACAAATTGCGTGAAACAGCTGAAGAGCTGAAAACCAGAGTTCCTGATGAGAAAAAGAATTTCAGAGCAAAGGTTGTTGTGGTTGGTTCGGAAATGGATGACCCTGATTTCACAAAGCTGTTTGAGGATGCCGGTGCTTTGGTTGTTGCAGACAGATTCTGCTTCGGCTCACTTCCCGGCAGAGAGGAAATTAAATTAAGCGATGACGGCGACGTGCTGGAAGAAATTATTCTTCATTATATGCACACAAGCCAGTGTCCGAGATATATGCAGCACGACAAGGTGCAGAACAGAAGAGATTATGTAAAACAGCTTGTTGAGGAATACCATGCAGACGGTGTTGTTTACGAGCAATTAAAATTCTGTGAGTTCTGGGGCTACGAAAGAGCGCTTGCATCTCATATTATTACAAACGAAATGGGAATTCCTTCTGTCACTGTTGACAGACAGTATACAGCAAATGCATCCGGTCAGCTTCGCACAAGAATCCAGGCATTCGTTGAAAGTCTTGAAATAAAACGAATTCAGAAAGCAAAGGAGGGTAAATCATGAGTCTTTGGAGAAACCAGCCAAAAAATCTTGGAAAGCTGCATAAAGACAAAACCGCTATATTGAAGCACAGAGAGTGGCGCGGTATTGCCGATACAGCATATGACTATTACAGATGGCTGATCACCTGGAAGGATATGATTGTTATGGTGCTCAAGGCACCTGTATCCTCCATTAAAGGTATTTGGAACTATCGCTGGATGGCAAGCTATTTGTCTGCACCTGCATGGATAGACCGTCACACAGAGGGTCTGCGCGGTCCGCAGCTTAGAATCACACATCTTCATTTTAACGGACTTGTTAAACCGACAACTGAGCTGATTAACTTTTTGCTTGCAAACGATAAGCATTTTCACAAAAATCCAAAATGGGCAGACAAAACAGTTAATGTTGATGAAATCTTTTCATCAGAGATTATGGCGGGCTTTCCTAATCTGAAGGATAACCATGTTACAACCGTTCCGATTTTCCTTTCATCCATGGTTGACCAGCAAATTACACCGCCTTATCTTGATATCACAGAAAGCTATGGTGTACCGGCAGATGTTTGTCCTTTGCCGTCAGCTGAGGCAGGCGTTGCCATCAATGATGATTACCCTATCGTTGGTAAATGCTCCGTAACCTGTAATATGCCTTGTGATGGTTCTATTATGAACTCCTCCTATCTGGACAGAAGATTTAATATTCCTACCCACGTTATTAATGTGCCGTTAAGATATAACGGTGAGGATGTTCAGGAATATGCTCTTGAGGAAGTTAAAGAATGTATCAAATTTATTGAAGAGCAAACCGGTGAAAAGTTTGACTGGGACGCATTCTTCTCTGCAATGAAGCAATACAATAAGCAGCTTGAATATGAAATTCAAAAATGGGAAATCAACAAAACAGATTACCCGCAAATGACAGGTGCAACCTTCTGGTTATATCGCTTGTTCTATTTCCATATCTCAGGCGGTATGGACGACCGTTTCCTGAAAATTGACAAGAAGGTTAACAAGCTTATGATGAAGGGATATGAAAAGAAAACCCCTTGTTCTAAGGAAATGCGTCACAGAGCAATTGTTTGGTCCTGCCCTGCAAACTACTATACCTCCCTTGCCAACTGGCTCGAAAACTGTTGGGGCGTAAATGTTGTTATGGATATGGAAACCATGATTTCCTACATAATGTATGACACAGAGGATAAGGACGCCGCTCTTACAACCTTTGCAAAAACACTTCAGCGAACAACAATGAGAAAGCACACAAAGGGCGGTTATCAGAATGTTGTTGACGAGCTGTGGGATATTGTTGAAATGTATAATGCCGATATGGTTATTATGTACGACCAGATTTCCTGTAAGGGTATGGACGGACTTGTTGGTATCTTTGATGATCAGGCAAGAGAGCGCGGCATAAACTTTATCTGGGTACCTCAGGATCTTATGGATCCAAGAACCATTTCCCGCCGTGATATGCGTGAAAATATCAATAAATATATGTCAGCTGTTCTTCACGAAGAGCCGGTTGATCCGACACTTGTTGATTTTGATGACACTTTAGCTTGGTAAGGAGAAAATAAATATGAAATATTTTGGTGGATGCGACGTAGGTTCAACCTATGCAAAATGTGTAATTTTAGATGAAAACGGCAAAATGGTTGCCGATTCAACCGTAAGAAGCAAGATTAATCCTGTTGCCAGTGCAGAGCTGGCACTGGATGAAGCTTTGAGCAAGATTGCAGATATAAGCTCTGCAAAGGATTTGAATTATCTTATCGGTACCGGATACGGCAGAAACAAGGTACCCTTTGCAGACGAAAACATTTCTGAAATCAGCTGCCACGCTATGGGCGTTCATGTAACAAATCCAAATGTTAAAGCGATTATCGACATTGGCGGTCAGGACGTTAAGGGTATCGCCATTGATACAGACGGCACTGTTAAAAACTTTGCTATGAATGATAAGTGTGCAGCCGGCACAGGAAGATTCTTTGAAGCAATGGCAAACGCTTTTGAAATGACTCTGCCTGAATTCTGTCAGCTGTCTCTCAATGCGAAGAACACCATTCCGATTACTGCACAGTGTACTGTTTTTGCTGAATCAGAGGTTATTTCACTTGTGGGCGAAGGCAAGCCTATGGATGAAATTGCGGCAGGCATTCAGCTTGCAGTTGCAAAGCGCTGTTTTGTTATGGCGAAAAAAGCAGGTGCTACTGACAGTATTACATTAACGGGTGGATGTGCAAAGAACACAGGCTTGAAGAAGGCTATTGAAAAGGTGCTTAAAATCAAGGTTGTTGATTTGGATATTGACCCACAGCTTATGGGTGCACTTGGTGCTGCTGAATACGCAAGACAGAAAGGAATGGCATAATGAAAACTGCATTAATCGTTATTTTGTGTGTTATTGCTGCATTTTTTCTGATTACATTTTGCATCTATTTTTTCAATTTAGATATGAAGCTGGTTCGTTTTATATATGACAAGCTGCAGGTGCATTATGACAACCTGGAAAAGGATAGAAAGCTTTAATGGTAATTTACAACTCATTTATTGAACAGTTAAAAAATTTAGTCGGAGATTTGCAGGCTCTTGACACTGCACCATCCCGGCTAAAGGATGCAGGAAAAAATGATATCCTTTTTTCCAGGGATACGGCATTTGAGCTTGGCGGCAGTCAGCTTCCCTGCGTTTCGACCTTAGCTGTCAGCAGCAATATGAAATTTTCTGACAGAGCCTACCTTGTCGGAAAGGATTTGGATGAAATACAAAAGGACGTACCCTTTGGCAAAATTGTTTTTCTCGAGATAGAAGATCCTAACGGTGATGATGAGGCTTTTAAACGTATAAAGGAATTAGACCAGGTAAAATACAAATTTTATGTCAAAGACTTTATGGTGAGGGCCTCTGCCTTCAGTATGCGTGAGCAAATCAGAGTTGGCAAAAATGCTTTAAAAGCCAAATACAGCTTTGCAGATTTAGGCAATAAGCTGATTGCGGCGTATAAAGAATATCCAATTGTAAAAAGCGTTGAGATTATTTTTATTACGGAACTTGATAATTTTGCCGAATTAAACCGTATTGCACAGAAAATAAAGGATACTACATCGGCATTAAATCATATTCTTGACAACGTTTTGTTCGACTGTTCATCCTGCAATCTCAAGGAAATCTGCGATGAGGTTGACGGAATGAAAGAGCTTCATATGAAAAGCTCTGCAGCACATAAAGGATAATACAAATTTTACAAACCGAAAGACATTAGCTGAGGTGTCGTAACGAAGTATTGGTTTCTCGTGGTAATTGCCTGTAAT